>CAZJUQ010000033.1:0-21840 GCA_964549335.1 uncultured Lentimicrobiaceae bacterium | reverse complement strand
GGGCGGCATACGGGCTGTCCGCTAATAGTCCTCGGCGGCGGCGCTGTTCGGCAACGGCGTTTTCAGGGGCTTCCTCACGTCAGCCCTGCCTCCGCCTGCCTCACTAACGCCCCCGCCTGCGGGCTGCCGCTCCCATCCCTGCCGCAAGCCTGATGCTCCATTAACACATCATTGCAATACCTCCGGATATAACACTATCGCCACCTGCGGGATTTACCCTCCCATGATGTCCGAAACACCAAATTCCAATGAAAAAAATTAAATATAAGATACAAAGTCGTCGTCCGAAGCGGTATCGTCGGGAAGTGCAGCTTGTTCGGTTTTTTGTGCAAACTGCTCAAGGTCGGCAGGAATTTTACCGCGGCTGTTCATATCCATTATCTTTTTTACCTTATCAACAGGAATGGCAAGCATGCTGTTTTGGTCGTTGGTATAAGCATACCACATTATACCTTTAAAAACATCACTCTTTTGATGACGTGCTGTTCCCTTTTTTGTCTTCAGCGCAATTCTGTTGTCTGGAAAATCTTTCAATGCATCTACATAGCTGTCGAGTTCGTAATTTAAACAGCATTTCAATTTTCCGCATTGTCCGGCAAGCTTTTGAGGGTTTAAAGAGAGTTGTTGTATTCTTGCCGCATTTGTCGAAACGCTTTTAAAACTGCTCATAAACGACGAGCAGCACAATTCGCGTCCGCACGAGCCGATACCGCCCAGTTTTGCCGCCTCCTGCCTTACACCAATCTGACGCATCTCAACCCTGATTTTAAAAATATCGGCAAGACGACGTATCAACTGCCTGAAATCAACACGGTCGGCAGCGGTGTAATAAAATATGGCTTTTGTTTTATCACCTTGATACTCCACATCGTTAAGTTTCATATCAAGACCCAATTCGGCAATAACCTCTCTCGACTTTGTAAGGGTTCCGGGTTCTTTCTTAACCGCTTCCAGCCACTTCTCAACATCGGTAACTCTTGCGTGTCTGTATATCTTTTTTATCTCTTGCTGAGCCGGGTCAACTTTTTTGCGCCGCATTTGCAACCTGACAACATCACCCGTAAGCGAAACTATACCTATTTCGTGTCCGGGATTGGCTTCCACGGCAACTATCTCGCCCTCTTTCAATATCATCTCAACGGGATAGGAAAAAAAGTCCTTCCTGTCGTTTTTAAAACGTACTTCGGCATACCTTAACCCGTTGGCATCGGGAGTGTCAGGAAAATCTTTCAGCCAATTGTACGAAGTCAGCTTACAGCATTTTTGCTGATCTACTTTCAAGGCTTCGCGCTCGCCTGAATTTACTATGCAGCAACCTCTTGTTATGTTTATATTTGTTATGTTTTCTGCGGTATCCATTTAATTTCCCTTTCTGTCCTCTCTCTTCACGGTACAAAAGTAATATTCTTTCTTTATCAATCGGCATTTTTCAACAAAACCTCCGTCACCCGGGTTTTTTACAATTGTTGCGAAACAGATGCAAGCCGGGCGCGGAGCCTTATGCAAATTGAGGACAAAAAGGATAATCAACGGCTTTTCATCAACTGTTATTTTTTAACCGGCAGGGTTAAACATTACTATATTTATTAATTTTGTGGTATGAAAATTAATAACCAATTTTTATTTAAACGTTCAAACCAACGTACAATTTATTCACTGTTGCTTGTGGCAACACCATTTTTGCTCTTACAAAATTATCTCCAATCGTTTATCGGAAGTGTATCGGGAATGGAAATCAGGATTTTTGATTATAAAATCCCCGTCATTCCCCTTTTGGCAATGGCAATTATTGTCGCACTTGTTATTATGTTGCGCAAAAAGATAACGGTAAACCGCATTGCGGGATGGTCGGTTATCTTTTTAATGTTCGGTATAGGACAATATTTCACCGACTTCTATTTTCATCACCGTTTCTACGATTTGCAATATAACTGGCACTATTTGGCATATTCCGTTTTCGCCTATTTGAATTACCGCTTTTTGAAAGAGAAAAATGCGGACAACAGTAAGATTTTGCTCAACACATTTATCACGGCTTTTTTTATTTCGCTTTTTGACGAAATAATACAGATACCTCTATCAAACCGGATTTTCGACATTGGCGATGTGGCAAAAGATTTATGGGGAACATTGATAGGACTTACCTTTGTTTTTGCGGTTATCGAAAACGGCAAAATATTTAAAAATCCTTTAAAATTGAGACATCCCGGAATCAAAGATTACCTTTCGGACGAATTGAGTCTCTATTTTTATCTCTTTTTGTTCGACTTGCTGTTTTTGATGTTTACATCGGTACTTACCGACACCAAATATCTTTTTCAAGCCTTTGTTTTTCCTGCAGCTGTCTTTTTTTTGCTTTTTTCACTTGTGCACATTTCGCAATTCAAAGCAGGGAAGTGGCTCACATTTTTTGTTGTTGCCCTGTTTTTGACGGGGACGGTTTTTTTACAAATAAAATACCGCAACAAGGGCGTTTTTCCGGTAAACGAACATCTCTTCATTTACAAAGGTTTTCCCGTCTATTATCTTGATATTATGATTTTCCCGGGAGGCACCTTCCGCCCTGTTGACAAAAAGGACTTTTTTAATCAAAGGGATAAAAAAACCATAAAAGCATATTCGCAAGACATTTTGCTTGTTTCGAGCGGAACAAGAGGTAAAGGAGGCAAGGGATTTTTAACTGGCAGGGAATCGGATTTCGTATATAACGAATACCGCAAAAAAGGATTACAAATTATCGTTCAGGACAATTTTCTGGCCTTTAAAACTTATAACAGACTCGCAAAAGAGGGCAAAAAAATAACTTTCATTATTAAAAACGATTAAAAAAACCATGAAATCCAAAGAGGATAAAATAATAGCATTTTTTTTAGCGGGCATCTGGGCGTTTTTATTGTTGTTTGCCTTGTTAACGCTCATAAAACCCACATGGCTCGAAGATATATCAAAACCGGGAATGAATGTTGAAGCTGCAACCAAAAAAAGAAGAGCCGATAATTTTCTCGAGAAAAAAGAGTATGTCAAAGCCATAATGCTTTACAAAGAGGTTTTAAAACTTGCGCCCGACATGAAAGGTGCAGTATCGAATTTGGCCTTGGCATATTACAAAACCGGCGAACTTTCAAAGGCTATAATTGTTTATGAAGATTTGGCGAAACGCAACCCCGATTTTCCCGGAATTGTTTATTACAACCTTGCGGAGATATATAACAAAACGGGAAAAAAAGACAAAGCTCTCGAATATTATTTGAAAGCCGCCGACACCATGGCTTTCCCCGCCAAAGCATACCGCAAAGCCGGAAAATTGTTGATGGATAAACACAGGTGGAAAGAGGCTTCGGCAAATTTTTTACTTGCACTGAAAAACAATCCAACGGCGGAAAACAGATACCGGGGAATGCTGAAAAAAAGCCTCGTAATATTCAAAGATGAAAAAACCTTGACAGACACCATTAAAGCACAACTCGAAAACCTCGATTTCCGGAAAATTGCCCACAGGTACGACAGCTACATGTTTGACAAAGAGACCGCTTACAGTTTCGATATTGCAAAAACCTACAATTACCTCGGTTACTGCTACGGAATGCTCGGACAACTCGACGACGCTTTCGACAATTTAAAAAAAGCCGTTGAAATGGTACCCGACTACACCGACGCAATAAATAACCTTCAGGCGATAAAATTTTTGATGGAGAAAAAAGGTATTGAAAAATAAGGCTTTACAAATCTTTCGGAAAGGCTTTAAAGAGCATCTTACTTGCGGCACCGTAAACTTTTTCCCAATCGTCTATCTTCAGCTTAACAGCCACAACACCCGAAGTGGGCAAATTGTCTATCTTATGTCCGTTTTTTAAAAACAGGTTGGCAAAACCGGTAAATGCGGGATTGTGCCCCACAACCATTACCGAAGTAACATTGGCTGAAAGACCGTAAAGTTCCTCAAAAATATCATCTTCGTGACATCCGTACAGCGATGCCGAAACCAGAATGTTTTCAACGGGATAGCGAAAAACCTCGGCAAATAGCCGTGCCGTTTTCAAAGCCCTCTTTGCACTGCTGCTTATTATCAAAGAGGGAATTTCACCTTTTTCTTTCAGATATCCGGCAACTTTTAAGGTTCTTTTAACCCCCTTCTCCAGAATATCGCGGTCGTGGTCGCTTACCGACATGTCGTCCCACGACGATTTTGCATGACGTGCTATGTACAATTTTTTCACGGCTTTATTCAATTTTTGCACAAAGTTAAAAAAAGTTTTTCTACCGTTTTTTTACTAATTTTGCCGCCATAACCATGATAACCGTTTGGCTGATAATAATAACTTTGATTTTCTCCGCTTTTTTTTCGGGAACGGAGATTGCCTTTGTAAGTTCCAGCAGATTGAAACAGGAACTCGACATGAAGCGCAATATCTTCTCGGCACGGATACTTTCCGATTTTTATAAAAACCCTTCACGTTTTATCGGGGCTCTTTTGCTTGGAAATAACATTGCCCTTGTTGTTTACGGTATGGAAACGGCTAAATGGCTGGAGCCCGTATTACAAGAGAAACTGCCCGCCTCGTTAAATTCGGAATGGATTATACTTTTAAGCCAAACCGTAATATCAACACTGATAATACTTGTTATTGCCGAATTTTTGCCTAAAATCCTTTTTCGCATCAATCCAAACGCAATACTCAAAACCCTCTCGGTTCCCGTTTGGATTATCTACTATTTCCTCTATCCTTTAATAGTAATCTACATCGGCATTGCCGAATTTATCTTGCGAAAAATCTTCAGGGTGAAAATAGAACCCGATTCATATACTTTCAGTGCCGTCGATTTGGACGAATATGTTAAAGACTACAACCCCGACGCCGAAGAGAAACCCGAAAGCGCAAATTTGGAACTGCAAATGATTCAAAACGCCATGGAGTTTAAACATGTGAAACTGCGCGACTGCATGGTGCCCCGTACCGACATTGATGCCCTCGAAAAAAACGAAAACATTGATGTTTTGATAAAAATGTTTATCGAAACAGGCCATTCCAAGATAATGATTTACTCCGGAACCATCGACAATTTACAGGGTTATGTCCACGCTTACGACATGTTTAAAAATCCCGGGAAAATAACCGATGTTTTGCGAAAGGTAAATGTATATCCCGAAACCATGGCTGCCAGCGACCTCCTCGGCGAATTTATTAAAAACCACAAAAGCGTGGCGGTGGTTGTTGACGAATTCGGCGGAACATCGGGAATAGTAACCATGGAGGATATAATAGAAGAAATTTTCGGAGAAATAGAAGACGAATACGACAAAGAGGAGGAACTGGAAAAACAGCTGTCGGAAAACGAATATCTTTTCTCTGCCCGCCTCGAAATAGATTACCTTAACGAAAAATATAAATTGGATATCCCCGTGTCGGAAGAATACGAAACCCTGGCAGGATTTATCATTCACTACTATAAAAGTATTCCCGCCCCGGGAGACGAAATTGAAACGGACCTTTTTAAATTTAAAATTTTAAAGGCATCGGGAAACAGACTCGAAGAGGTGAAAATGACGGTGAAAAGAAACCTGCAGTAAAATTTTAACGGTTTTAATCAAAACCCTGTTTTTTAACCTTCAATAAATATATCCGCCGCCGCTAAATGTTTATAATTAACACAAGAAACATGTAAAAGCGCAATTACATTTTTAACTACTTTTGAAAAATAATGAAAGATGATGAAAATATCGTTATTACCATTCCGGTGGAAAACACAACAAATCCGTGTTGCGAAAAGCTTTTGCGCCTCCTGCTCGAAAACGAGGGTGTCAAAGTTTTGAAATTATCGTACGGAGAACTGAAAATTGCTTACAACAACAAAAATATCTCTTCGGACGAAATAGAAAAAATCATTACCTCAAACGGCTTTAAAATAATCAAGGAAAAAGAGAAAGAAATTGTAAACCGGCTGAAAGCCACAGTTTACGAACTTGTCCACCATACCACTTTCAACTCCATGATTAGAAATTCGGATTTCATAGTACAAAAGTTCAACAAATCGTATCAATACCTGTCGGCTCTTTTTTCAAAATACGAAGGTATTACATTGGAAAAATACATTATTCTTCAAAAAATAGAAAAAGTAAAACAATTAATTACCGAAGATGACCTTACGCTCAGCGAAATAGCCTATATGATGGGATACAGCAGCGTGCAATATCTTTCCACCCAGTTTAAAAACGTTACCAATGTAACCGTTACCGAGTTTAAAAAAAGCGTATCGCACAACAACAACACGCATTGATAAACCCGAATTGCATTATTAGTGTAAAATTAAAAGAGATGTTTTTTACATCTTTTTCCGGCAAACAGTATAAACCGCAAAAAAGTTACAACCTTTGATTCGGCAATCGTATCCGGTAACTATTTCAAAGCATCAAGACCCTCTTTTGCGGAAACATCGTAAGGGTTAAACAGCAAAGCTTTGTGAAAAAGGACTTCCGCTTCGCGGTATTTTTTCAGTTTCAGGTTGGTCCATGCCAGCATAATAACACCGTCGTAATCAAAAGGATAGTGATTAACAACCTTTGAAAAATATTTTACCGCTTTTTGATAATCTTCGCGTCCGTAATATATCAATCCCAGTCTGTAATTTACCTGTGAGTTGTGAGGGTCTATTTTAAGGATATCAAGGTACTGTTTTTCCACTTGAGTCCAATTTCCCATGGCTGCGGCAGGGTTTACAATTCCGAGGCGTGCTTCTATCGAAAGGGGTTTCAAGGCAATACATTTTTCGTAATAGGGTAATGCTTCCGAAAACAATCCGGCCGAATATTTTAACCAGCCGAGACGGAGGTTTATCTCGTAATTGTCTTTATTATAAACCCTTTGAAGTGCCTCTATCGCTTTTCCGTATTTACCCTCTTTTTCGTAGCGGTACGACTCTTTAAAAGCGTTTTCCAATTCGTCAAAACTTTGCGCACAAACAAAATTTGCAGCGGTAATTACCATTACAGCCGTTAAAATCGTCTTTTTTAAAATTTCCATATTAATTCAACTATTATTGTATTTGACAAATAATTAAACTCGTTTATTCCGAAATCATTGCTCTCTTTTTGAAAAAAACCGTATTTTCCGGTTTTATAAAAATGTTGATAGCGTAAATTAACGTTTACACTCTTGTTCAAGAAAAAAAACAGCGAGGCGTTTGCCGAATATTCGATTTTTTCGGGAAGATTATAAACCAAAAAACCGCGTTCGAACTGGGCATCCGAAAAGTCGCCTTGACGGTATCCGGCTTCGAACCATATTCCGGGCGAAATTTTTATTCCTGCGGTTTGACTCCACAAAAAGCGTGGTTCTTGCTCTTTGCTTTGTTTAAAAAAGCTTACAACCGTTTTTCCGTACAACGAAGTGTTGCCGAAGGGGTAATATATAAGCCCCATACTTGCCTGCTTTTGTTTAAACCCGTTAAGGTTTCCTGCCGCCAATTCAAAACTAACACGTAAAAAATTCCAATCTTTTTCGGCAAAAACACCTGTAAACCAATTGTTATACGAAGTGTCGGCGGTTTCAAAACGGAAACTGTCCTGTTTATATTCAAACGTTTCGTAATATTTTTGGTACTCAATGTAGTATGCCGTATCGGTTTTTGAACTCTGCGAGTAAATTGCGTTCACCTTTGTACTGCCCACATTAATAAAATGATAAAATCCTCCCGCGCTCCAACCTCTGTTAAATCTCAAATTTGCGTTAATATAAAAATCGTGTTGTAAAATAGCATCGTCGAATATCTTCTCTTTTACGGTACTTGTTTCCGAAAAATAGTTTTCGTAGCCCCAGGTTTTCAAAACCGTACTGTCTTTTTTCAGCCTCAGTTCGCGGTACTGAAATCTTGTTGTTTTGTCAATATGCAGGTTATCGTACGACATATACACATTTAGCCTGTCGAAAAAGAGCAAAGATGCCCCCGCATGAAAAAAGAGCTGTTTGCCCAAAAGCAGCTGTTTGCCCGTCAAACTGTCTGCACCCATAATGTAGAGCCCGCCGTTTTTTTCTACATTGTCGTTAAACTGGTACCCCGATGAAACATCAAAACCCTGAAAAGTTTTTGTTTCCACATTAAGACTCTCTTTGAGTGCAGGAGTAAAACCTGCTGAAAGCCGGGCGGCTTTGCTCCGGTTATTTTCCCACAAATAGGAGTTGTACAGGTATGTTAATGCCGCGGGGTCGTTGTGCGAAAATTTCAGAGCCTTTTCGAAATGGGCAGCGGCAAAAAAGGGTTTCTCCTGGCGGTAACGTGCTATTCCCATACGCATCCGTAAGTAGTAATAATCAATGCCCTTTTTTAATCCCCGTTTTCCTTCCTTTAAAAGTTTTTCCCATTGTTTTGTGTTGTACAAAGCATACGTTGACGAATCCACCTCTTTAAAATTCACCTCTCCCTGAGCGGAAACTTCAACGGAAAACAACAAAAAAAACACCGTTACTATTGCGTTTATCTTCATCTCCTTACGGCCTTCAATATTTGTTTGTTATCACTTTTAACCCCAATCTGTTCAATACGGCTATTTTTTATTATCAACGAAAATTGATACTTTTTAGTGTTTTTGCCAAATACCCCGAATGTTGCCGTCGATTTTAAATCGACTGTGGTTTCATCAATATTCTCTTTCATTGCGGAATATACCATACTGTATTTTGCAAATAAAAATTTGTAAACGGGAATAATAAAATCCTGCAACAACAACAATGATTTTTCGGGAAACATATTCAGTGGAATATTGTCGGATATAACAAGATTTTTATAAAAAGCCGTTACCGACTTAAACGACGACAAATAGAAATAATAAAGAAGTGTCTCTTTTTTGCCCTTGTATCCTGTAAAATAGAATACTTCGCCTATGAATTTAAAATATGCCGTGGCTCCCGATTGCTTACAACGGAAGTATGTGTTATTGTATATATCAGCTTTAACCTCCCAATTAACCTCTTTTTTTATGTTGTTTTGCACCGTTTCGAAAGTAAGCGTTTCGCCGGGTACAAAGCCGAAAGCCTTTTTAAGGTTTTCGTTAACCGAAACATTGCTTACACTGTCGTCCAATTTGGGATACGAGGCCGTTTTAAAAACAAAACCGTTTTCGGTTTTCAGAATGTACGACGACAAGGGATACCTTATTGTTTTAGAGCCTATTTGCGGTGTCGATTGAATTTGAAAGTGGATATGCGGCACGGGTGAGCGTCCCGAATTTCCGGTATACGCCAGCAAATCGCCCTGCTTTACGACGTCGCCCTTTTTTACCTTGAAACTGCCCTTTTTTATATGGCTTATTTGACTGTAAAGATACTCGGCATGTTTTATCACTATACTGTTACCCCAATTTTTATTGATGTTTACGCCGCCTATGCGGTTATCATCAATACCGTCTTCCAACTCCACTACAATGCCGTCGGCAGGAGCGCTTAAAGGTTTGTTGTAACACAGATAATCTTCGGGTTTTGTGCCGTTGTTTTTAAAATTCATGCCGTATTCATCAAAAATTTCAAAATCCCAGGCATATTTCCAATTATCGCGATGTGTAGATTTGCTTCCTTCGAAAGCTTGCGTTACTTTCCACTCTCCCCAAAAAGGAAATTTTATGAAAACATAAGGCAAACCGCCGAAACGTTCCATATAGTTTTTGTGCCCGTAAACATTAAGCTCGGGCGAAAATTGTTGATAAACCACGGGAGTAAGTTTCCCGAAATTTTTCTCACGAAATTTCAACGAATATAAAAATAGCAGTGCGGTAATGTTGAAAGGCAACGAAAAGATAGAGAGTTGATAATAAGAAAAGAGATATGAGGTGCTTGTCATTATTATTGCCACCACCGGGGTGAGCAAAAGCACCCAAAGCAGACTCCGTTTTGAGGGTACAATAAAAAAACCTCCCACTGCAATAGCGGTAAGTATGTAATTAAAGCCTATGTAACTGTAACTCAACTCCGAAATATTGGCTCCTATCACAAGATAAAAGTAGTAAGCGGCAAAAAAACCTATAAGCGAAAACGTAAAGGCAATACGCGAATATAGTATCAATCCCAGAGCGATTAGCATTCCGGCAAATATGTGATATTGAAAAAAAATGGCACTCAGCGATTTCAAATATATGCGCAGAGGTTCGGCAACATTTAAACCGTCGAACCAGTTGTAAACTTTTACCAGATTCATTCCGCCGAAAGCGTACAAGTCGTTAAGCGTATATACGCCGCGCTCGCTCAAATAGAGACCGCCGTACGATTTTGCGGCAATAAGTATCATCCATATTCCGAAAAGAAAAGGAATACTCAAATATGGCAACCCGTATTTACCGAGAACACCTTCGAAACCCAATGTAATAAAGAGGGTTAACAAACTTATAAAAATCAAAATAATATAAAAGGGCAATCCGGGCTGAAAATACAACCCGAAACCGAGACCCACCATTAACGGATTGAAACCGTACGCTCCCGCAATTATCTTCTGACGGTTTATTCCCATAAACCATGCTATTCCGTTGGCGGTAAAAACAGCAATCAATCCGCTTATTCCGGCATAAACATCAAAAAAAGAGACCAGCATCAAAATAACGGCAAAAAGCCGGTTTTTCGAGAAAAAAACCTGTGCATAGCTGTTTAATATGCTGTCGGCAAGAAACTTCAATCGCTGTTTCAATGCTCTGTTCGTTATTGTTTCTTTCATCAAATAAACAATTTGTCAACTAAACTAAGTGGTATCTTTTCAAAGTAATAATTATGAACCTTGATTTTGCCGTTGACAGCTCCCGCAAGCTCTTCCGCCGGTTTGGGATACTCATTCAGCAATTTTTCAATCTCCGGTGTGCCGGTTTTCTTTTCGTCTATCTTTTTCCTCTCTTCGGCAATAACATAAACCGGCTTTCCCAACCGTTTCATCATTAAACACAAGGGATATGTGCCTGTTTTATTTACAAAAAAACCGTTAAAAATCATATCGGCACCGAAAACGGCAATATCTATTTCTTTTGCAAAAAGCGATATGCTGTCTTCGTGAAAAAGATTTATTTCGTATCCGAGATTCAGCAAAAATTCGGCTTGAACCTTTCCTTCGTTTGCAGGCGACGAAACCGTTTGCCATACTGACGGAAAAATTTTATTCCGTTTCAGCGTTTCAAAAAGGTTTTTCACTGCCGAACTGTTGCTATGCAGCAAAATATTTTTTCCTTCAACATTTATCTCTTTCAAAAATTTCTCCGACACTTTCAGTTGTGCTCCCGCATATTTTTCCAGATAAAAACGGAGGAAATTTTGCACATCCTCCACCGGTGCCTCTTTTCTGTTTTCGAAAGTCTGTTTATAACGGTAAATAAAATGGTGTAGCAAGGCGAAATTGGGAAACTTTTCGAAAACCTTTTCGAGTTTGTCAGAAAGCAAAAGCAGGTCAACATTGCCGCTTTTCTGCAACTTGTCCTGCAATTGGAAGATGACGGCGTTTAAAACCGTACCCGACCCCGATGTGTTATCGTTCAATATCTCTTCGAAAAGTTTGTCCATAATAAAATTTGCTACAAGTCGAATTTTTCAAGGTGTCCGGGTACCGATTCTTTTTCGAGCAACGAATCCAGGGTTTCGCGTTCACGTATTACATGGACGTTTTTGTTTTCGTCAATCATTACAATACGGGGGCGCAAAGTGATAAACTGCATCCACTGTGTCATGTTATAAGCTCCAACATGGTGAATAACAAAATGGTCGCCTTTGTTGAGCAGCGGCAAATTTATGTGGTCCCGTATCACATCGATATTCATACATAACGGACCATACAAAACCGTATCTTCGGTATATTGCGTAAAGGGTTGTGCCGGTGTTATTTTATGGTCGTACCAGAAAGAGGTAAACAGAATATTTACTCCCACATCTATTATTGTTGTCCGCCGTCCGTCGGAGAGTCTTTTGTTTGAGATTACCGTGCCGAGAAGGTAAGCCGCATCGTCTATCAAGGCGCGCCCTGTTTCGAGTATCAATAGCGGAAGTTGCTCGTTTTTGAAGTTGCTGTTGATGAGAGCCGAAGTAATAGCTTCGGCAAAATCGTCTATTGAGGGATTAATATCCTTTCCGGGCAGGTAAGCTCCTTTAAGTGTGTTTTGCGAAGCAAATCCGCCACCCATATCGATGTATTTAATTTCGTGATTGTATTTTTCGCGAATACCTACTGCGAGGTCGGCAAGTTTGTAAGCGGCAGCCGAATATGCACTTGGAGCAAGCATAAAGGTTCCTATATGAGTGTGCAACCCCACCAACTCCATACTGCCGGTACGCATTATTTTGTTGAGGGCGTCCCATGCCTGACCGTTTTCGTAATTAAAACCGAAGCGGTCCCACATGGGATAAATTCCCGTATCCATATTGACCCTGATGGCAACTTTTGCCTTTTTTCCCAGTTTTTCGCTGATATTTTTCACCGAATAATATTCATCAAGGTGGTCTATATGTATCAGGGCGCCGTGCTCTATGGCCATTTCCAAATCGTCATCGGTTTTGTCGGGACCGTTAAAGATGATTTTTGTTCCGTCAACACCATTGTGCAAAGCTTTGGCAAATTCAAAACCCGAGACAACCTCTGCCCACGAGCCCTCCTGATGGAAAGTGCGGCACACGGCATCGAGATAATTGGTTTTGTACGACCAGGCAAATTGCACCTTTGGATAACGTGTTTCGAACGAGCGGCGCGCATTGCGTATGTTTTCGCGTATCTTTTTTTCGCTTATCACAAACAGGGGCGAACCGTACTTTTCCAACAAATCTTTAACGGGCACATCTTCTATGTGGGTCATGGGAACATATTCTGTCCGCGTCCCGAATTTGTTGGGCATACTGCTTTCGAGTTTTTTTATTGCGGGTCTTTCATATTTTTGCTTTTCCATACCTTTTATCTTTTTTTCCGTTTATTACTTTTAATGTTATTTTAATATATTTTCACCTTTTGTTACAATTCACCGAGTGTTGATATTGTTTCAAACTCTTTAAGATCGACAATCATATCCCACGAATAGCGGACAAACATTTTTCCTGCCATATAACTTTCGAAAGGTTTCACTTTTTTCCCCAAGGCTAGGTTTACCAAAGCTTCCGGAATGTTTTGCCCGGCGCCGACGGCAAGAAATATCCATGCGGGGATACGCGGATTAATTTCAAGCAAATAAAATTTATTCTCTTTGGTTTTCATCAGTTCCAGCTCGAAAGGTCCGCGCCATTTGGTCTTGGCAACAAATTTTTCGGTAAGTTTTAACAACTCTTCATCGGTAATTGAAATTCCCCCCCATGCTTTTCCCTTTTCGGTAATATATTGTTTTCGCATGGGGACGGCGGCAATGGTTGTTCCTTTTCCATCGCCCAATCCGGTGACGTTGTATTCGGTACCGTGAATAAACTCCTGTAAAATTACAGGCAAACCCCATTTTGCCGATATTTTATTGAAATAGAGCGATATTTGGTCGAAATTGTAGGCAATACCGGCATCGTAAAATTTTCCTTTAATAATAACGGGCCAATCGAACTCAGGCATCAGTTTATGACTGTCCGAAACGGTATAAATGGCTTCGCTTCTCGGTACCGGAATATCGTATTTTTTACCGAACTCGTTCAAATTAACTTTGTGGCGTTCTTCAAATTGCTCGAGTGTCGGCAAAAACATTTTTATTCCCAACTTATTGAGTTCGGGCTCCAATTTTATAAAGGAGTAGAGTTCGGCATCGAAATTGGGAATAATAACATCTATTTTTTCTATGGAATGTATATACTTCAGCCTTTCGAACAAAGTACTTGTACCGACGCTCGGGTAAGGTATCTGATACGATTTTTCTATAAGGTCGTGCATATAGATTCCCGGCTCCAGCGTTTCGTACGAAAAACCGATAATCCGTACATCAAACGAGTTTGCCTGATGCAATGCTCTTATTACGGGAACGCCCGGACCCGGGTTATCTATGGCATTAAGCCCCGTTACGGCTATTGTTAATTTCGGCTTTTCCATATCTATTCTATTAACGAGTAATGATTAAGCATCTCTAAAAAATCGGTGATGTCCTTGTCGATGGTTTGAGGGTCGGCATCATACTTCTCGAAAAGTTCATTGCTGATTTCCTGAACCTGTTTCCCCTGTTTTAACAGTTGCAGAATCTCGGCGCCAATGGGATTTACCGAAAAACTCTCGCCGGTTGTGGGCAAAAAAACAAATCCCGAATCGGAAACAGCCACATTTTCTTTAAGTTTCATAATCTTATACTTTTTGTGTCATTAATTAACATACTTTCACGTTGCAATAGTACCACCGCTTTCACAAGTAATTGTTACAATATTTTTTAAAAATTGTATAAAATTTTAATCAACCGCCTCTTTAAGCAAGATAAAATCTTATACCGCTTTTGCTTTTATTATGCAACAAACATCTTAATTAAGTTGTCAAAAAAAACCGTAGAAGGGGAAAAGGAATTTTACAAGATTATTTTTAAAAGGTTATTTTTGCCTGACTTTATAAAAACTAATTATTATTCATCTGAAAAAAAAATAAAGAAATATGAAATCGAAACTGATAATTATTTGTGGTTTTTTACTGTTGTCGCTGGGTATTCAAGCGCAGATTTTCGAACCCGTAAAATGGGAGTTCTCTTCCGAAAAAGTTGCGGATAACGAATATATGTTAACTTTCAAAGCAACCATTGAGACAAATTGGCACCTTTACTCGCAAGACATTCCTATGTCGCCGCCCGCTACAACATTTACTTTTGAAAAAGACAGTACCAAATACAGCCTTGAGGGCAAAGTACAAGAAAAGAGCAAAGTGATAGAGGAGTTCGACCCCAATTTCGATATGACATTGAAATATTTTGCCAACGAAGCAATATTTCAACAAAAGGTAAAAATTCTCACAAAAAGTCCCGTTATCGTAAAAGGCTCCGTAGATTTCATGAGTTGCGACGACAAACAGTGTCTTCCTCCGCAAGATATTCCGTTCGAGTTTACTTTCAACGGAGATCAAAGCGGTACTGCAATTACAGGGGGCGGAAACACCGCCGGCAATGAAAGCGCTACCGTTTCTCAGGGAGATGAGAACAGACAAAACATTGATATTACAGGCAAAAAGAAAAGCCTATGGGGATTTTTCCTGTTATCTTTCCTCGGCGGTCTTATAGCCATTTTAACACCTTGTGTTTTTCCGATGATTCCTATGACGGTTTCGTTTTTCATGAAAGAGGGGGAAGAAAAAACGAAAGGGAAGTTTCAAGCTGTGGTTTACGGCTTAAGCATTATTCTTATTTATACCTTTATAGGCTCAATACTTGCCGTTGTTGCAGGGCCGAACATTGCCAACTGGCTGAGTACCCACTGGCTTCCCAATATTCTGTTTTTCCTGATATTTTTAATTTTCGCCTTTTCGTTTTTCGGTGCTTTCGAAATAACCCTTCCTCACTGGATGGTTAACAAAAGTGATGAAAAAGCCGATAAGGGGGGAATAATGGGACCTCTGTTTATGGCACTGACACTTGTTCTCGTATCGTTCAGTTGTACGGGACCAATTGTAGGGACCATATTGGTAGAATCGGCAGGTGGAGAGATTTTGAAACCCATTGTAGGGATGTTCGGTTTTTCGTTGGCATTTGCGCTGCCTTTTACCCTGTTTGCCTTCTTCCCGTCGTGGCTTCAAGGTTTGCCCAAGTCGGGCGGTTGGCTCAATTCGGTTAAGGTTGTCCTCGGATTTCTCGAGCTTGCCCTCGGTCTTAAATTTTTAAGTATCGCCGACCAAACCTACCACTGGCATATTCTCGACAGAGAGGTTTATCTTGCATTCTGGATTGTCATATTCTTCTTGATGGGATTGTATTTGCTCGGCAAACTGAAATTTGCCCACGATTCGGACTTGCAACATATAGGGGTGCCACGTCTTTTGCTCTCGATAATCACCTTTACCTTTGTGGTTTACATGATACCCGGCATGTTCGGCGCACCGCTCAAAGCGTTGTCGGGATATCTTCCCCCGCAATCGACAATAGATTTCGACGTGAACAAAATAGTACGCGAAAACATACAAACATTCTCGGGAAACGGCTCGGCTTCCGACAATAAAGAGATTTGCGAAACACCGAAATACCACGAATTTTTGCACTTGCCTCACGGATTGGAAGGGTATTTCGACTATAAACAGGCTGTAGCTTGTGCCAAAGAACAAAACAAACCCATCTTTATCGATTTTACAGGACACGGTTGTGTTAACTGCCGCGAAATGGAAGCAAACGTTTGGTCAGACCCAAAAGTCCTTAAAAGGCTGAGAAACAATTACATCGTTCTTGCCCTTTATGTTGACGACAAGTATAAACTTCCCGAAAACGAATGGGTAAAATCGACCTACGACGGTAAAATGAAAAAAACCATAGGGAAAAAATTTGCCGATTTTCAAATTACAAAATTCGGTACCAACGCCCAGCCGTTTTACGTTTTGCTCAGTCCCGACGGCGATGTGCTTACTCAACCCCGCGCCTACGACCTCGATATCGACGCTTTCGTGAATTTTCTTGACGAAGGTTTGAAAAACTTTAAAGAACACAAAAGTATTTTTAACATTAATAACAAAAAATAGGAGATTAAAGAGGGACATAACAATTTTTTTTTGACGGAAACATTCCCGTATAGCAACCGGAAAATCCATGTTCCGTCTCCTTTAATAACTTTAATATTTATGATAAAGAGCGGAAATTTTATAAAGGTTGTCTCTGTATTACTGGCAATTTCAATTTTATTTACCGGATGTGTAAGTACTACATTGATTGAATCAAGTCCCGGGGGTGCACAAGTTTACATCTCCGATGAACATGTCGGGGAAACCCCTTATTTGTATAAAGACACAAAAATTGTGGGCAGTTGTACCGCTATAAAATTAAAAAAAGAGGGCTACGAAACATTTCGGACAAACTTATGCAGGGATGAACAAGCCGACGTCGGGGCTATAATAGCGGGTTTTTTCTTTTTTGTGCCTTTTTTGTGGACAATGAAATACAAACCAACACATAAATACGAGTTAACGCCTGTTTCCGGAACAAACAATATAGAGACCAAACATTAAAACATTTGCCAACAACGTTTACGGCACACGGCTTATTTTGAACCGTTAGGATATAAATTCACCGTGTTTCCACACTCTGTTTTTACAGAACAAAATTGCGCCGGGCAAAACCGCACTTACCTTATAACCAGTATTTTTGTTGCCATGGTTTCGCTACCGTCGTCGTTTGTAATAAACACCACATAAACTCCTGTAGCTACACGGCGACCATCGAAGTTTTTGCCGTCCCAAACCGCCTGTCCGCCTTCGGCTTTGGTTTCAAAAACCAAATTGCCGTAACTGTCGGTTATTTTCACGCTGGCATTATTAACGACATTTTTTATTGCAATCACGCCCGTATAGTTTTCCCTAACGGGGTTAGGATAAGCATAGACATTAGAGTTAACCGGTTTTCCCGGTGTTGCGGTACTGCGATACGAAATTAAACCGTTGGCGGTACCTATAAAGACTTCGCCGTCGGCATCAATGGCAATATCGGTTATGTTGTTGGAGAGCAGGGGGCTGTTTTCGGTGGTAAAGTGATGAATCTCTTTTAGTCCGTCGGGGGAGAGCAGGAAAACTCCCGCCCTTTCGGTTCCTATCCATTTTCTGTTGGCTCCGTCAACAGTTATTGCCGTAACAAGTTCGGTTTCGAGAAGAATATCCGCCAATCCCGAACCGTCGTTACGAGGCACAAGAATTTGATGGGCATCATAATTTACACCGGGAGTAAAAATATCTTGAGTATTGCTAAAAACAGCCACCCCCTTATCGGTTCCTACCCACACCTCACCGTTTTCATCCGTGGCAAAGGAATAGACACCATTGCCGGGAATGGCGCCCCGTCCAGTGGTGGAGCTCAATACTCTGACCTGGTCGTCAGAAGCATTGTCAAAGGTGCCATTGTCGTTATACACAAGTATAAACCCCTCTTTTCGTTTTATTATCCATTTGTAGTCGTTTTTGTCTATCATCATTTTTCCAATATCAATACCGCTATACTGCCCGCCCAAATTGAAAGAGCGCCATTCGCCTTTATCATTCATCATGGAGAGCAAGTCGGGAGCACCGGTATTTGCCACCCACAGGTTGTGATGGCTGTCGTAAGCCAAGCCGCTGATATTTATCTGGTTTGGTGCTGCTATCCAAGGTCTCAAAGTGCTGTTGTCAACCGAATATATGGTAGTAAGTTCGTTATTTACAAATTTCAACACTCCTTTGTGCCAACTTCCGACATAAGCGATATCCGGATTTTGGGGGTCGATTTTTACGCAAACAAAATCGTTTATCGTATCGAGAGCTTCGGTATTTTTATAGTTAAAAGTTGTCCATTTTTCGTTCACAAACGAGAAAATACCGTCGAGCATGTAAAGTTTAGCCCAGTTCGACTGTCTTCCTCCCGGAGCAACCCAAACATTTGTTCCTTCGGCATCGAGGGCATAAATATTTTTTGTGCCCGGGCCGTTGGGTTGAATAATTTCGCCGCTCCAACCTTCGTTCCATGTTTTTACCAATCCTTTTTTATTGTCGCCAACCCAAATATTATCTTTGGTATCTATTTGTGCGGCAAGGGGCTCCAGGTTGTTTCCCGAAGGGTTCCAAACATCGAACAGAAAACCGGCGTTTTCATCATATACTTTTACCTTGTAGCGTGTTGCCACAAGCAATTTACCGTTTAGTGCATTTATTTGTGTCCGGCGCGAATAGTTACCGTGTTCGAAATAGTTCCATGCGGTACCGTCGAAAACATACATAGTATCTCCTTCGAAACCTCCATGATAATAATTGGTATAAACCTTTCCCGCAAAAGCTTCAATAATATTGTATTTTACAGAGGGATTGGTCAACCTCATATCTTTGTGCCACTCGTTAAAATCAACAAGATTCAAAGCATCTTTATCGGCATAATAAATTCCGCTTTCGGTGGCGGCAAAAAGCGACGTGTCGTTAACGGTCATATCCAATACGTTTATGGCATCGCCGCCGGGACCTATATAATAAGTGTCTTTTACCTCCTTTTTTACCATGTCGAAAACAACAATGCCGAAACCACAAGAAAGATAGGCGTAGTTGTCAATAAACATTATGTTGTTTATGGTTTTATTTCCCAGTATCTCTTTGTCGCGTATGTCGCTAATGTTTATTATGTTGCCCGAATTATCTATCAAGTCGATATTTGCATTGGCATAAGCCACGAGCAACATTTTAAGTTTTTTATTATATCCTATTTTACTTATTCCCACATCGTGCAAGCCTTTTACTTTGTCGAGCCTTTGCACCCTGTTGTCAACGGTATTGTAAGTAAACATGCTGTAAGGTGTGGCCGCATAAATGACATCGCCCGCCACGGCAACGTCAATAACCTGTCCGTAAGGCAAATGTGTGCGCCACTCCCCTATTGCCGTCTCCTGTGCCGGCAAGGCTGATGCAATGAATAACAAAGCAAAAATCAATAATCGGTTTTTCATGTGTTATAAATTTCGTAATCATTAAAAATATAGTGAACCGCTCCAAAAAAAAATAATAAACACGGAACCGCCCACTCCGTTACACGAATTTTCCGTTATCTTTTCATATCCGTTTTTGTGATAAAAAAATCCGCGCACCTCTCTTTTAACAACAAATTAATTACAGTATATTGTTAACTGCAATAATAGAAAAATATTGTTTAACATTGCGGTATGGGAAATATCTAAAAACAATTTTTTAACGGCTGTCGATTATGCGGCTTTTTCATGCTCTTTTTATGCTGACATTCGTTAATATAACCGTATGTAAAAACCCGGAGGTTGCAAAACGGCATAAAAATAAAAAAGTCTATCAATTGATTTTTTATATACATTAGCAGGTTCAAAAGAAAATCAAACAGTTTTTAACAAAAACATTACGGAATATGAAAAAGACATGGATTATCATTGCTGTTGTAGTTATCATTATTGTGGTATTATTCTCATGGTTTAAAAGCACATACAACTCAATGGTAAGCAAACAGGAGGAGGTAAAAGAAAAATGGTCGCAAGTTGAAAACGTATATCAACGCCGTGCCGACCTCATTCCCAATCTTGTAAATACCGTCAAAGGTTATGCTTCTCACGAAAAAGAGACTTTGCAGGGGGTAATAGAGGCTCGCGCCAAAGCCACATCGGTAAATATAGATGCGGGAAGTCTTAACGCCCAAAATCTCCAAGCATTTCAAAGTGCCCAAACTGGATTGTCGCAAGCACTGTCGAAGTTGATGTTAGTTGTGGAACGTTATCCCGAATTAAAAGCAAATCAAAACTTTTTGGAATTACAATCGCAGCTCGAAGGGACAGAAAACCGTATTGCCATTGAGCGAAAACGGTTCAACGAGGTCACACGCGAATACAACACTTTAATAAAAACATTTCCCAAAAACATTCTTGCCAACATGTTCGGATTTTCCGAAATGCCATACTTCAAAGCCGACAAAGGTGCTCAAAAAGCTCCCGAGGTAAAATTTTAACTTAAAATAAAATAATCATGAGTCCTTCTGCCAAAACATTTTTCAGCAAAGAAGACCGCGACCGGATAAAAAAGGCGATATTAAACGCCGAACTCGACACCTCCGGTGAAATAAGAGTGCATATAGAAAGCACTTGCGACGAAGATGTACTTGACCGTGCAGCATACCTCTTTAAAAAACTTGGTATGGAAAAAACGGAACTTCGTAACGGCGTTCTTTTTTATTTGGCGGTAAAGAGCCGCAAATTTGCCATTATCGGAGACAAAGGCATAAATGCCGAAGTGCCCGAAAACTTCTGGGACGAAATAAAAAGCAATATGGAAAAATTGTTTAAAGAGGGCAAGTTTGTCGAGGGACTTGTGCAGGGAATTGAGGAGACCGGAAAACAGTTGAAAAAACACTTTCCGCATCACCTCGACGATATTAACGAACTTTCAGACGAGATTTCATTCGGTAAATAATTGAATACAATGATGATGACAGGTTGCCGGTTTAAGTATTTTTTATCAGTATTATTAATTTTTCAGAGCATTTTTCTCTTTTCGCAAAATATACCCGACAAGCCCAATCCTCCCCGGCTTGTTAACGATTATGCAGGTATTTTGACGCAAAAACAAATATCGAATTTGGAAAAGACTTTGCGGATTTTTAACGATACCACCTCAAACCAAATAGTAATTGTGACAGTAAAATCGTTGCACGGCTATTCGCCGGCACTATTTGCCACCGAATTGGGACACAAGTGGGGTGTGGGACAAAAAAAATTCGATAACGGCATAGTAGTTTTGGTAAAACCCAAATACGGCAACGAGCGCGGCAAAGCCTTTATTGCCGTCGGATACGGTTTGGAACCCGTTATAACCGACGCCCTTTCGAAACGGATAGTAGAAAAAGAAATGATACCTTATTTCAAACAGGGCGACTATTACGGGGGGCTTCTATCGGCCGTCAACGTTCTTATGAAACTTGCTTCGGGCGAGATTAGCGAAAAAACATACTACAAACAGAGCCAAGGAGGATGGTTTACAGCACTTTTGCCTTTTATAGTCATTTTATTGATATTTTTATTAATCAGAGGCAGTAATGCCCGGTCGTACAGCATCGGAACGGGAAGGTCGTTTTGGACGGCATTTTTCCTCGGCAGTATGCTGGGCGGCGGCTCGCACCGCGGACACTGGAACGACTTTTCGGGAGGCGGCGGAAGCAATTTCGGCGGTTTTGGCGGAGGCGGAAGTTTCGGAGGCTTCGGAGGCGGAGGCTTCGGAGGCGGAGGCGCAGGCGGCAGCTGGTGA
>CAZJUQ010000032.1:0-46174 GCA_964549335.1 uncultured Lentimicrobiaceae bacterium | reverse complement strand
TCCGCTAATAGTCCTCGGCGGCGGCGCTGTTCGGCAACGGCGTTTTCAGGGGCTTCCTCACGTCAGCCCTGCCTCCGCCTGCCTCACTAACGCCCCCGCCTCCGGGCTGCCGCTCCCATCCCTGCCGCAGCCAAGCCCCTGCCTTTGACATTGCCCTTTCATCTCCGGATATTTGACCGGTGTCACTCCGTACAACTTTATTTTCGTAAATAGTACCCAACCGGAAACCGTCATCATTTCACCACCTCGGTTTTTCCACCTCCTTTTGCCGCCGTTATCGAATGGTTGTACATCTCCTCGCAAGTAGTATTGGGAATATAAAACACTCCCGGATATGCGGCGTTCAATAAAATTACAAACCTTTTACTTTCCTTCTCACGCAAATCGAAAAACATGTTCACCCTGTCGTCTTTTATGTCCATATATTCCGGCTTGTCCGATCCCAGACCTTCGCCGGTTTTCCACAGTCGCGTATTAATTATTTCCCAACCCGGCGGCACCGCAAACGACAACGCCATATGTTCGTAATCGCCCAATCCCCCGCTGTTTTTAACTATAATCTCCGCATAAAAATCCCTGCCCTGTTTTATCTTGTCAATATCTATTATACTATTATCAATATCACGGTAAACAATATCCATTTTCAAATTTTTCTCAACATCAACAACCTCGCCCGCCGCAGGAATCCCCGAAGCGGTAACGGTAACAAACAAATCGTTTTCAGCACGGTTTACAAGCCTCAGCTCATCATCTTTTGCTTCCATGGAAATTGTCACATAGGGTTTGTCGCTTTTTACATGTTCCCTCTTACCTGTGCGTTCCCATTCCAAATCAATACTGCCGTTATTCTCATTATTTCCGCCGTACAACGCCACCGCATACAGCCCGAAAGCTATCGATTGGGTACTCAACCATTTATTACTCCCCAAACTTGCCGCTATTTTTTCAAACAAAATCTTTGTCTTTTCATGGTCTCCGAGCAGGTAATGCGTTTCGAGCATCAAAGCATAATCGCGCAAACGCGACCCGAAATTGATGTTAGGGTACGCACCGTTACCGGAACCTGACTCCGCATCCCTGTCCAACAATGTTTCCGCCGCCTCATTTCTGCCTATTACCGCATAAGCCGCAGCCAACCGGTAACATGCAGCCCTGTTCAAACCTTCCGTTTCCATCAAACGGTTCATGGCTTGAATATTGGGTTTGCCGGCAAGAGCCAACGTATATAAACGGTATGCCTGGTTCAAACCGTTATACACCACGTCATTGTAGTAATCAGGCTCCCAAACGTTCGATGCCCTCCGCTGGTAATTTATCCAATCGTTCAACACTTCGGGCGAAACAAAATATCCGTTGTCTTTGGCCAAAAGCAAAAAATGTCCGGCATAAGAACTTCCCCAGTCGTTTGCCCTAATTCCGCCGGGCCAGTAGGCAAAGCCCCCGCCGCCGGTTCGAAAACGGTTAAGATTCTCTATGGCGCTAATAATATTGTTGTTTATCCTCTCTTTCTGTGTGTCGCTTAATACAACAAGCCTGTCCAAAAAGAGCTGGGGAAATACCGATGACACAGTCTGTTCAACACATCCGTATGGATAATTTATAATATAGTCAAGACGTCTTTCCAGATTTACCGGGGGCAATACCGATGCCGTAATTTTCAGTTGGCGGCTGCCGGGCAATCCCGGATATACGGGTGTTAATTTCAAGGTTTCGGCAGGCGAAACACGGTAATCCGACACCCTGTACTGACGTTTGTTGGGATTACGGATAGCTATCGAAATATTGTAACTTGCCGACTCGTTGCCCGCCACAGCTTTAATGCTAACCTTTCCCGTCCCCTGATTATTTCCTGCATGCAAATCGAAAAACAGTGTTTTGTCGCCCGGTTTGTCAAACGTAACGGTTTTTTCCGGTTTCTCAATCGAAAACAAACTGTTTACACTTACCGACACCTTTACTTCGGAAATCGCCTTTCCCATGTTAAAAACTGTTACCGGAAGTTTTATCAGTTCGCCGGGAACCAGCATCCTCGGAAGTGTTGCCGTAACCATAACCGGTTGTTTAACGGTAATATCTTTTTCGGCTTTTCCGTATGCCGTTTTGTTTGCAGCAACAACCATAACACGGACAGCACCCGTATAATTATCCATTTTCAGGTTATGAACATCCGTTTTACCTTTCTCCAATTTAAAAGGTCCCATAAATTTTACCACCGGGGCAAACCTGTTGGGCATCTTCTTTCCCGTTGCCGCCAACTCTTCGTCGCCTCCCACGGCAAATTGCCGTAACAACCTGCCGGCAAAGGCTCCCGCCACCTCGTCGTACATATCCCACGTCTTTACGGCAAGTGCCTCCTTGCTGTAAAAATATCCGTACGGATCGGGGGTTTTGAAGTTTGTCAACCTTAACAATCCCTCGTCAACAACAGCTATGGTATATTCCATCTCCCTGCCCTTTTCCTCGCTCACCTTTATCGAATAGTTTGCATTGGGACGAATATTGCCGGGAACATCTATTCGCGGGATTAGTTTTGTGTCGGGGTCTTCCACAAATACAGGAATAACGCCGTATAACCTCAACGGCAAATCGTTTTCGGTTTGCCCGTGAGGTTGCAATACCGAAACATACAAGTAAACATTGGGAGCCATTTCCCCTGTGGCGGTAAATTCCAAAACCTTTTCATTATCAGAAACATTTTCGCTCCACCACCATTTCAACTGGCGGTTGTTTTTTTCAATACTCACCAAAATTTCGGCATTGGGCGGCACGGGAAAACTTATCCTTACCTTTTCGCCGGCAACATATTTTTTCTTGTCCGAGGTTATATTAAGGAGAGTGGCACCGCTAAGCGCCTTTCTGTTATTCCGCGAATAACCCGACGGCCAATCGATATAAACCGTCGTGCCGGCACTGTTTCCCGAAACTTTGTCGACAACACGCACAAAATAGATACCCCAGTCCGGATATTTAACCGTTAAGTTGAATAAACCTTTGCCACCGCGAATTTTTACTGTTTCATTAATAATCCGTTGCTTGTAATTTCTCGAAATATAGGCTGTTTGCTCGTCACCGTTGCGGTACCACCAACTCCATTTCAATTTATAAACCTCCACCTGCAATTCCCCCGAACTTACCGGTTTGCCGCCGGCATTAAGCAAAACCAATTTAAAAACATTTTTCTTCCCTGTTTCAAGCCAGCTGTTTTTATCAACACGCGGACTCTCTATTCCAACATATCTGTCGAACGGAGCATATTTCACCTCTTTTTGTTCTATGCTGAAACCGCCGCCGGGTTCAAAAACCTTGGCAACGACACTCAAATTCAGCATTGAGGGCAAATATTTGCCGCGGGGCAAGTCGATTTTGAATTTGGCATCTCCGTTTTCGTCCAACTTACCATCGAAAACAGTACTTTCGTCGGGATAAAACTGCTTTGACGGGTCATCGAAAACATAGCTTTTATAATCATCGAACACACTTTTCGAAACCGTAAACGTTCCGGTGACAAGAGCTTTAAGATTTGATGCAATACCACCGTTCAACCATTGAGCCTTAATAGCGGCGAAACTATTTTTTTGTGTTATTATTTTAGTGTTGCCGAAATCAATATCTATTTTCAACCTGTTGGGCTTAATGTTTTCAACGCGGAGACGTTTGTCGAAACGGTTTCCCCCGAGAGTAATTTTGGCATGCCAAATCCCCGTAGGGTCGTCTTTGCCGGTAGGTACGGCAAAGGAATAAATAGAGGCACCGCTGATATGCACCGTTTTCGAATATACCGGCTTGTTTTGAGCATCAAAAACATTAAGAACCAAGGGATGACCCTCGGGTATCGAATTTTGAACGTCTTGTAAAACAAAATTCAAAAATATGGTGTCGCCGGGACGCCTTACACCGCGTTCGCTGTAAATAAAACCTTTTACTCCGTTTTCGGCTTTTACCCCCTGTGTGTCGAATTTGCTTAACGACAAAACATTTCCTCCAAGCGTCCTGAGGTATGCATAACTGTTCCCTTTATGCGCCACTACAAAAGCAACCTCTTTTTTGCATGCGGCTTTGAAAAAGCCTTTCTCTCCGGTTTTCCCCGATGCAATCTTCTGTTGTTGAAAATCGAAAAGGTCAATATTAACATCTTTTTCGGGCTTACTCGTAATTAAATTATTGACAAAAATCTCATATGTGTTTTTATTTGTCATTTTGGCGGTAAGTCCGATAGCGGTAGTAAAAACATTTTTTGCGGCAAACCTGCTGTAATTGTAATAAGAACGGGAACAGGGCTCTTCGCTTTCTTCCCACGAATAATCCGCAGGATAGTAATAGTCGCCGTAAAGGTAATTTTCGCCGTTTTCATCATCACCGCCGTCATGAAGGTCATTGCCTTCATTACAGGCAAGCATTGAATACTCCTTTTTGAATTTTAGGTATATACGATATATTGAACCGGGATCGGTATTTATCATTTTGCTCAAATCAAGGGAATAGTTTTCCCATCTGTTTGCCGGTTCTTTCAATGGGGTTTTGTGCAAAACAATTTTTTTGTGAAAAACGAAATCCCCTACCCTGCGCAGCTCCCAATTGCCTCCAATGGCATTGTTTTGCAAAAACTGTTTTACGTTGTTTTGGTATATTTTAAAAACCACAACATCCACGGCATTGAGGTTAATTGTCTTAAACGGAACAACGGTATTTTTTCCGCCGGCAACCACGGTGCCGCTGCCGATAAATTGCACTTGGGGACCGGCAGGTTTTAAGAAAACGGTAATATCTGTTTTGCGGTTTAATTTTCTGTTTTTGATGTTCCTCAAAGCTGCGGAAATTGTCAGCTCCTTTTTGCCCGTATTGACATTTTGCAAATAGAGTTTTACTATGTTTTTATCAACGGTATAATCAAACGGTGTGTTATCGTTAAAATAAATCAAACCGTTTATGTTTTGGTTCTCGTCGATGGGGTCCGAAAAATAGAGTGTTATTATTTTCTCTTTGCCGGGCAGAAGTTCCCAATTTACAAAATCGAACTTGTTTATTGAATTTACCGGAAACGTCCATTTGCGCACACCTTCCGACGAAAGCTCCTTCATATCCAACGACAATACCAGTTGCGATGTCCCGGCATAGCGAATAATGGAATCGACCGTTAAAGTGAAAACATCGGAGGGTTGCTCTTCGGTTATGCTAAAAGGCAATTCCAAATCCTTTTGTTTAACCGTAATGGCATTTTTCAGGCTGTTATTATCAACGGTTTCTGAAAAACGCAGTGTTATCTCGCCCCTGTTTAATTTTGTATTACCCAAACTTACCGGTAAAATTTTCATCATCCCGGCAGAAACGGTAAGCGGCAGGGTTTTTATCTCAAAAACGAAAACATCCTCGTCAGGTTTTTCAAAAATCTTATCAAGGTTAAGGGTTATTTTGTACTCCCGGTTGTATTCTAACGGTTTTAGCGGTTGAAAAGTCAGACTTTTTTCTCCCGAACGGTATGTTTTGCCTTCCACTTGTGGCGATAATTTAAAAATTCCATCCTGAATTATACCGTTTAACCGCAAAGGTTTTTTAAATGTAACCGTTATCCCTGAAAATGAGGATATCTTCCCTTGCGGATACGATGCTATAAGTTCCTTTACGGCTGCGTTTTTATTTCCATTTCCCGTTTTGTTGTTGCCGCACGAAAAAAGAGAAAGAAGGATAATTACTGTCGATGTTAATCTTAAAACGGAATAAATTTTCATTTAATTGCAATTTTATATTTGGATATATTATCAGGATAAAGTTGTCAAAACAAGATGTTTAACAAGGCACAAAAAAATTATGGTATTATTTTCCGGCAGCCTTTAACTATCCCGTTTCAAAAATACTAAATTTTGTTTTCTATCGCCCTTTTTCTTTGCAACAGTGTCGGGTGCGAATAGTGAAAATAGACGTACAACGGATGCGGCATAAGGTTGCTGAGATTTTTCACCGACAACTTTATCAGACCGTCAATAAGTTTTTTGCCCAATCCGAAAGAGGCGGCAAATGCATCGGCACTGTATTCGAATTTTCGCGAAAACCTGTTGGTAACCAACTCCATAATAAAAGATACCGGGCTATACAACAACCCGAAAGCCGTAAGGCCGAGACAAAAACTGCTTTGGGTGGCTCCGAGTGCTTGCGACAATTCTGAATAACCGAGAGAATACCACAACAGAAAAATCATAACCGCGCTCTGAACCAACGACATGACAAGCCCTTTCAGAATATGTTTCTCTTTATAATGCCCCGTTTCGTGAGCAAGCACAGCCACTATTTCTTCTGTTGACAAATCGTCTATCAGGGTGTCGTAAAGAATAATCTTCTTTTTGGGACCTAATCCGCTGAAATAGGCATTGGCTTTGGTGCTCCGTTTCGAACCGTCGATAACATAAATGTTTTCGAGTTTGAATCCGGCTTTGGCGGCAAAAGAGTTTAGCGCATCTCTGAGCTCCCCCTCTTCCAGCGGCCGCAATTTGTTAAACATGGGGACTATCAACGAGGTGTAAAACATTGCCGTAAAAACCATAAATGCACCCATTCCCGCCAATGCCACAGGCAAAAACCATTTGCCGGTGGTGTTATATGCCCATTGTAAAAATATTAAAAGCGCCCCTCCTATAATTGCACTCAATAACCAACCCTTTATCTTATCAAGAATAAAAGTTTTGGGAGTGGTTTTGTTAAAACCGAATTTTTCCTCAATAACAAATGTGCCGTAAATTTGAAACGGCATTGTAATAATATCGTAACCCAACCCCAAAATCCCGAAATAGAGCAGGGTTTGTAAATAACTGTTACCGCTGATGTGACGAACCCACAAATCCAAAGCCGCAAAACCCTTTGTAAAAAGCATAACAAGAAGGAGTACCAATCCGAAAACAGAAACGATAAACGAAAATTTGGTATTCGTCCGAAGGTAAAGTTGCGATTCCCTGTATTTTTTCTCATCGTAAATACCTTTCAACTCGTCGGGAACAAAAGGCTTTAACGCCTTTAAATTCAAATAATCAAGATATTTGTCAAAAATAAAATCAAAAATAATTATCGCTACTATTACATAAAACAATATTTGACTCATGCCTGAATTTTTCAGGCAAAAATAGCTGTTTTAAAAAAATTATATGTACCCGTATATCTTATAAACGGCATATCCGAAAATTTCGTGAACGATACCGTTCCATATAAGCAGGTTCGAAGCATCGGGAACAAAAAGAAATTCAAAATTCCACCGTACTGAAGTGCTTACGGGATTGGTGGCATATAAATCCGCTTTAAGGTTTTCGTGTTCAAAACAGGCTCGTGCACGGCGCATATGCAACGACGAGGTTATCAACAACAACTTTAAATGCTCTCCGCCGTCCGCCAACATCTTTTTTACGTAAACAGCATTTTGATGGGTGTTTTCCGCCAATGTGTCAACAAGTATATCACCGCCGGGAATTCCTATTTTCCTCAAAAAATCGTACATCATCTTACCCTCTTTGTGATTGCGGTATATCAAGTCGCCCGAAGCACCCGTCACCAAAATCTTTTTTATCTTCCCCTTTTTGTAAAGCGATACCGCTTGCAACAACCTGTCGATATTTCCCGTGTAAATTTGTCTGTTAAAATCGTTGTCGAAAGTTATGGTACTACCACCCAAAACTATTCCCACATCGTAACCCTCTTTCAAATCCTTATCGAAAACCGGTTTAACCGCCCATATCTTTACCGGCCAAAACACCACAAAACTGTTTGTAAACAGAAGTATTGTCACAAGCGACGCAAGAAGGGCTCTCTCGCGTTTTTTCCGGTTTTTTGCTAACAAAGCCCAAAACAACAGGATAATTATCCAAAGCAACGGTGAGAGAAAATAGGATAAAATTTTGGAAATTATGAAAAACATAGCACAAAACTACCAAATTTTATTGAACATACATATTGAAATCTGTGTATCTTTGCACACTTTTTTATCATCAATTAACAAAAATGAATAAAAATTCCATAATAGGTTTTATACTTATAGCCGCCATTATGGTGGGATATTCCATTTGGATGACCCCTTCCAAAGAGGAGTTGGCAGCCAGGCAACGTAAACAAGATTCAATTGACAGATTAATTAAAATGCGTAACGACTCCATTGCAAAAGCACAAGCATTGCAAAAAGAGGAGGAGAAACCCGTTGCCCAAACCGAATCGACAGAGCAAACCGTAAAACCGGAAAACAGCATACAAACCGGCAACAACTCTTCGGAAAAATATAACGACTTGAAACAAAAATTCGGCGTATTTACCAACTCCTCAATTGGCACCGATACAACTTTCCTTATAGAAAACGACGTGTTTAAGCTGAAAATCAGCAAAAAAGGAGGATATGTAAAAAGCGTGGAACTGAAAAACTACAAAACTTACGACTCACTTCCGGTAATTCTTTACGATGAAAACAGCAGCAAATTCGGAATTTCGTTTTTCATGGGAAACCGCGCCATCAATACCGCCGATTTTTATTTTGAACCCGTACAGGAAACGGGTACCGTCAGCGGGGACAACGAAAAGGTTTTCAGATTCAGACTATATACCGACGCCTCCGAAAACATCTACGACACCACAAAATATATCGAATTTGCTTACAAACTTAAAGGTAACGATTACATGCTCGGCTTCGATGTCAATTTTGTCAATATGGATGGTTTGATATCTTCCAATGCCTCGTACGTTGAGATTGACTGGCATGCCGATTTGCGCAAACAGGAAAAAAGTATCGACCGTTTCAACGGCTCCACAATATATTACAAATATTACAAAGACGACGTGGATTACCTCTCGGAAACAAAAGACGACGAAGAAAAAATCAAAACAAAACTTAAATGGACATCTTTTAAACAACGGTTTTTCTCATCGGTATTGATAGCCGAAAACTTTTTCCAAGACGGAATACTGAAAACATACACACTGAAAGAGACTTCCATTCCGCGCTACCTTAAAAGCATGGATGTCAGCCTGTCGGTTCCTTACCGAAACGGAGTTACAAAGACCATACCCATGAAGCTCTTTTTCGGTCCCAACAAGTTTACCCTGCTCAGAAGTTACAAATTGGATTTGGAACGCCAAATTCCGATAGGCTGGAGTTTTTTCTTACTCGCATGGATAAACGAATGGATAGTAATTCCCGTATTCAACTGGCTCGGAAGCTACGGCTGGAATTACGGAATTGTAATTCTGGTATTGACAATACTTTTGAAAATATTCCTCTTTCCCATTGCTTACAAAACATATATGTCGTCGGCTAAAATGCGTGTATTAAAACCCGAAGTCGATGCCATAAACGCCAAATATCCCAAAAAAGAGGATGCAATGAAAAAACAACAGGCAATAATGGCACTCTATAAAAAGGCCGGTGCCAATCCCGCTTCGGGATGTGTGCCCATGCTTTTGCAAATGCCTATCCTCTTTGCCATGTTCCGCTTTTTCCCCGCATCCATCGAGCTGCGTCAACAATCATTCTTGTGGGCACACGACCTTTCAAGCTACGACTCAATATTACAACTCCCGTGGAACATACCCTTCTACGGCGACCATGTAAGCCTATTCACACTACTTATGACGGTTTCGACAATCATGTACACCTACGTGAACAATCAAATGATGGGACAACAAACCCAAACAATGCCGGGAATGAAAACAATGATGTATCTTATGCCCATTATGTTCCTCGGTTTGTTCAACAACTACGCCTCAGGACTCAGCTACTACTACTTCCTTGCCAACATCATTACCTTTATTCAAATGTGGCTTTTCCGCAAATTTTTAGACGAAGACAAATTGAGAAAAAAGATTGAAGCCGCAAAAAAAAGACCGGTGAAAAAATCGGCTTTCCAAAAACGTTTGGAAGAGGCAGCAAAAAAACGCGGTTATCCGGCAAGGTAATAGCCGGCAAAACCCGAAACAGCACGGGTATAACCTGTTACACAAAAACCGTTAAACAACTTTTGCCGTCGCCACAGTGTCATTTATGATGTTTAACCGTAACCGTTAATGAAAAAAGTAATCCCGCTTGTATATATTTTGCTGCTTGTTGCAATTAAAGTAACAGCTCAAAATGCCGTTGTCAAGGTCTTCGATATGCAAAACGGCAATCCTGTAAATAATGTTGCCGTATTTAACCGCAAACATACGGTAACGGGTTTGACCGACAGTTCGGGCTCGGTAATATTAAAGGGGCTTTCGGCAAACGACACTCTTACTTTTCAACACCCCTCATACAATACTCTCGTCATAAGTTTCAAGGTTATTAAAAAACAAAACTTCAAGGTGGAATTATCTGAAAACTTTATCGATTTGGACGAAGTGGTGGTTTCGGCAAACAAATGGGAACAAAAACGGTCGGAAGTCCCCAACGAGATAATAGTTATTAATAAAACGGCTTTGATTTTGAATAATCCCGCAACCACCGCCGATATGTTTTCGCAAACAAATGCCGTTTTCGTGCAAAAAAGCCAGCTTGGGGGCGGCAGCCCGATGATCAGAGGTTTTGCCGCCAACAAAATACTGTTTGTCCTGGACGGAATACGCATGAACAACGCCATTTACCGCAGCGGCAATCTTCAAAACATACTGCAAGCCGACGTAAACAGTATCGGCAGTGCCGAAATAATATTGGGTCCCGGCACAAACATTTACGGCAGCGACGCTCTTGGCGGAGTTATGGATATTCATATTAAAAACCCCGTTTTGAATAACGACACCAATTGGAAATCGAACGGGAATATATTTTTACGATTGGGATCGGCGGCATTCGAAAAAACAATTCATACCGGCATTAACATCGCTAACAACAAAACGGCTCTCCTCACTTTGATATCTTTCTCCGATTTCGACGATTTGAAAATGGGGAAAAACGGTGCCGGCGGGTTCAAAAGATTGTACTATGTAGAAACTTTTAACGGCAACGATAATATCGTGGAAAACAGCAATCCCCTTGTGCAAAAATTTTCGGGATATTCACAATGGAGTTTCATTCAAAAACTAAAACACAATATCAATCCGAACACAAGTGTCGATTTGGGCTTTTATTACACCTCCACCGGTGACGTTCCACGCTACGACAGGCTAACACAAGAGAAAAAGGGACATCTCAAATATGCGGAATGGTACTACAAACCCCAGGACTGGATGATGGCAAAAGCGGACATCAATACCCACAAACGGCATAAACTTTATGACAATTCAAAATTTTCGGTGGCATGGCAACTGGTAAAAGAGGGACGCAACGACCGCAAATACCAAGACAGTATAAAACGGATACGAACCGAAAAGGTAAACATAGCATCTTTTAACGCCGATTTCGACAAAAAAGCCGGCGAAAACAACCTCTTTTTTTACGGCGCCGAAATGGTTTACAACAATGTGATTTCAAAAGCTAAAAAAACAAATATTTACACCGGAAACACACTCCCCGCCGCAACACGCTATCCCGACGGCGGAACAGATTATTTTCATTCGGGAATCTATCTGAGTTACAAAAACCGCTTTAAAAACATCCCTCTTAATATTTTGGGCGGTATCAGATATTCATACACCTCATTAAAATCACGGTTCGTCGATACCTCATGGTATCATCTTCCATATACCGGCATAGATATCGAAAACGGGTCGGTAAGCGGAAATTTGGGAGTTGTTTACAATCCTGATAATTGGAATGTAAAACTTAATCTTTCGTCGGGTTTCCGCGCACCCAATCTCGATGATGTAGCCAAAATTTTCGACTCCGAACCGGGAAATGTTACCCTCCCGAACGAAAACCTTAAGCCCGAGTACCTTTATAATGCCGAAGTGGGGGTTTCGCACTCCTTTCACAAAAAAGCAGGTTTCGAAACGTCCCTTTTTTACTCCTACATGATTGACGCCATGGTACGCGGCGATTTTTCCCTAAACGGCAAAGACTCCATAATGTACGACGGTGAAATGAGTAAAATCCAGGCTATTGTAAATACAGGCAGCGCACAAATTTGGGGGTTCAACGTTATGGTGTTTGCCAAATCGGGCAAATACTCGTCAGTTGAAATAAAAGCCAACTATATAAAAGGATTCGACAACAATAACAATCCGCTGCGACATGTACCGCCATTTTTCGGAAATTGTGCCTATTTTTACGAAAAAGGAAAACTCCTACTGAAAGCCGAAGTGGTTTTCAACGGAAAAATAAGTTACGAAAATCTTGCCCCTTCCGAAAAAAACAAAGCATGGATTTACGCAAAAGACGAAAACGGCAACCCTTACTCGCCCGCTTGGTGGGTTTTCAATATCAAAGGAAGTTATTCCTTCACTCCCGGTATTTTTGCAAGTTTCGGAATTGAAAATATTTTCAACAAATTTTACCGCCCCTATTCTTCGGGTATCGCCTCACCCGGAAGAAACTTTACAATATCCGTCAATTACGGTTTTTAACATTAACAGTAACGTTGTTTACAGCTAAATTTTACCGCTAAAAAATATTACCGGCACCTGTTTTTGCTTTTTGCCGGTTTTTGCTTATCTTTGTATGTCAAAAATTCATTCCAAATGAAAGCACTTTACTATTTTACAATGGTCATCGCCGTTGCTTTTCTGTTCTCTTCATGCAACAGAAACAACATAGCTCCCGAAAACAAAAGTATCGACAAACTTTCGGTGAGCAACGATTTTGATTGGCAAACCTCCGCCAATATCAATTTTTCCATTACAAAAGACAATTCGGGAGTAATAACAATCACCTCGGAAGACGGAAAAACCGTTTATCATAAGGGTTACTACAACCGTATAGATCCTGCGTACGACGTAGAGGTAAACATTCCCAAATATGTGACACGTGTTCTGGTAAACGGAATGGTTGTCGATATAAACGGAACCACGGTAAATGTAAACCTCGAAAACAAAAATCAAGAATTGAAAAATTCTCCCCAACTCATTCCTTCAGGCGGAAGAATAGCCTACTGGCGGTTTAACGAAAAAACAGGCAATACCGCTTTTGACAGCGACGGAAACAGTAACGGAACCATTTCGGGTGCCGACTGGACCACGGGAATATACAAAAGCGCACTTGATTTCGACGGAACCGGTGGCAATGTTGAAATTCCCTCAAATAACATCTTAAATATTTCAGGTGAAAAGATGTCAATATCTTTATGGTTTAAAAAAGATTCGGAAGACGACGACGGCACTTTTATCTTTTGCCGCACAAAATACATTTTACGCATCGACAATCATGGTAAAATAACTTTTGCCGTTTATACCCCACAATGGAATGCCGTTACCATACCATGGAAAAAACGCATAATAGATACCGACTGGCATCACCTGACGGCTACTTACAACGGAAAAACCCTTAAAATCTTTGTTGACACGAAACTGTATGCAAAAAGGGAGGCTTCGGGAAAAATAAAACTTTCGTCGGCACCGGTTTATATCGGAAGCGAAAATCCCGTAAATTATTTCAACGGAACCATCGACGAAGTTGCGCTTTATAACAAAGCTTTGTCGAAAACCGAAATCGAAAATATCTACACCAACACCCCCGAACCCGACTCGGGCGACGGCGCCCTTGTTTCGTGGTGGAAATTTAACGAAAACTCCGGAACAACGGCAAATGATTCCAAAGGCGATAACAACGGTGAAATTCACGGCGCCAAATGGACGCAAGGGGTCGAAGGAGAGGCGCTCTCATTCGACGGAATAAACGATTACGTTATAGTACCCAATGCCGAAAATTTTAACGTCACAAAAAAAATCACCATAATGGCTTGGGCAAAAACCGAAGAAAACAAAACAGCAAAAATTGCCGAAAAGGGCGACTGGGACGGACACTCCATTTTGCAAGACCACTGGAACGGTTGGGGTTGTCAAATAAGAACCGCCGACAACAAAAGCTATTCGATAAAATGGGGAAACGGAATCCCGGTTTTCGGCGAATGGTACCACATTGCTATGACTTACAACGGTGTAAAACTAAAACTCTATATTAACGGACAACTTGTAAAGAGTAAAAATGTTAATGGCGACCTTAAAGTTAACAACAGGGATTTTGCCATTGGCTCCAACAACGGTTCGCATAAATTTTTCCACGGTTGCATCGACGATGTCAGATTTTTTAACGACGCATTAACACAAACACAAATTCAAGCTATTTTTAAAAACCAAAACAACAGCGGCAATTCCGATGCCGACGGCGACGGAGTTCAAGACAGTAAAGACGATTACCCCCATGACCCCGCAAGGGCTTTTAACAACTTTTTCCCGGCAAAAGGTTTCGGCAGCCTTTCGTTCGAAGATTTGTGGCCGGGCAAAGGCGACTACGATTTTAACGACATGGTTCTCGATTACAGATTTACCACCGTTACCAATGTATCGAACAAGGTAGTCGATATTATTGGAACATTTGTAATAAGAGCCATAGGCGCAGGTCAAAGCAACGGATTCGGGTTTCAACTTCCCAATGACAAAATTGATGCCGATAATATTGTTGTAAGCGGATACGACCTGAGAGACAACTATATAACACTAAAAAACAACGGGCTGGAAGCCGGTCAAGATAAACCCACCATAATAGTTTTTGATGATGCCAACGAGATTATGCCGCCGTCGGGAGGTTTCGGCGTTAATGTTGACCCTGAAAAAGAGTTCGTCGATCCCGATACCATTACCGTAACAATGACATTCACGGTAAACAAATACAAAAGAAAAGATATCGACATAATTCATTTTAACCCCTTTTTGATAGTAAACAAAACACGCGGTAAAGAGATACATCTTCCCGGATACAAACCCACCTCGCTTGTTGACGTTTCATATTTCGGAACCATGGACGACAACACAAACCCGGGTGAAGGCAAATATTACAAAACCGTTAACAATCTGCCCTGGGCAATAAATATCACCGAAAGTTTCGATTATTTAACAGAAAAAAACGAAATTACAACGGGATACTTGAAATTTTACGATTGGGCGGCATCGTCGGGAACACTTTATCGCGACTGGTTTAAAGATAAACCGGGTTACAGAAACAAAGCTGTAATTTATCCCGCTCGTAATTGAATTTTTTTGCAAGAACCGTAACGGTGTTCAACATTGTGTTAGCAACACCTATTCCGAAACAAATCGCATTAACTGTTTTTTTCCTTACTTTTGAAATAAAAAAACAGGGATAATGAAAAACGGAAAAATCATACTTGTTACCGGAGCCACCGACGGCATAGGTTATCAAACCGCCCTGGAACTGGCGGAAGCCGGACACAAGGTTTTGGTTCACGGAAGAAACCGTGACAAAAGCGAAAAGAGGGCAAACGAAATCAGAAACAAATCGTCGAACCCAGGTGTTGAAGCGGTATGGGCTGATTTGACCGATTTCAAACAGATAGAAAATCTTGCCGGAAATATTAAAAATAATTACGACCGTCTGGATGTTTTAATAAACAACGCGGGTGTTTTCGAAAATGAAAAAATAATACTGCAAAACGGATACGAGCGTACATTTATGGTAAATCACCTTGCCCCCTTCGGGCTTACGCTCTTGTTGTCGGACCTGATAATTTCCACTCCCAGCTCGCGAATAGTAAATGTAAGCTCCATGGCACAATCGGGCAGCATTGATTTCGACAATTTGAACGGCGAGAAATATTTTGACCCATACAATGCCTATGCCGTTTCGAAACTCGAAAATGTGTTGTTCACTTACCGTCTTGCGGAACTTTTAAAAGATACCGGAACATGTACAAATTGCCTCCACCCCGGAGTTATAAGCACCAAATTGTTGCATGCAGGTTGGGGAATTGGAGGTGCAAGCCTGCACAGCGGAGCGCAAAACTCTATTTTCGCCGCCGTTTCGCCCCAAATGGAAGGTAAAACAGGACTGTACCTCGTAGCAAAACATCCGACAAAATCCGCTGCCATTAGCTACGACAAAACAATTCAAAAGAGACTTTGGGAAATAAGCGAAAACATTTGGTTCAAAGCTCTCGGAAAAAGAATTTCATTATAACAATAAATGTACCTGACAGGTCGCTTAATCGTCAATAAACCTCGGAGTATTCAGGATGGACGACTTCTTGCTAAAGCGGGCTATCAAAAGTATTTCGTGCGACCCGCTGTTGTAGTTTAACATGCTGCCGGCTCCCATGTCGTAAGCATAATCAATCTCAAACGTATTGCTTATCTTTATGCCGGCACGTATTATAAATGATGTCGAAGTGCGGTATTTCAACCCTGCCGAAATCTTGTCTTTTATATATATATCGGTATAAAAATCGAAAGTACTTACCGGACCTCCCCTGTGGTATGCCATTCCCGGCTCTATGCTGAAACCTGAATTAAAAACAAAAAGGTATGAGGCATAAAGGTGGTTTTGAACGGGAACTTTAAAAATGGTGGCTTTTTTGTCGGGAGTTGTAATGTGGTTGCTGGCAAATCCTGCTGTAAAACCTTTATATTTATATTCCAGCCCGAACTCGAAATCGGGCAACATTTTTCTTTCGTCCGACAGGGGTATATCCTCTTCATCCTCCTCAAAACTAAGATTTGAGTAATCAAGTTTCCTAAACAATATTCCTGCACCTGCGCCCAAATTCACCTGATGTCCACCTTTAAAGAAAATATGGTATGTGTATCCTGCTTTTACAAGTTGTTGTTTTTCGTCTCCGGCGGTTTGATTGGTTATTGTAAGCGATATTCCCATATTTGAATTTCTGAAAAAATCCGAAACATTCAAAAACTGTATTGAAGGAGCATCGGGGAAACCTATCCACTGCTGCCTAACATCTAACCTGGCATTTACGGCACCGTTGTTTTCTATTGCCGCCGGATTAAATGCAAACCTGTTCATCTTTACATTTGAATAGATAATATCCGATTGTCCTTTTACAACATTTGCCATCGTAATTAAAAGTACAAAAACGGCAACATGAACAACTCTTTTCACAGCGAGCCTCCTTTCTCCAACATTTCGGCCTCTTTTACCGAAATTTTACGGTTTTTGTAATATGGAACAATAAAGCAATCTTTATATCCCGAATTTTTAATGATATTTTTCAGCACTTCGGCATCCGAAAGCGAAACGGTTTCACCGGCCTCATATTTATACAACTTCCCGTAAGGAACGACAAATATTTTCAATTCGGGCAGCCTCTTTTTCAATTTTTCGAAATCTTTGTCAATGTTGAGTTTTTTCGATGTGGTAACAAGTTGAATGTGATAAACAAGTCCCTGCAAGGTTTCCGCTTGTTTTAACGGTTTACCGGTTTCGGTATCGGCAACTATTTTCCCTTTATGGTTAATGTCGATAACTTTAAACGTTGTTCTACGGTTAGCCTGATGTTCTTGTTCCGTTTGCGCATTTGCAATCACCGGACGGCTCTCGCCATAACCTTTTGCAATAAGTCTGCTCCTGTCAACACCTTTGCTGACGAGGTAATCGACCACCGACTTTGCACGTTCGGCCGAAAGTTTAAGATTGTAATCGGCTTTTCCGCGGGTATCGGTATGAGAGCTTATTTGAACGACAACGTTTGGGGTTTCGTTTAACATTGATGCCAGTTTGTCAAGCTCCTTTTTTGAAGCTTCGCGCAAAGTGGCTCTGTCGAAATCGTAATATATGTTGTTCAGCACAATCTCTTTATCCTTCCTTATTTTGGTAAGCTCGAAGTCCATATCGTAACCGTTCTCTTTTCCGAATATTTTTGACCGGTTAACCTTCGGCAAAATGCATACCCTCGACTCGGAAAAATAGCCCTCCTCTCCTGTCTTTACCGTATAAATTGTATTGGGTTTCAGCCCTTCAAACAGATAAACACCGTTTGTGTCGGTGGTAACATAGGTCGAAAAACCATCTTTACTTCTGATATATACTTTTATCCCCGGGGCAGCTTTTCCCTCTTCGCGATAAGTGATAACCCCTCTAATTCCACACGGATAAAGACGTTTTGTCAATTCGAAATTGACCACTTTTTGAGGTGCCGGCAATTTCAGAAGTTCTTTGTCATTTGTCCCCAAAGTACGGCTTTCGTCATAATAGCCTTTTTTTGAAGCTGTTATTATATAGTTGTCAAAAATATTAAGAACATAACTGTATTTTCCCTCTTTCCCCGTAAATACCGTATCGGTAATATTTTTCGAGTTTTTAAAAATAACGGAGACATTGGCAACCGGCTCTTTATCCAACGAATGTACCACCTTGCCTTCAACAACAATTTTTAAAGGAAAACCTTTGAAGGTATAAATATCGTCACCGCTATCCAAATCACGGTTCGAACAAAAATATGTTTGCGTACCGTTTTTATTTACCAGCAAACCGAAGTCGTCGGCAGCACTGTTTAAAGGATAGTCGAGATGCACCGGTTTTGAGAATCCCAAATTTGTTTTTATGCTGAAAAACATATCCAGTCCACCGAGGCCGTTATGTCCTTCGGAAGAAAAAAACAGAAGGCTGTCACCAACCAACGAGGGGAACATTTCATCTTTTTCGCTGTTTACCTCCTCGCCCAAATTTACGGGAATACCCCAGTTTCCGTCATCTTTTTTCGAAATTTTCCATATATCGTTCCCACCGTATCCTCCCGTCATATTTGAAACAAAATAGAGCGTATTTCCACCGGGAGCTACGGCTACATGCCCGTAGTTAAACCCTTCTATCATAAAAGAGACCTTTGAGGGACGTTGCCACTGTTTTTTGTACTTGTTGTACGACGATTTATAGATAAGACAACGTCTGCTTTTTTCGTTGCACGAGGTCCAATAAGCAATATTATGAACAGAGTCGAAAGCAAAAGCACCGTCGTTGTACGGGGTGCCGAGTTTTGAGGGCATGGGGACAACCCTGCTCCATTTGCCGGTTTCATTGTCTTTTTCAGAATAATAGAGTTTTGAAAAACCTTCTCCGGTTCTTCCGTCCAAACTATTACCGTATTGTATGCCGCGGGTAGAAGCAAAAACCAATTTACCGTTCCACCATCCCAAACTGTAATCGCTGTAACCCGAATTTAGTTCCTTTACCTTGGTTACCAAATTCAATGTATCCAAATATTCCAGTTTTATAATCGTTCTGTTTGCCTCTATTTTGTTTTTAATCTCTTTGTTATCCGGAGAAATTTTCAGTGCTTTTTGCAATATGGCAATGGCATCGTCATAACGTTTGTCCACCGAAAGGATGTCGGCATAATACAGGTAGGCCATGATACTGTCCGTTTTATCGTTAATAACATCGGCAAACCATGCTTCCGCATTTTTATAATTTCCCATTTTATAATAGCTTAAAGCTATTTTATAAGCCATTTGCCTCTGCTTATTAAAAGAGTCTGTTTTGCGTAATGCTTTTTTGTAATATTTTATAGCAGCGGTATAGTTACGTTGTGCAAAAAAGTTTTCTGCCGCCGAAATCTCCTTTTCCTGAGCCGTCAAGGAAACGGAAAAAAGCGATAAAACAAATATGTATAGTAGTTTTTTTATCATTTCACAACAACTGTTACCGAACCTTTTTTATTTTCTATAATATTTCCCGAATTATCATAAATGGGTTGCACGTAATAATATGTTCCGGGTGTAACCGGTTTTCCGTTATATTTACCGTTCCAGCCTTCATCGCCTTTAAATATCTCTTTCCCCCAGCGGTTATAAACAATTATGTAACGCCCCTCCATAAAGATATCGTTTTTCCCGTCACCGTCGGGGGTAAAAGCATTGGGAGGAGGTGAAAATTCAACAAAAACCGAAACCGTATCGGAACAGCCGTTGGCATTTTGCGCCATAACATATACCGTATCCGCATTCAAAGACAAATCGCCGTAATACAATTCATTGGACTGACCTTCTTGCAAAACTGCATTACCGGTAAAAAACCGGTAAAAAGGCAAATCGCCGGGATAACACAACAGCGAGTAGTTGGAGGTATTGTTTTCAACACTTAATTGCGGGGTTTCATAAACCGTTATGCTGTGGTTTGCAACGGTTGCACACCCTTGAGTGTTACCGACCCAAACCGTATAAAGCGTGCTCTGTTCAGGTGTTACCGTAATGGAAGGTGTTGTTTGCTGTGGTGTCGTGTTCCACAGGTAGCTGTTTCCTCCCGAAGCAGTCAACGTAGTAGAAAATCCCGAACACAAAGAGGTGTCACCGGTAATTGTCACCACCGGCGCATTGCGGATTATCATTTGTGCGGCACCATTCATGCCGTTGGTACAACCCGTTAATATTTTTGCACCTTCAACGGTATAAATGCCGCTATGTGTCAAGCCCGTAAAACTAAGAGGTAATCCGGTACCCTGCAATGATATTCCCGTGAAGATATTATCGGCAAACAATTTGTATTCCACATCCTTTTCCGACGATTCAAGCAAAATTCCCAGAACGGGGTCATTATCGCAAAAGTCTCCTCCGCCTATTACCTGGAATTTTTTCGGTTTGTCGTACCTGACCACCTCCGCGGCACCATTCATTACCGCCTTACACTTATTTTGATTGACAGCCGTAACCGTGTATGTACCTTCGGGTTTTAAAAAGCCGAAATCCAAAGCCGTTCCGTTGCCCTGTTTTCTCTTTCCCGTATTGTTATTATTTAAAAACAGGGTATATGCCGTTCCCGTTTCGGAACCCGACAACGAAATATCCACTCCTTGTTCGTCGGGACAATATCCACCGCCGCCTTCCACATTAAATATTCCGGGATTATCAAAAATGTTTACTGTCACTGAATCTTTGGCGGCAATACCCTCCGAAATCACATTTACTATGTATTCGGTTCCTGTTTCGGGATAAACTTTCACTGACCTGGTGGTTGCCGTTAATCCGGGTGGTTCTGAAATCCATAAATAGGTATAGTTACCGTTTCCGCCCGTAGGCAAAGCGGTAAGTTTCACCTCGCCGCCTTGACAAACACTTTCACGGTCGGCAAATGCCTCTACCGTCAACGATGATTGTCCCGTAACAAACACCACAACATCGTCGCCCTCTCTGTTTTTGCAACCCGTAACGGCATCGGTTACATTCAAGCTGAACAAAACGGTTGAATTGAGCGGCAACGTCGTCGGTTCCTTTTGTGTAGGATTTAACAATTTGCCGGTAGGTGTCCATTGATAGTCGTAAGAACCGCTTCCACCCGAGGCATTACCGTGCAGTGTTAAGGATTCGCCCTGATTAATAACGGCATCTTCACCTGCATTTGCCACCGGCAATTCATTAACAACAACTAAAGCCGAGCCGTTCATGGGCTGACCGCATCCGGTTTCCAAATTTTGTGCTTTGGCAGTATATGTCCCCTGATTTACAAATGTTCCGAAAGTAAGTTCGTTTCCTGTGCCGTCAACCGAAGTAACAATGGTGTTTTGATTTCTGTATAAATAATAACGCACATTTTGTTCCGAGCCTGACAACCGTATTTCAACACCTTCGCCACCCTGACACAGCTCTCCCCCTCCCGCAATGCCAAATACCGAAGGCTGGGGATGTACCGTTACCAAAACCGAGTCGGTAACCGAGTTGTCTGCAACCGAAACGGTAACACGGTACCAAACCGTTGAAACGGGAAAAACAAGAGGATTGGCAACACTCGAATAAAAACCTTCGGGGTTCGATGTCCATTCGTAGCTGTACACTCCGCCGCCGCCGCTTGCCAAAACATTAAGTTGAACCGGTTGTCCGCAGCAAACTTCGGCGGGATTTGCGGTTACATTTACCGATAGCGGACCATCGGTCACAAATACTATCGCCGAATCGGAATTGCTGACACACCCCGTTTGAACATCGGTAGCATTCAAAAGAAATATGGCACTCTGTTCCAGCGGTATTGTAGTTGCATTTTGCATTGCCGGGTCTTGCAAAAGATTTTCGGGCGACCACAAAAAGGCATAGTTGCCACTGCCCCCCACGGCGCTTCCGTTTAGCGTTGCACTGTTCCCCGATTGTATGTAACGGTCGGGACCTGCCGATACTTGAGGATTTTCGTTAATATTAACAAAAACGGTATCATTCATATATGACGTACATCCGTCTGTCAGATTCCTGGCATAAACCCAATATGCCGCTTCTATGGTTTGATAGCCGAAATTCAAAGGGGAGCCGTTTCCAGGAATGGTTAACCCGGTAGTCCCTTCCGAACTTATAAGTTCGTAGCTAACGCCTGATTCGGAACCCGATAATGTAATTTCCACTCCGTTACCCCCTTCGCAATACGCACCGCCCCCTTGCAAAAGGTATTCTTCGGGGGAAGGATTTACATTAATGGTGATGGAATCGGTAATAATTTCGTTGCCGTCGTTTATCAGAACTTTGTATTTTGTCGTAACCTGAGGATTAACCTCCGGATTGTAAATATTGGAATAAAATCCCACAGGCTCCGATACCCATGAATATTGATAATTACCGCTGCCTCCCGAGGCCATTGCAAAAAGTTGCGAAGTCTCTCCCGAACACAAATTGTTTAGCGTCGGGTAAATATCTACGGTAAGCGGACCTCCCGAAACAAAAACAACAGTTTGATCGGGCAAACCCTCGCATCCCGTTAAAAAGTCAACAGCATGAGCCGTAAAAAGAGTGGTTTTGTGCATGGGATGTGTAAGGGGTTGATTTGTATTGGGATTTACAAGCGAATCTGCCGGTGTCCATGTGAAGGTGTAAATACCGCTACCTCTTGTGGCACTGCCGTTTAATGTTACACTGTTTCCAAATTGTACCGTAACATCATTCCCCGCATTTACAATGGGGATTTCGTTCACCGTAACTGTAGCTTCACCGTTCATGTTCAAGGTGCAACCGTTATTTTCGGCTACGGCATAATATGTTCCCTGTTGCGAAAAAAGCCCGAAATCAATGGGTTGCCCGTTACCGGTAACCCCTTGCACAAAAGTTCCTCCCGCATTGTAAAGAGAGTAATTTACATTTTGTTCCGAACCGTTAAGCCCTATGACGACACCGTTATCACCTTCGCAAATGGCACCCCCTCCGGTTATCGCGAAGGGCTGCGGCAAAGGAGTCACCTCTACCGTAACGGAATCGTATGCATGGTTCAACCCGTCGAACACATCAACATAGTATGTCGTTGTTGTAACGGGCATTGCCGACGGATTCATAAGGTTTGAAACAAAACCTTTGGGTTGCGATGTCCACATATAGCTGTAAGTACCCGTTCCTCCCGTGGCAAGTACCAACAACGAAACACTTTCGTTAAGACAAAGGGAGGTTTTATCGGCACCCGCTTGTGCCGAAAGCGTTGTTCCCGTGACATAAACAATGGTTGTATCGCTCTCCGACGAACATTGCGTCTGCAAATCGTCAACATCCAAAGTAAAAAGTGTGGTTTGCTGCAAAGGATGCGTTTGTGTAGTTTGATTTGCGGGAGTAATACACAATGCTCCCGGATTCCAGTTATACGAATATGCGCCCGAACCTCCGGCGGCCGAGCCTTGCAAAATTGCACTTTCGTTTTCACCGACACTCATGTCGGGACCGGCATTGGAGAGCGGTTTGTCGCGGTATTGTACAATGGCACTGCCCGCCATATCGTGTAAACATCCGGTAGTATCGTTAACCCCTATTACGGTATAAGAACCTTGGCTGAGATGTGTTCCGAAATTGATATCGAATCCTGTCCCCTGTTCAGTAATGCCGGTTTGTAAACCGTCTTTCAAAAGTTCGTACGAAACCCCCGTTTCGGAACCCGAAAGGACAATGTCGCCGGGGTTGTCGCCTTGGCAAACAATACCGCCTCCGGATAATTGATAGGTTACCGGCAAAGGATTTACTTCAACTGTAATGCTATCAGTCATTGTGTTGTTACCATCGCTTACCGTCACCGTGTAAACTGTGGTAACGGAAGGCGAAACTATGGGGTTGTAAACATTAGACGACAATCCCGGCGGATTGGATGACCAGTCGTAACTATAACTCCCGCTACCTCCCGAGGCAATAACAAAAAGCTGAACATCATCCCCCGGGCAGACAGACCAAGCCGATTGTTGTACGCTAATTGAAAAGTCTCCTCCTTCCACAAAAACCACCGTTTGATCATCAATTCCTTGACAACCGGTCACCGCATCGGCAACCGAAAGGTTAAACACATTTGTCCGGTACAATGACCGTGTAACGGCGTTTTTATCATTGGGATTCAAAAGCGAATCGACAGGCGACCAGTGATATTGATAATTACCGCTTCCGTTGGAAGCACTTCCGTATAACGTGGTGAATTGCCCCGCCTCTATTGTCTGGTTTTCGCCGGCATAAGCAACAGGCAAGTGATATTTTACTACATTAACGCTTCCTGCCATATTTCCGGTACAACCGTGCGAATTTACGGCTACGGCATAATAAGTTCCTTCGTCCAGGAAGTTTCCGAAGCTGAAAGGTTGCCCGTCACCTGCATATTGCAAAACAAATTGTCCCGGGTCTCTGTAAAGCTTATAGGTAATTCCGTTTTCGGAGCCCGACAGGTTTATCGCAGGCCCATCCGCACCTTCGCAATAACCGCCTCCACCGGTAATATTGAAAATGGCGGGATTTTGTTCAACAACCACATAAACCGAATCGGAAGCATGATTTAAACCGTCGAAAACATCAACATAATACATTGTTGACACTTGAGGTACAGCCCGTACATTTGCCTGTTGCGAGTAAAAACCGGGAGGCGACGATGTCCAAGTATATGAATAATTTCCCGAACCTCCCGAAGGCAAAGCATACAACGAAACGGATTCCGAAAGACAAACCGTTCCGGGGGAAGCCGTAACATTAACCGTTAAATCTCCCGAATTTGTATAAACTATCACCGTATCGGGCAACGATGTACATTGGGTTTGCAAATCGTTTACCAGCAAAGTAAAGATTGTGCTTTGTCCCAAAGGGTGTGTTTGTGTATTTTGATTTAACGGTGTAAGACATAAATACGAAGGTTGCCATTGATAGGAATAACTTCCTGAACCTCCTCCTGCAGCTCCCGTCAGTACAGTGCTCTCACCCGAGAGTATCGACACGTCGGGACCGGCATCGGCAACAGGTAAAGGATTTATCGTAACCTGAACACTGTTTGCCATACTGTTTTGACACAACGAAACGTTGTTTGTTGCCGTAACGCTATAATTTCCGTTGTCAGTCCACACTCCGAAATCAAGAGCATAACCGTTTCCGCTCTTAACAAGACCTGTAGGTATTCCCTCTTTTAACAGATAGTAATCCGTTTGTTGCTCTGAACTTTGTAATACAATATTCTGAGGATTAGTGTTTTCACACACTGTTCCGCCACCAGTAAGCGAAAACCGTTGCGGCAAAGGATTTACGGTAACGGTTACCGAGTCGGACAAGATTGTTGTTCCGTCGTTAAGAGTAACCTTGTACATTGTGGTTTGCTGTGGCGACACAAAGGGGTTGTATTGCGTCGAGACGAAACCTGCGGGTTCCGAAACCCACAAAAAAGTATAGTTCCCCGAGCCGCCCGAAGCAAGGGCAAAGAGTTGCGTTGAATCACCGGGACAGAGTGTTGCTTGCGAAACACTTATATCGAGTGTTAAGGCACCTCCCGACACGAAAACAATGGTTTGGTCCGTCAAACCGCCGCAACCCGTAGCGGCATCGGTAACTTCAAGATGAAAAATATTTGTTTTATGCAGAGGTTTCGTAACGGCATTGGGATCCGATGCATTCATTAACGAATCCGCCGGAGTCCAGTCAAACGTATAATTACCGCTACCTCCCGTTGCCGAGCCTTCAAGCAGGGCTTGCGAATTGTAAGTAACGCTTTTATCTTGTCCTGCATTGGGCAGAGGCGGCATATTTAATTCCACCGTTGTTTCGCCAACCATATTGCTTTGGCATCCCGCCTGATTTATACCCACGGCATAATATGTCCCTTGCTGATCAAACCTGCCGAAATCAAACGGCTGACCCGTTCCGGGGAATACTTTCATGTCAATACCGGGCTGCTTGTACAAAGTGTATTGAACCCCGTTTTGGCTTCCCGACAACCCGATAAAAGGTGCATCGCCGCCGCTGCAATACGCTCCACCTCCGGTGATATTAAAGAGCGCCGGAGCAGATTGTACCTGAACATACACCGAATCGAAAGCATGATTTAAACCGTCGAAAACATCAAGAATGTAATAAGTATTTACCTGGGGTTGTGCAACGGTAATTCTGTTTTGCGAATAAAAACCGGGGGGTGATGATGTCCAGGAATAGTTGTAATTTCCCGTACCTCCACCGGCAAAACCTTCGAGACTTACACTTTCGTTACTGCAAATCACCCCTGTTTCTGCCGTGGCATTGGCATAAAGATTACCGTTGTTAGTGTAGATTATTACCGTATCGGGATACGATACACATTGGGTTTGGTTGTCGGTTACCGTTAATGAAAACAGAGTTGTCTGCGTAAGGACATTTGTCTCTGTATTTTTATTTAAAGGGTTTTGACATAAAGCTGCCGGTTGCCACAAAAAACCGTAACTTCCGCTGCCCCCTGTTGCCGTTCCCGTGAGGGTTGCGGAAGTGCCGGAGGTTATTGTTTGGTCGGTGCCGGCATTTGCCGAAGGGCGTTCGTTTATTAATACCGTTGCACTGCCTGCCATTGCCGCTTTACATTGCGAATAATTGTTTTCGGCTTCCACGGTGTATGTACCGTTTTGCGTCCAACTGCCGAAATCGAGGGGATATCCTGTGCCCGTTATGCCGTAACCCACAGACAATCCGTTTTTCAACAAGTTGTATTCCACATTTTGTTCCGAACCGCTAAGAGTTATATTTTGGGGCATCTCTCCCCGGCATACGGTTCCTCCTCCGCCCACCGAAAACGACAGGGGAGCAGGATTTACGGTAATGTAAATGGAATCGGAAACCGAACCGAAACCGTCATTAACGGTAACTTTATACCAGGTATTTTGTTGCGGATGTACAATGGGATTATATATAGTAGAACTAAATCCTGCGGGATTTGATTGCCACGAATAGCTGTAACTTCCGCTACCGCCGCTTGCCAAAGCGAAAAGTTGTACCTCCTCGCCGGGACATTTGGGATATGGTGAAGCTGCAATGTTAATTCCGATAACACCCCCCGAAACAAAAACAATGGCATCGTCGGGCACACTGCTGCAACCGTTACCGTCGGTTACGGTCAAATAGAAAAGATTAGTGCGATGCAACGGCACCGTGGAAGGGGAAGCCGACATGGGATTCAATAACGAATCGGAAGGTGTCCACGAATAAGTATATCCTCCTCCCGACCCTCCCGTAGCCGAACCCGTAAGAGTGGCATTTTGTCCTGTGGTAATCAGCACATCAGGACCCGCATCGGCAACAGGCAACGGCACCGATGCGATAAAAACGGTATCGTTTTGCGGGCGCTCACATCCCGAAGCAAAATCAACGGCAACCACATGGTAATTTCCTCCTTTATTGTATGTTCCGAAATTTAAAGGTTGTCCCGTACCTGTCATCTCTTTTTCCAAAACCTGATTACGGAACAATGAATAGTTTTTTCCCTGCTGCGAACCCGACAGTTGTATAGCTGAGCCGTTAGAGCCTTCGCAAAACACTCCCCCGCCCGATACATTATACGCCAAGGGAGGTTGCGAAACATTTACCGATACCGAGTCGTAAACAGTTTCCACACCATCGGTAATTTCCAAAAGATAAACCGTTGAAGTTTGCGGAGTGGCAACAGGATTGCGTAACACGGAAGAAAACCCCGCAGGCGACGATGTCCAAACATAACTGTAATTTCCGGTACCTCCTCCTGCAACTGCCAATAGCTGAATGCTCTCCCCGGCACAAACGGCACTCTTGTTAACCAAAGCCTGGGCAGTCAACGGACCACTGCTAACATAAACTATTGTGGAATCGGCTGTTCCGCCGCAACCGGTTATATTGTCGTTAACGGTCAGCGTAAACATTGTGGAAACATACATGGGAATAGTCCCCGTATGTTGCGATTGAGGTAAAACACAAAGAGCTTCGGGCTGCCACGAATATTGATAATTGCCCGAACCTCCTGTTGCATTTCCGTTAAGTTGTGCCATATCCCCTTGTGTAACAAACTTGTCGTCGCCGGCATCAGCAACAGGAATTTCATTCACAATAACGTGGGCACTTCCCGACATTTGACGCGAACAGCCCGTCAACGGATTTGTTGCCGTAACGGTATAATAGCCCTCTTGGGTTTGAAGTCCGAAACTAATGGTATAACCGGTACCCGTAACGGAGTTGCCAGTCTGTTGACCGTTTAGATACAGGTCATAAACAATATCCTGCTCCGAACTTAACAAAAAGACATCCAAGCCTTGGTCGCCTTGACACATTTCGCCACCGCCGTGCACTTCGAAATCGGCAGGCATTGAGTCCACTTCAACTATTGCCTGTCCGCTCATCTCTATGGTACATCCCGAAAAGGAGTTATATCCCTCAATCGTATAAATTCCCGGCTGTTGAACATCTGAAAATTCCAAAGGATTACCTGTACCTTCGGCAACAATCCCCGTTTGAACACCATCGAGTACAAGGTTATACGAAATACCTGCTTCCGAACCGCTCAAACCTATGACAACACCGTTTCCCCCTTCGCAATATTCACCGCCGCCGGTCACCGAAAAAACAATGGGCGTGGGGCTAACATGCAAAACGGCACTCAATGTGGTGTCGGGACAACTTACATGTTTAATAATACAGCGGTAATAAAAACCATCCATCCCGGTAGTTGTATATACACTTAAATCGGGGGTTTGTGTACCCGAATAGAAAGAGTTGTCAATCAAATCGAGCCAACCTATTCCCGAGTTTTCCTGCCATTGATAATCGGTACCGTTAGTGGCTTCGGTTGAAAACAGTGCTATTTCGTTTTTACATACCGTTTGCTCAAGGGGGTCTTGGGTGATGACAGGAGGCTCGTAAACGCCAAGAACGGCATAATCGGAAGTATCGCTCAACCCGTTATTATCGGAAACAACACAACGGTATTTGTATTGATTAAGACCGAGATTGGCATCAATAATTTGCAGATGGGGAGTAAATTGTCCTGAAACGTATGTTATGCCGGCGGTTAAATCGTACCAACCCACACCGTCGTTTTCCTGCCACTGATATGCCGAAGTATTTACGGCAATAATATCGAAATGAGCCGACGATTCGACACAAATGGCGGTATCGTGCGGTTGCGTAACCACCGACGGTTGAGCTTCAATGCTTTCGGCAAAAAACAAAAACAATGAGAGTAAAAACCAAAAGGCTTTTACAAAGCCAAAAGATTTTATTTTGTACATTTTAATAAAACTGCTGTTTAAGGATAAGTACTTTTTTGTTATTTATGTACAAAAATAGGTAAATAGGGTTGCCTCAATTGTGCAATAATATTAATTAATTAACATTAAGGTGTTAAAAAGAAAAGAGGGTGCGGGAATAAAAAAAAGGCAAAATTATTTCGGAAAATATTTTAACGAAGACAGACGAAAACAGACTTCAGTATGTAAAAATCCGTTTGATAAAAATTATTTACTTTTGCATAAAATTTATATCAAATAAACGAACTAAAAACGAAAAAGATGGCAGCAGAAAAAGTAAATGTAACATGGATGGATGAAATGGCTTTCGAAGCCAAAGTTAACGGATTTAAAATTGTTCTTGATGCCGAAGAACGGGTTGGCGGAAAAGACCGAGGTCCGCGTCCGAAACCTTTAACCCTGGTGTCGCTGGCAGGATGTACCGGCATGGATGTTATTTCCATTTTGACAAAAATGCGGGTAAAACCCGATTTTTTCGATGTTGAAGTCGAAGGCGAACTCACCGAAGAACATCCCAAATATTTTCATACAATACGCATAAAATATATTTTTAAAGGGAAAGACCTGCCGATGGCAAAACTCGAGAAAGCCGTAAATCTTTCGCAAGACCGCTATTGCGGCGTAAGCGAAATGTTACGCAAATCGTCAAAATTAATTCACGAAATTATTGTTTTGGATTAATAAAAAATTTTTCTTGAATCGGTTAAAAGCCTTTCGAAGCCCGGAAGGCTTTTTTTATTTTACGATTTTAATGCCTACCGCCGTCAACCCTTTATGTCCGCGTTCGGTTTCAAAACTCACAAGGTTACCCTCTTTTACGTCATCAACGGTATTGTTCACGTGGAAAAAGACACTCTCTTTGGTTTCCAAATCTTTAATAAACCCGTATCCTTTCGATTCGTTAAAAAACGACACCACACCTTTCCTCAGCGGGTCGATAACCCTGGCGTCGCGTGAAGGCACACCTATTTCGATATCTTCGAGTTTCACCTTTTTCTTTTTATCGGGATCGGGAGGTGTTGAGGTTAGCATTCCGTTTTCGTCAACATAAGCAATCATGTCGTCCAAACCGCTTTTCTCTCTGTTTTCGCGTCTTTCCTGCCTTCTTTGTTCTTTCTCTTTACGTTTTTTCTCTTTTTTGTTTCTGACCTCTTTTTTATTGTAAGTTTCTTGTGATCTACCCATAAATATTTAAAAATTTTAGTTAACGATAATGGATTTTATAAGGAAGGCAGCAACAAACTAAACAGCACGAACCGGCATTAGCAAATGTGTATGCTTTTCTTAAAAAAATCGAATTCCGGGCAAAGGTACAACTAAAAAGCGTCTATTTTACAATTTTGCCGTTCAAGATTACCGTTTCCACCTTGTTTGCGCCGTAATAATAAGGCATATATTCTATTGTCGGTATCCTGGAGGTGATGAAAACATTGGCCTTTTTCCCTTTTGCAATGCTGCCGAGCAGACTGCTCAACCCCATAGCATAAGCTGTATTTATTGTTGTTGCATTAATAGCCTCTTGCGGGGTTAATTTGTACAAAACCGAAGCCATTGAGAGGATAAGTTGCATATTTCCCGACGGTGACGAACCGGGATTAAAGTCGCTTGCCATAGCCAGGGGCAGTCCCGCATCTATCATTTTACGTGCCGGAGCATAACGCATATTAAGAAAAAATGCCGCTCCCGGCAATATTGTCGGCATGGTATCCGATTTAAGCAAAGCATCAATTTCGGCATCTCCCGTAAACTCCAGGTGGTCTACCGAAAGGGCATTGTATTTTACGCCCGCTTGTATTCCTCCCGAATAATCCAGTTCGTTTGCGTGTATTTTTCCCCTTAACCCGTATTTTAAACCGGCTTCAAGAATGCGCTCGGTATCGGCGGGAGTAAAAAACCCTTTATCGCAAAAAACATCAATATAATCGGCCAAATTCTCTTCAGCCACACGGGGGAGCATACCGTTAATTACAAGATCAACATATGCCTTGGGGTTATTGCGGTATTCGAGCGGTATGGAATGTGCACCTAGGAAAGTCGATTTTATTGTTAGCGGCGAGGTCTCTTTCAGCCGTTTTATTACCCTCAACATCTTCAACTCGCTCTCTATTGTCAACCCGTAACCGCTTTTTATTTCAACAGCACCCGTTCCGTATTTTATTATTTCTTGCAACCGTTCCAAAGAGCGGGAGTAAAGTTCCTCTTCCGGTATTGCCTGTGTAAGCTTTGCCGTATTTAAAATCCCACCTCCCCGGCGTGCAATCTCTTCATATGAGAGCCCTTTTATTTTATCCACATATTCTATTTCGCGTGATGCGGGATATACAAGGTGGGTATGAGAATCGACAAATGCGGGAAAAACCATCTTCCCCGAAGCGTCTATATCTTTTATTTCGCCGCTGTAAACAAAACCGTCACCGTTAAATTGCTCCATGGTGCCGAAATCCTCTATCATTCCCTCTTTGATAAAAAGCCATGCATTATTAAGGGTTTTCAATTCCGACATGTCTTTTCCGCTCGATTTCAAACGCTTGCCGTCATCAATCTGAACAAGCTCTTTTATATTTTTTATTAAAATATTCATTTTTCACATTTTTAACTTTATACTCCTTTTATCATTCAAAAATAGTATAATTCGTATAAAAAATTCATCTATTTTTACAGGCGCAAAATTTTTACCGGAAAACGGTTTTTCCCGAAAACAAAAAGTTTATGAGAAGTACGATTTTTTTCATATCCCTATTCCTAATATTTTTTGTCTCGTGTAACAAGAACGATACACCTGACGACAATAACGCACCGTTTATCGTTGTGTTAGGCTCCAATCCCATATATTCAGAGTTGGGCAAACCTTACAACGACCCCGGCGCAAATGCTTACGACATTACGGCAACCGGCGACACGGTGGATATTACATCACGGCTGCAAACCACCGACAACGTAAACATTAATGTGGCGGGAAAATACCTGGTGCGCTATAATGTATCGGACGAAGCGGGAAACAGAGCCGAAGAAAAGAGCAGGACGGTTTATGTTCAAGTTTTTAAATAGTTTATCAAAAACCAAGTGGATTCGCCAAAAACAAAAATAATATTTATTGTAAACCCCATTTCGGGAGCACGCCGTCGTCCCTTTTGGCGTAATATTATCAACAATTTTATCGATAAAAAGAAATTCGATTACAAAATAGAACTCACAAAATATGCAGGTCATGCCAAAATTATTGCCGCACAAGCAGTAAAAAACGGGGTTGACGTTGTTGTCGCCGTGGGTGGCGACGGCACCATTAACGAGGTTGGTTCACAACTTATAGGTAGCAATACGGCACTCGGTATTATCCCCCTCGGATCGGGTAACGGTTTGGCACGACACCTCGGAATTCCACGTATATTACCACTCGCCATAAGACTTATTAACCAAATGATTGTTACCAAAATAGATACCGCCGAAATTAACGGCGTTCACTTTATAAGTATTGCAGGAGTGGGATTTGATGCTTTGGTGGCAAAACTATTCGCAAAATCTTCGAACAGGGGCTTCCTTACATATGCACGCATTGTGGCCAACCGTTTTGCCAAATACAAACCGAAAAAATATGTCATTAAAACCAAAGAGGGCGAAAAAATAAAAACAAAAGCCTTTTTTATCAGTTTTGCCAACTCAAACCAGTTCGGTTTTAATACGGCAATAGCTCCCAATGCAAGCCTTAAAGACGGTTTTATTGACATCTGCATTGTTAAAAAACCCAACTTTTTCGAACTGCCGATAGTGGCAAACTTGCTTATGCTGCGTCTGATTGACAAATCGCCCCTGGTAAGGATAATTAAATCGACCGAATTTACCGTCAAACAAAAGAAAAACAGAAAAGTGAACATTGACGGTGAAGCCGTGAAAATTTCAAAAAAACTTCATATTAAAGTAAACCCTTTATCATTAAAAATCATTGTACCAACAAAATATGGCAAAAAACAGTAACAGCGAAATCGTTTATTCCACAAATCCCGACTTTGTTTTTGAAGACGAAGGGAGTATTGAACGCGAGACCGTTCCGCCCGAGAAACAAAAACTGAAAATATTGCTTGACAAAAAGCAACGAAAAGGCAAAAAAGTTACTCTTGTTAAGGGATTTTCCGGAGCCGAAAACGACCTTAAAGAACTCGGCAAAGCTCTTAAATCTTATTGCGGAACCGGAGGCTCGGTAAAAAACGGAGAAATTATTATTCAAGGCGATTTCAGGGAAAAAATCAAAAAATATTTGGAATCATTGAAATACCGTGTTCAGATTTAAAAAAACGCAATCTGCATTGGACACAGAAAAACGGAGAATAATTATTGTTACGAACGGAATTTATAAATAACGGTTTCGACCTGACAATAAAAAAATAATAACAACGATAAAACAATAAAAAAATGAAACGTATTGCATTATTAATAGCATTGTTATCCATTTCAGCGGCAAGTGTCATTGCCCAAAGTTCAAAAGGTGCCATTACCAAAGAAGATTTGAATTTCATAAAAAACAGTTGGAAAAACAGCCCGTCAGACAAAGCGTTGCAAAACGCCATTTCGCACAACGACATAAAAAAATTGGCAAAAAACCTTGCTAACGAGGGGAAAGTAAACCATTTCTTTTCCAACAAAATAGAAACCAAAGCCACAACAAACCAGAAGAGTTCGGGCAGATGTTGGCTCTTTACTTCGCTCAATGTATTACGCCCTATTGTTATCGAAAAATACAATCTTGACAACTTCGAATTTTCTCAAAACTACAATTTCTTTTGGGACCAATTCGAAAAGGCTAATCTTTTTCTAGAAATGGTAGTTGCCACATCAGACCGCCCCTACGACGACAGAAAAGTAACATGGCTGTTTCACAACCCCATAGGCGACGGAGGACAGTGGGCAACATTCAACGATTTGGTAAAAAAATACGGCCTTGTCCCGAAAGAGGCCATGCCCGAAACATGGCAAAGCAACCACACTTCCACAATGTCAAGGCTTTTGAAGCGAAAACTGCGCCAAGACGGGCTGGAATTGCGTCAACTTGCAAAATCGAAAAAAACATCCAAAAAGATAAAACAACGCAAATTGGAAATGCTTTCGGAAATCTACAGAATTTTGGCACTCAACCTGGGTGAACCGCCCGAACAATTTACATGGCAATACAAAGACAAAGAGGGCAAAATAAGCGAACCAAAAACCTATACCCCGCTCCAATTTTACAACGAAGCCGTTGGCATAAACGTTGACGATTACGTAATGTTGATGAACGACCCCACACGCGAATATTACAAACTTTACGATATTGAATGGGACAGAAACCTCGTGGAAGGACAAAATTGGCACTACATTAACCTGCCTTATAACGTTATTAAAGAGTTTGCAAAAAAATCAATTCTCAACAACGAAGCCATGTACTTGTCGTGCGACGTTGGAAAACAGTTCGACGGAAATGCCGGATTTTTAGATGTTAACACTTACGATTTTAACGACCTGTTCGGCGTTCCATTTTCAATGGACAAAGCACAACGCATAAAAACTTTCGACAGCGGCTCTTCGCACGGTATGGCAATAGTAGGATGCAACATTTTGCCTGACGGAAACATCGACAAATGGCTTATCGAAAACAGTTGGGGACAAAACAAAGGTCATAACGGATTTTTAACCGCCACCGACACCTGGATGGAAAACTACATGTTCAGGCTTGTGGTAAACAAAAAATATATTACCGAAGATGTTTTGAAAATATTAAAACAAAAACCTGTTTTGCTTCCGCCCTGGGACCCCATGTTCAGCCCCGAAGATTAGTTCATGCTCCGCTTTACATTTGCCCATACATATCTTAAACTTTCAAAATTATAATGGAAGTAAACAACAACTATCCACCGGAATATTGGGATAATTTTTATGAACGAAACAGCCTCGGCTGGGATATAGGTTATGTGTCAACACCTTTGAAAGAGTATTTCGACCAATTAATAAATAAAAAAATTAAAATTTTGATACCGGGTGCAGGAAACGGTTGGGAGGCCGAGTACCTTTTCAAAAACGGATTTAACAACACTTTTATGCTCGATTTCTCGCCAAAAGCAATAGAAAGGTTCATAAAACGTTGCCCCTCCTTTCCTACGGAAAACATAATAGAAACGGATTTCTTTTTACACAACGGAAAATACGATTTGATTGTCGAACAGACATTCTTCAGCTCATTGCCACGCTCTTTAAGAGGTGACTATGCCGCCAAAATTTTCGATTTGCTTTTTAAAGGAGGAAAATTTACAGGATTACTATTCAATCATGAATTTCCTTTCGACGAACCCCCTTTCGGAGGAACACCCCAAGAGTACAAAAAATTGTTTTCCCGTTTCAGATTTAAGGTTTTCGAAACAGCCTACAACTCCATAAAACCGAGACGGGGAAGGGAGATATTTTTTATTTTGGAAAAACCGTTGCTTCCGAATGGGTAAATTACTATTTTAGCGCACATCTTCTTAAAACAAAATACCAATGAATTATATATTATTCGACGATTCAAACAGAAACAATTTATTGCCCTTTACTTTTACACGCCCCGTTGCCGACATACGGGTAGGTATTATGACCTTGCGACAAAAGTGGGAATTTTTCCTCAAACAAAAAACATACTCCATTACCGAAAAGTACCTGTCAAAAAAATTCCCCGTGAATATTGAAGACGACAACACGCTAATAAACGGTTCCGTATTCCCCTCATTGCAGCTCGTCAACGAAATTAAGGCGCTGGGAAAAGATGAGACTCTGTATTACGACGGAAAAATCATTGCCTTCAGAACGGGACGCGAAATGAGTGAAAAATTTCAAATACCCCGGGGAAAAAGTACAAACTCCAAACAAAATGTAAAATTCCTCTCGGCATTGTGGCAAATATTCACGCTTAACCCATGGGCTGTAAATGAAGACTTCATTTTGATAACCGGAGGAAGAAAATCACAACCATTGAGCGACACCAACTTTGTTACAGGCAACAAAAATTTAATATTTCTCGAAGAGGGAGCAAAAGCCGAATACACCTTTTTAAATACCACCGGCGGACCAATATACATAGGCAAAAATGCCGAAATAATGGAGGGAAGCAAAATACGAGGACCTTTTGCTTTATGCGAACACTCCATAATAAAAATGGATGCCAAAATATACAGCGGTACAACAATAGGACCGTGGTCGAAAGCCGGAGGCGAAATTAACAATTCTGTTATTTTCGGATTTTCAAACAAGGCTCACGACGGTTTTCTCGGAAACTCGGTATTAGGAGAATGGTGCAACATAGGCGCCGATACCAATGTGTCGAACCTTAAAAATACCTACGACCACGTAAAACTTTGGTCTTACAGCCAACAACGTTTCGTCGATACGGGTGAACAATTTTGCGGATTGATGCTTGCCGACCACTCCAAAACCGGAATTAACACAATGTTCAATACGGGAACCGTGGTTGGTGTCAATGCAAATATTTTCGGCGACGGCTACCAGCGAAACTACATTCCTTCATTCTCTTGGGGAGGCCCGCAAGGCTACAAAAAATTTAACCTGCAAAAGGCTTTTCAAGTGGCCGAAGCGGTATTTAAAAGAAGAAACAGAATTTTCGACGACACCGAAAAAGAGATTTTAACCCACCTGTATAACGACATCCGCTACGTAAAAAAATAAAATCGCAATCTTTGGCACATTAATTGACCTGTAAGTAATCCGTTTTTTATAAAAAAAATAAGGGTTGTAATAATCTCTTGCAACCTTTTTTTGCGTTTTATTGCCATTATATGTGACAAAATGACTGAAACAATAAATATGATATGGACGAATTTGTGAAATTTCAAAATATAATTGACCCCGACACGGAATTTTTTCCGTTGCTTTCGGCAGAAGACGAGGAGTTGATGAATGCCGAGGAAATACCTGAAACATTACCTGTTTTGCCTTTGCGAAATACCGTATTGTTCCCCGGAGTGGTTATACCAATTTCGGCAGGACGCGATAAATCAATAAAGTTGCTGAAAGACGCATATCAAGGCGATAAAACCATAGGGGTAGTGGCGCAAAAAGATGCCGAAATCGACGACCCAAAACCCGGTGACCTTAACAAAATAGGCACCGTGGCTCGCATTATCAAAATATTACAAATGCCCGACGGCAATACCACTGCCATTATTCAAGGCAAAAAACGTTTCGAAATTGTGGAAATGGTTCAGGAAGAACCTTATTTTGTAGCTAAAGTGGCAAATTACGAAAAACCGGTAAAACTCAAACAAAACGATATTTTCAAAGCCCTTATCTCTTCCATAAAAGATTTGTCCATTCAAATTATTGAAAAATCCCCGGGCATTCCCAGCGAATCGGTTTTTGCCATTAACAACATAGAAAGCGCCGTCTACCTCGTTAATTTCGTCTCCTCAAACCTGCAAATTAACAACCTGGAAAAACAGGCGCTCCTCGAAATGTCCGATTTCGAAAAAAAAGCAAAAAAGGTCCTGGAATATCTAACCAAAGAGTTGCAAATGCTGGAATTGAAAAACCAAATCCAGAAAAAGGTAAAAATCGACATGGATAAACAGCAGCGCGATTACCTTTTAAACCAGCAACTCAAAACAATACAAGAAGAACTTGGCGGCGGTCCTCACGAACAGGAGATAAATTCGCTTAAAGAGAAAGCAAAAAAGAAAAAATGGCCCGAATCGGTGGCAAAAACCTTCGAAGAGGAACTCATACGACTGCAACGGATGAACCCCAATGCAGCGGAATATTCTATACAGATGAACTACCTCGACCTGCTCGTGGAACTCCCCTGGAACGAATACACAAAAGATAATTTGGACCTGAAACATGCAAAAAAAGTTCTCGACAACGACCACTACGGACTCGACGAAATAAAAGAACGCATCATAGAATATCTCGCCGTATTGAAATTGAAAAACGATATGAAAGCTCCCATTTTATGCTTTGTAGGTCCTCCCGGGGTAGGAAAAACATCACTGGGAAAATCCATTGCCAGGGCACTGGGACGAAAATATATCCGTATGTCGCTTGGTGGATTGCGCGACGAGTCGGAACTCCGCGGACACCGTAAAACATATATTGGTGCCATGCCCGGTCGCATTATCCAAAACCTGAAAAAGGTTAAAAGCGATAACCCCGTCTTTATGCTCGACGAAATAGATAAAGTATCAGGAAACAATTACAGCGGCGACCCGCAAGCGGCACTTCTCGAAATTCTCGACCCCGAACAAAACAACACATTTTACGATAACTACCTCGAACTGGAATACGACCTCTCGAGAGTTATGTTTATTGCTACCGCAAACACTCTCTCCTCAATACATCCTGCACTCCTTGACCGCATGGAAATAATTAATCTGAGCGGTTATCTGATGGAAGAAAAAACAGAAATAGCCAAACGGCACCTCATACCAAAACAATTGGCTGAACACGGCTTGAATAAGTCGCAACTCCAATTCCCAAAAAAAACTCTGGAAGCCATTATCGAAAATTATACCCGCGAAGCCGGCGTGCGTAAACTGGAAAAACAGATTGCCAAAGTTATCAGAAACAGGGCTAAATTTATTGCAATGGACGAACCTTTCAATAAAAAAATAGCTCCCGGAGACCTGAAAGAGATTTTAGGAAAACCTATTTTTCAAAAAGACAAACTTATCGACAACTCTATTGCCGGAGTGGTTACAGGCCTTGCATGGACACGCGTGGGAGGCGAAATACTTTTTGTGGAAGTCAGCCTCAGCAAAGGAAAAGGAAACTTGCGGCTGACAGGAAACCTGGGCGACGTAATGAAAGAGTCGGCTACCCTGGCTTACGAATTCCTGAAAGCCCATGCCTCATGGCTAAACATAAATCCCGACATCTTCGACTATTGGAACGTTCATATACATATCCCCGAAGGGGCTACTCCCAAAGACGGACCCTCTGCGGGTATTACTTTGCTCACGGCTTTGGCTTCGGCATTTACACAACGAAAAGTCAGAGCACGAATGGCTATGACAGGCGAAATAACTTTGAGGGGAAAAGTACTTCCGGTCGGCGGCGTTAAAGAAAAAATCCTCGCCGCAAAACGGGCTAAAATAAAAACCATCTTGCTTTCAAAAGAAAACGAAAAAGACATCGAAGAAATTCCGGAGATGTACATTAACGGACTCGACTTTGTTTATGTCGATTCAATGAAAGAGGTTCTGGATTATGCCCTTTTGAAAGAAAAAGTACAAAATCCGCTAAACCTCGAAGCAATTTTGGAAAAGGATAATAAAGATAAATAAACAGCGGCAAAAACCGCTCTATCTTCACAAAAGGAAAAAAACACCGGCAACATTACATTATATTGCCCCTAACGGGCATAATGTATCAACAACCGTAATAATCGTCCGGTAATGTAAAACTATTTCCTTTAAACCGTAACAATACCGTTTCTCCGCAAACGTTTTAATAAACAAGAACTTTTATCTTACAAGGTTTTCATGCAAAAAAAGAATACTTTTAACATTTTGCTTTACCCGCATGCAAATCTCATACTCCCATATAACCTATATTTGCAGAACAAAATGGACAAACCGGCAAAATCTGAACTCATGAAAAAGTTTTTCTTTTCTCTTGTTGCGGCATCTCTGTTTTTAGTGCAGGTGCAAGCAACCACCTATCATACGATAACCATTGACGGTTCCAACAACGGTTGGAACTCCGACGAAACATTTGACGACATTAGTCACGACGGAAATTCAAATCCCAGACACGCCTACCTAACATGGGACGAAGATTATCTCTATGTAGGCATTATGGATGTTGAAGCCGACTATAACAACATGGCAACTTTTATCTACTTCGATACCGACCCTTGGGGAAATAACGGCAGTACAAACGCTTATGCATGGACCGAATTTATCAATGTGGGTTTTAAAGCCGATTATGCCGTAATCTGGAAAAACAATTACGGAGACGACTACATTGAGATACGTCATTACAACGACGGAACCGGAAACTGGGATTTGGCAGGGTCGAGTACGGCCTATTACCTGTACGACGGAACCGACACGTTGGTGAAATTTGCCGTAACAGAAAATAGTGATTATCGCGAAGTGAAAATCAAACGAAGTTTGATAGGAAATCCCGAAGCTCTGAAAACAAGCATGTTTACCGAACAGGAATGGTCGGGTTCGGGCTATTACAGGTATATGACTTGGCCCTCGGAGGGATGGACCGACGCTTATCGAACGTCGGGACAAACAATACCCAACTATTATGGTTTTATTTTGGAAGAAAACTACTCTTTGGATTCCTCGGTTTATTATAACGCCGCCTTTAACCGCTGGAGCGGTGGAACCGACAACAACTGGAGTACCACTTCCAATTGGGAAACACCCTCTTTACCTACCGACACGACCCTTGTTGTTATTCCTCAGGCCTCGTTGATTACAGTGGACGGTGCAGCTGAAGTTTTCGACCTTTCCGTTAAACAAGGCGCAACGGTTACCGTCTCAGAAAACCATTCGCTTACGGTAAACGGCGGTCTTTTTAACAATGCAGGCGCTGCCGGATTGATAATTAATTCCTCCTCTACAGGAAACGGTTCCCTTATAGTAAAAGGATATGCCTCCGACTCGGTTACGGCACAGTGTCACATTACACCCTCGCGGTGGCACTCGTTTGCCACTCCGGTAAGCGGACAAACAACCTCCAACCTGTTTTTGAATCACTCTCCCGACGTTTGGCTGTTGAAATATAACGAAAATACCGACGATTATACCTACATCTCTTCGCTTACGCAAGATTTGGGCGATATGCATGGCTGGATGTTATGGCTCGGAGGCTCCTCGGATCATGTGTTCAATTTTGCGGGACCCTTGCGCTCTTCTCCCCTTGGAACCGACAATAACATGATTCGCTCAAGCAGCTCAACAGGATATAACTTTGTAGGGAATCCCTATACCTCGGCTATCGACTGGGATGCCGCTTCGGGCTGGACAAAAACAAATCTGAATAACGCCATCTATATTTATAACCCCGACGGCGCCTCAAGTCATTGGGCAACATATGTGGGAGGCGTAGGAACCAACGGCGGCTCGCAATACATTGCCATGAACCAGGGCTTTTTTGTTCAAGTTACCGACGGAGGCAGCTATCCCGGATACGGAACCCTAAAAATGACAAGAGATGTCTGTGTGCACAATACGGTACAATTTTTTAAAAATTCAGGAAAAGATAATACGGGCGAAATTATTCGTCTGCAAGTATCGGCACAAGACAGCCTCTCCGACGAAACGGTTATTCGTGTCCACCCTCAAGCCACGGCAGATTTCGATGCACAATGGGATGCCCACAAACTGTCGGACTTCGGTAGCGACGGCATTGCCATATTCTCAACGGCAAACGACAAAATGGCTATTAATTCAATACCCCCGGGAACAGAAACCGTATCCATAGACTTTTCGGGACCTAACAGCACGCAAATGACCGTTTCCCTCACCGAAGCCGCCGATTTTGAACATGTTTTCTTAACTGATAATGCCGAAGGTATCACCGTTGACCTGAAAAAAGAAAATTACACCTTTATTTACCGTAACTATCTTCACAACAGGTTTTATATTCATTTTACCGTGACAAACTCGGATGATACCCCGGGAAAAGACCTATTGAACGCTTTCGGAACAAAACAACATATCAATATCATTAATAACAACGGAAAACAGACTACTGCTACTATTTATAACCTGTTAGGACAAAAAATAAAATCCGTGAAATTTAACGCTACATCAGTATCCGTTGATGTGGAATCAAACCGCTATTATATTGTAATAATACAAAACAACTCGCAAACATTAACGCAAAAGGTATTCGTTCCGTAAGCACAAACCGCACCGGCAGGCTTTTTCAATAAAACGACAAATATTAATTTATACCGGATAGAATGAACAGCACTTTAAAATCGAATAACAAATATAAAACGAGTATGAAATATGTCAAACCGTTAATGAAACTCCTGTATCTGTTTATTTTTATTCCGGGACTTCAAGCCCAAATTTACGCTCCCGAAGGATTAAACATGCCGGGCAGCTGGGACGGGTGGACAAACCCGCCCGGAAATAAAGCTTTTGCCGGTGAAGCGCAAACCGGGGGAGGACGTGTAGTGCTTATTCCACTTGGAACACCACTCTATCAAACAATATTTCATACAGGACAAAACGGTGACGTTCAGGCCGGTAACTATCAATTTAAATTTACCAGCGGACCATTGAGCAATATTTGGCAAAACCAATGGGGAGATGTCGATTTTACCGTCAACACCATTGAAGAGTTACATTACGGTGTGGCAGGTACTGGTGAACCTGACCCGAATACAATTTCACTCTCCGACGATAAATGGTATGTGGCCAACTGGAACAATACGGGCTACAACAATACCCTTGCCCTCTTTATGGAATTAAGTAATCAACCTGTCGAAATAGTGGATGTTCAACAGTCGCCCTCCGTGCCACGTAGAAACGATACCGTTACAATATCCCTTATAACATCGGCTACCCCGTCGCCCGAAGAAAAAATATTTTTGCGGTACTCCACCGACGGCTGGCAAACATCCTGCACAGTTCCCGTTTTGTTAAATGAAAACAGCGGTACGGCATCCATCGACCCCATGCCTGTTAACACAACGGTAAATTATTATCTCTTTACAACGGTTTTTAACAATCCCGGCGAACCTTTTGACCTTATCACTATCCGGTACAATAACAACGGAGGTGTCAATTACGAATACACGGTTGCCGATACATTGTCGTGCGGTTCTTCGCTCTCCCTCATAAGCACCGATCCTCCTTTCCCTTTTGACACCTCCGCAGTTACCGTTACTTTCAATGCCCTGTTGGGAAACGGCGGTCTTGCAGGCTACAACGATACCGTTTATGCACATACAGGAGTTATAACATCCGAAAGCAGCAACAGCCACGATTGGAAACATGTGAAAACCGAATGGGGAGAAAACACTCCCGAAACCCGAATGACTCTCATAGACAGCAACCTCTACGAACTTTACATACCAAATATCAGACAATATTACGGCGTGGACGATAATGAAGAGGTGTTGAAACTCGCCTTTGTTTTCAGAAGTAAAGAACCTGTTAACGGCGGTTTTTTGGAAGGAAAAACGGCAGCCCCGGATGATATCTTCACAACCGTTTACAAAAACAGTTTGAATGTAAAAATTACCTATCCGCCTAAAAATAATTTGATTGACCCCCAATCGTTAATACCTGTATGTGTGTCATCGTTGCAATCCGATTCCATACTTCTTTTTCTCGACGATTCCATACTATCCAAAACCGGTGAACTATCCATGTTTTACACATTGGACCCTTCGGGAATCGCTCCGGGAACGCATTGGCTGGTTGCCGAAGGAATAAATACCGGGAATGAAGTTTTCGACTCGGTACCCGTTTATATACGTGGTCCGGTTCCTGTTGCCGAACTGCCAAATGGCCTCAAAAACGGTATCAATTATATTAACGACACTACGGTAACACTGGTTTTACACGACCCACCCGCACTCAAAAAATATGTCTTCGTTATAGGCGACATGAACGGCTGGGCACCCTCGGATAAAGGGTACATGTACAGAACCCCGGACGGTCAACACTACTGGATTACACTTACGGGACTTACCCCACGAAAAGAGTACGCATATCAATATTTTATCGACGGCAAATTAAAACTTGCAGACCCCTATTGCGATAAAATTCTCGACCCCTATAACGACAAATGGATTCCCGACGACATATATCCTGACCTTAAACCATATCCTTTCGACCAAACCACCGGTAACGTTAGCATCTTTCAAACCGCCCAGACACCCTTTGTCTGGCAGGTGGAAAACTTCGTTCCGGCTGCCTCCGGTGAACATCAATCGGATTTGATAATATACGAACTCCTTGTTCGCGATTTTGTAAACGACAGGCATATTACCACCGTAACCGACACTTTGGATTATCTGAAATCACTCGGCATTAATGCCATTGAACTTATGCCGTTCAACGAATTTGAAGGCAACGACAGTTGGGGCTATAACCCCGATTTTTACTTCGCACCCGACAAGGCTTACGGCACCAAAGACGATTACAAAAATTTTATTGACGCCTGTCACCAAAAAGGCATCGCCGTTATCATGGACATAGCCCTGAACCACTCTTTCGGACAATCACCTCTGGCTCAAATGTACTGGAACAAAGAGATGAACCGTCCCTCGGCACAAAATCCGTGGTACAACGAGGTGGCTCCCCACCCGCTTAGCCCCGGTTCCGATTTTAATCACGAAAGCCCATATACGAAAAATTTTTGCAAACGCATCTTTAAATATTGGATTGACGAATATAAAATCGACGGATACCGGTTCGACCTTTCAAAAGGTTTTACTCAAACATATTCGGGACAAGACCTGTCAGAGTGGAGTAAATACGATGCTTCGCGAATAGCTATTCTTACCGGCTATTATAATGCCATAAAAACGTATAATCCCAATGCTTATGTGATTTTGGAACACCTTTCAGAAAATGACGAGGAGAGAGTTCTCGCCAATACAGGAATGCTCCCCTGGGGTAAAATGACCGATAATTTCAATCAGGCAACAATGGGTTATCAAAACAACAGCGATTTCTCCTGGGCTTATTATACCGAACGGGGATATACATACCCCAATCTTATACCATTCATGGAAAGCCACGACGAAGAGCGGTTGATGTTTAAAAATATTTCGTACGGCAACTCCTCGGGAACTTACAACATCAAAGATACCGTTACCGCACTAAAACGTATTGAAGCTGCAGCCTCTCTCTATTTTATGATACCGGGACCGAAAATGTTATGGCAATTCGAAGAACTGGGTTACGATTACAGCATCAACAGTTGTCCGGGCGATACCGTAAACGAAATTTGCCGTACATGGAGCAAACCCGTGCGGTGGGACTATTGGAACCAACCCCAGCGCCAACACCTTTATCAACTGTTTGCCGCCATGGCAAAACTTAAAACGGAACAACAAGCTTTCGAGCAAGGAACATTCACAAAAGACCTTTCGGGACTTACAAAACGGGCTTGGCTTAACCATTCGTCACTAAACGTTTGCGCCGGAGCCAACTTCGACGTGGTTAATAAAACCATCTATCCTGCATTTCAACATACGGGCACGTGGTACAACTATTTTACAGGAGAAACCTTAAACGTGGACAATGCCGGCGGATATTCTATCAATGTTGAACCGGGTGGTTATTATTTGTTTACCGACAAAAAATTAAACCGCCCCTTCGTAAACTGCACATTCGAAGTAATTAAAGACGAAACGGGTACCGGTGTAAACAATGTGGATATAGATCTCGCACCTTACGGAACACATACTACCGGAGCAAACGGCACAACCTTCTTTACCCCCTCGTCAAATCACAACTACTTCTTTAAAGTACACAAAGACGGTTACGTTGATACCACAGGGACAATTAACGTGCAACAACAAGATATTACCGTAAAAATCGTTTTACACTCCAACGGAAATGCAGAACTGAAAAAAGAGGAAGTGACGGTCTATCCCAACCCGGCAAACAATTTTATTAATATAAAAACAGGTAAATATTTTACCCTTACCGTTACCGGAATTTTAGGTGACACTTTTCTGAAAACATCTCTCAAAAAAGGAATAAACACTTTAAATGTCTCAGGTTTGCCTCCCGGTATTTACCTTTTTAAACTCAAAGGGAAAAACAATAATATTATTAAAAAAATCCTGATAAAATGACAAATTTCACCGGCTGTTTGTTTCTTACAAAGATAGAACTTATATTTGTGGCAACAATTATGAAAATATTAACTTACGATATTAATCACTAAATTTTATAATTATGAAAAAATGGATT
>CAZJUQ010000031.1:0-116256 GCA_964549335.1 uncultured Lentimicrobiaceae bacterium | reverse complement strand
CCACCCTCACCCTGAACACATCGTCGTATGAGTCGGGTGTATATGTGGTACGTATTGATACCGAAAACGGTCAAGTAACAAAACGAGTAACAATTGCCAGATAATGTCAGGCAATTGAGAAAGTATTCTCAATAAAAAAAGAGGCTGTTCTTAATTGAGCAGCCTCTTTTTTAATTTATACAACCCATAAACAACCCCTTTAAAAGCAACGGTTTAAAATGTTTTACACAGGGGAAAATATCAGAAAAGGAGCATGAACAAAATTAGGACGTATATCAAAAAGCATATCAACTGTAGTTGTCCCATGACATTTTTCCGTTATTACAAACGAATATCAAAAAAGGGACAACTTCACATGTCATAAAATAAATACTCGATTCATATTTTATCCCACAACAAGGGTACTGTTCGGAATTAATTTACAAAAACTATCTTTTTCGATTTAATCAACGATTTTTCATTATAAACATTAACAATAAAAATTCCCTGAGGCACATTTAATGCCATTAAATTAAACCTGTAATTTTTTCCTGCAAACTTTAACATTTTAATAAGTTTAGCATCCGGTGTGTAAATTTTAAGAGTGTAAATTTTCTCTTTGGGGACAATGATGTTCAACTTTCCCGTGGAAGGATTCGGAAATACTTTAACGTCATTTTTTTCCGTATTATTTTGTTTTTGTCCAACGGTTTGCAAATCCCAGGCGGCAAGGGTATATTCTCCTTTTTTAAGTTGATCGGTATAAATATAACCTATTGACCAGGTGCCCATACGCGATTGGTTGACCGGTTGCCAGTCGGCGCCGGAAGATTCCCTGTAAAGCAAAACAACGGAATCATTATCCGAACGGATAAGTTCTTTATCGAAGTAAATGGAGTGGTTGTAATAAAAACGTCCTCGCGCAACGATGCGGTCATCAAAGACCCCGTCAACGCTCCAATACCGATTTGTCGAAAGCCTTAAACCGTAAACGGGCGTTTTAAGAGAGTCGGGAGCTACCCAATGGTGTGTTACCTGAATGAGCGATTTAACAAATAAAGAATCTATATAAATTTTGAAATATGTATCCGGAAACTTATAATTCTCTTTTTGAGTAAAGATTTTAAAATTATCAACCGTTGCATCATCAATTTTTTCGTAGAGATCGAGTAAAACGGCCTCCGGCCGAAAAGCGGTTTCTATTGTTGAGTGCCCCGTTCGTCCTGAAAAATGAACAGTATCGGTAAAACAGTTTAAGCTATCATCAATTAAAGTTATTTCCAGGATATTGTTACCGGCAAGATAATCGGCGCCTTTATATTTTTGCTTAAGATAGATATCAACAGAATAATTACCGTTATTCTCATTAACTTTTGTGGAGTCGATAGAAAAATGGGGGGTTCCTGGTGTTGATACCCAAGCATCGAAAAAGGGAGTCATATCGATACCGGTGTATGAGGTAAGAAAATCGCGAAGGTCGGCCGAAGATTTGGAGTTCCATGCATTGGCTTGCAAATATGCCGTCATTGCATCAAAAAACATATCATCGCCAAGATATCCTTTCAGGGTGTTTACAACAACCGCACCCTTGTCATATGATGTACTTCCATATGTATATTGTTGGGGAACACTGTCGAGAGCCCAATATCCGTTATCAATAATATGGGTTTTTTGCAAAACATCGTTATTCCTTTGGCGCATCTCAGTTTTCACTACGTCATCGCCGTAAAGTTCTTTTTTGTAATACATTTCGCAAAAGCTTGCCCATCCTTCGTTGAGCCACATCTCTTCGGCGGAGGCACATGTTACTTCGTCGCCGAACCACATATGCGACAATTCATGAGCATAAAGATATTCATAAGTTGTATTTCCGTTAATAACGGAATGCGGATAAGCTATATTTGCAGCATGTTCCATAGCACCTAATGCAGTACCTACGTAACCTACTCTGCCAAAGGGGTAAGGACCGAAATGCGTTTCGTAAAAGTTAAGAATATTCTTTAAATTTACGAAAGAGCCGGCAACATTGTTTTGCTCCGAAGGACGAGTATAAATACAGATAGGTATAGTATCCTCAATGCCGTAATATGTATCGGAATAGAGCACGTAATTGCCGGAGGCTACGGATATTAAATAGGTTGGTATAGGATGAGGCAATTCCCAATGCCAGGTTTTAGTTCCGTTTCCGTTTTCCAGGGTATCGACAAGTATTCCTCCGCAAACAGCTTTTTGACCATTGTCAACGGTGGCATAAACATCGTATGTTGCCCTATCGGTAAAATCGTCGATACAGGGGAACCAAGATTTTCCGAGATTATGAGGAATACTTTCGAAACCCACACCAAGGTTAAAGGCATAGTCGCCGGCATAATGAAACCCGCCCCAGCCTTCGTGAAAAGGTTCACCATGATAATAAACGGTTATATGAACGGTATCGCCGGTATCAAATGTGTTTTGTGACAAGATGCGTAAAATATCACCGTTATGTGTAAATGTTGAGATATTTCCGTTAACAAAAACACTATCGGTTGAAAGTTGTTTGAAATCGAGAGGGATTAATCTCAAACTGTCAACTTTAGACACAACCGTAACAACAGTATAACCGGCAATAGTGTTATTTGCCGTATTTATTTCGGTTAAATGAATGTCGTAATGAACGGCATGAATTGTATCGCCTATTCCGTTTTCAGCATAAGCCGAAACCAAAATCAGTTGAAAAAGCAGGGTAAAAACGCAAAATATTTTTTTCATAACTATTACGCAATTAATTTGGTCAATATTAATATTTTATTAAATACCACAATAAATATCAGAACGAGGGGTAATCACGGTTAATGATTTTCAGGTATCATATTTACAACGCTATGCCATGCATTTATCAGTTTTTCGATATTTTTATTTTCCGTTGCGGGTAAAAATTCCCTGTCCAGTTTCCAATAGTTTGCAATATCTTCGATGTTATTCCAAAATCCTGAAGCAAGTCCTGCAAAATAAGCAGCGCCAAGAGCTGTGCTTTCAAGGTTTGAAGGACGTTGAACTTTTGTTTGCAGCACATCGGCTTGTATTTGCATAAGCAGGTTATTGGCGGCGGCACCACCGTCAACGCGAAGGTTTTTTATTTTAAAGGCGGCATCTTTTTCCATGGCATTAATAACGTCGTAGCTTTGCAATGCGATGGATTCGAGAGCAGCCCTGGTGATATGAGCTTTTGTTGTCCCACGTGTCAAACCGTAAATCAATCCTTTTGCATTTTGGTTCCAATGGGGAGCTCCGAGCCCCGTAAATGCAGGCACAAATACCACACCTCCATTATCATCGACATCAAGAGCAAGTTTTTCGCTGCTTTTGGCCGTTCTAAAAAAGTTAACACCGTCGCGCAGCCATTGAATTACCGCACCGCCGATAAAAACACTGCCTTCGAGTGCATAAACCGTTTTGCCGCCAAGTTTCCATGCGATTGTTGTTAACAATTTATGTTTCGAGGCTACAGGTTTTACGCCGGTATTGAGCATAATAAAACAACCTGTTCCGTAGGTATTTTTCACCATTCCCTTGTTTATACACATTTGTCCGAACATGGATGCCTGTTGGTCGCCGGCAACTCCCGTTATGGGAATGTGCGAAGAAAAAATCAGGGTGTCGGTATATCCGAACAATTCGCTGTTCGATTTAACTTGCGGCAACATACTTTTTGGGATGTCAAACAAACGGAGCAGTTCGTCGTCCCATTTCAGAGTGTGAATGTTAAAAAGCATGGTACGCGATGCATTGGATACGTCGGTAAGGTGATGTTTTCCCTTGGTCAGGTTCCAAATAAGCCAAGAATCAACGGTACCGAATGCAAGTTTTCCGTTTTCGGCTTTTTTTCGTGCACCTTTAACGTTATCGAGTATCCACCTTATTTTTGTGGCGGAAAAATAGGCGTCAATTTCCAACCCTGTCTTCTCTTTTATCAATTGTTGATAATTCTCTTTTTTCAGTTGCCGGCAATAGTCGGCAGTTCTTCTGTCTTGCCACACAATAGCATTATACACCGGTTTTCCGCTCTCTTTATCCCAAACTATTGTGGTTTCGCGTTGGTTTGTAATGCCAATTGCCGCAATATTTTGGTCGTGAATACCCATATTGGCAATGGCTTCGGCAGCGACACTTATTTGCGATGTGTAAATCTCCCGGGGGTCGTGTTCAACAAAACCCGGTTCAGGAAAATATTGGGTAAACTCCTTTTGGGCTACCGATTTTACTTCGCCGTTTTTGTCGTAAATTATAGCACGCGAACTTGTAGTACCCTGGTCAAGCGATAAGATGTATTTGTTTTTCATGTCGGTATTACTTTTTCATTAATTAATAAACAGAGGTCTCATATTTTTCACGACCGAACAATTTAATATTTCCAACAATCTTTTCCCTCTTTTTGAACTGTTTCAAAAATGAAAACAGTTGAGTTTCAATTTAAGCATTTTTTAAGACGGATTTGTATTGTTCTGCACAGTTATTCAATCGCTTCTTCAATTATCTTATCAATTTTGTTTCTCTCTTTTTCAATTTCTTTTTCATAATCTTGCGGGCTTTTCAGTTCGATATACAAAAAGGTATTTTCGGTTTTTCGTCTCTTACGATGATAATTTTCAATTTATTACCATGTTTGTTAATTTCCATGACATTCATTATTAGCACTATCTGCCCGGTTTTTTATATTGTATGTTGTTCATAGTATTTCATTCTTTCGATTTTGGTATTTTCCCATTCATCCATTCTTTTACTTGAAGTTCTGAACCCAGCATCATCGCCATTTGCTTGCTATCCATATCTATCACACAAAAAACTAAAATGTGGTAGTCCGTCTTATTGTATTTTTTGGCAACTTCATCATTTTCTACTTTTGAAACATAACCTAATAGTCTAATTATTTTTCCTTCTTTTTCATATCCGCTATTTACAAGAGAAGCAATCCAAACAGTATTACCACCTTCCAATTTTACTTCATAATATGGTTTGTCATTATAACCTGAATACACTTTTGTAACAAGTCCGTTAAATGCAATGATTTCCCCATCCAACTTTTTGATTTTTTTTAAATCTTTTCCTGTAAAATTTGTTGGAAACGGGTTAATATTTTTATTAGCACTTACTTTATCAGTTTCATTATTCAAGTCTTTCCGGATAATTTGCCTTACTTTTTCACAATTAGTCAAAACATATGGTTCAATCCGAGTAATTACATTTTTCAAATTATCACCTTCCAGTAAAACTTTGTTCTCTGCTTCAGTCGAATTATTCATTATAAAATTAATCTTATCATCTGAACATTCTTTTAGTTTCTTCTTCAGTTCTGATTTGTCTTTAACTTCTCCTATACAATCGCAAATTTCGTTAGAAACTCTTTCTACAATACTTTCAACACTTTGAGAAAAAGTTTTAATTGAAATTAGCAGAATGACACTTAAAAATATTATCTTTTTCATATTATAATTTTCTATCCGTTATATTGTGCCCAACTTTCAAATAAAACCAGTTCTGTTTTTTCAATTTTTCACAAACGGATGTAATAAATTGCCACGGCAAAAAGATTCTGAAAAACGAAAAAATTCACATATAAAATTCAGTTTAACAAATAGTTTTTTGCCAATCCGGTATATTTGGTTATTTGTTCTTTTTGCCATTTTCGTCTGTATCCCAATTCCGAGGCCATTACTTTGGCAACTACGGGAGCAGCTTCGATACTTGCTCGTGCGTCGAGGAGTAACAGTCGTATCCGCCGAGCCAGGAAATCTTCGACCGTTCTTGCCATTTCGTGTCGAACCGCCCAAACGATTTCGGCAAGGGTATAATTATAACCATCCACTATTTTTTTCTCCAATTTAGGATTTATTTTCATAAGTTCTTTGATTTTTGCCGCATCGGAGCCGTAAAACCGTAGGGGGTCGTTATCGTCGAGGTGTTTCACATATCCGTGTATTGGCATATTTGCCGTTACCGAGGGGTGTTCCGGCAAACCTGCTATAAGTTGAGCTTTTTCGATAGCATCTTCGCCCATTTTGCGGTATGTTGTCCATTTTCCACCTGTTATTGTAACCAATCCCGATACCGAAACGGTTATTTTATGGTTTCGCGAAATCTCTTTTGTCTTTTCGTTTTCACCTGCGGGTGCGGCAAGTGGTCTCAAACCTGCAAAAACACTTAGCACGTCCTCTTTTCGGGGTGGATAGGCAAGATATTTTGATGCGGTATTCAGAATAAAGTCAATCTCTTCGGGTAGTGCCCTCGGTTCGAGGGAAATATTTTCCATTAGGGTATCGGTGGTTCCGACAATAACCTTATTGTGCCATGGAACGGCAAATAAAACACGACCGTCGGAAGTTTTGGGTATCATTATTGCCGAGTCTCCCTGAAGAAACTTTTTATCGAGAATAATGTGCACTCCTTGCGAGGGGACAATGGTTTTGGGGGCGTCGGGATTGTCCATTTTCAAAATGGTATCGGCAAATACTCCTGTGGCATTTACAACCACTTTTGCGGCAATCCGGTACTGTTTGCCGGTTTCGTTATCAACAGCTTTCACACCGCAAATCATACCCTTGTCGTTTTTCAACAGACCTGTAACTTTAAAGTAGTTTATTACCGTTCCCCCGTTTTCGACGCAAGTTTGGGCGAGGTTTACGGCGAGGCGGGCATCGTCGAACTGTCCGTCGTAATAAATAACACCGCCGAGCAATCCCTCTTTTTTCAGGTTGGGAATGGCTTTTAACACTTCGCCTTGATTAATGTGTTCGGAGGGGCCTATACCCAGTTTTCCCGACATCCAATCGTAAACTTTAAGTCCTACGGTATAAAAAGGTCCGTCCCACCACTCGTAATTGGGAATAACAAACATCTGGTCGCGTACAAGGTGGGGGGCATTGTTACGTAAAAGTCCGCGTTCTTTCAGTGCTTCGAGCACCAACGAAACATCGCCTTGCGCCAAATATCTAACACCACCGTGCACCAATTTGGTACTGCGACTCGACGTGCCTTTCGAGAAATCGTCTTGTTCCAACAGTAGGGTTTTGTAACCTCTTGTTGCCGATTCGAGTGCGGTACCCAATCCCGTGGCTCCGCCTCCTATTACTATTACATCCCACTCACGAGTAGCCTCCAAAGTGTAGATACTGCTGTTCCTGTTCATAAATCAATAAAATATAAATTGTAAAGGTAAAGAATTATTTGCGAAAGCCGTTATGATTTCAACTTTTTTCCGTCTTTTCGAGTTCGTTTTGCAACTTTTCCCAGCGGGCAAACAGCTCTTCCAACTCCTTTTGAAGGTTGTCGTAAACTTTGTAGAGTTCGCCCGATTTTATCTCGTCACCGTATTTTTCGGGATGCGACAGTTTTTTTTCCGTTTCCGAAATATTTTTTTCCAGCATCTCTATTTTTTCTTCCAGTTTTCCGGCTTGGTTTTTCAGTTTTCGTTTTTTTCGGTCGAGTTCTTTTTTTTGTTCCCACGATATTTTGTTTGCCGAAACCGTTTTCGTCTCTTTTGCGGCACTCTCTTTATATTCGAGTTGTGCCAGCCTCTCTATTTTTCTTTTTTCGAGATATTCCAAGATATCTCCCCGAAACTCTTTTATTTTTTTGTTTTTAAATTCATAAAGCCTTGTTGTAAGACCTTCGAGGAAGTCTCTGTCGTGCGAAATTACTACCAGTGTACCGTCGTATTGTAGAAGGGCATTTTTCAAAATGTCTTTGGTAACAAGGTCGAGGTGGTTGGTAGGTTCGTCGAGTATTAAAAGGTTTGATGGCGAAAGGAGGAGTTTAGCCAACGACAGACGCGCCTTTTCGCCTCCCGAAAGGACTTTTACCTTTTTGTGAATATCGTCGCCTTGAAACAAAAACGAGCCGAGAATATTGGTAAGGCGTTTACGTATTTCTCCCACGGCAACATTATCCAGAGTTTCAAAAACCGTTGCTTCACCGTCGAGCATATCCCATTGATCCTGGGAATAATAACCCGTCAAAACATTATTTCCGTATTTGAGGGTTCCCGTATAGTCGGTTTTTTTTGCTATTATTTTCGACAGTGTGGTTTTCCCCTCTCCGTTTCTGCCTATAAAAGCGATTTTTTCTCCACGAATAATTTGAAAATCGATATTCTCCAAAACTTTTTTATCGCCGTACGATTTACTAACCGATATACCTTCAACGGTGACTTTTCCGCTACGGGGTGCCGGAGGAAAAGTGAAATGTATTGCCGAATCGTTTAACTCGTCCACCTCCACTTTTTCCATCCTGTTCAGTTGTTTTATTCTCGATTGAACCTGTTTGGCTTTGGTGGCTTTATAACGGAAACGTTCTATGAACCTTTCTATTTGTCGTATCTCTTTTTGCTGATTGTCGAAAGCTGATTTTTGCAGGTCAATTCTTTCGTCGCGCAATTTAACATAGTTGGAATAAGGAACTTTATAATCGTAAATTTTACCGTTGTTTATTTCGATGGTGCGTGTTGTCAAGTTATCGAGAAAAGCCCTGTCGTGCGATACCAACAATACCGACCCCCTGTAAGTCAGCAGAAAATTTTCGAGCCACTCAATCGAATCGATATCAAGATGGTTGGTAGGTTCGTCCAAAAGCAAAAGTCCGGGTTGCAGAAGTAAAAGTTTTGCAAGTTCAACCCGCATTTGCCACCCGAAACTAAATGTTTTTAACGGTTTGTGAAACTCTCCCGCATTAAATCCCATACCTTTCAGTATTCTTTCGGCATTACCTTCCGATTTTCCCAAATCCAATATCTGCAATTGATGATTTATTTCGTTTAGTTTTTCTATAAGTTTCAAATATTCTTTACTATCGTAATCGGTTCTGCCGGCAATTTGTTCTCCTATTTCAAAAGCTTTACGTTCCAGAGTTTTTATCCGTGTAAACACCGAAAGGGTTTCGTTGAGAACCGTGCTATTGCTGTCCAAATATTTTTCTTGGGGTAAATATCCTATCTCCACACCTTCGGGAATGACCACCGAACCTGTTGCCGGTTGCAACTCCCCGGCAATAATCTTCAAAAGTGTTGTTTTTCCGGCGCCGTTTTTCCCCGCCAGACCAACCCGCTCTTTGTGGTTCAGCGTAAATGTAACACTTGAAAAAAGGTTCTCGCCCCCGAAATCAACGGATATGTTTTGTACTGATATCACTACAGAAATGTTTTAAATGCAAAGATAGGGATTATTACTTTTTGGTTATTACAGTTTTAAACGTCAGGGTATAAAAGGGCACAAACAAATCAAACGGCGATTTAACAACTTTAACGTCTATTTTATACCTTTGGCAAAAAATAATTTTTACAATGAACAATATTAAAATCTTCCTTTTTGTATCAGCGGCATTTTTTTCGTTATCGCTCAATGCACAAAAAATGTTTACCCCCTACGATTATTTTCCGGGGATAATCAGGGAATACAAACCGGCTTTTCAAGAAAATTATCCCGAATGGGGGAAGATGTTATATAAGTACCCCGTAAATTTCAATGAAATTACTAACAAATACCGGAAATATATATCGGAACACGGTAACGGGGAAAACGCTTTGACCCGTTATTTTAAAATTTGGAGCAGGGTTGTAGGCGAACACGTTGATAATAACGGTGAAATAGAGCTTCCCGATTTAACACTGTACTACGCACAATTGAAAAAGGCTCAAATAGATGCTTTCGGCGGAAAAAGGGTTCGCGACACGGCAAACTGGACTTTCTTAGGTCCAAAAGAGACCTATTGGTTAAACACTTCGGGTTCCGACACTCTATCGTGCCCCTGGCAAGCTAATGTCTATTCGTTTGACGTAGCATCCACCGACAACAATATTATCTATTGCGGAACCGAGACAGGTTTTGTAAACAAAACCACGGACGGCGGGCTCAACTGGCAGTTAATGTCTCCCGAATACCCTTTCGGCGGTGGAATTACTGCAATAAGCATTAATCCCCTCAACGAAAACATTGTTTATGTATCGGCAGGAAACCAAATACACAAAAGTACCGACGGTGGTAACAGCTGGACGCCCTTGTTAAATACAGGACAACAATTTTCCTCGAACCAATTGACAATAGACCCTTCAAATCCTCAAAAAATATATTCCACATCATCCAACGGTGTTCATTTAACCACCGACGGGGGTATAACCTGGACACAAAAGTGGAATTCACCCTCGTGGGATGTGGAAATAAAACCCGGTGACCCCAATACGGTTTATGTACTTACAAAAAACGGCGGAAATTTTGCTTTAGCCGTATCTACCGACGGAGGAACAAGTTTTAGTCTCGAACCATCTTTTGTTTCGTCGATAACTGAGGTTAGCGGCGGATTGCTCTCGGTATGCGACGCAAATCCCGATTTGCTTTATGTTATTATGCTAAGCAGCGACAACACCCCCTATTTATACAAAGGCATTATTACCAACGGTTCGTGGAACTGGCAACTTGTAGCCACAGGCAATACACCCCAATTTCCCATGAACAACGGACAGGGATTTTTCGACCTTGCCATGGATGTGTCACCCGTAAATCCCAATATGATTTTCGTTGGAACCACAACATTATACAAATCGGGTACGGGAGGCACATACTTTGTCGCCGTTGGCGGATATTCCGGCAATTTTAGCATTCATCCCGATATTCAAGATATAAAAATGCTTGCAAACGGTGACACCTGGGTTGCTACCGACGGAGGCATGAACCTCTCAACCGATTATTTTTTGCTTCAAAGCAACTATCATGTACGTATAAACGGTTTGGTTGGGTCCGACATGTGGGGATTCGACCAAGGCTGGAACGAGGACATTACGGTAGGCGGAAGATACCACAACGGCAATACAGCCATTGCCGACTTTTATCAACCCAAAGCCCTGCGTATGGGAGGCGCCGAATCGCCAACGGGCTGGGTGGTACAAGGTAAAAGCCGCCATGTGGCATTCAACGATCTGGGAAACGGCTGGATACTTCCCCCCACCGCTACCGACCCGCCCGGGGGACGTTTCCTTTTCAGTAAATATCCCAATATGGACGAATACGGCGGAAGACGCAGTAATTTCGTCACCCACACAAACTACTACGGAACATTTTTCCTCGGCGAAAACAACGGATTTTGGAAAAGTACCGATGTGGGCGAATCGTACGAATTGCTCCATACTTTTCCCGGAAAGGTACGTTATCTGCAAATAAGTTACAGCAATCCCGACGTTTTTTACGCCGACATTGTAAACAAAGGACTGTACAAAAGCGAAGACGGCGGCTACACCTGGACACTTAAGCCGGCATTGTGCAGTAGCCCTTACGGCACCAGCTACTGGAAAGGAAAACTCTTTTTCGCCATTTCACCCTATAACGAGAATGTCATCTATGCATGCCTGCAAAACGGAACATGGACGGCGGATATAGGAAAAGTGTTCCGCTCTACCGACGGTGGCGACACATGGGAAGACTGGACAGGCAGTGTTTCGGCATTTACCAAAGATATTGTGGTTCAACCGTCGAACAACGGCACCGATATCGTTTACCTTTTCACCACTTCGCGCGGCGGTTCTACGGCAATGGTATATTATCGCAAAGAGGGTATGTCCGACTGGGAGACTTTCAGTCAAGGATATCCTGCCGGCATGGATGTCAATTTGGCTTTGCCCTTTTTCAGGGACGGAAAATTGAGAGTTGCAGGAAGTGCGGGAGTATGGGAATCGCCATTGTTGGAAACCGATTTTACTCCCATAATAAATCCGTGGGTCGAACGCGAACATTTTTCGTGCATGTGGGATACAATAGTGCTTGATGATCACAGCATCTTGAATCATGACGGTGCAACGTGGACTTGGAATATTTCGCCCGAACCCGAATACATAGAAAACATACATATGCGCAATCCGAAAGTGGTGCCGGGACACGAGGGCAACTATACGGTTACCCTCACCGTTGAAAAAAACGGCGAAAGTTATTCAAAAACCATTGTTGACATGTTCTCGGTTTCGAAATGTCCCTCCATAGAGGATTGCAACAACCCCGCCGAATTGCCGAAAGAGGAGTGGAGTCTGTTGTATGTTGACAGCGAGGAGACAAACTTTCCGGGTCTTGCCGTAATGAGTTTCGACGGCGACCCGTCAACCATTTGGCATACCCGCTGGAGCACCGGCAGCGACCCGTACCCGCACGAAATACAAATAGATATGGGCAGAACTTATAAAATCTTCAAATTCACTTATCTCACACGCCAAGACGGGCAAAACGGAAGGATAAAAGATTACGAATTATACATTTCGGACGATGAAAACGATTGGGGCGAACCGGTAAGTACCGGCCAATTTACAAATACATCGGCACCTCAAAGTATAGAGTTCCCCGACGGTGTAATAGGAAGATATTTCCGCTTGCTGGCATTGTCGGAAGTAAACGGTAACGCCTGGGCTTCGGCAGCCGAATTTACCATGGTGGGTTGTACAGATATTACTTCGGTTAACAGTGTAAAAACGGGAAACAAGATAAAAGCATTCCCGGTTCCCAGCAACGGAAAAGTTTGTGTCCCCCTTCCGTCAAACTCGCAATTTACTTATATGATATCAGGCGTTGAGGGGAAAATTTTCAAACAAGGAATAATAGGAAAACAACACGACAGTTACAGTTTCAACCTCACAACCCTCCCCAAAGGTCTGTACTTTATTAAACTTACCGACGACAACGGCACGGTTTACAGCGTTAAGGTGGTATTGGGGAAATAGACGTTTGAACTGTTACCGTTTGAAAATGTTCTGTTCCCGAAAGGAACAAAGACCCCCGTTTCTTTTTGTAACCTATTGGGATTTTGCCTTTACAAGTTGATAATTTTTGTTCACAAACAAATCGGCTTTTGATTTAAGCGACAGTACCGCTTTGTGTTCGGCTTCGAGGACACGCATGCGTATTTCGTCGGTTTTTTCTTTCCCTCTCGACGATTGTGCCTTTTTGGTTTCATGGTATGTAAGTTCTATGAACACCTTTAAATCGACTCCGGGAGTATTTATTGCATACAAACCGTCAAGCACAAGGATATCGATACCGCTAAAATCGGTAATAAGCGTATCAACTTGTTCGGTAACCAAATCGACACAAGGCATTGCCGACTCCCTGCCGTTTTTAAAATCATCAACGGTTTTGTTCACCTTTTCCCAATCTATTTCGTTTATGCCAACAACATTTTCAATGCCGTTTTTTATTCTCCACTCTTTTCGTTCGAGGGGTAATGTTTTAAAAAAATTATCGAGATGTACGGGTTTGGCAAAAATGTTGCCGGCGCGCAGTAATTTTGCCGTTACATGTGTCAGTTCCGATTTTCCCGAACCAGATTCACCCGAAACTGCTACAATAAATTTATCTTTCCGGTTTTTTAAAATCTCTTCTACAATTCCTTTTGCAACACGGCGGTGTTTTTCTTCGATTAATAATACATCTTCAAGCATAATTCCGGTATTTTTTATTTTGACACTACAATTTTTTTGTTGTTTTCGAGTGCTATATCCTTTTCGAAAATTTTAGCGCCTGCATTCCTGGCGGCAACAATCTCAACCTCCTGCTCTTTTACAGCTAATTTATAATTTACATTTTTGAAAGTCAGCCCGAAACTTATTTTATCCCAGTTTTCGGGCAGCGAAGGATTTACCTCCAATATGTCGTTTTTCAAATTGGTGCCGGCATAAGTAAAAAGAGCAATAAGTATTGTGGCTCCCATAACACCCACATGAATACCTTCGCCCGTAGTACCTCCCTGGATATCGTTGTAATCGCTTGTCAGGGCATCTCTGTATAGTTCAAACCCACGCTTTTTATCACCCACCATTTCTGCAAGTTTTGCGTGTACTACCCTGCTTAATGTGGAGCCGTGCGAAGTGCGTTCCAAATAGTATTTCAGATTTTTTTTCAAATAACCGGCAGGCAATTTGTACCCCATATCGCCAATCAAACCGTCAACTTCCCTTTTTTCCAAATTATAAAATACCATTAAGGTATCGGCCTGTTTAGCCACTTTATATTCGTCGGCCGATTTTCCTTCGGCTTTTAACAGGCGGTCCATTCTGTAAACGTTACCGTATTTTTTACGGTAGTATTCCCAATTGAGTTCTTTCAAATCGAAATAGCCGTCGTATTGGGCTATTATACCCTCCTTTGAGATTACCAATCTAAGTTTTTTTCTGATGCTGTTCCACTTTTCCAAATCATGCAACGAGACTCCCGTTTTGTTAAAAACCTTTTCCTTTGCTTTGTCTGAAATTTTATCAATAAGTTCAGATGCTTTTTTAAAGAGCCATGCCACCATAATATTGGTATAGGCATTATCTTTAAGGCCGCCTTCGCCGGTTCCGGGATACTTTTCGTGAAACTCATCGGGCCCCATCACTTTGTCAATACTGTAGCGTTGTCTGTTTTCATCCCACTTTGTTTTACTCTCCCAAAACTTACATATTTCCAAAATCATCTCCATTCCGTAGTTTTCCAAAAATTCCGTATCGTTGGTAATGTGGAAATACTCCCAAACATTGTAAGCCACCGATAGCGAAACATGACGCTGGAGAGAGGAGAAATCGTCGCCCCATTCTCCCGATACGGGATTCAGATGCAACGTTTGTGTCTCTTCACTTCCGCTGCTACCGCTTTGCCACGGGAACATAGCACCTTTGTATCCCGATTGTGCGGCATATTTTTTTGCTTCATTCAAACGCCTGTACCGGTACATTAACAAAGAACGGGCGGTTTCGGGAAAATGAATACCGTAAAACGGCAGCACAAAAAGTTCGTCCCAAAAAACATGTCCGCGGTATGCTTCGCCGTGCAATCCCCTCGCTGTAATTCCGGCATCAATATATCTGTTATGCGGCGACGCCGATACCATAAGGTGATAAATATGCATCCTCAATAGTTTTTGAGCAAGACGATCGCCCGTAAGTACGACATCGCTCTTTTCCCAAATTTTTCCCCATGCCTTTGCCGAGGCGTCGAAACAGGCATCAAAACCGGAAAAAGATTTTACTGTCTCCAGTGCCGACATTAAGGGGTTTTCGTCGTCGTTGGATGTAAAAATGGAAACAAGTTTTTCCGCCGTCAAGGTTTCCCCTTTCTCCATATGTTTTTCAAAAACCGAAATAGCCATACCCTCTTCGAGGCTAACCGCAATATCGTTGTCATTAATGTTTTCCACAAGCAATTTTGAAGCTTCGGCAATTTCTATTTCCGATTGTGTTGTTTTAACTTTCAGATAAGTGGTATTTGCTTCGCCGCCCTGCAAAAGCGGTTTAAGATGTTTTGAATTAAGCGGTTTATAACGTTCCACTCCTTGGTTTATAATTGCGCCGTTCAGTGTTGAAGCCACCGAAACCAAACCGGAATAATTCAAAGGTGTTATTTTATATTTTAAAGCTGCCGCATGCATATTTTCCATTGAAGCAAACCTGAACGACTCAACTTTAGTTATATTTCCATCGCCGTCTTTAATTGTCATTGTTTTGGAGAGCAATCCCGTTTTAAAATCAAGGTTTCTTTCAATATCGAGTATTTCGACATTGTTGGGATTTACCCACATTCCGTCTTCGACTTTAAAGGTAAATGAAAGCCAATCGGGGCAGTTCACAAGGTCTTCGTTAACGACCTCCCTGCCGGCTATTTCGGTTTTAAGTTTATTATAAACGCCGGCAATGTATGTTGCGGGATAGTTTACGGTGTTTTGCTGAGTCTCTTCCATGGCACCGCGGGTACCGAAGTATCCGTTGCCGACTGTTAACAAAGCTTCGCGCGAGCGTTCTTTATCAGGATCGTAATCGCGGTAAACCAGCCTCCAGCCATCATTTATCAATCCTTCGACGAACCAATGTTCAATTTTATTTAAATTTGTCTCTTTCAGGTCGGTAACCGCCTCGTCGGCACCGTTTATCATCAAATCCCTTTTATTTCCTTCGCGTGCCACTCCGAGGACATACCCGAAATTACCGTTACGTCCTGCGGCAACTCCCGAAACAGCATCTTCCACAACCACGGCACGGTATGGCTTAACACCGAGATTTGCGGCGGCTTTGATAAATATGTCGGGAGCGGGTTTCCCTTTTAATCCCAACCGTGCAGACACCACGCCGTCAACCCGTGTTTCCACAAGATGCATCAAACCCGCTGCCTTCAGTACCGCTTCGCAGTTTTTGCTTGAGGAAGCCACTCCCACGCGTATTCCTGCATTGCGGAGGTCTTCCATAAGTTGAACGGTAGATTGATAGACCTCTACACCTTCGTTTTTCAAAACTTCGTTAAAGGCGAAATTCTTTTTATTTCCCAAACCGCAAACGGTCTCCATACCGGGAGTATCAGCAGGTGTGCCGAAAGGAATATCTATGTTACGCGACTCCAAAAAACTTTTCACGCCGTCGTAACGGGGTTTGCCGTCAACAAATGCCAGATAATCGTCTTGCGAAAATTCTTTGTACGGTTCGCCGTATTTAGCATTGCGATAACGCAAATATTCGTCAAACATCTTTTTCCATGCATGACTGTGTACAGTAGCGGTTTTTGTAATTACACCGTCGAGGTCGAAAATAACGGCATCGAAATGATATTTATGCATAATTGAAATTTCATTGTGTTTTTACGGGTGCAAAAGTGATAATAATTTTACAACATTAATGTACAAAGAAAAACAATAAAACGTTTTTCGGGTAAAATATTGTTTCATATAAAAATACAAACTTATTGCAAACGGTTGCGAAGGTATTTGAGAAGGCGAGTTTTATTACTTTTGCAAAAAAATATGTTATATGGATAATTCAAAACTCACACCTCTTTCGGAATTGGGCGAATTCGGATTGATTGACGAACTGACGAAAGATGTATCTTTTAAAAACCCTTCGACGTTATTTGGAATAGGCGATGATGCCGCCGTGATAAAAGCCGGAGGGAAGAAGAGAATATTAATTTCGAAAGATTTGCTTTTGGAAGGAGTTCATTTCGACATGACCTTTACCCCCCTGAAACATCTGGGATACAAAGCGGCAGCGGTAAACTTTTCGGATATTGCCGCAATGAACGCTTTACCGAAACAGATTGTGGTAGGAATAGGGGTTTCGAGCAAATATACCCTTGAAGCCTTAAAAGAGCTGTATTCGGGAATAAAAAAGGCTTGCCAGGTATATAATGTCGATTTTGTAGGAGGCGACACCACCACAAGCGTACACGGACTGTTTATTTCGATAACGGTATTGGGCGAAGCCAACGAAGATAAAATTGTTTACCGCAACGGAGCAAAACCCAACGACCTGTTGTGTGTTACCGGCGATTTGGGAGGAGCTTACATGGGATTGTTATTACTCGAAAGAGAGAAAAAGGCTTTTTTGGCAAATCCCGACATGCAACCCGAACTTTCGGGAAACGATTATGTTCTTGAACGCCAATTAAAACCCGAAGCCCGCACCGACATTGTAAGAGAACTTGCAAAACATAAAATATTACCTACTTCGATGATTGATATTTCGGACGGTTTGGCTTCGGAAGCCATGCATATAGCAAAAAATTCGGGGGTAAGCGTTACCATCGTGGAGGAAAAAATACCCATTGCACAAAACACTTACGATTTGGCAAAAGAGTTTAACATTATACCCTCCATTGCAGCACTGAACGGCGGCGAAGATTATGAACTGCTTTTTACAATAAATCAAAAAGATTTCGAAAAACTGAAAAAGAGCAACGACATAACGATAATAGGATATATTACCGATGCCTCCGAAGGAAACAGGTTAATTACTCCCGATAACCGGAGTATAGAACTTAAAGCCCAAGGCTGGGACGGAATGAAAGGAAGAAACGGAGGAAAAATTAACGGAGGACGTTAACGGTGTTTTGCATTGTTGAACAAAGCCGGACAAGACAACCCAAACAGACGTTATAAAAAGAGAAGTCCGCCCCCGTCGAAAAGAGGGCCGTCGTACAGTTGTACAATTTCGTAACCCCTGCGGTTTATAAAGTTGCGTATTGTTTCACCGTTTTTGATAAAATTCAGACTTCCCGTAACAAAAACCCTGTCGCCTTTCCGTGTAAAACAGCCGCCGATAAAGCCGTTCGACAACCCCGGCAAAACAACATCCGACGAATCGGCATAAAGAATTTCCACCTCATATTTTTCGAGGGTTTTAAAAATTCCTTTATCGCTTGTTATAAAAGCATTATCGTCAAGAGCAAACAGACTGCAACGGGTATATCCTTGATTAACGTGTATTTGTCTTCTGTCCGGAAATGTTTTTAAAACCGTTTCGTCGGTAATTTCAAGGTTATGAATAATAAAATTGCGGGTAACCACGGCATTGTACCTGGCCGAAGAGGGATATCTATTTCCCACCGTGTTTTTTCCTTCAAAGAGATCAACTTTTGCATCTTTAAGAATTTGCTTGTATCCGGAAGGGGTATTCGGAGCCACCACAACGTAATTGTCAGTAAAGCAGAAAAAGATATCTGGGTGTCCCGAAATGGCATTATAAACAATACTGTTTGCCGCAAAGGGGACAAAGCGGGCAAAACGGCGTAATTCTTCTTTTGCCTCTAAGGGCAATCTGTAGTCGCCAATTACTATCATCACTCTTTTTTCAATGTTATCAATACTATCTCTCCCGGACAGTTGTATCTGAGGGGAACCCCCGAAACTCCCACACCCGCACTTGTATAACCCGTCATGCCGTTTATGTGCCACAACCCTTTTACAAACCGTCTGCCCTCCTTTTGGTGAGCAATGACAGGAATGCCGCCGGGCAGGCAAATTTGTCCGCCGTGCGTATGTCCGCACAAATACAAAGAGTAACCGTTAGAGGCGGCAATGTCGTAAAGTTCGCTTGTATGCGACAAAACCACTTTGAATCCGCTTCTGTTTTCTTCCAAAGCATTTAAAGCTTCGTCGGTATAGAAATAATATGTGTCGTCGGTTCCCGTAAAATGAATTTCCCCGCCGTTCCTTTCAACGGTAACCGTTTCGTTAATAAGCATTCTCATTCCCGTTTTCTCCAAAGGCTCTACCATTCCGAAACTGTCGTGATTTCCCAAAGTGGCTAAAATTCCCTCTTTCGACTTTATATTTTTCACTATTTTTTCAATTGCCGGAATTATATTTTTATAACCTCCGGAGGTGTTTTTTCTGAAATCGCCTGTGATAACACACAAATCGTATTCAAGAGGAGATATTTTTTCGATTACCGTATTTTCGAAACCTTCAATGGCATCTATGTGCAAATCGCTAAGATGCAATATCTTAAAACCGTCGAAACCGCCGGGTAAATTTTCATTTTTTACTGTAATCCTGTTTACAAGAATATTTTTAACGTTATCAACGCCTTTTTTGTACAGTCCCGCTATTTTCAATAAGATGACAAAAACATGCAACAATTTTTCGAATAGCGTCCAACGGCTTTTGCTTCTTTTACCGTTGCGCTTGTATTTAAACCTGAAAGCTTCGAGTGTAGCTCTTACCGAAGCCCAAACAAGGCGTTTTTCTTTTTCTTTGGACGTTAGAGCATATTTCCGCATAAGCACAAAGGATTTAAACCCGTTTTGTCTTTCTTGACACAAAATCCACGTTAATTGTACTGCAATGAATGTTTCCGTCAAAATTTTGATAATTATACTCCAACACGGTTATTCCGCAGGCTGTCGTTCCATCACCTTGCAATATTGGAATTAAGGAGTATTGTAATAAAAACGAGAGACAAAAGAGCATTGAATTTTTTTTAACAAAATGACATTTTCCGGACATTAAAATTAAACCATCATTTATAAATATGCAACAGCCCACCGTCGTAAACCGCACTGTAACGTATTAACGGATACTGTCCATTGCCCTTAAAAAGTGAACCGTCAACAAGCATATACAAATTTCCGTTGCACGTATCTTTAACCATGGGGTAGTAATCGCCAACAACAAGCCGTGTACACAAGCCGTTACCGGTACAGCAATCGTTGGGATAGTTAGGCGGCATTCTGTCGTAAGCCATAAATTCCGACTCGGTATAACGGTAAATTATTACCCCGCGGCTGTTTCCCGTGATACTCACCCCGGGTTGGCCGTTATCTACGTAAGTCCACCCTCCCACCGTGTTAAGTTCCTGGTAAAACGAAGAATTGGGATCAATGTCAATACGTATTGTGCCGTAAGGAATATTCGGATTTATATTGTTTTTGTTACCGCACGACGACAACAGAAAAGCCATGGCGGCAACTATCAATACAACCGGTATGTTCAATTTTTGTGTCATAAAAAAAACAATTGTAAAAGTAACGGTTTTTGAGCATCAAAATTTTGCTTTCGACAGAAAAAAGATTTTCTTTTGCAATAATATTGGAATTTCGCTTTTTATTAATGAGAACAATTCGAATTTTTTTTGTTTCCGTTATAACGGTAATAGTACTTTCGGCAACACCGTCGTGTACGCTTTTCAGGCCTACGGTCGACAAAAAAGCCGAAAAACTCCAAAAAGAGAGGGAGAAGAGGGATGCCAAAGAGTACAACAAGGCAAAAAAAGAGCATTATAAAAACCAGTCGGAACTCACCAAAGAGCTTATGAAAGAGGCAAAAAAACAACAACGCAAAGCCAACCGCGTTCACCGCCGGAGCCTGTGGGACAGGCTTTTTAATAACAATTGCCGCGGCGGTAAAAAAGTAAAATAAGAAATCATATTGTTTAATTATACCCTGCCTTAAAGAAAAAAAAAGGAGATGCAACAAACTCTCTTTTTGAAAAAAACCCGCACGATTTGTTTACGTTGGAAAAACGACGGCAAATAGAAGACTTCCAAACGGTTTAGTGCAAGTTAAACTTTGACCCTCCGCCTATTAAGACTTAGTTATTAAAGCGTTAACTTTAAACGGCCTCAATTTACGGTTTTTTATAAATATTTTTGCCGCTAAAATTATTTTGATACACCACAAAGAGTTACATTTGTAACAAAATTGGGTTACATACCGTCAATATTTGTACTGTACCGGTATTTCAAAATTTTGATGTAAACAGATAATAAAAAGAAACAAAAATGGAAAAATCAAAAATAGCGTTTACCTTTTTATTTGCATTTGTTTTTATAAGCATTAATGTTGTGGCACAAGAGTTATGGTCGTTGGAAAAATGCATCAACTACGCTTTTGAACACAACATTCAGATAAAACAGAGTGTTTTGGACGTGGAGTCGTCGGGTGAAGATTTATTGCAAAGCAAACTTTCGCTTTTACCCACGCTTAATGCCAGCGCTTCGCACAATACGGGTTGGGGGCGGTCGCTCGACATGGCAACCTACCGTTACACTAACAAAACCACCCGTCAGATGTATTTTTCGTTAAACAGCGACATCACGCTTTTTAACGGACTTCAGCAGGTAAACACCATAAGGAAACGCCAGTTTGATTACCTTGCCAAAAAGTACAATTCGGACAAAATAAAGAACGACATGTCGTTGAATATTGCAGCGGCATACTTACAAATACTATTTAACACAGAGTTGGTAAACAACGCAAAACGCCAGGTTGAAATAACCAGGCAACAGATAATCCGTACAAAAAAACAGGTGGAAGCCGGTGTATTGGCAAAAGGCAACCTGCTGGACATAGAGGCTCAAGGAGCCAACGAAGAGGTTAACCTTGTAAACGCTAAAAACCGTTTGACGTTGTCGTACCTCGATTTGATGCAGCTTTTGGATTTGAAATCGGACATCCAATTCGACATTGAAAAGCCGCAATTGGATATAAATGCAAAGCCGCAACTATTACCGGTAAATACTATTTACAATACCGCCATAGGCATAATGCCCGAAATTAAAAGTGCCGAATATTCGCTTAAAAGTGCCGAGCAGTCGCTTGCCATTGCCCGCGGTCAACGCAGCCCGCGTTTAACGCTGAACGGAAGTTACGGAAACAACTACTCCGACCAAATAAAAAAGAGTTACGACCCCACAAGCCCCGATTTTAACATGGAAAAACCCTTTTGGGACCAAATAGCCGACAACCGTAACATAACATTGGCATTTAGATTATACATTCCAATTTTCAACGGTTTTCAGGTGTCGAACTACATAAACAAGTCGAAAATTTACAAAGAGACGGCAAATTTGAATCTCGAGTTGGAAAAAAACAACTTGCGCAAACGTATAGAACAGGCATACACCGATGCCATTGCAGCATATAAAACCTATCAGGCAAGAAAAAAGTCGGTGGAGTCGTTGCGCGAATCGTTTAAATATGCCCAAGAAAAACTCAACGTCGGGATGCTCAATTCAACCGATTACAATGTGGCTAAAATCCAGTTAAGCAATGCCGAGTCGGATCTTGCTTCGGCAAAATTCGATTATATTTTCAAAACAAAAATTCTTGATTTTTACCTCGGCAAAGAGATTACCCTCAAAGACATTTCCAAATAGTGGCAAGTTACTTTTTAACAGATTTTCGGTTTGCCGATGCAATAAATTGAATACTTTTGCATTCTTAAAAAAGAAGCGTAAATTGTATAACAAAACAAGCAAACAAAACAGATGAAAAACGTAATTAATAATTTTCAAAAAGTAACCGTTGTTTTATTGATAGGTGCGTTTTTGATGGGTGGAATAACGTCGTGCAAAAGCAAAAAGAAATTGGCACGCGAAAAAGCCGCCGCCGAATATGCACAAAAAGTTAAAGAGGCAAAACGTGATTTAACGGCAATAATAAACGGGGAAACCGGTTGGAGTCTTGACAAACAAGCCCAAAGGGTTAAAGACATAAAAGACTACAATATTGACGATCCCGAAGTTATCGACTTGATAAAAAGGGCGGAAGAGAAAATCAATATGCTAAAAGCCGAAGCCGAACGCAAAGCCGAAGAGGAGAAGCTGAGGCGCGAAGAGGAGGCGAAACGGCGAATGCAACAATCGCAATACGCCACATACGACAATACTTTCGGTTCAATAGCCGCAGCTCCCGACATAAAAACGGCAAACGGACTTATTGACGAGGCGTTGAATTATTTTGCATCGCCAGATGTTCCGGTATTGATAATAATAAGCAGGTACAACGGAATAAACGATTATGACAGGCCTACCACGGCATCGCGTTTTTTAAACTATTTGAAAGACAAAAAGGAGTATAAATACCGTGTTGAGAGTTTGAAAAAAGACTCTTTTGGAAAAATTACCGAACTCGAATTAATAAAAAAGTAATAAAATGAAAATGATAAGATATTTCCTTATTGCAATTACAGGATTTGTATTGATAAGCGGTGTGGAGGCCCAGGAAAATTTAAGTCCTGAACGCAAACAGGCTATCGACAGCCTTGCCCTGGAAAAGGTACGCGACCTGAGCAAGTACATTACCATTATAGGCGACAAAAACACACCTTGGAGCGAAGCCAACCGTGTGATAGACCGTGCCGAAGAGCTTTTTATGCAAGGCAGCGAGATAGGCGTTTCGTCGCTGGTGCGCCCCGAGATAAAATATTATGCCGTAAGAAAATATTTTGAAAGATTGATGCGTCTCAACTACAGCAGAGTAGAGATAGAGTGGTATAATATTGAATACGTAAGCGACTTGCAACGTCAACCCGACGGTACATATGTGGGAGTTATTACCATATTTCAGAAATTCAGGGGTTACGACAAAGAGGGGCGGCTTATATACCAGGACACCACAAAAAAAGACATAACGGTGTACGTAAAACGTAAAGAGACCCAGATAGGCGGCAGGTTAATAGGTTTTTGGGACGTACTTCTCGGCGATATCCGTGTAAAAGAGACATCGAAATAAAATATTGGAAGACACTTTTTGAGGTGGCGTTTTCCGTGAGCTGTGTTAACGGCGGGTTACGTGAAGCGCCACTTTTTTTTGCCTTTTTTGCGGCAAGGATGGGAGCGGCAGCCCCCGAAGGCGCAAGCCGCTGTGCAGCAGGCGGCGGAGGCGACCGCAGGAAGCCCACGCACGCCGTTGCGAAACACGGCTTGCGGCAAGGGGCTATAAGCGGACAGCCTGATACGGCACGGCGTTGAAACGGGGGAGGGAGCCGTAGCCGCCCTCATTAAAATTGTTGTAACGAAATTTTTCCGTTGAAATGATATTTTTTAACCGAACTTCATTTTTTATACATTTGCCGTTGATTTTACCGTAATACAATGAAGTTTACTCATCCTTTTTCGCAATTTACCATAAACAGCACCAAATACAGAAAACGGATACTCTTTTTGAGTTTTGTAATAGGTTTGTTAAGCGGATTGGCGGCGGTATTGCTGAAAAATACCGTTCACTACACCCACCATTTAATAACACACGGTTTCGACTTTGCGCAAGGCAACTATCTCTATTTGGTATTGCCCGTAGCGGGTATAGGTTTGACGGTGCTTTTTTCGAAATATGTAATACGCGACAACATAAGCCACGGGGTAAGCCGTATTTTGTACGCCATATCGAAAAAGAACGGCAAAATAGATTCGCATAACATGTACTCGTCGATGATAGGGAGTACGTTTACCATAGCCTTCGGTGGTTCCATGGGGCTTGAGGCTCCCATAGTATTGACCGGAAGTGCCATAGGTTCGTTTCTGGGAAGGAAATTCCACCTTAATTACAAATCGATAGTGATTTTGATAGGTGCCGGGGCTTCGGGTGCCATTGCGGGAATTTTCAAGGCGCCAATTACAGCGGTAATATTTTCGTTGGAAGTTTTAATGCTCGACCTTACAATGGTGACTTTAATTCCGTTGATGATATCATCGGTAACGGCGGCAACAATGGCATATTTTCTTATGGGACCGGGGGTACTCTTCTCTTTTAATCTTTCGCAGGGTTTTATACTCAAACACCTTCCTTATTATATTGTTTTGGGGATACTTACGGGTTTTGTGTCGCTCTATTTCACGAGAACTTCGATGTATATAGAGACGCAAATGAGCAAGATAAAACATACGTGGCAACGGTGGTTGGCCGGGAGTGTATTGTTGAGTGTTCTCATATATGCTTTGCCCTCGCTTTACGGTGAGGGATATGAATTTTTGCGGGTGCTCATAAACCGGCAACCGGGGGGTCTTGTCAACGAGTCGCTTTTCGGCATGTTAAATAACGGTTATCTTATTTTGGCATTGGGATTTATAATATTGTTCAAAGTGGTGGCAATGGCCTTAACCGGAGGCAGCGGGGGTGTGGGAGGTATTTTTGCGCCTTCGTTGTTTGTGGGAGGTGTCTTCGGTGTTTTTTACGCACGCATCGTAAATATGTTGCCGTTTTTGCAAATTCCGGAAAAGAATATGGCGTTGGTAGGTATGGCGGGAGTGATGGCGGGGGTGATGCATGCCCCTTTGACGGGGATATTTCTGATAGCCGAATTTACCGGAGGCTACGAGCTGCTCACACCATTGATATTTACCGCCCTGTTTTCGTACCTTACAATAATAATTTTCGAACCTCACAGCATTTATACAAAACGGCTTGCACAGCGCGGCGAACTGATGACACACGACAAAGATAAAAACGTAATGCAAATGCTAAAAGTTACCAACCTGATAGAGACCGACATAAAGACCATAAACAAAGAGGCAACACTCGGAGAACTGGTAAAGGTTATTGCCAATTCGGAAAGGAACATAATAGCTGTGGTGGACAAGGATATGAATTTCGAAGGAATAGTTTTTGTAAATGATATCAGAAATATAATGTTTAATCACGAGTTGTATGACAAAATCCGTGTTGAAGAAATAATGTTTATGCCCGAGCCGATAGTAAGTCCCGACGAGTCGATGGAAGATATAGCCCAAAAGTTTCAGGAGTCGGGGAATTACAACTTGCCGGTGGTAAAAGATGGAAAATATATAGGATTTGTATCGCGTGCAAAAGTGTTTATGCAATACCGCAAACTTTTGAAAGAGTTTTCGGACGATTAAAAATAACTGTTTTGACTCATTATTAAAATAGCGGGATAAATGAAACTTCATCCTCTTTTGTTATCGCTTTTGAGCGGAATATTGCTGGCTGCGGCGTGGCCTGTTAACGGGTTTACGCCATTGATTTTTGTGGCTTTGGTACCGCTTATGGTCTTGCAACACCGCCTCGGCGAAAGCGGCAAAAGGGGAATGTTTTGGTATTCGTGGCTTGCATTTGCTGTTTGGAACGGCATAACAACGTGGTGGATATGGTATTCGACTCAAGCCGGGGCCGTTGCTGCAATAGTGATAAACGCCCTCTTTTCGGCGGTGGTTTTCCAGGTTTACCACATATCGAAAAAGAGACTGTTTAATAACAGGCGGGGCTTCGGAATAGTGATATTTTATTGGATAACATGGGAATATTTCCATACCAATTGGGACTTGACATGGCCCTGGCTGACCCTGGGAAATGTTTTTGCATCGAAGCATACCTGGATACAGTGGTACGAATATACGGGGGTTTTCGGAGGCAGTTTGTGGGTATTGCTTTCCAATGTTCTTATAGTTCAAATAATATTCCGGTTAAAAGAGAGAGATGTTAAACAGGTCATCATTCCCGTTTTGTTGTGGACAATATTGATAACCGTTCCTCTTGTGATATCGCACTCCATATACAACAACTACAAAGAGGGAGAACAATCGATGGAGGTGGTTGTGGTTCAGCCTAACATCGACCCATATACCGAAGAGTTCAACCTGCCGCCAACAGTGGTAATGGAGAGAATTTTCAAACTTGCCGACAAAAAAATCTCCGACAGCACCCTTTATGTGGTATGCCCCGAATCGGCAATTCAGGAAGGTATCTGGGAAGAGAACCTTCAACATTCGACAAGTATAAAACTTATCGAGCGATATATTTCTTACCATCCTCAAACTTCGTTTGTGATAGGCGCTTCCACCTACCGCATGCTGGGCAAAGGCGAAAAGCTTACCAATGCCGCCCGCAAATACCGCGATAACCAATATTATTATGCTTACAATACCGCTTTTCAGATAGACAACACCGGTTTTGTGCAGGTACACCACAAATCGAAACTTACCCCCGGGGTTGAACGGATGCCTTCGTGGTGGATATTGAAACCGTTGGAACAATATGCCATTGATCTGGGCGGCATTACAGGCACTTTAAAAGACGAAGAACATCCCACGGTTTTCGAAAACAAAAAAAGAGGAGTTAAGGTGTCTCCGATAATTTGTTACGAGTCGGTTTTCGGTGAGTTTACCGCAAAAACCGTTTCCGCAGGTTCCAACGCCATTTTTGTAATTACCAACGACGGGTGGTGGGGCGATACTCCCGGATACAAGCAGCACTTTTTGTTTTCGGTATTGCGTGCCATCGAAACACGCCGCAGTGTTGCCAGAGCGGCAAATACGGGAACCTCGGCATTTATTAACCAACGCGGCGACATAAGAGAGGCAACTCCCTTTTGGAAACAGGCTTCGATAAAAGAGCGAATAAGCCTCAACGATAAACTTACCTTTTATGTGAAATACGGGGATGTCATTGCAAGGATTTCGGCATTCATAAGTTTTTTCGTATTGCTGATTTCATTCACGCAAGATTTTTTAAAAAAAAGAGAAAACCGTCAACATTCCAAAACTTAATTGATGTTTTAATAACACCGGGCGTACTGTTTTTTCACTATTCGGCGTAGTTTCCCCTGTTTACCAAATAATACAACGAAGGAATAATTACAAGAGAGAGGAAAATCGAAAGAGTAACACCCCCTATCATCGAAACCGCAAGGGGCTGCAACATTTCGGAACCGGCACCGAGAGAGAGTGCAAGAGGCAAAAAACCGAAAATAGTGGCAAACATCGTCATTAATATGGGGCGCAACCTTACCTTGCCTGCCATTAACAACGCCTGTTTTATTCCTGTATTTTTATCAAGATATTTTTCGGCGTAATCGATTAGTAAAATTCCATTGTTAACAACCACCCCTATTATCATTATCATTCCCATAAAAGCCGAAATATCAAGGGGAATTTTTACAATTAACAATATTAAAAAGACACCGCTTACCGAGAGTATTGTCCCCGACAAGATAACCAAAGCCGTTTTAAAAGATTTGAACTCAAACAATAATATCGTAAAAACCAACAAAATACCGAAAGCAAGTATAAGTATCAGCTGGCTGAAAGCTTTTTGCTGGCTTTTATACTGACCTTCGAGCCGTACCGAAACTCCGGGAGGCAGAACGGTATTTTCGAGCATACGTTTTATATCGTTAATGATACCGCTAAGGTTCCGGCCTGAGATATGTGCCTTTACATTAACTACCTGACTAAGGTTTTCGTGGTCGATATCGGGTATTCCCGGAACTTTTTTTATTTGCGCCACTTCGTCGAGACGCAACACCCTGTTTATCGATGACAGGTAAATGGGGATTTTACCTATTTCGTCACTGTTTTGAAAAATATTTTCGGGGAATCGTACTCTAACCGGAATCATTTTCAACCCCTCCATCATTTGTGTTACCTGATCGCCCCACAACGCCATATGCACGGCATCGCCAACCTCTTTTGCCGACACTCCGTAAAACGACGCTGCACGCTCGTCGGTGTTAATCAGCAACTCGGGTTCGCTGTTCGAAAAACCTTTATAAACATCAACGGCGCCTTTTATTTTTTTCAACGAGTCGGCAATTCCGGAGGCGGTATTTCTCAATGTTTTCAGGTTATTTCCGAAAACTTTAATAACTACGGGAGCTATTTCACCGCTCAAATCGTTTAATCTGTCGGGGAGCACCTGAAACAGTTCGGGTTCCAATCTCGGTTCATGATTTTTATCAAATTCTCTAATCTCGTCCATTATTTCAAATGAGGAGCGTTTTCTGTCTTTTTTGAGATTGATAACGAAATCGCCGTCGTTAGCGTGAGTACGCGGATGAGCCAAACTGCGTCCGGTACGCAAGGAATAGGTTTCCACTTCGGGAATGGATTTTATAAACTCGGCTACCGGTTTAAGCATTTGCTTTGTGGTTTCCAAAGAGCTTCCGGGAGGGGCAAGATAGTCGTGAACTATGGTACCTTCGTCCCATTTGGGTAAAAACCCGCTCGGAATCCGCAAATATGAAAACACCGTTACCGCAATAAAAATCAACACCACAAGAACGGTTACCAAAGGGTACTTTATTAACGAGGAGAGAGATTTTTGTTGAATTGCCGTTAACATATTTATCACTTTTCCTCGCTTTTTTATTTTTCCCGAAACAAAAACCGAGGCCAAAGCCGGGGTTAAAAATACCGCCAAAAGCATTGATGTAACTACGGCAATGGTAAGGGTTGAAGCCAGCGCACGGAAAAACATACCCGGAACCCCTGAAAGAAAAACCAAAGGAACAAATACCACGAGGGTTGTCAAAGTAGCCCCGAGCAAAGGGGGAATAATTTCGGAAGAGGCATTAATTACCGCCTCCCGGGTATTATACCCCTCTTCAAGATACCGTTCTATGTTTTCCATAACCACAATGGCGTTATCCACCAGTATTCCTATTGCCGCCGCAAGTCCCCCCAAACTCATCAAATTCAAATTCATTCCCGTGAGTTTAATAAAGATAAAAGAGATAAGCAGTGCAACGGGGATAATGGCAACAGTAATCAAAGTTATTTTGAGACGCCGCAAAAAGAGCAGCAAAACAAAAAAGGTGATTACGGCTCCGAGAAATATGGAATCGGTAACACTGGTTACGGCATCTTTAATAAAATCGGTCATGTCGTACCATTTGTTCAATTTTACCGAAGGAGGCAAATTTTTTTTCAGGTTGTTCCAACTTTTTTCCACCTCTTTCATTATGGCAACGGCATTTGTTCCGGGTTGCTTTATCACGGTAATAAGCACGGCAGGTTTAAGGTCGCTTTCGCAAGCTATAAAGGTCTCTTTTTCGGAAGGTTCAACGGAGGCGATATCCGATATGTGAACCGGAGTTACGTTACGGTAAGCCACAACGGTGTTTTCTATATCGGATACCGTTCTGAACCTGTTGTCGGCAATGTTTAAATAGAGTTTTCCCGTTTCGTTAAGCCTGCCGACATATTTCAGGTTGTTGTTCTCTTCAAGGGCTTTTTCCACCTCTTTATAATCAATGTGCAGTGCGGCAAGCTTGGCAGGGTCAATATTTACACAGTATTCCCTCTGCTTGCCTCCCATAATTTCAATATTGTAAACTCCGGGGATGGCAGCAAGACGGGGACGTATTGTATAAACGGCCAAATCGCGCAATTCAACGAGATTCAGTTTGTCTGAAGTGATTGCATAACCGGCCACGGGATATGTGCTTGATGTGAAACGGCGCACTTCTATTGACACGCCGCGGGGTAATTTGTGTTGTATTCCGCTTACCTGCGCCATAACAAGCTGGTAAGCCTTAAACATATCTTGTCCCCATTGAAAATCGATATTTATTTCTGCTGAGCCGCGGCTAATCGAAGCCCTTACGGTATTGACCCCCTCCACCATCATCATTGCCTCCTCTATGGGTTTGGAAATTTCCATCTCCATCTCTTTTATCGGTGCAAGTCCGTAATCCACAAGCACTGCAATACGCGGGAAATCGGCATCGGGAAATACTCCCTGAGGAATGCGAAATATTAAATAACCGCCGATAACGGAAAGAACAAGAGCGGAAAAAATAACAGCCCTGCTGTTTTCAACGGCAAATTTCGACAAACCTTTCATGAAACAAATGTTTTATTATTCTTAAAAAATTAAAGTTATTACCAAAATGAAACAATAGTTAATTCGCGCCCAAGCCGGTTTCCTACAATCATATCTTTTTACTTTACAACTACCGCCGTTCCTTCTGTTAATGAATATGCCTTTCGGGTAACCACACTATCACCGGGGGCTATTCCGTTTAAAATTTCAACCATCTTGCCGTTGCGTATTCCCGGTTTTACAATCCGTCTTACGGCCCGGTTGTTTTTAACGGCAAACACGCTGAAAAGTCCCTCTTCTTCAAGAAGTGCCGATACCGGGATAAGGGTAATGTTTTTGTGAGTGCTGCCGGCAAACGACAAAACAACACGCATTCCGGGTTTGTAAATTAAGTTTTCGTTTTCGAGCGCCACTCTTATTTTTACCGTTTGGGCTTTTTTGTCGACATTTCCCCCTATGGCACTAACCGGAAGAAAGATGTTTTTATGCGGTAAACCGAGAAACTTCACCTCAATCAAATCGTTTTTTTTCACGTAAGGAAGATATTTCAAGGGAAGGTCTCCAAAAATATCCAGAGTTTTTAAATCGGCAATATGTAGAACGGGTTCACCCTTTTTAATAACATCGCCGTTATGATGATTTACATTTAGTACAACGCCTGTAATGGGGCTGTAAAGCGGTATCTCTTTTACCTCTTCGGCAATAAGTTTTTTTTGAGCGGGATTCAATTCGCCAATGGACTGTATTAATGCTTCGCGCATCGGTGGCACTATCGTACCCAACTTTTCACCTTTTTTGATAAAATCGCCCTCAATTATTGAAAATCCGGTCAGTCTGCCGTCGAACTGCGAACCCAAAAAGGTTTCGTTGCGTAATTTTATTTCTCCGTAAATATTAACGGTATCGGCAATATCACCTGTTGAGGCTTTTTCAATACTTACGATAACCGGCGGTTTTTCCGTTTTTTTGTTTTCGCCTCTCTTGTGTTGTGCACAGGAAAAGAGCAACGGTATTAAGAAAAAAGCAATAACAAATACTCTCTTTTTATTTCGGTAATATTTAAAAATGGAATATCTCATAATAAAATTCCTTTAATATTGGGTGCCAAGTTCTTCGATTTTATCTATGCTGCCGGTTATTACGTAAAAGGATATCAGTTTCATAACATAATCGAGGCGGCTTTTCTCTATTGATAGCCGTGTGGTAACATAACCGTTTTGTGCAACAAGAAATTCCAGGTTTGTGATAAGTCCGGCTTTGTAATTTACTTCCGAGAGTTCCAGTGTGTTTTTTGCAATTTCCAATTGTTTTTCTTGCAAAGAAATCAACTCTCTAAGCCGGTGGAGTTTTGCCGTTATTTGTTCGAGTTTTATGGTTAGTTGGCGTTGAACTTCCCTTTTTTGCCAAACCAACTCTTCACGTTTTATTTTCGACAGTTCAATATTTCTGTTCAGTATGTCGCCGTAATACAAAGGAACTGCAATACCCGTATTTACACGCCAATAGTTACCGTCACCCGTAGGGTCGGCATCTTTTACATAACCGCCTCCGGCAAAGATATGGGGATATTTTTGTGCCGACGACTCTTTTACACGCAAATTTTGTGTCTCTATTTTCGAGTTGTAAGCCAATATCAGCGGATTTTTATTAATCAACTGGGTATCAACCACGGGAAAAATTCCGTCAACAATATTTTTCATTGAGAAGGGTTTCAATGAAAACCCGTCGCTATTTTTCAATCCTGTAATGTGTGCCAGTTCCACTTTAAGCGCCTGGGTTTTAGCTGCTATTTCTACGGTGTCTTGTTGTATTTTTACGATTTCGGAATATGTTTGCAGCACATCTATTTGTGTTTTAATACCGGCTTTCCATAACGATTGAGTCAAGGCGTAATGTTTTTTCAGAAAAGAGAGCCGTGTTTTATATATCTCTTTTTGTTTGTCGAGCAATAAAACGGCCATATATATAGCCGAAGTTTTTCCGACGGTATTTAAGCGTGTTTGTTGTCGCAAAAGGCGTTCGGTTTCTATATTTTGATGTGCGGCGGCACCTTTTTTCAAAAGGAAATCGCCTAAGGACCAATCGGCATTAACATAAGCCTGAATTTGTCCGAAATTATAAGGTTGCAAAAATCTGTTTTCGGTGGCGAGTTCACCTGATATCCGTGGCAACGAATATCCGTAATCTATCTCTGCACTTTTGCTTGCGGCATTTACCGAAAAGTTTTCGGCTTTTAAGCGGTTACTGTTTTTCAGAGCAAGGTCAATACACTCTTTTAGATTAAGAGTGTTTTGGGCAAACGAGGATAACATACCGCCGGCCCAAAGAGTAAGGGTAAGGAGAAGCCGCTTATTCATAAAAAACAGGGTTTATTAACCTTAATCGTCATCGGCTTTTTCGCGTTTCAGTCCTTTGCCGGACTTATCGAAAACAACATACATTTTTTCTCCGGAACCGTTTTTTATTTTTACCTCATATGTTTTTTGAGCCGGGGTTTCTATAAGTTCGGCGCCATAAACGGTGTAACCGGCAAATTTCTTTTTTACCGACGTCAAAACAGCTTGGGGAATATCTTTTATCTCTATTTCGGTCTCTGTTTTCAACCATGTTCCGTTATTATCGAAAAGGGCTTCCATGTCCACCTCCTCCGTTTCGAAGTCAACCTCCCAGATATTGGATTTTTCTTTACTCCATTCCACATCACCGGCACCGGGAAATTTATTTTCAAATGCGGTTTTTACTTTGCCGGGAACTTTTACCTTCTCCTTTTCTTTGCACGCCGTAAATTCCAAAACATACAATACGGCAACAACGATTATCAATAACTTCTTCATTTTACAACTGTTTTTCGGTTAAAAATTTTTACGAAAATAATAACAAAAGGCATCTAATCCGAAAAAAAGATGCCTTTTGTAAAAAGTTATTAATAAAAAACCGTAATACTAATACCTGTAATGTTCGGGTTTGTAAGGACCTTCAACTTTTACACCTATATATTCGGCTTGTTCGGGGGTAAGTTTAGTAAGTTTTACACCAAGCTGGTCGAGGTGAAGACGGGCAACCTCTTCGTCGAGATATTTGGGCAGACGGTAAACATCTATTTCGTATTTATCACGATTTTCCCAAAGGTCGAGTTGCGCGAGGGTTTGATTTGTAAACGAATTACTCATAACAAACGAAGGGTGTCCCGTGGCACAACCGAGGTTTACCAAGCGTCCTTCGGCCAAAAGATAGATGGAATGACCGTCTTCGAAGGTGTATTTGTCAACCTGAGGTTTTATGTTTGTTTTTACCACTCCTTTGTAATTTTCAAGTTTTGAGACTTGTATTTCGTTATCAAAATGGCCTATGTTGCACACTATAGCTTCGTCTTTCATATTTGCCATATGTTCGGCGGTAATAACATCTTTGTTTCCCGTGGTTGTAACAAAAATATTACCCTCTTTAACGGCCTCTTCCATAGTGGTAACTTCAAAGCCTTCCATTGCTGCCTGCAAGGCACATATGGGATCTATTTCGGTAACTATGACACGTGCTCCGTAAGAGCGCATTGATTTAGCAGAGCCTTTACCCACATCGCCGTAACCTGCCACAACCACAACTTTACCTGCAATCATCACATCGGTGGCACGTTTTATTCCGTCGGCAAGAGATTCGCGACAACCGTACAGGTTATCGAACTTCGATTTTGTCACCGAGTCGTTAACATTTATTGCGGGAACCAACAGTGTGCCGGCCTCTTTCATTTGGTACAAACGGTGTACTCCCGTTGTTGTCTCTTCCGAAACACCTTTCCACTCCTCAACGGTTCTATGCCATTTGGAGGGGTCTTCTTTAAGGGTCTCTTTCAAAAGTTTCAATATTTCGGCTTCCTCTTCGCTACCTGCTTCCACGTCGAGAGTTGAAGGGTCGTTTTCGGCGGCATATCCTTTATGTATAAGCAAGGTGGCATCGCCTCCGTCGTCAACAATCAGATTAGGACCTTTTCCGCCGGGAAAACTGAGAGCCTGTTTGGTACACCACCAATACTCTTCAAGCGTTTCGCCTTTCCAGGCAAAAACGGGTATCCCTTTCGAAGCAATGTATGCTGCTGCATGGTCTTGTGTGGAGAAAATGTTGCAACTTGCCCAACGCACGTCGGCGCCGAGTTCCACAAGTGTTTCTATCAAAACGGCGGTTTGTACCGTCATGTGAAGCGAACCGGTAATACGTGCGCCTTTCAAAGGTTTTTCTGCAGAGTATTTTTTTCGAACGGCCATAAGACCGGGCATCTCTTTTTCGGCAATTTCAATCTCTTTTTTACCCCAACCTGCCAGGTTGATGTCGGCTACTTTGTAGTGTAGTTCTTTTTCCAATGCTATTTCAGACATATTTTCAATAATTTTACTGTTTTATATTTCGGGCGGCAAATGTAAGCAAAATTCAAATTTGATTTTTTAATAATGCGGACTTTGGTTGTATCAGGTGTTGCCGGAAGTGTTTTTTAAAATTTCTTTTATCTTATTAACCAAAGTTAGGGCAAGTTTATAATGCGATTCGTGTGTCCAGCCTGCAATGTGAGGCGAAAGCACAACATTTTGCATGCCCGCCAGTTTTCGAAACGGAAGGGGTAAGTTTTCATTGTTCAGATTTTCGAACGATAAGCCTTCGTATTCCAACACATCCAGACAGGCTCCTTTTACCTTTCCTTTTTCGAGGGCTTCAACAAGATGGGCTGTATTTACAACTTTCCCGCGCGAGGTGTTTATCAAATAGATGCTGTTTTTAAAATTGTGGATAAATGTATCGTCAACCAAATATTCTGTTTCGTGAGTCAGGGGGACATGAAGGCTTACCACATATGCCTTACGGAAAATTTCGTCAAGAGAGGCCTCTCTGACTAAAGTATTGCCGAAACCAGATTTATATTTGTCGTAAGCCAGAATATCGCAACCGAAGCCTTGCAGTTTTTTTGCAAAAGCGCTGCCTGTATTTCCGAAACCTATAATTCCTATGGTTTTACCTCCTATTTCCAGACCCCTGTTTTCTTCGCGCAGCCATATTCCGCGGCGCACTTCGGCATCGGCTTTAACAATGTTGTTAAAAAGAGCCAATAACATCCCCAGGGCATGCTCCCCCACGGCATCCCTGTTTCCCTCAGGGGCATTAAGGCAAATTATCCCCCGTCGCGAAGCATATTGAACATCTATATTCTCCATTCCGGCACCTACCCTGCCTATAAATTTCAATTTCCGGGCTTGCGAAAGAATCTCTTTGTCGAGTTTTATTTTGCTTCTTATTATCACCCCTGTATAATCATCAATAATTTCTTTATATTGCTCCAAACTGTGGTACTGCGGGAAATAGTCGCATTGGAAGCCCTCTTTTTCAAGCTCCTCACGAAGCAAAGGGTGCGCCGTATCTATAAAAAGTATTTTACGTTGCATTTGCATAATGTTTTATTATATGGGTGCCGTGAGGCTCAAAAAAACTCCCGATTTACCCTGTTTTATATATGCATATTCCATTCTGAACACCATGTCGTAATAGGTTATCACATCTATACCCATGCCCGTTGACCATAACATTTGGTTTGCCATTGGATTTGCAGCGGCATCATGTTGAACATCATTAACATATGCGATATCGAAGAACAGATTTATATAAGCGGCAAAGAAAATTTTTCCGAACTTTTCGGATTTTATCCACGGGAGCACAAAATTTTTCCGCGGCATTATTTCGTACTTGAAATTCGATTTTAACAACCCTATGTTTTGTCCGTTTACCACATAGAGGTCATATCCTCTTATCTCCATGCGGTTGTATCCCAATGCCGTTGACACGAAATATGGTTGATGCGATGGTGCCGAAAACATTGCCGACAAATTGTAAGCGAAATAAAAACGTTTGTATAATTTCAGATATTGGTCGAAAGCGGTCTGCACAACCGATACATTAACATCTTTAGAAAGTATCCCCAATCCCTTTTTTGTAAAACTTATATCGAAATAGTATCCTTCGAGCGGATAGGGCTTATAGTCGCGGTAATCGAGTTTGAACTTATAATAGAGCGAGAAATAGTTGTAGATATTGCCGCCGTACGTGAAATCGGGATTAACAAACAAAACGGAATCGCAGTAATAGAGGTAATCGTATTTCAGGTAAAACGAATGCAAAAAGCGGTATTCCGGTCTGAAATTAACATTTACAAACGAAAAATAGTGTTTTTTTACATAAATGTCGGGAGAGTGAAAATATTCCAGTTTATTGTCAACGGTATTAACCGCCGTTTCGTGATTGTAAATACCACCTCCGGCGATGGACATTCCCCATGTTTGTTTGCGGTTTAAATAGGGTATTTCCCAAATGAGCGCCAAAGTTTTGTCGTATCCCGTTTTCACTATAAAATTTAAAAACTCCCTGTTGCCCCTGAAATTTTCCACCCTCAAATCTATACCGTAATTTAATCTGGAAAGGTCTTTGGTTTCCCACCACACGTTAAAATTCCTGTCGGCAAACTCTACAATGGGGATAGGCCAAATGTACCAACGTTCAACCATATCAATAACAATATCGTAAACATTGCCGTTTTTATGCGAAGTGAAAGTCACAAAATTAAACAGCGAAGCATTTAAAAGGTTTTGGCGGCTCGCAATAAGCCTTTTTTCAAACTCAGGTTTCGATAATTCATCCCCCTCTTTAAATTCGAGTTCGCGTAAAATTATTTTGTCTTTGGTAATTTTGTTTCCATTTAAAACTATTTTCCCTATTATTATCTTTCCCGTATCGGGCAAAATGTTAATACGGTATATTGAATCGGGCAAATTGCTTTGTGCCGCCAGTGTAAGCGACAAAACGGAAAAGAAAAGAAACAAGGTGAAAATTTTTCGCATCAATCATACATTAAGATACTTAATAAACGACTCATACCTCTCTTTTAGATTTTCCGATTCGCTGTTTTCGGTAAAAACGGCTTTGATAAAGTAGTCGTATCTTGTAAAGGTCTTTATTATGGAGTCTATTTCCGTGCGGTTTATCTTCAGATATACATCCATTTTTACCGATTGGGGATGAGTAAAGATGAAAGTGCTGATTATTTTTGCGTCGTTCGACTCCACAATATTGGCAATTTCGGTTAAACTGTAATCTTTATAGCTCATCTCCAAAACAATAATTCCCCCGGGATTATTTACCGACAGTGCTTGTGCAAAAGCCGACAACAGACTTTGTAACGTTATTACGCCGATGTATCTGTTTTTGTCGTCAAGTACCGGAACAAGGGTGAGTTTTTCCTCGTAAACAAGTTGCAAAACATCGTAAATATGTTGGTGTTCGTTAACATAAGGTTTTGTTAACGAGAGATTATGATTGCCCAACGGCTCGTCAAAATCGTTCAAATTATAAATATCCATTTCCGAAATCAACCCCAAAAGCTCTTCATTATTTACAATGGGCAGATGCGACACCTTGTAATCTTCCATCCAACCGAGGGCGGTTTTGCCGGTATCGGAAGTTTTTAATGCCAAAATACCGTCGCTTATCATTCCGGAAGCTATCATATTTATACTTTTTGCTTTCGCAAAGATATATCAAAAACGCATAAAATAATTATTTAAAATTGTCGTTTGTAATTTAAAGGAAAACCAAAAACCTCTTTCGGTTAATTACACCATAATAACATTAATACAGCCTCTCTTTACGGGTATTTTTAGCACAATACCCGCTAAAGCAGTGCGTCATTTACTTTTTAAAAACATGACATAATAATTTTTGTCGAAAAAAAGAAAATGTAAACAACTTTATAAAAAAACATTTGTCATCATATCAAAACCCCGTAAACATTGAATAATACACTAAGAAGAGCCAACACGTTTTTAATATTGAGCGTAATATTTTTTTCTTTTCAAACCGCCGGATATTCGCAAAAAGAGCGAGGGATGACGAAGGTGGAAGGGTATGTTTTCGATGCAAAAACCGGTGAACCCCTTCCTTTTGTCAATATCTTTTTTAAAAACACCGTTACGGGCACCACTTCGGGTTACGACGGTTATTACAAGATTAAAGCCTCGAAACATAACGACACTTTGATTTTTTCGATGATAGGTTATAAAGAGGCCAAAGTGTTTGTGGAAAAAGGAAAAAAATACCGCCTGATAATAAAGTTGAAAGAAGATGCACAAACGCTCAACGAGGTTGTAATAACGCCAACCGAAAACCCCGCACATGTAATTCTGCGGAAAATCATCAAAAACAAGAAAAAAAACAATCCTGAAAAATTCCGCCGTTTCAATTGCCGCACATATACGGTGTTAAGCGCCAAACTCACCAATGTGTCAAACGAAAAGACAAAAACCGTCCTGCCTTCCTCTTTATTAAAGTCATTGCCCGTTGTTACCGACTCTTCGGGTAGAGAATCGATACCCGTGTTTTTCTCCGAAAAAGTAGCCGACAACTTTATCGACCGCGACGAAAACATTTCGCAAACAGTGGTTTTAAAAAAGAATATAAAAGCCGTTCTCGGTTTCGACAATCTCGACATTGAAGGGTATCAAAACTCGTTAAGCACCGAAATGAACTTTTATAACAACAACATCGAAATGTTCGGCAAAACATTCATCAGCCCAATATCAATCCGTGGGTTGGCATTTTATAAATACTACCTCGAAGACAGCACAACCGTTAACGGAAGAAAATATTATCACATTAAGTTTGTTCCAAAAAACAAAAAAGAGTTGGCGTTTAAAGGCAATTTCACCGTGGTAAAAGATTTGTGGGCACTCACCGGAATTGAAGCCGAACTTCCCAAAACAGCCAACATCAACTATCTTAACACTTTAAAGGTCGTGTACGAATTCGATTTTATTAACGACACCGCTCTGTTTTTCAAACGCAATTCCCTCGTGGGAACTTTCAACTATTTTAAAGTGAAAAACGAAAAGTCGAAAACAATGATAGAGGGCTCGAAAACCACGGTTTACACTAATGTTGTTGTGGGTGACAAGGCTCATCCCATTGACACCGTCAATATAAACAAACCAAACAACAGGCAAACCGACTCCATTATTAATGTTTTCAGGCACAACACAGGTGTACAGCGGTACAATGAGACGTCAGCGGCAATAGACTCGGCAAACCGCACTTTCTGGTTCAAACTAGGCAAAAAATTTACACATATGCTCTCCACCGACTATTTTCCGTTAGGCAATATAGAGGTGGGTCCATATTTCGGCGTATGGCAAACCAACAATATTGAAGGCAACAGGTTCAACATAGGTTTGCGCACCTCCGAAAATTTCAACCGGCATTTCAGTTTGGGCGGCAGCACAGGTTACGGTTTTAAAGACAAAGAGTGGAAATACTCCGTATTCGCCAATTACATGCCTGCAACAAAATACCGCACTATCTTCGGTGCAGGATACAGCAAAGATTTATACCTGTTCGGAGTGCAGAGTTACATTTTGCTGATAAAAGAAAATTTGTCGCATGTTAATGAAGACAGTTTTGTTTCGAGCCTTATAAAACGTTTTACCAGCGACCGCAGATCCATGCTATACAACTGGTATCTCTATTTCGAAAAAGAGTGGAAACGCGGACTCATGACTCAACTCAAATATCAACACGACAAATTGAGGGAAGGAGTGTTTGTCCCGTTTATTCACAACAATAAAAATGTTCCGTACATCTACAACGATGCCTTAAGCCTGAGACTACGCCTCTCATGGAACGAAAAAACCAACGATGTCTTTTTGAAAAGATACTATTTAAACACCTTTTGTCCTATTATTAACATTGTTACAACGGCGGGACACTACAGGGTGGCACAAAAAGGCGGAAACTATTTGAAATTGCACTTAACCGTAAAACATAAAATTCCTCTCGGGTTCATGCGCTTCAAATACGTTTTCGAAACAGGTTATATTTTAGGAAAAGTCCCCTTCCCTCTTTTGGAATTAATAAGAGGTAACGACACCTACGGCGATGCCCGTTACCGTTTCAACCTGTTGTACAATGCCACCGCCGCACTCGACCGGTATGTCGGCATAATGGCCGAACACCATTTCAACGGTTTGATTTTTAATCAGGTTCCACTATTGCGTGAACTCAACATAAGGACCGTGGCTTCGTTAAAATTCTTCACCGGAAGCCTCAGCGACAAACACCGGGAGATAATTGCTTACCCTTGGGATATGAAAGTGCCGGGAAAAAACTATCTTGAACTTGGTTTGGGTATCGAAAATATTTTCCAACTCATAAGAATAGAAACCATTTGGAGACCGGTACCCGATTATTACAGCGGAATGTCAAGGTTCGGAATACGCATAAGGTTTGAATTGAGCATGTAATAACGATGAAAACGGCATTTTATAAAAACAGCCTTTTTACCGGTAATATTTTTCTGCCCATATCAAAATAGCGGTAAATATTTAATGTCTATTAATAATTTAACTACTTTTGCGGTTGGTTAATTTACAATTAAAAAAGAATCCGGAGGGTTATTCCTTAACAAACAAAATCACTGCAAAAAAAATGGAATACAACACACAAAGAAAAAAGATGATTATTCCCGAATACGGAAGAAACGTTCAAAAAATGATTGACTATGCCGTCGGTATTGAAGACCGTGAAGAGAGGACCAAAACGGCAAAATTTATCGTGTCGGTAATGGCAAATATGCACCCGGCAATTCGCGAAACAAACGACTACGAACACAAACTTTGGGACCATATGTTTATTATGTCGGACTTCAAACTCGATGTCGATGCACCTTTTCCCAAACCCGAACCCAAAACAGTAAATTCACGTCCCGACAAAATTCCTTACAGCGAAGACAAAATAAAATATAAACATTACGGCAAAAACCTCGAAAAAATTATCGACGCCGCAAAAAACATGGAAGAGGGCGAAGAAAAAGAGATTTTAACACTCTTTATCGCCAACCAAATGAAAAAATTATACCTGACATGGAATCGCGATACGGTGGACGACGAACTTATTTTAAAACAATTGGAAATACTCTCCGAAGGAAAACTTACCCTCGACAAAGAGACCGTACTTATTGATTCGGGGCAATTGGTACCCCAAAAATCAAGAAACAAAAAGAAGAAAAAAGCATCAAACGGACGTAAAAGAAATTATTCCCAACGTTATTAATATTCTTGATAATGAGTTCTTTTAAAATTACGGGAGGAAAAGAACTTTCGGGTGAAATTGTCCCTCAAGGAGCAAAAAACGAAGCACTGCAAATTCTGTGTGCAACACTCCTCACCCCCGGCGAGGTGCTGATAAACAATATTCCCGATATCAGCGATGTCAATAAACTTATCGACCTGTTAAAAGGGTTGAATGTTTCCGTCACACCAAAAGGAAACGGCAGTTTCGTTTTTAAAGCCGACAATATCGACATCTCCTATCTCGAAACCGAAGATTTCGAAAAAAAAGCCACGGGACTGCGCGGCAGCATTATGATATTGGGTCCTCTGTTGGCTCGTTTCGGCAGGGGAGTAATTCCGCAGCCCGGAGGCGATAAAATAGGACGAAGGCGTCTCGATACACATTTCAACGGTTTGCAAAAACTGGGTGCACGTTTCGAATACCACCATTATAAAAGACGCTATGAGGTTAAAGCTGAAAAACTTCTGGGAGCACAAATGCTGCTGGAAGAGGCATCGGTAACAGGCACTGCCAATATACTTATGGCCGCTGTCCTTGCCAAAGGCAAAACCACCATCTTTAATGCGGCATGCGAACCCTATTTGGTGCAGTTGTCGAAAATGCTTGTCAGAATGGGTGCCGACATATCGGGTATAGGGTCAAATCTGCTGTCGGTTAAAGGGGTGGACAGTTTACACGGCACAACACACACCTTGCAAGCCGATTTTATCGAGGTGGGAAGCTTTATAGGAATGGCGGCAATGACGGCTTCGTCAATTACCGTAAAAAACGTTAACATCTCCGATTTGGGGATTATTCCTTCGGTTTTCAACAGGATGGGAGTAACAATAGAACAGAAAGGAAACGACATTTTTATTCCCAAACATGAACATTACGAAATAAAAACCTTTATCGACGGCAGTATTATGACCGTTGCCGATGCACCATGGCCGGGTTTCACTCCCGACCTAATCAGTATTGTCCTCGTAATGGCAACCCAAGCCAAGGGAAGCGTTTTAATACATCAAAAAATGTTTGAAAGCCGCCTCTTTTTTGTTGATAAACTTATAGACATGGGAGCACGAATAATTTTGTGCGACCCTCACCGTGCCACTGTAATAGGACTCGACCGCAACCCCCAACTTCGCGGCATAAAAATGACATCGCCCGACATAAGAGCAGGTGTGGCACTACTGATTGCTGCATTGTCGGCTAACGGCACAAGCATTATTGACAACATAGAACAAATTGACCGCGGATATCAAAATATCGATGCCCGTTTACGAAAACTCGGTGCGGAAATAGAGAGAATTTGATTTAATCAACCGTTACGGATTTTAATACCGGTAACCGGACAGCCCAACAATTATTTCACAAAAATAACCGTATGATTACATCTCTTTTTTACAACCTTTTTAACAGTAAAATATAAAATCAATTATTTTTGAAAAAAAATATGCCGTACACATACAAATATCCACGTCCCGCACTTACCGTTGATGCCGTTGTTTTCAGAATCGAAAAAAACGAACTGCAAGTTTTATTGATAAAGCGTAAAAACCCCCCTTTCGAAGGCATGTGGGCATTGCCCGGAGGCTTTGTCAATATGGACGAAACCCTCGAAGAGGCAGTGGTTCGCGAATTGAAAGAGGAGACCGGAATAACGTTTCGGGAAATGAAACAGCTGAAAGCTTACAGCGCAATAAACCGCGACCCCAGACACCGCACGGTTTCGGTAGCATTTTGGGGTGTAGTTAACAAACCTCAAAAACCTGTTGCGGGCGACGATGCCGCAAACGCAAAATGGTTTTCCACAAAATTGCTGCCTCCCACCGCTTTCGACCATTTCGAAATTATTAGCGATGCTGTAAAAACATTTTTAAATGAAAAAAATTTATGAGTGAATTGATAATTGAAACTTATATTGAAAATCCCGTCGAGTTTTTCGGAGCCGGAGACAAACATATAGAAGAGATAAAAGCCCTGTTCCCAAAATTGAAAATTATTGTAAGGGGAAATTTGGTTAAGCTTTTAGGCGAAAAAGATGAAATAGCAATTTTTAAAAAACGGTTCGAACTACTTCTTGTTCACTTTGACAGGTTCGGAAAAATAACCACCGAAAACATCAGTCAAATAATGGGTCACGACGAGAAAACAACGGTTGACAAACCCGATAACGAAGTTCTTGTTTACGGCAGACACGGTAAACTTATAAAAGCGCAAACACCTAACCAACGCAAAATGGTCTCGTCCATCGAAAAAAACGATATGTTGTTCGCAATTGGTCCTGCAGGAACAGGAAAAACATATACGGCTGTTGCTCTCGCTGTAAGAGCCCTGAAAAACAAAGAGGTAAAACGTATCATCCTTACTCGACCCGCCGTGGAAGCAGGCGAAAGCCTCGGATTTCTACCCGGAGATATGAAAGACAAATTAGACCCCTATCTACAACCTTTGTACGATGCCCTGCGCGATATGCTGCCAACACAAAAACTTCTCTCGTGGCTCGAAGACGAAACCATCGAAATAGCACCTCTGGCATACATGCGAGGACGTACCCTCGGCAATGTATTTGCCATACTCGACGAAGCTCAAAACACCTCTGAAAGCCAACTTAAAATGTTCTTGACAAGAATGGGAAAAAACTCCAAATTTATTATCACCGGCGATATTACCCAAATCGATTTGCCTCAACATAAAAAACCGGGTTTGATTCAAGCCGAAAAAATCTTAAAAAACATCAAAGGTATTGATTTCGTTTACCTTAACAACAAAGACATTATACGCCACAGCCTTGTTACAAAAATAGTGGATGCCTACGCTAAAAAATAAAAACCGCGGTAAATCCCCTTTATTTCCATTTTTAAAGGACAATATTGTTTCTATACCGCAAAAAATTTGTTTCTTTGTAAACTTAATTTTTATAAATCTGTTATGGATAAAAAAGTTAAGTACCTCTTTGTTACCGGTGGCGTTTCCTCCTCACTCGGTAAAGGAATTATCTCTTCATCGTTGGCAAAATTGTTACAAGGACGCGGCTTTTCGGTAACCATTCAAAAACTGGACCCATATATTAACATTGACCCGGGAACTCTAAACCCTTACGAACACGGCGAATGTTATGTTACCGACGACGGCGCCGAAACCGACCTCGATTTGGGACACTACGAACGCTTTTCAAGTACACCTACATCGCAAGCAAACAACGTAACCACCGGAAGAATTTATCAAAACGTAATAAACAAAGAACGCCGCGGCGACTACCTCGGCACCACCGTACAAGTTATTCCACACATTACCGACGAAATAAAACGCAGTATCCGTCTGTTGGGACAAACGGGAAAGTACGATTTTGTTATTACCGAAATCGGCGGTACTGTCGGCGATATTGAATCGTTCCCGTTTATCGAAACCGTAAGACAAATGAAATGGGAACTGGGGGACAACTGTGCCGTAATACACCTTACACTGGTACCCTACTTGCGCGCGGCAGGCGAATTGAAAACCAAACCTACGCAACACTCCGTAAAAAAACTCCTTGAACAGGGTGTTCAACCCGATATTATTGTTTGCCGTACCGAAAAACACCTCACCCAATCGATAAAAAACAAAATAGCCCAATTTTGTAATGTAAAACCCACCGCCGTAATCGAGTCGATAGATGCCGAAACAATTTACGACGTACCACTCTTGATGCGGGACGAAAAATTGGACGTGGAAGTATTGAAAATAACAAATACTACCCTGCCACCTTCTCTCGATTTAAAAAACTGGGAACACTTTTTGAAAAACCTGAAAAACCCGAATGATGAGGTTACAATAGGTCTTGTGGGTAAATATGTGGAACTTAAAGATGCTTACAAATCCATATACGAATCTTTTGTCCACGGCGGGGCCTACAACAAAGTAAAAGTAAACGTAAAAACCATCAGCGCCGAAGAGATGGAGACATCGGAACCAGGAAAACTTTTAAAAGGACTTCACGGCATATTGGTGGCACCGGGATTCGGAACAAGAGGAATAGAAGGAAAAATACGTGCAATAGAATATGCCCGCGAAAACAAAATACCGTTTCTCGGAATTTGTTTGGGTATGCAATGTGCCGTCATCGAATTTGCAAGAAACGTCCTCAACCTGAAAGGGGCACATTCCCGTGAATTTGATGATAAAACACCCTTTCCCGTTATCGATTTGATGGAAAACCAGAAAAAGGTGAAAAACATGGGGGGCACCATGCGACTCGGGGCATACAATTGTAAACTTGATAAAAATTCACTGGCATATTCGCTTTACAAATCCGAAAATATCCGCGAACGCCACCGCCACAGATTTGAATTCAACAACAAATTCCGCGAACAGTTCCAAAATGCCGGAATGCGCTTGGCAGGCATAAACCCCGAAGAAGACCTGGTGGAAATTATCGAACTCAAAAACCACCCTTGGTTTGTGGGAGTTCAATTCCACCCCGAATACAGAAGTACGGTAAAATATCCTCATCCCCTCTTTATAGGGCTGGTAAAAGCATCTCTGGAATATAAAAAAGAGAAGAAAGCAGACTAAAAAGAGACGGAATATAAAAATTCGAAACCATTTCCTCCGTTTTCGATAAGGCGTGAATACCGTATTCCCAAAGTTACCTCGGGAAAAAGGCTTAAAAAATGCCAACCCGAATAAACCTCTATTCCCGCCGACGACAACATACCGCCGTTGCCACCGTTTTTCAAATCGTAAAGACAATCGTAATAAAGGCGTGTGTAAACCCTTTTCAGATATGAAACCGCCGGAATATTCCAATCGGGATAAAACAGCGGTAAAGCATAATCGAATTTTAGCACTGCATATTTATCAAAATCCAACCCTGTATATCCGCGAGGCAAAGAAACCGTCTCGCTGAAAGCGTAGTATCCCTCTTTGCTGTTTTGCAAAGCCCAATAAAACCTCAAACCCTGATGCTTTATTATTCCCGGCAAATATACCGCTCCTTGTAGCGAGGTTTGTCTCGAACTGCTGTCGGAAAACAACGTTTTCCTGAAAAGCCCGTTTATCCAAATACCGTATGACGGAAATATATCTTTCAACGAACGTTTTTGCTGAACATAGCCCAACAATTGAAAAGTACCCGCCGTTGTCCTGTCTTCTTTAAAAGTGAATTTGCTTTCCGGTGCCATTTTCAAAAACTTTTGTTGCATTTCAACCGAAAATTTCAGACCCTTTATCCACCTCCCGCGGGTAAAATTCAAAGGCAAAGCGGCTGAAGCCGAAACAACACTCTCCTTCCAGCGCACCTCTTGTCTTTCTCCGTTTTCGTCACGGGCAAACACTCTCCTGCCGCCGTAACTCGTATTAATCTTTATTACTGGATACCATCCGTAATATTCAAAACCGAATTTCAGTTTTCCCGTCTCTTCGTTAAAATCATATACATATCCAAGCGAACTTACCGCCGTACTTAACTTGTTTTGCGATAAAACAAAAACTCCCGGATTTAGCGTATAATTATCGGCATCAATGTATAAAGGACCCCACCCGTAAGGATTAAAAAGATGTGCCAAACGGCTGTATTTTTCCACCGTAAAAGAGGTGTCGGGAACTTTTACATCGTCCAACACAAAAACATCCGGAGTTACAAGATTATCAACGGGATATCCCGCATGTACCATTTGCCCGTCAAATATCTTTAAACTTGCGGTATCAAAATTCATAACGGCAGGTTTATAACCGTCAGGTGTGTATGCCGAATAGTAAATCCGTCTCCCCCGCGGCGAAAACTCCGGATTTACCGAACCGAAACGGGCATTATTCAACTTGAAGAGTTTCCCGTCGGGAATTTTCAGCGCATACAGCTCGTCTTTCCCCTCGAATGTACCTACAAACACTACAAAATCGCCGTAAATGTCGGGCTGCTTTATTTCGGCATAGGTAAACGGCATCACACTTTTTGTTTTTCCGCTTTCCGTATCCGTAAGCAGTAAACTCTTCCCTTTTTTGCCGAGCCCTACCGAAACAATGTATCTATCGTCACATGACCATGCCGGGGTCATAAAAAACAGATTGTCGGCGGTGGAATACGACTTCAACACTTTGCCCGAAACAATGTCTATTATTTTAAGAAAGTACCTGCCGGTTATGTCAACTTCCGAAACGGCAATCTTGTCGGCACCATGCGAAACCGCAGGTGCAAAATACCGGCTTTTCCGTGTTACCGTTTTAAGCTTGCGATTTTTAAAATTGTAAATCTTAATAACCGAATAGCTGCGGTTGCTCCAACGCGGATCAAAGCCTTTTTCGTTCCAACATATCAAACTGTCGTTTGCCCATAACGATTCCACAAAATCGTATCCGGGAGTAAAAATCTTTTTTTCGTTACCGTCAGGAAACACCTTTACAAACCTGTTAATATCGTCCACACCGGTTTTTTCGCAAATTACCGAACCGTCGGAAAGGGGTTGGGGAAAAAGATAGTTGCTGTAAAACCTGTTGTTTACCTCAAATACCGAATCATTAAATATCCCGTCTTCGCTTTGCCACTTTACTTTTAAACTGTCGAGCACCATGTTGTAAAAACCCACTTTCCCTTTTCCGGTGATTTTTTTCAAGCTGTGTGTAAAAGGGACCAGGGTAAAAGGCTTACGGGCAACATTGTCGAGAGTTTTGTCCCAAAGTTGCATTCCGTATTTTTCAATGCCGCAGGTTACAAGCTGGTATCCGAGGGTATAATGGTCGGGAACAAAATCGTTGTACGAGCCGAATTGGGCTTTGTCGTACTTATAAATTTTTTTTCCGAGCACCTGAGCCTTCAACTTGCAGGTAAATTCGGGCACTCTTCCCCTGCCACTCCGGCTGTGTACCGTCTCGCTAAATACGGCGTCGCCTTCGATAAACCAAAAGGGCAAAAAGGTTCCGAACACAGCAGCGACGGCCTGTTGGCCAAATACATAATACAACCCTTTGGTAAAGCCGCTGTTTATTTTCATCATCTGTACCGCATGCCGGTATTCGTGCAAGGCAAGTTGGTTTTGCCATATTTGCGGATACAAATCTTGCGAAGGCATCTCGAAAAAATCGGCATGAAAGGGAGCGGGCGATACCATTGCATTCGACAAAACGGAACGGTTGTGCAATACTATTGTTAACGGACGACGCTTTGTAATGTACGGATGTGCAACGAAAGAACCGCTAAGTTCCAATACATTGGCATAATATCCGGCAATTTTCCGATACTCTTCCGGAAAAACAATTTGAAAATTCGGGGTTCTTATCTGTCTCCATTTTACCGAAGCCGGATCTTGCCCGGTCAAATAATATTGCGCGGCACCCGTTAGCGGCAATAGAAACAGTAAGGAGAAAAAATATTTTTTTAATAACCTCAAAACAATTTACTAAACGGAAAAAGCGGGTTAATGTTTCAGTATCCCCAATTGCTCTTTAAACGTTTTGTCGAGTTTTTTACCCAACTCTTTTTGTCCGTTATCTTTGGCAAGTTGAGCCAACTGTTGCAATGCTGTTAATGCCATACGGATATCATCGCTGTAGTAATCCAAAAATTTATTGTCAAGACTGTTGTAATATCCCAAATCGTCGAGATAACGCTGAAAAATCTGCTCAACAACCTTATTTGCCTTTTCGGTGGCTCCCGCCTGATAATAAAGCATTGCCCAATGGCTTGTATAGTAGTCGAAAGGAAACTTTTCGTTGGGGAAAAACTCAATACCCTTGTCGAGTACTTTAACCGCTGAATCGTATTGGTGAAGTTCCACAAGTGCTTGTGCCGCTCTAATATAGCTCTGTTTTGCTATTGTTGCATTACGGAAACTTTCGCGGTCAACATTGACATCGGGTTCGTTAAGGCGTCCCCAGCGGGCCTCGTCGTCGGTAAGGATTTTATACGATCTTCCGGCATCAACACCGCCTACATGGCGTATATAATCCATGGCTTTAACGGGTTTAAAGCGGTAAACCACACCTTCAAGGTGACAATATTTGTCAACATCGAGCACCTTGCTGACACTGTTTGGATTGGCAAAATAGATAGGACGCTTCCAGTTGTTCGATGCAATAAGGTCGAGCAGTAAAATATCGGACCGGAACAATCCGCCCTGTTTTATCGTCCATTTAATCTCTTTAACGATTTTATCCGCATCTTTTTTATCAACGGTACCCGAACTTACGGCTGCCGCCGAATCTACTTTAAGCACAAGAGTTTTTGCAGGCATAAAATCTATCTGTTCGCCGTCTTGCAAAGGCATTTTTGTGCGCGGGTCGTCATCGGCAATAAAATCTATTGCATCTTTTATGTCCACCTCACCTTTAATCATAGGATATACGGGCAAGTAGTTATACTCGCCTTTATCGTATTTCTTTTTGGGTATTGTAAGCGGCAGCGGGTCGGAATCATAAACTTTCCTGAACATCTGTTTGGCATACCAGTCGCCCGAAGCCAGCATATAGTTAACCACACGCACGTCGGTACGTATCCCTTCAACCTCTTGAGCATACCACAACGGGAAGGTGTCGTTATCGCCGTTGGTAAACAGTATTGCATTAGGGGCACACGATTCCAGATACATTCTTGCAAAGTCGCGCGCTGCATACTTACCCGAACGGTCATGTCCGTGCCATCCCTCTTTTGCCATTATTGCCGGCACAAGCAAAAGACTTATAACCGTAACGGCAATGGCGGCAACGGTTTTGTTTTTCATCCATTTTTGAGCCCCTTCGTACAACGAGAGTACACCCAAGCCTATCCATATGGCAAAGGCATAAAACGAACCGGCGTAGGCATAATCACGTTCACGCGGCTGCATGGGGGTTTGGTTCAAATATACTATAATGGCAAATCCCGTCATGAAAAAGAGCATAAACACTATCCAGGTATCCTTTTTCGTTCTTCCGAGTTGAAAAAAGAAACCCAGCAATCCAAGTATCAAAGGCAGAAAATAGAACCTTGCACGTGCCGGATTTTTCATGCTGGCAGGCAAATCGGACTGGTCGCCAAGACGCATCTTGTCAATAAAATTAATACCGCTAATCCAGTTGCCGTGGTCAATTTCGCCCTGACTTTCTATATTGTTTTGACGTCCTACAAAGTTCCACATGAAATAGCGGAGATACATATGGTCTATCTGATATTTGAAGAAGAACTTCAAATTGGTACCGAAAGTAGGCTTATAAAGAGTTTTGTAACTTCCGTCATCTTGTTGAACTTTTATCGGAATACCCTTTTTACTTCCATATTGTTCGCTTTGGTATATCTTAATGTGACTCGGTTTCTGATTGCTCCACATACGCGGAAAAATAGTCATAAACCTCGGGTCGTACACCGGAATGGTACCTTTGCGGTCGTCTTTAATAACATACTTTTTCTTTTTCTTGTCTTTTTCGTACACAGGTGTTCCATCCTCGCGTCCCACAACGGGGGCATTATAATATTGTCCGTATAGCAAAGGCCATGTTCCGTATTGTTCCCGGTTCAGATACGATAACATGCCGAGAGCGTCTTTGGGGTCGTTTTCGTTAATGGGGGTGTCGGCATTGGCACGGATTATTAACATGAAAAAGGAGGAATATCCTATCAGTATCAATGTTACCATAAGGATAACCGTATTCCACAACACCTTTTTTTTCTTCCGGGTATAATACAACCCCCAAACAATAAGCGATATAACCGCAATAAAATAGAATATTGTTCCCGAATTGAAAGGCAAACCGAGAGTATTAACAAAAAAGAGTTCGGTTTTTCCGGCAAGATCGACAAACCAGGGCATTATTATGTACATAATAATCGCAAGAATGCCTACGGCTATTAAACCGGCATAGATAAAACCTTTCCACGAAAATTTGTATTTCTTAAAATAGTAAACGTATGCTATTGCGGGTATTGCCAAAAGGTTTAACAGGTGAACACCTATGGCCAAACCGGTAAGGTATGCTATTAACAACAGCCAACGGAAACCGGCCGATTTGTCGGCGACCTCTTCCCAACGCAATATCGCCCAAAATACTATTGCCGTAAAAAACGACGACATGGCGTAAACCTCACCTTCCACCGCCGAAAACCAAAACGAATCGGTAAAAGCATAAGCCAACGAACCTACCAAACCTGCACCCAAAACAGCCCACATCTGACCATTGGTCAGCTTATCTTCCGGACTCTTTACATATATCTTTTTGGCAAGCATTGTTATGCTCCAAAACAGAAAAAGTATTGTAAAAGCACTCGACAATGCCGACATGGTGTTTATCATTACGGCTACATGTGCAGGATTTGAAGTAAACAATGAGAAGAACCTGCCGAGTAACTGAAACAACGGGGCTCCGGGAGGGTGTCCCACTTGCAGTTTATACGCTGTCGCTATATATTCACCACAATCCCACCAACTGGCTGTAGGCTCAAGCGTCATAAGGTAAACGGTGGCTGCAACGGCAAAAACCAACCACCCCAAAATGTTGTTGAGTTTTTTAAAATTATTCATTACGGCTATTTTTCATGAAAAGTATTTGCGAAAGTAAACAATTTATTATGTTATCTTTTTATTAAAATCTAAAATTTGTTAATTGTTCTTAAAAACCTTTTTTCTTTTATGTGAATACCAAAGGATTACAAACCCCGCCAAAACCAACGGAATGCTTAGTAGCTGACCCATGTTCAATATCATGTGTTGTTCCCAAATTTCCTGAGGCTCCTTTATAAATTCGATAAAAAAACGCATTGCGAAAACAAGTACGAGAAAGTAGCCGAAAAGTTTGCCGTCGTATAGTTTGCCGTCGTCAATATGCTTTTTGTAATATCTGCACAAAAAGATAAATATCAGCAGATAGCTCAATCCTTCATAAATTTGGGTGGGGTGGTGCGGTGTCGTTTCGCCCGCTCTGACAAAAACAAACCCCCAGGGCAAAGATGTTTGATATCCGTATATTTCGGAGTTCATCAGGTTTCCCATTCTGATGAAAAACCCCGCAAGTGCCACAGGAACTACCACACGGTCCATAACCCACAAAAAGGGTAGTCTGTATTTTTTCGAAAAGATAAACAGTCCCGTCAAAATGCCTGCCGCAGCACCGTGACTCGCCAATCCCCCTTTCCATACCTGCAAAATCTCAAAAGGATGTGAAAGAAAATAGTGCGGCTCATAAAAAAAACAATGACCCAAACGAGCCCCCACAATGGTGAATATTACCATATATGTTGACAGCCGGTCGAGTATCTTTTCGGGAATATTCTCCTTGTTGAACATCTTTTGTATGATCATATACCCCAAGATAAACGACAAAGCAAAAAAGAGACCGTACCACCTGACCGTAAAACCGCCTATTAAAGGAACATTTTCCGAAAGTTTGAAAATATTGCTGCCTACATCCCATATTATATATCCAAGCATCATTCTTTATGTTTATTTTGCAAAAATAGAAAAATAGAGAAGCCCTTTCCGTTGCAAACTTCAAAAGCCCCCGTTTTAATAAATAGGGTACAACGGGAAAAATCAATGCGGCAGCAAGGTTTAACCGAGAACAAGCATTTTACCGGTTTGCCGGCACTATAGCGGCACCGGTAACCGTTGCATCAATCGTCATCTTCGCAAAGGTCCTCAAGCACATCTTCCACATAGCCGGGTGTGGAAACAATTTTCATAAAGGTGGTCATACTAAGCTCGGGCCAGTAAAGGGCAAAACGGTATTTTCCGGCAAGTGCGGTAGCCTCGTTGCCTTGCAAAATAATTTCGTACGGCATGGCTGCTATATTCTCCTCTCCTATTACCGGCAAAAAGAAAGCCTCGCCATCCTCTTTGTCGAGCAATCCCACACCGAAAACGGCAACTTTTTCGTTTTCGAAAACCTGTTCGTAAACTTTAACCGTATGCCCTTTTCCTGCGGCAAGGTTCTTCCTTATTACCGACAACCCCTCTTCAAACGAATCGAAGGTTTCAAGTTCGTCGGGGTCGGTAAAATAGGGCATTAATATTTTGTAATGATATCCGGGTAAATCATCTTTGTCAACCTCGCCGCCGAAAGGAGTTAAATTGCCCATGGATGAAAAAATCTTTTTCACCTTCTCCGACATGGCGACAAGTCTCTCCTCCTGTCCGTTTAGTTGTTCCCCCCAATAGGCTATAAACATATATTCGGGATTTAAAAAACTTACCTTGCTTTTTCCATCTTTATAGACGATAGCCGCCTTCAAAACGCTTCCCAAAGCACCGCGGTCTTTAAACTCCAAACTCAAATTGCGTAACTCGTCGTTGGTAAAACAGATAACAAACAAAGAGGGGTCGCCGGCAGGATGATATGAACCCGTCACTTCAAATCCGCCTTCGGTTATAGCCTTTGTCACTATTGAGGCTTCGTCGTCCAAACCATTATTAAATGTACCCGCCGAATAAAACGGTTGCATCGGCTGTGCCGCTACACCAACCGAAAACAATAATACCCAAATGAAAAGAGTGATGTTTCTCATAATTTCGAAATTTTTAAATTAATTGTACAAAAATAACACTTCTGTTAATTTCGTCACAGTTAACAGACGTATTTATAATCTTTAAAAATTGCACCTTAGCTCTTTTTACACTTTTTCAAAAAATACCGCTCCCCTTAATAAAAACCTTAACTTTGCACTTTGCAAATAACAGTTTTATGAAAAATATTCCGACAATATTATGGGTTTTGTTGTTTTTTGTTTCGTGCAAGAGTCCCGCCACACACAAAAAACTCGGCGCACCTGACCACAAGGCTACCAAAACGATAACGGTTCCCACCTTCAATGCCGACAGCGCCTACCATTATACCGCAAAACAGGTTTCGTTCGGTCCCAGGGTCCCCGGTACTGCCGCACATAAAAAGTGTGCAAACTGGTTAGTAAAAAAATTGCAAGGATATTGCGACACTGTTATTGTTCAACATTTCAAAGCCCGTACTTACGACAAGGTATTGCGAAACGGGCAAAATATTATCGGCAGTTTCAACCCGAGTTACCAAAACCGGATATTGCTTATGGCGCACTGGGATTCGCGCCCTTTTGCCGATCACGATAAAGACCCCTCAAAACGGCAAACACCCATCGACGCCGCCAACGACGGTGCCAGCGGCGTAGGAGTATTGCTCGAAATTGCACGGCAAATCCACCTGCAAAAACCCGGCACAGGCATCGACATCCTGCTTTTCGACCTCGAAGACTGGGGTCCGCCCTCATATCTAAACCTATACGGCGAAGATTACTGGGGATTGGGTTCGCAATACTGGTCTAAAAATCCCCACATCCAAGGATATTCGGCAACTTTCGGAATCCTGCTCGATATGGTGGGCGCCAAAAACGCAACCTTCCCCAAAGAGTATTTCTCGCGTCAATATGCCCGCTACTATGTCGATTTGGTTTGGAACAAAGCATTTACGCTGGGATACGACAACTATTTTATCGACCGCGACGGCTACCCCATAGACGACGACCACAAATACGTCAACGAAATAGCCGGAATACCAACCCTTGACATAATCCACCTCGACACAAAAAGCAGCAACGGCACATTTTTCGAATACTGGCACACCACAGGCGACACCATGGACAAAATAGACAAAAACACGCTGAAAGCCGTTGGACAAGTCCTGTTGACGGTCATCTACAACAAAACAGATTGACACAACACACGCAATCAAAGCAAAAAAAAGAAAATCCAAAACATCATTACGGTAGTTTTAACGTTTAGGGCGGCAAACGGGCTGTCCGCTAATAGTCCTCGGCGGCGGCGCTGTTCGGCAACGGCGTTTTCAGGGGCTTCCTCACGTCAGCCCTGCCTCCGCCTGCCTCACTACCGCCCCCGCCTCCGGGCTGCCGCTCCCATCCCTGCCGCATTCCACCATTGTGCTTGAATTTCACCTTTCAAATTCTCAACTACACCCTTCGTGCAATTTTGTGTAATTATCCCACACGAGAAACGGAAAGTTTTACCAAACTTTTTGATTTGCAGCTACAACTTATTTTGTGCCTTATCAAATATCAATGCCAAAGTAAGATTTCACAAAGAAACCTATACCGAACGAAATTGCAGCCACCCCTATCGAAATAAAAGCCATGGTCAAAAAACGTTTTTTAAAACTGACGGTTTTTGCCACCGATATGTAAAAATTGTATCCGGCAATTATCAACAACGTTATGACCAGCATTGCCGCCAGGGCATATTCAACGGCCGTAAACAGAAAATAGGGCAACACAAGTAAAAATACGGTTATCAAATAAGCCACGCCTGTATAAACAGCTGCCGTAACAGGATTTACATCTTCCTTTTCATCCTCTTCCTGCGAGGCAAGATAACCCGATGCCGACATGGAAAGCGCCGCTGCAATACCCATTATCAAACCCGTAAATCCTATAACCGTTGCTTTTGAAAATGCGAAACTCAACCCTGCCAGCGTTCCTGTGAGCTCCACAAGGGCATCGTTCAAACCCAAAACCACGGCACCCACATATGCAAGCCGCTTATCTTTTAACATTCCCAGCAAACGGTGCTCGTGTTCCTCTTCCTCTTGCCGTATTTGCGCTACCTCGGGAACAACCTTTGCCGCTCTCTCATAAAAAACCTGCGCATCCGACTCGCCACGCTCCATCAATTTCAAGGCAAAACTCAAACCGAACAACCTTGCCAACCAAAAATAATAATGTACTTTCGCCATATCAGGTTTAACGGCTTTCCCCGTTACCTTTTTCCATATTTCGTAATGTCTCAACTCGTCGTCCGAAATCTGCAACAATTTTTTCCGGTTGTGCTCTTTTTTGCAAATTTGTGCCAACTTCTTGTAAACGAGATGCTCCGTTATTTCAGCCCGTTGTTGCAATACGAATTGACGCTCCGTTACTTCCATTTATTATCTGTTTTTATTATTATTTTCCTATTCTTCCGGGATTCTCTTTTACAAAGTTTTTCCAACCCGAATAATTTTTCCCTTGTAGGGGTTTGTCTCCTTGAAAAAAGTGGCAAACGGCAGCGGCAAGACCATCGGTAGCATCAAGGTTATCGGGAATATCTTTGAACCCAAGCAATGTTTTCAGCATTCCCGCCACCTGCTCTTTTCCGGCATTACCGTTTCCTGTAATCGACTGTTTTATTTTTTTCGGCGAATATTCAAAAATAGGCACCTCCTTAAAAAGCCCCGCAGCCATCGCAACACCCTGTGCCCTACCCAGTTTTAACATCGATTGAACATTTTTTCCGTAAAACGGAGCCTCGATTGCCAGCTCGTCGGGATGATATTGTTCTATCAGCGACAACGTACGTTCGAAAATTTTTTTTAGTTTTAGGGCGTGATTACCGTATTTGCCAAGTTGAAGTATGCCCATGGTTATCAAAACCATGGTATTGCCTTTCTGTTTTATAAGGCCGTAACCCATTATGTTGGTGCCGGGGTCAATACCCAAAATTATCCGTTCCGATGCCATTAATTTTTCCAGATTTATGAAAACAAAATTAAACAAAACATACTTCAATACGATTATTCAGGCAATAATACTTGTTTTAACCATGGTTTTCCTTTATAACCAACTGTTTCAAAAACATGATGCCGACTCTCTTTTTCTACTGTTACAACAAACCCTGTCGAAAAAAAACCTTGTTCTTGTTTCTGTTGTTTTGCTGCTTGTACCACTCAACTGGTTTCTCGAAGCATATAAATGGAAATATCTTATTTACAAGCTCGAAAAAATATCAACCGCCGACTCGTTTAAAGCGGTTCTTACCGGAATTTCGGTAAGTATGTTTTTACCCAACCGTGCAGGTGATTATTTGGGACGTATCTTTATTTTGAAAAATGCCGACAGGTTGCAAGCGGTATTATCAACCATGCTCGGCGGACTTGCCCAACTTTTAACAACCCTTATTTTCGGGACAATAGCTTTTACGGTTGCCCTGTACGACTTTTTCGACATGTCCGACTCACTGAAACTTTGGTCTTATTTGGGAATAGTTTTTGCCGCCTTCATTTTCATCTCGGGAATAGTTTTTATATATCTTAATTTTTCAACCTTTTCGTCGATAATAAAAAATATAAGCGGAAAGGAGTACCCGAAAATAAGCAAATACTCGCAAGTCTTTTCGTGGTACAGTTCCAAAGAACTTTTCAATGTATTATTGATAAGCATTGCCCGTTACCTGATTTTCTCTTTTCAATTTTACCTGTTGCTGATAATTTTCAATATCGGCATATCCTATTTGATTTCCATGGTTTTAATAGGAATTATCTATTTAATGATGACAGTAATACCCACCATTGCCATGACAGAATTGGGAGTCAGGGGTTCGGTTAGCGTTTACGTCTTCGGCTATTACTTCGAAAGGTTAAATTTATGGAACGGGAACCTGCAACAATCGGTTATAGCCGCCTCTTCACTGCTGTGGATAATAAACCTCGGCATCCCCGCTCTTATTGGTGCTTTTTTTGTTTTTAAATTACGCTTCTTCAGAAATGGAAACGGGCATTAGCATATATACGGTAATATTGATTTCGGCAATCTCGCTTTACCTTGCCCTAATTTTTGCAATGACACTGGGGTGGCTCAAAACCGCATATTTCTTTTACAACCTCGAACAACCGGCAACCAAAGTTAGCGTTATTGTGGCAGCCCGTAACGAAGCCGAAAACCTCCCCCGACTTTTTCATTCGTTGAAAAAACAGAATTATCCCGGCGAACTTACCGAAATAGTATTGGTTGACGACCACTCCACCGACCAAACATATCTGTTATTCGAAACATTCTCGCAAGAAAAAGATAATGTAGTCTGTCTAAAATCGAAAGGCGAAGGGAAAAAAGCGGCTCTGAAAACGGCACTGGAAAAAGCCTCGGGCGATTTGATACTTACCACCGATGCCGATTGTTCCATGGGAAAATCGTGGATTAGAAGCATGGCGACTTTTTTCGAAAAAGAAAAACCGGAAATAATTCTGGGAACAGTAGTCTATAAAGAGGAAAAAAACTTGCTTCAAAAATTTTTTTCCCTTGAATTTTTAAGCCTCGTTGCCTCGGGGGCAGGCTCTTCGGGATTAAACCTGCCCTTTTCGGGCAATGCCGCAAATATGGGACTCTCAAAAAGAGTTATCAACGATAAAAAACTATCGCTCGGCGAAAAATTTTCGTCGGGAGACGATATATTTTTAATCCATGCAACGGCAAAAAAATACGGTAGCGGTTCTGTTAAATTTTTAAAAGACAGAAAAAGCATTGTTTCGACGCTTCCTCCAGCAAACCTCAAAGAGTTTATTAACCAGAGGATAAGGTGGGGGTCGAAAGCAAAAGGATACAAAATGTTTTGGGCACTGTTTACAGCAACAACAGTGTTGTTTTTCAATGCAGTAACGGTTGCAACATTTGTTTCGGGCATTATACATCCCGCAATATTTATTATATATCTCTTACTCGTAATAATAAAATTCCTTACCGATTATCCGCTTTTAAACGGTTTTGCAATGTTTGTAAAGAAAAAAGAGTTGTTAAAATATCTATTGTTTTTCGAATTTATTTATCCTTTTTATCTTTTTTACACCGCACTATTTTCACTTTTTGCCAAATATTCGTGGAAAGGGAGGGAAAATTTAAGGTAAAACATCCGGCAACGGAGCAAATTTATTCCAGGTTGTTTTCAATAAAATAGGAGGCAAAAGCCAAATCGGCAGGACGGGTTATTTTAATGTTTTCGGGGTTTCCTTCCACGGTGAAAATCTGATGCCCCGAAGCTTCCAATACAGAGGCGTCGTCGGTAAAAATATGGTTATAAACACGGTTGTATGCCGCTTTAATGAGTTTGGAGTTGAAAACCTGCGGAGTTTGAACCCAAAAGAGTTTATTACGGTCAAGGGCTTTACCAACACCGTTTTCAATCATTCGTACCGAATCGGTAACAGGAACCACGGGAACGGCATTACCGTGCAGTTTTGCGGTTCGTATGCAATTGGCAATGGTAGTGCTGCTGACAAGCGGACGCGAAGCATCGTGTATGGCAACAAGGGAATTGCCGGGAACAACCTCCAGTCCGTTTTTTACGGAATGAAACCTGGTTGGTCCCCCTTCAATTAAAGTGTAGGGCAACGAAAAATTAAAATGGTGAGCTATATGTTTCCAGCGCCCTATCTCCATCTCGGGCAATACCAAAACAAAATGCGCCTTGTCGAAATATCCGGAAAAAGCATCAAAAGTCCGTAATATCAGCGGCTTGCCGGCTATCTCTATAAATTGTTTTGGAACGGCTGTACCGAAACGCTCCCCTTTACCTCCCGCTACAATTATTACATACAATTCCATATCACAAAAATAATATTCTTACCTTTACGGCAAAATATAAAATTTATGCCTTATGAAAACTTATTCGTTTAACAATTGGATGTTACCGTTGTTCAACGGTTTTATTGCCATACTTTTCGGTGTTTTGGCTCTTTTTGTTCCCGGCGATGTTATTCTTTCTATAGTAATGTATCTCGGTATTATATCTTTGTTTATTGCCGTTGCCATGGCAATAGGTGTTGTAAACAACATAAAGCGTGACCTGCCTTTCACCACCGACCTGTTTGAAACTTTGCTGGTATTGGGATTGGGAATATTGCTCACCTTTTTCTCACGCAATTCGCTTGAGTTTTTCGCCATTATCGTAGGCAGTTGGGCAATAATATTGGGAGTTTTGCAACTCTACATAGCCTTTCAACTCGACCCAGCATTTTATAACCGTAAAAATACGATTATCAATGCCGTTGTCATCTTGTTATTCGGCTTGGCACTGTTTTTCGACCCCTTTAACAGCGCCAAATTTTTTATCGTTATCATTGGAATAGTCTCGCTTTTTATAGGAGTGTTTTTGATAGTTTTTGCACTTAAATTAAAAAGAGTTTCAAAAGAGACGGACAACTTTGTTTAAGGCGGTTTGCTCATTTTATACTGTTATTTAAAGCCGAAAATCTCTTTGAAGTTTTTCGCAACCACGCTTTTTACCTCTTGGATATCAATCTTCTTACCCGTTTCACGATTTATTGAGGTGACGCCTTTATCTTTAAGTCCGCAAGGAATTATGTACGAAAAATAGTTCAAATCGGTATTTACGTTAAGTGCAAAACCGTGCATGCTGACCTTCTTATGAATTTTCATCCCTATCGCCGCTATTTTCCGTGCTTTTACCGCATTGCCGGCATCGACCCAAACTCCCGCGGCTTTTTCAATACGCGAAGCTTCAATCCCGTATCCGGCAACCGTTCTAATAAGTATTTCCTCAATATTATAAACAAACTCTTTTATGGAAATATTAATACTGTCCAAGTCGAAAAGAGGATAACCCACAAGTTGTCCGGGTCCGTGATAGGTAATATCGCCTCCTCTATCTATGTGATAATATGAGGCACCTATTTTTTTCAACATTTCATCATTAATAAGCAAATTTTGCCTGTTGCCCGATTTGCCGAGGGTATATACATGCGGGTGTTCACAAAACAAAAGCTTGTTTTCCGTGGTTTTACCGGACAACTTGGAAGCTATCAAACCGTTAAACACTCTTTTTTGATATTCCCATGCTTTTAGATAATCCACCTGTCCCAAATCTTCGAAAACCATTTTCATTGCAAATACTTTTTTTTCAAAGCAGGCAAAAATAACAATAAAACCAAACCTCTTTTTCGAATTGCCCCGCTCAAGGCGGTATCACACTTAATTTACCGGTCAAAACATTGTTTTGCAAAGGTTGAGCTGACAGGCGGCAATCATCAAACGGAAAAGCAAAAACATTAATTCGGGCTATACATAATGCTGATTCAGGACTTTATCAATATTTAAGGTTTCCACACTTTACCCGGTTGCAAACCGAAATGTTTTCATCGTATCACATGTCTTTCGGCATGATATGAGGAGCGCACCAAGGGAGCACTTTCAACAAACCTGAACCCCTTTTCCAAACCCACACGTTCGTATTCTTTAAATTGCCGGGGAGTTACATATTGGTAAACGGGCAGGTGTTTTTTTGTGGGCTGTAAATATTGTCCTATCGTAAGTACTTTCACTCCCGCACTCAAAAGGTCGTCCATCATCTCAAAAACCTCTCCGGGAGTCTCTCCGAGCCCCGCCATAATACCTGATTTTGCAACTATTCCCGATTTTGCAATATATTCCAGCACTTTTAAACTACGGTCGTATTTGGCTCTGCTTCGTGTTAAGGGTGTCAGCCGTTTTACCGTTTCCAAATTGTGCGAAATAACCTCGGGAGCGGCATCTATTACCTTTTGCAACAGTTCCTCTTTTCCGTCGAAATCGGGAATAAGGGTTTCTATTGTAGTGTCGGGGTTTAGTTCCTTTATCGTTTTTACGGTAAGCGCCCAAATTCCGGCGCCACCGTCTTGCAAATCGTCACGGTCAACCGAAGTAATAACAACATGTTTCAGGTTCATCATCTTAACCGACCTGGCAACCCTCAGGGGTTCATCGTTATCGACAGGCAATGGCTTTCCGGTTTTTACGTTGCAAAACTTACACGACCGCGTACAAATGTCACCGAGAATCATAAGCGTTGCAGTACCTCTCCCCCAGCACTCGTGCATATTGGGGCAATGTCCGCTGGTACAAATGGTGTGCAATTTATTCCGGTTAACAATCTCTTTTACCGAAACGTACTCTTTGCCCGAAGGCACTTTTATTTTCAGCCAGTCCGGTTTCCTTAAAACGGTTGTATTATCTTTTTTATCGTTCATCGGCATAAATTAAAAGCGCAAAATTAGGTAAATTAACGGGAGAAAATCATAAACCTCATAGAAGTTTGAAACCGCTATTCTTTATAATTCCGAAAATCTTTAATGCCATTTATATCAGTTCCAAAACCTTTTGTTTAATACTTACGGCATCCATACCGCACTCTTTATAAAGTTCGTTAAGGGTTCCGTGTTTGACGAAATTATCGGGGATTCCCAAGGCAACAATCTTTTTTCCGGGGAAATATCGACCTGCAAATGCCGTAACCGTCATTCCGAAGCCTCCCGTAATCATACCGTCTTCAACGGTAATGATAATGTCGTGTTTATTGAATATTTTTTCAAGCAATTCCTCGTCCAAAGGTTTTAAAAACCGCATATCGTAGTGTGCCGCATCAACTCCTTCGTCACGTAACAACCTAATTGCTTCAAAACATTGGTTTCCGGCATGTCCCAACGATACCAGAGCCGTTTTGCCGTTCGACGAGACCACCACTCTTCCCTTGCCGACAATAAGATTTTGGAAAGGGGTCCGGGCATTTTTCAACACCCCTTTATCGCGCGGGTAGCGTATGGCAAAAGGACCGTCGCCATATTTCGAGGCTGTAAACATCATATTGCGTAATTCAGCTTCGGTCATGGGAGCGGCAACAACGATACCGGGCACGGCATTTAATACCGCAAGGTCGAAAAATCCGTGATGGGTAGCACCGTCGGCACCCACAAGTCCGGCACGGTCTATTCCGAACACCACAGGCAATTTTTGTAAAGCCACATCGTGGATAATTTGGTCGTAAGCACGCTGCAAAAAGGTGGAATAAACCGTACAAAAGGGCTTTAATCCTTCCGCCGCCATTCCCGCCGCAAAAGTTACGGCATGTTGCTCGGCAATGCCCACATCAAATACTCTTCCGGGCATCTCGTCCGACATATAGGTAAGTGCCGAACCCGTGGACATGGCGGGTGTTACGGCCACAATATTTTTATTCCCCCGTGCAAGTTCCAACAAACTTTTACCGTAAACCTCCTGAAAAGTGTGTGCGCTCTCTTTTTTCTCCAATTCGCCCGTATTTCTGTTAAATTTCCCGGGAGCATGAAATATCGTCTGTTCCTGTTCGGCACGTTTAAAACCCTTGCCTTTTACCGTTGCAACGTGTAAAATTTTAGGACCTTCAATATCTTTAATATCATTTAAAATCCGTATTAACAGTGGAATATTGTGTCCGTCAACAGGGCCGAAATATCTGAAATTAAAAGATTCGAAAAGATTACTACTGATAAAAACCGAACCTTTGACGGCATTACCAAGCCTTTGCAATGTGTTTCCCGCTCCCGGTATAAAAAAGAGGGTTTTTTTCAAACCTTTCCATGCGGCATTTTTCATGCGGCTATGCGGTTTGTATGCCGAAATTTTAACAAGGTAATCTTTCAATGCCCCTTGGCTTTTGTCTATAGCTATTCCGTTGTCGTTGAGCACAATTAAAATATTGGCATTGGAAGCCCCCGCATTGTTCAAGGCTTCGAGAGCCATACCTCCCGTAAGAGCACCGTCGCCTATCACTGCAATATGTCTGCGTCCTGTTTCTCCTCTAAGTTTGGAAGCTACAGCCATTCCCAATGCAGCCGAAACGGATGTGGAAGCGTGTCCCGTTCCAAAAGCGTCGTATTCGCTTTCGTCACGCACAGGAAAACCGCTTATCCCTCCGTATTGGCGTAACGAGTCAAAAACATCGCGCCTGCCGGTTAAAATTTTGTGGCTGTATGCCTGATGCCCGACATCCCAGATTAACTTGTCGTAAGGTGTATTAAAAACATAATGCAGGGCAATGGTAAGTTCCACAACACCAAGACTGGCTCCCAAATGTCCCGGATGTACCGAAACAACATCGAGAATAAAGTCGCGAAGTTCTTTTGCCAAAACACGCAATTCGTCAACACTCAACCTTTTAAGGTCGTCCGGCGAATTTACTTTCGACAACAAAGGTCCCGGTTTCAATTTACTTTTTTTCATAATGGGTACAGGGTGCAAAACTATGGAAATAAAAGCAGAATAGAGAGTAAATAGTTTTCCCGTTCAATAAAAACTCCACGGGACGGTATCCATAAAACAAATTGTTCCGGGATAGATATTGATACAGTTTAAAAACAAGAGTTTAAAGTGGAGAAAAGTAACAAAAACATTTCGGTTATACTTGCCGGGTTATTAAGTCACAACTTTGATGCGCGGCCGGGAGTTCTAAAAACCACAACAAGTTTTTATCCATAATTTCAGTATCCGCAATTAACGCGACTAAACAAGAAAGGTCGCTTTATTATTTCATCAAACTTCTTGAAATTATTATTTTTTGCACTTCGGATGTACCTTCGTAAATTTGCGTCAGTTTGGCTTCACGCATTAAACGTTCCACATGGTACTCTTTAACATAGCCGTAACCTCCGTGAATTTGCACTGCTTCGGTTGTTACCTCCATTGCAATATCGGCGGCATACTGTTTTGCCATGGCGCTGGCAACGGTAATGGGTTTATGGTTATCTTTAAGCCAAGCCGCTTTCAGGCAAAGATTTCTGGCATTTTCAATTTTAACGGCCATATCTGACAGTTTGAATGCGATAGCCTGGTGGTTTATCAATTCTGTTCCGAAAGCTTTTCGTTCTTTGGCATAAGCCACGGCGCGTTCGAAAGCTCCCGAAGCTATTCCCAATGCTTGCGAAGCTATTCCGATACGTCCTGCTTCAAGCACCATCATGGCAAATTTAAATCCGAAGCCGTCGTCGCCGATACGGTTTTCCTTTGGCACTTTAACATCCGAAAACATTACCGAGTGAGTGTCGGAGCTGCGCATCCCCATTTTGTTTTCGTGGGGTCCCACGGTTATTCCCGGGGTATTTTTGTCAACAATAAAAGCGTTAATACCTTTGTGCCGTTTTTCGGGATGCGTTTGTGCCATTACTATATATGTGGAGGCCGAATTGCCGTTGGTAATCCAGTTTTTAGTACCGTTTATCAAGTAATAATCACCTTTGTCTTCGGCGGTAGTATGTTGGTGTGTGGCATCGGAACCGGCTTCGGGCTCCGAAAGTAAAAATGCACCAATAACCTCTCCCCGTGCCAAAGGTTTTAAATATTTTTGTTTTTGTTCTTCATTTCCGAAACGGTTCAATCCGTAACATACCAACGAGTTGTTTACTGACATTATCACCGCAACGGCAGCATCCACCTTTGCTATCTCTTCCATTGCCAGCACATACGATACGGTATCCATTCCACCGCCGTCGTATTCGGGCGGTATCATCATTCCCAAAAATCCCAATTCCGCCAAATTTTTTACGTGGCGTGCCGGAAATTCGGCTTTTTCTTCCCGTTCCAAAACATCTTGTGCAAGTTCGCGCTGTGCATAGTCGCGTGCAGCCTGTTTAATCATCAACTGTTCTTCGGTAAATTCAAAATCCATGTCTCTATCGTTTTAATTTTTAATAAGCTGTAATTTTCATTTCCCAAAGGTACAAAATAAGATTTTAAAAAGGTTTCTAAATTACTTAAATAAAGGGAGGGCCGATTTAGCGGGAATAAAACGTTGATAAAAAGGGTTTACAAAAACATACCGTTCATTCTTTGGGCGGTAGCGTTAAACTCGTCAATCAGATTTTTCATAATCTCACTCACGGGTAAAACATCTTTAATCAAACTTGCCGCCTGACCTATTTCCAATTCACCGTTTTGTGTATCTCCTTCGAACATACCCATTTTTGCACGTCCTTTACCGAGCGCGCCGGCGAGTTGCTCTTTTGAGGCGCCGGCGAGTTCCAACTGATGTATTTTGTGGAAGAAATCATTTTTTATCAATCGTACGGGCACCAATTTTTTAAGGGTAAGATAGGTGTCGCCGTCACTTGCATCAACAACTTTTTTCTTGAAAGAGGGGTGTGCCGAAGCCTCTTTTGAGGCTACAAAGCGGCTGCCAATCTGCACACCGTCGGCTCCCAAAGCCAAAGCGGCATAAATGGCACTTCCGGTGGCTATGCCGCCAGCGGCAATCAGAGGAATATCGCAAATTTCCCTGATTAAGGGAATTAAAACCATGGTTGTTGTCTCTTCGTACCCGTTGTGTCCTCCCGCCTCGAAACCTTCGGCAACAATGGCGTCAACACCGGCGGATATCGCTTTTAAAGCAAATTTTTTGTTGGCAACCACATGAACCACCGTAATACCTTTTTCCTTTAAAAAATTTGTGTATTTGGCAGGATTGCCGGCTGAGGTAAAGACAATTTTAACCCCTTCGTCGATAATTATCTGCATAATATCGTCGGTTTGGGGGTAAAGCAACGGAACGTTAACCCCGAAAGGTTTATCGGTGGCATTTTTACATTTTTTAATTTGAGAGCGAAGAGTATCGGGGTACATTGAGCCCGCACCAATAAGTCCGAGACCGCCCGCGTTGCTTACGGCACTTGCCAGTTCCCAGCCCGAACACCAAATCATTCCTCCCTGAATTACAGGATAGTCGATTGAAAACAGAGAAGTTATCTTTTGCATAATAACCAAGGGTTTTATTTATCAGCCATATTCAAAAATTCCTCAACGTGAGAATTGTCAATAGCACCGCTTATATACGGCAAAAGGCAATAAAAGTATAAAAAGCACAAATGGTATCCGTAGGGGTTCAGGCGCTGAACTATTCTATTCGCATTTGGAATGTCCGCAAGCCGAACAGGTTTTACAACCGTTTTGATAAACCAATGTTCCTTTTTGATGACAATTGGGACACTCCTCTTTTTCGGAAACTTTTGTACCGTCTTCCACATAACGTTTCAAAGCTCTAACCACACCGTTTTTCCAGGTATTCAAATGATCTTCGGGGGCGCTTAAATTCGAGACAAGATTTATAACGTAAGGTAATGGCATACCGTGCCTCAACACTCCCGATATAAGTTTTGCATAGTTCCAAAACTCCTGGTCGAACGAACGGGAAAGACCTTCAACGGTAACTTTATAACCCTGTTTGTCCAAAAACTGGAAGTCGTATATTTTTCCGTTATCGGTTCTGCGTTTAATAACCCAACCTTTTTCCACCCAGGGAGCCAAGTAAAAGTCGTCTGCTTTACCGGTAAATATTTCGTAAGGATGTCCGTCCAGCAGTCCTATAATGGCAATCCACTTTTCGTAATTGTTTTGAAAACGAACCACATCGGCTTCCAGTTTCTCAGGGCGCGGCGGGGCTTTGGTCTCTTTAAACTTTTTGTCATCCTCTTTGTCCTTTTTGTTACTAACCAAAACACCTGCCCTTGAGCCTTCGCGGTAAATGGTCATTCCTTTGCAGCCGCTTTCCCATGCTTTAAGATAAATATCGCTCACAAGCGACTCGGAAACATGTTCAGGAATATTTACCGTAACACTTATGGAGTGGTCAACCCATTTTTGAATGTCGCCCTGCATTTTAACTTTATTAACCCAATCGATATCGGACGAAGTGGCTTTGTAATAGGGCGATTTTTCTATTATCTTCTGCAGTTCGTCGTCGGGTAACGCCTTAACTTCATCCACATTGTAGCCGTTAACACCGAGCCATGTTTCGAATTTGGGATGAAATACGGTATATTCTTCCCATGCGTCACCCACTTCATCGACAAATGTAATGTTCACGTTTTTGTCGTTTGGATTTACTTTACGGCGACGTTTATAAGTAACCATAAATACCGGTTCAATTCCCGATGTGGTTTGCGTACAGATGCTTACGCTGCCCGTTGGTGCTATGGTAAGCATTGAGATATTACGTCTGCCCACTTTTGTCATCTTTTCATAAATTTCGGGGGCATGGCTTCTAATGCGGTTTATAAAAGGGTTGTTTGCTTCGCGTTGTGTATCGTAAATGGGGAAAGGTCCTCTCTCTTCGGCAAGGTTAACGGAACTTCTGTACACTTCCAGGGCGAGTAACTTGTGTATTCTTGTTGAAAATTGAATTGCATCCTGGGTTCCGTAACGCAATCCGAGAGCTGCAAGCATATCGCCTTCGGCGGTGATACCGATACCGGTACGGCGACCCTGCAATGATTTTTCACGGATTTTTTCCCACAAGCGGCGTTCGGTATATTTTATTTCGTCCGACTCGGGGTCGGAAGCGATTTTATTTAATATGGCATCTATCTTTTCCACTTCGAGGTCAATAATATCATCCATCATACGCTGGGCTATATGAGCATGTTTCACAAAGAGGTCGCCGTCGAAGTAGGCATCTTTGGTAAAGGGATTTTTCACATAGCTGTAGAGGTTTATAGCCAGTAAACGGCAACTGTCGTAGGGGCAAAGCGGTATTTCGCCGCACGGGTTTGTCGAAACGGTTTTAAAGCCTAAATCGGCATAGCTGTCGGCTACCGATTCGCGGATTACGGTATCCCAAAACAGTATTCCGGGCTCTGCCGACGACCATGCGTTGTGAACTATTTTGTTCCAGAGTTCACGGGCGTTTATCTCTTTTTTTACTTTAGGGTTGCCGGAATCGACGGGGTACTGCTGCACATACGATTTTCCCTCTTTAACGGCCTTCATAAATTCGTCGTCGAGTTTAACCGATATGTTGGCACCTGTAATTTTGCCCTGTTCCATTTTGGCATCGATAAAATGCTCTGCATCGGGATGTTTAATGCTGATACTAAGCATAAGGGCTCCTCGTCGTCCGTCCTGAGCCACTTCGCGCGTCGAGTTGGAGTAGCGTTCCATAAAGGGAACCACTCCCGTTGAAGTAAGTGCCGTATTATTTAGAGGACTCCCTTTGGGGCGTATGTGCGACAAATCGTGTCCCACACCTCCGCGGCGTTTCATCAGTTGTACCTGCTCCTGGTCTATTTTCATTATTCCGCCGTAGGAGTCCGATTCGCCTTCGTTACCTATCACGAAACAGTTGGACAACGATGATATTTGATAATTGTTTCCTATACCTGCCATAGGACTGCCTTGCGGAACAATATATTTAAAGTTTTTTATAACATCGTAAATTTCATCTTCGCTAAGCGGGTTTTTATATCTCCTTTCTATACGTGCAATCTCTCTTGCTATTCTACGGTGCATCTCGTCGGGGGTCTTTTCGTAAATGTTTCCCAAACTGTCTTTCAATGCATATTTGTTAGCCCAAACACTTGCAGCAAGACTGTCGCCGTTGAAATATTCCGTTGCCGCTTTTATTATTTCATCATAATCAAATCCCTTTTCAGGAACGGGAGCTTCCATATTTTTCATTTCCGATTTTTCCACACTATTATCTTCTGCCGTTATATTATTACTTTCATTTTCCATTTTGATTTTATCCATTTCCACCGGTTTCAAAAAAGCCAGTTTTCCGGTTTGACTGTTATGTTTGTCAAGCACCTTGTCGTAAAAGGTTTTTTCCTCTTTTTTTTCCGTTTCTACATTGTGATCGTCAAAGTCAAAATATAATTTATTTTCCATATTTTTAGACGTTTTTTATGCTGCTAAGCCTGTTAACTTTCTGTTTATCATGATATTAAAATAAAGCGGAATGTTGCCCGAATTTTGTTGCAAGATAATACACAAAACCAAATTATAATTTTTTTTTTATTAACATGGCATAGTGAAAAAATGATAAATATCGCAAATTTAAAGTGTTAAGCTATTTAAAAATTAATAGCGAGAACCAAAAAAAATTTTGGCATAATTTTAATTGTTGCTGTTTGTTTTTTAACAGCGGTCGGGCAAAAAATTGCGAAAGACAAAATTAAAATAAAAACAACAGGAAATAATGTATCCCGTTAGAAGTCGAGGCTCAAGGAGAGATAATAGACGGGCTTGTTGACATGTCCGTCTTCCACTCCCCACGAAACGTCGCCGCGGACGAAATATCCGAAAAGGTGCATACGTGCACCCGCTCCGAATCCTGCAACAACAGGTTCTTTTTGAACTTCCACGGAAATGTGTAACGGACCGCTGTCGATATAATTTGTGAAGAGCGAATTTTCGGGGGCATAAGGGTTCAGTCCCGTCCAAGCGGTACCCACATCGCCGAAAGCCACAATTTGGAAATTGCGCAAAAACGAGGAACTCAAAGGTGTTTGCGAAAAATATTGAAACAGGGGGAAACGCAATTCGGAATTAAAAACGACAAAAGAGGTGCCGTTACGGATATTTTGGTCGAAGCCACGCATTGGAGTTGCAAGGGTTTGGTATGCGTAATGTTTGTTAAAGTCGATAGGTGTATTTCTGTTGAATTTGGGGGCAAGCCAGTTATCGACGCCACCCATGTAATAAATCAGGCGGTCGGTACCTGCCGAGGTGCTTCCCGCAATACGGTTAGCCCATATAAAGGAGCGGTGTATTTGTTTGTAATTGCGAAAATCGAAACCGAAAACGGCAAGGTTATGGTTTTTATCGCCGAAAAGCAGTTGGTTGTATTCGGCAAATATTTTCCAACGCCAACCGTAATATATGTTCATTGCAACTTTGCGGGTTCCGTCGTAAACGATTTCGCCTTTCACCCCTATCCAGTTTTCGAAAACGGTAGGTGTTTCGAGCGCTTGTTGGTCGGTGGCAAGAGTAACAAACATGTTGTTGCGGTACTGGAAAGTTCCGCGGATACTCAAAGCTTCGTTAAAGGGCCATTTCAACAGGTAGTACAATTCGTTGGAACGTATATTCACCAAAGAATAACCGTTGCTGAGTTCAACGGAATTGGTATGAAATACCACCTCTTTGTCAAGTTGGTGTTGCAAATCGGCATAGCTGAAAAGATATTCGTTGTTTATCAAACTGAAATTAAACCGTACGCCGCCAACAAAACGGTGGTTTTCCATTAAGTCGGTAAGACCTATTTTGTATAAAATATTAAATCCGGGATTAAGATAAACAGGATAAGTTCCTCCGGTAAAAGGCTGGTAATTGTAGTTTATATAGTTAAAATCGACCTGGCTGACCATTTGACTAACGGAATATTGCGTACGGTAGTTTCGGCGTTTGGGTATATGAAAAGTGCCGTCTTCGTTTTTATAACCCTCTATTCCCAACAAGGTTTTAATGCTTAACCCTTGTATGCCGGCGTACCCTTTACCTCCCTCTTCCATATCAATCAATTCGTTACCGTTTTTATCCAAATAAATCATACGGAAATGTTTCCCGGCTGTTTCGGAGGTGGGTGGTGTTTTTTCTTTTTCAATGCCGGATAGAGTGTCTTTTTTTACCGTCAGGTTCAAGCTCTCTTTAAGCGTCATCTTCCTAAAAGCGGTAAGCTTGGGGGTTAATGAGGGGGTTTGTTCGTAACTGCCGGCATTTTCGATGTAGAGTTTCCATAAATTGTCGTCGTAAATTATCATTGCTTTTTTGCCTGCTGAGTAATTTACATTTTGTTCGATGATGCTTCTTGAATAATCGGTAACCGTTTTGGCGGTTATAAAATAGCGGTAGTGGACGGCGGTGTCCACCGAACTTACAACGCTGTCGATTTTTGCCAGTTTTGCATTAACTATGCCGCTTTCGTCCGAAAGATAAGATATTGTATTGTAGCCGTAACTCTCGGGATTTGTTTCGTCTGACAGGGGAGTACGGGTAAGTCTTTTCAATATTCTGTTTCCCGAAACATAATCGTACATAAAAAGGTCGAAATGATCTCCCATCTCCTTGACAGGGTCTTTGTATTTGATGTCAAGAGTGTCGTTATTACGGTTGGAGCTAAAAACAATTGCCGTGGAATTGTTAACAAAAACGGGATTTAAATCCGAAAATATGTCGTCGGTAATTTTATAAAACGAACCCGCGGCAATGTTAAAAATAAAAATGTCGGATTGTCCCTTTTGTACCGCCGACACTAACAAAAACCTGCCGTCGTCCGAATAGTTTAAAGAGAGTATTTTTTGAACGTCGAAAATTTTACGTTTCGAAAGTCTCTTTTTCTCCAAATCGTAAAAATAGAGCCAAGGCATACCTTTGTCTTCGATAACAAAAGCCAAAAGTTTTCCTGTGGGGTGCCACACAAGCAAAGGGTAACTGTAATCGGTTTTTGTGTCAATCATTATTCCTTTGCCGAAGATTTTTCTCTTTTTACCGGTTTTCAAGTTGTAAAGATATATTTTATACTTACCCCTTTCGTTGGTGGTAAATGCCAACAAATCGCCGCCGGGACCGATTTTAGGTTGTCCCAAAACCCTGTCCGGTTTATATTTGAAACGCAAAAGATTAGCCGGGAGTTTCAAGTTTGAGGCGGTGTCGTACTCTTTTTCGTAAAACTGTTTCCACTGTTTCAATACCTCTTTAAAAGGGAGACCTATCACATAGATAAAACCTTTATTCAAGTCTTTGCTGACACTAACCATACGCACTATTCCCGAAACGGCCTCTTTGCCGTACTGTTTTGCCAAAAAACGCCACAGCGAGTGACCCGCATACACGGCATCTTTGTCCGTAAGGTTATTCAGTTTGTCGTAACGACCGCTTAAAATACCGTCGCGCACCCTGTTGTCAAATTCCACATTCCACTCTTGACCCGAATATGAGATAAAACCTACCTCGAACCATTTAGGCAACGAAAAAACCGCCGAAGTCTTTATCTGTTGCCCCAAAGTACCTCCAAACATCATCTGTTTGAACAACACTTCGGCTATGGCTTCGCGTATCTGTTTTTCAAAGTGCACATAATTTCCGTCGAAATACAACATGACTTTTGTGCCTATTATGTAAGTGATACCTCCGGTATTGTAATTAATCTCTTGGGTAAGCCCTATATTGCTTTGTTTAAGGTCGGTAAGATTGTTGAAAACAATAAATTTTATGTCTTTACTCAGATTTGTCCCTATTCGAGACTCTATTTCGGGAATTTTTTCGTGAGCATATTCGGCAACAAAACGGGCAAGTTTTTTTCCGTTACGATAAAAATAGACATTAAAATCGGGATATTTGTAATATGTCCACAAGAAATCTTTGTACTGAACCCTGTTTTTACCGAACGTCATATTTGAGCCGTTGTAAAACTGGGCATGCAACGAAAACAAATTAACGGCGGAAAACAATACAACCGATATTGTTTTGAACAATAGATTATGTTTTTCAGTTATTACCACCGGCATCTGTTAAATTTGGTACGAAACGGCTAAATTATAACAAATTTTGAACCGAAATATTTCATTCCAAATTCAATTTTGTGAATTTTGTATTTTTACAAAAAATTAAAACTCGATAAATGGATATTCAAAATATAAAACTAAGGTTCGGAATTATAGGTAATTCACCGTTGTTAAACAGGGCGATAGACATAGCAATGCAGGTGGCACCTACCGATTTAACGGTATTGATAACGGGTGAAAGCGGCACGGGGAAAGAGGTTTTTCCGAAAATAATACACCAGTTGAGCTCGCGCAAACACGGAAACTACATTGCCGTAAACTGCGGTGCCATTCCGGAAGGCACCATAGATTCGGAACTCTTCGGACACGAAAAAGGCTCGTTTACCGGCGCACACGAGGCACGAAAAGGGTATTTTGAAGTTGCCAACAACGGAACAATATTTTTGGACGAAGTTGCCGAGTTGCCCCTTGCCACACAGGTAAGATTGTTACGTGTTTTGGAGACGGGAGAATTTTTAAAGGTAGGTTCGTCGAAGGTCATAAAAACCGATGTGCGTGTCGTTGCCGCCACCAATGTCAATATGAGTGAAGCCATAGAAAAGGGGAAATTCAGACAAGATTTGTTTTACAGGCTCAACACGGTTCCCATTTACATACCACCGCTGCGCGAACGTAAAGAGGACATACACCTTCTTTTTAGAAAATTTGCAGCCGATTTTGCCGAAAAATACCGTATGCCTCCGCTAAAACTTACCGAAGATGCCGTCAAACTGTTGGAAAATTACTATTGGCCCGGAAATATCCGCCAATTAAAAAACATCACCGAACAGATTTCGATAATAGAAAAAGAGAAAACCGTTACCGCCGACACATTGCGAAACTATCTGCCCGACGAAAACAAAACCAAACTCCCCGTGCTGTACCGCAAAGAAGAAGAGATGCATTTTACCGAACGCGAACTCCTGTACAAGGTGCTTTTCGACATGAAAAAGGACATCACCGAACTGAAAAAGATAGTTATTGATTTAATGAACAAAGATATTGACGACAAAGGTTACGAAAAAGCCAAAGCCTTACTCATAAAAACCATTGAAGATGAACCTCAAGTTGCCACCTTTGCCCACCCTGACAACGGCGTAAAAATAACCGCACCGCCAAAGACAAACGAACCCGATAACGAATTTGCCGAAAGTGAAATATTCGAAGAGTCGTTGTCGCTTCAAGAAAAAGAGAAAGAGATGATTAGAAAAGCTCTGAAAAAACATAACGGCAAACGTAAAGATGCCGCCAAAGAGTTGGGGATTTCAGAAAGAACACTTTACAGAAAAATAAACGAATATAAAATCAGATAACGGTTTTTTTAAACCGACAAAAACTTTTTTATGCCGGTTTTCATAAAGATGATCCAGGTTTTTTTCCTGGCGATGATAAAATATTTTTATGCGCCTATTTACGGATTGGCAGTAAAACTCGACTTTTGGAACACCTATTTTGCCTTGATATCCGGCGGAAGCCTTGCGTTTTTGCTCTATTACCACATAACACGCCTTTTGCAAATTTATTACAAACACTTTATGCCTTCGGTAAACAGCATAATTCCCGGCAAAGTGTTGTCGTCGTTTCAAAACTGGAAAAAACGGCGAAAAGAGAGAAGAAGACAGCGCAAAAAATTTACCCGCTGGAATAAAATTCTTGTAAAACTGAAACGCGACTACGGAATGTGGGGGATAATTCTGCTTACTCCCGTATTTATTTCGCTGCCCATAGGCGCTTTTTTATTGCGAAAATACTATTCTGAAAAAAATTTGGCACTTTTTTACATGCTTACATCAATAGTTATTGAGGGTTTTATTTTGTGCGTAATATACTGGCAAATGGCAAAAATCTAAAGCGGCACAATGTTTTTTGTATCTTATGCGGTTTTTTACCGTACAATATAATTGTTAAAATTCCGCAGAGTAAAAAATTAACATCAAAAAAATATATCCATGACACATTTTTCACCGTCGAAACCCAAACAGAGAATAGAAGTAATAGACGCATTACGCGGTTTTGCACTTTTGGGAATTTTGTTTGCAAACATTTTGAGTTGGAGCGGCATTAAATTTTTACCGTTTGACGAAATAAAACAATGGCCGAATCTCGATGTCGATCTTTTTGTTTACCGTCTTGTGGGAATTTTTGTCGACACAAAATTTTACACAATATTTTCCATCTTGTTCGGCATAGGCTTTTATTTGCAATTCAACAAAAACCGCAACAACCAGCGCGATTTTATGAAAGTCTATTACCGGCGGTTGCTCTTTTTAATGTTATTCGGACTCGTTCATATGTTCTTTTGGTCGGGCGATATTCTTTTTATATACGGTTTGGTAGGTTTTATTTTTGTGCAATTCAGAAACCTGAAACCCGAAAAATTGCTGATAATTGCAATAATATCATTTCTATTACCCATAATTTACGACATCTTTATGATGTACTTTTTGCCGGGATTTATGGTGCCTGCAAAAAAGCTGGCTTTGCACACCTACTACGATATGAGTCCCGAACAAATTACCGAACCTTTCAAAAACGGCACCTTTTGGGAAGTTACCAAAGCCAATTGGCATAATGTTAAATGGCGTTATTTCGACCTTCTACCTGCCGGACGAATATTTAAAATATTGTCGTTTTTCATATTGGGATTTTATATGATGTCCAAAGACTATTTTACTAAAAAAGCCACATCGGTAAAATTGATGACCGTCTATTTTGTTATCGGCCTAACCCTTACGCTGATAGCCAAACAGGTAAAAGGAAGCATGGGACAATTTCCGTCGGACTGGAACGATATTCTTTATAAAATTCTTTTCAGTTTCGGGCAGGTAAACATGGCGTTGTCGTACATATCGTTTTTGACAATAATTTATAAGTACGATGTTATTAAAAAGATGTTGGAAGGATTAAAATACGCAGGCAGAATGTCGTTCAGCACCTACCTCGGTCAAACTTTAATAGGAATAATAATATTTTATCCTTATTGCTGCGGGCTTTACGGTCGTTTAAGTTTGTGGCAAGTAGAATTGTTGGCGATAGGTATTTATACTTTGCAGGTTTGGTTTGCCCGTATTTGGTTAAAACATTTTATGTTCGGCCCGTTGGAATGGCTATGGCGCAGCCTTACATACAACGAATTTCTTTCTATGAGGAGAGAAAAAAACAATAACTGATTTTATTGTAACAAAAAGATTGTGACAACGGCTTTTTTGTAAAAAAGAAACTTATATCTTTGCAGCCGTTTTAAAAAAGCCTCCTTAGCTCAGTTGGTAGAGCAGCTCACTCGTAATGAGCAGGTCGTGGGTTCGAGTCCCATGGGAGGCTCTTCGTTTTCTCAAGGCATCTCTTTCCCTGATTATAAAGTTATCAATGGCACGCCTTTTCTCCTTTTACAACACACAAACCGGCGGATATGTTTTTATGGTAAAAACAATAAATGTTTTTTTGTTACAATATAAAAGGTATTAAAGCCTTTCTGTTTACGGGATAATGCGGAAAACGTTTTTTATACCAACGATGGTGGTCTAACGCCCTCGGCACAAGGTTAGCCATGGTCCACAAGGCAAACGAAAAAGAGGGTAAACACCACGACATAATTGCCCAGCCCGTCCACTCTATTATCTCTCCAAGCAAATTGGGCGACGAAACGTAACCGAATAACCCGCCGTAAGGGATATAGTACCCCTTTTTTCCGCCTTTTCGCAAGTTTAATAATATTTGATCGGACGAAATATTGATATACATTCCCGCGATGAAAAGTATTAGTCCGGTAATAAAACGCCAACCGGTAAACCAATCGTTACCGTAAACAGGCGACAATACCCCGAACCAGTATCCGTTGAAAAATCCGTTGGCAAAATTGAAAAACAGCGCCATTGCGACAATTACCAGAGGCATACGCTTCCCGTTGTCTTTCAGCCTGAAAGGATAAATAAAAACCCTGTGAAAATAGTGCGCCATAAACAATCCGTAAAAGATGTACTGGGGCAAACCTTTTTCTCCGTTCCCTTTAAAAAAGAACCACGAAAAGATAAAGAGTATGGGAAGTTCCATAAAAAACCATGCCCAACGGTTCGACAGCGTAGGACCCCAGGTGTTTGTGGTATGACGTCCGTATGGAGCCGTTACACGCAAAAGAACCGGAAAAATAACAATAGCCGCAATTATCCAACCGTACAGTAAAACGAAATATATCTTTTCGGAAATCATCGGGTTAAATATATGACATTTTTTTAAACCAGCTTATGGCACCGGTAACACTTTCGTGCAAAGGACGAGGCGAAAAATCAAGCTGTTTACGGGCTTTTGCATTGATAATTTTTCTGTTCCCCGATTGCAAAATATATAGAGATTCGTTAGTGTATAAAGGGCTTTTTCCCGTAATTTTCGAAAATGCCGACAAAAATGGCACTCCGGTTTTTGCAAGCCAAAGGGGCAACACCGGAATTTTATTTTTTACACCTTTTGCTTCGCATACAATACCGGCAACGGTTTTCAGGGGTTGCCATTGTCCCGACAGGATGTAACGCTCGCCTCCTTTGCCTTTCGACAAAGCCGTTACCGCCGCCCCGGCAACGTCCCGCACATCCACCCAGTTGTATCCGCCCGGCACCAGTCCGGGAAGAACTCCTTTATATACCATAATTAAAAACCTTCCCACAAACGAAGGCTTATAATCATACGGACCTACTATGGCGGTAGGATTTAACACCACTGTGGTAAAACCGGGTCTGTTTTGTTTCAAAACATATTGTTCCGCCAAAGCTTTAGTATATTCGTAAGCAATTTTTTTGTTTTGCGTCAACGGACGGGTTTCGTCCATGGGTTCGTCGTAAGGCTTATGCTCCAATGCATGTATGGAACTGAAGTGAACAAAACGCTTTACTCCCGCATCTTTGCATGCTTCGACAAGGTTTTCGGTGCCGGTTACGTTGGCGTCGTAAACCTTTCCGTAATTGTCGTTACCAATGGATATTAGTGCTGCAAGATGTATCACCGCATCCAAATCTTTGCAAAATGCCGCAAGGGTCTCTTTTCGGGTTATATCGCCTTTCACCAATTCAATATCATAATCCTTAAACAAACCGGTTTTGTTTCGTACCAACACTTTTATCCGGTGTCCTTCAGGATACAAAGCCCTTAAAACATTAAAACCGACGTGTCCGGTAACACCTGTAATACCTACTTTCATCGCCTTTTTATTTTTTTGTTTAGCCCCAGTCTCTCCTTTCCGTTCAGACAGGTCTGAAATTGTCTGTTTCATGCTGTCTTTTTCACCTCCAAATACGTTTAAAACCGTTTCCCATCAATATTTTTCAAACAAGAAGGTTTTATTACAAAAATAAATAAACCCCGGAAAATCAATTGTAATTAAATTCTTTTCTTTAATTTTTCCCCATTTACAACACTTTCTCCCCGATTATACATATCAAATCATTCTGTTTCCGTAAAGAACACCGGCTTTTAACTGTTTGAAACCGGAACGGAAAACAATGTTTTTAAAAAGAAAAAACTTCTCTATGGTTTCCTGTGTTCATATGTTTATAATTTTGCTTTTTTTTAAGTAACCTGTTTTCGGATAACAAATGAATGCCGGACCCGATTTGGAAAACATCATCAAAAGTCTTCCCCACAGTGCCGGGGTTTACCGTTTTTACGACAAAACCGGGACGGTTATCTATGTGGGTAAAGCCAAAGATTTGCGTAAACGGGTATCATCGTATTTTACCAAAAACCCCGAAAACGGCAAATTACGCATGCTAATAAAAAAAATCGCCGGTATCGACACCATAATTACCGAAACCGAACAAGATGCTTTGCTCCTTGAAAACAACCTCATAAAAAAATACCGTCCGCGATACAATGTATTGTTGAAAGACGATAAAACATTTCCATGGATTTGTATAAAAAAGGAGGCTTTCCCGAGGGTTTTTTCAACACGCCACATAAAAAACGACGGCTCGGAATATTTCGGCCCCTATGCATCCGTAAAAATGATGAAAACCTTGCTAAATACCATTCAACAGTTGTATCCTTTACGAACATGTTCGCTTAACCTGTCGCCCAAAAACATAGAAAAAGGAAAATACAAAGTGTGTCTCGAGTACCACATAGGCAACTGTAAAGCACCGTGCACAGGCAAACAGAGCGAAGAAGAGTACAACGGAATGATAAACCAAATACGCTCAATAATAAAAGGGAGCCTTACCGATGTTATTAACAACCTTAAAAACGAAATGTATCAATATGCCGGCAAAATGGAATTCGAAAAGGCACAACTGGTAAAAGAAAAACTCGACATTCTGGAAAACTACAAAAGCAAATCCACAATTGTAAATCCCCGCATCTCCAACGTGGATGTATTTTCGCTGATAGACGACACCAAAACGGCATATGTAAACTATCTAAAAGTTATGAACGGCGCCGTTGTTCAGGCTCATACCGTGGAAATTAAAAAAAGGCTGAACGAAACACCGCAAGAGCTGCTTTCGTTTGCAATTGTAAATCTCCGTAACCGTTTCGAAAGCAAAGCGGAAGAGATTATTGTGCCTTTCGACCCCCAAATCACACTCGAAAAGGTAAAAATTACCGTGCCCAAACAGGGCGACAAAAAGCATTTGTTGCAACTTAGCGAAAGAAATGCCAAATATTACAGGCTGGAACAACTGAAACAGCAAGAGATTTTAAACCCCGAAAAATATAAACAAAGAGTTTTGGAAACCCTGAAAAAAGATTTACGAATGAATGAAATACCTTTGCAGATAGAGTGTTTCGACAATTCAAACTTTCAGGGCGAATATCCCGTTGCATCAATGGTGCAGTTTTACAATACAAAACCCAACAAAAAAGAGTACCGTCATTTTAACATAAAAACCGTTGAAGGACCAAACGATTTCGCATCAATGGAGGAGATTATTTACCGCCGATACAGCAGGTTGATTGAAGAGAAAAAACCGCTTCCGCAGTTAATTGTTGTGGACGGCGGAAAAGGCCAGTTGAGTTCGGCGGTAAAAAGTCTGAAAAAACTGGGGCTTTACGGCAAAATTACAATCATAGGTATTGCTAAAAAACTCGAAGAGATATATTTCCCCGGTGACCCGTTGCCGCTTTATCTCGACAAAAAAAGCGAAAGCCTGCGTTTGATACAACGCCTGCGCGACGAAGCACACCGTTTCGGAATTACACATCACCGCAACAAAAGAGTAAAAGGTACCATAAAATCGGAATTGACATCGATACCGGGAATAGGACCCGACACGGCTAAAAAATTGCTCCGTAAATTCAAATCGTTAAAAAAAATAAAATCGGCAACAAAAGAACAACTATCCGAAACCGTTGGAAAAGCAAAAGCCGCAATTTTAATAAAATACTTCGAATCGCAAAACCTGCACCGTTCAAAATAAAACCTTTGTTATCAATAAATTCGGCATATTACAAACAAAAATATTGCGGCATTTGCAACGGTTTTTCCGAAAAATTTCTTTAATTTGTGGCATGAGTGTGCAAAAATCGAGCATTATAATAAAAATCTTATCCTCTTTTCTATTGGTTATTTTGTTGTTTTCGTGCCGTCAAACCCGGCAAAACGGAGACAAAGAAAAGAATAACATTGAAACCGCGACAGCAGATACCGCCGACTTGCTGGACACCATTTTTCAAAGAAAAAAACTTATTGCCATTACCGATTACGGTTCCACAAACTACTTTATATACCGCGGACAACCCATGGGATATCAATACGAAATGGTTCAAAAACTCGGTGAATACCTCGGTGTGGATGTCGATTTACGCATAGAACACGATTTGGATTCAAGCATTCTGAAATTGCAACAACATAAAAGCGATTTGATTGCCATGACCCTGACGGTTACTTCGGAAAGAATGAAAAAAATGGATTTTACACTGCCCTTTATGTTTACCCGCCAGGTATTGGTTCAACGAAAACCCGATAATTACCAAAAAATGGCCACCGCCGACCAAATAAACAAACATTTGATAAGAAATATTTTAGACCTGGGCGGCAAAACGGTTTATGTTCAAAAAGGAACCATTTTCGTAAACCGGCTGAAAACCCTCGAAAACGAAATTGCCGATACGATAAATATCGTTGAAGACGAACGCGAAATGGAACAACTTATTGAAGCCGTCGCAAAAAAAGAGATTGACTATACCATAGCCGATGAAATGGTTGCCAAGGTAGCTGCCCGTGTTTATCCTAATATCGATGTAAAAATGCCGGTGAGCTTTCACCAAAAGATTGCCTGGGCGGTACCTAAAAACGAAAAACGGCTGCTCGACACTATCAACTCGTGGATATCGGGTTTTAACAAAAGTCTTGAATCGCGACTGCTTTACAACAAATATTTTAAAAACATACGCACCAAAAAAATTGCGGAAAGCATATACAATTCGTATGCCGGTGGAAACCTCTCGCCATACGACAAATACATTAAGGAAGCCGCCGGAATTATAGGTTGGGATTGGCGACTTCTCGCCTCATTGATTTACCAGGAGTCGCAATTCAAACCAAACGTAAAATCGTGGGTTGGCGCATACGGACTTATGCAGCTTATGCCCGCCGCAATGGAAAAATACGGTATAGATACCAATTCGAACGTCAAAGACCAAATTGTTGCCGGAGTAAAACTGCTTAAAGAGTTCGATAAATTGTTGCCCGACTCCATTACCGACTCGGTGGAACGTATTAAATTTATACTTGCATCGTACAACGTGGGAGTAGGACATATTTTGGACGCCAGAAGACTCGCCCTGAAATACGGCAAAAATCCCAATGTGTGGGACGACAACGTAGAATACTTCGTTTTGCACCTCTCCGAAAAAAAATATTATCACGACCCCGTTGTGCGAAACGGCTATGCAAGAGGTTGGGAAACATACGATTTCGTCAGAGAAATACTGCAACGTTACGAACATTACAAAAAACTTATACCCGGCTGACACACGTTATCGCTCAAAACAATTCCGTCATTTCATTTGTAATATTTTTTTTTGTAAATTAGCTACCGATATAAACAGGTATTCGGCAAAAACATTATCAACTATTTACCGTTAATAAAAAGACCATGAAAAATATTATCGTCGCATTCGACTTCTCAAAAAACGCCGTACACGCTTTGGATTATGCAATAAAATATGCAAACGTTTTTGATTCCGATATTAATCTGGTTTGGGTCGATAATACCGGTTCGCGCGAAAACATTATCGACACCATTGAAGGCGAAATTCGCATTGAAAAGAAAAAATATCTTAACGACATCTCGGAAAAATATAAAAACAGGCTTCAAAAAGGTACGGTAAAAGTTGTCCTGCGCAAAGGAAAAGTTTACCAGGAAATAGCTAAAACGGCACGTCATCTTCAGGCGGAACTGATATTTGCCGGAACACACGGCGTAACGGGTTTCGAACAATTTTGGATTGGCAGCAATGCCTACCGCATTACAACTTCGGCACCCTGTCCCGTAATTACGGTACGCCCCGACTTTCCCACCGAACAAGACATCAACAATATTCTACTGCCGCTCGACAGCTCCCTCGAAACAAAACAAAAACTCCCGTTTGCCGTTAAACTAGCCAAAGGCTTCGATGCCACATTGCATCTTCTAAAAGTTTACAACACACCTCTGAAACTCATTAGAAAACGTATCGACAAGTTCGGAAACGACGCCGAAACATGCCTTAATGACAAAGAAATCCGTTTTATAACGGAAACCATAGAAGTTGATAATGTAGCCGCAGGAATATTAAATTACGCCGAAAAACAAAACATCGACCTTATAAGCATTATGACCGAACAGGGTACAACCACGGCAAACAAATTTTTAGGACCCTATGCACAACAATTAATAAACAACTCGCCCATACCGGTACTCAGTTTAAGAGCAAAAGAATATATTTAATAACAAAATGATAAGAGTGATAATGAAAACTTTTTTGACATTGATATTAACGGTTTTCGCAACGGGATACGGAGTTGCTCAACAATTTTACGGACAAGAATTTACCGGCGATTCGCGTATCGACACCGTTTTGATGTTACATAAAATGCAAAACCAAAAATTCCCCTATATAGAAGGTTACCGTATTCAAATATACAAAGAGACCGGAAACAATGCCCTCGACTCGGCATGGAGTGCAAAAAACCGTTTCGAAAACGAATATCAAGGCGTAAAAGCATATATTTCGTTTCGTGAACCCTATTACAGAGTCAGGGTAGGCGATTTCAGAACACGTCTTCAGGCAATAAAATTTTTGAGCATAATACGTAAAAAATACCCTTACGCATGGGAAATTAAAGACAAAATAAGAGTAGATAACAACGACGGCGAACAAGAAAAAAACGAACCCCCAAATACATCACAACCATGAACAAAAACATTATAGTAGGCATCGACTTTTCCGATTGTTCCATGAATGCCTTTGAACACGCTTTAACAATTGCCGAAAAAGCAAACGCCGATATCACAATGGTGTGGGCAAATCACCTCGACTATTCCAAAGAGATTTTTTCGGTGGAACCCGAAAACCTTATCCCCGAAGTGGAAAACAGATTTAACAAAATCATCGAAAATTACAGCGGCAAACTCGGAAAAAACAACAAAATAGACTATTACATAGGAAAAGGAAAAGTTTATAAGGTAATTAACAACGCCGCCAAAGAAAAAGGCTCTTTCTTAATAGTGGTGGGAACCCACGGAAGTTCGGGTTTCGAAGAATTTTGGATTGGCAGTAACGCCAACAGAATAGTATCGTCGTGCGAACTGCCCATAATTACCATAAGGGGCGGCGTTGATGTAAATCGCGAACTCAAAATCATTGTCATGCCTTTCGACAGTACCAAAGTCACACATCAAAAACTGCCCATTACTTCGCTCCTTGCCAAATATTTCAACTCCGAAATACATATCGTGGGACTTTATACCTCATCCCTCGAAGATATTAGATTCCGTATCCAAACCTATGTAAAACAGGCGGAAGTGTACCTCGAAGAAAACAACATCCGTTACCGTTCGGTATTTCTCGAAGCCGACAATATTACCGATACCGTTTTGGAATATGCGCAAAAGGTGGAAGCAAACCTCATTTCAATTATGACGGAACAGGAAACCACCACCATGAATTTGTGGCTCGGTCCTTATGCCGCCCAAATGGTTAACCACTCACCGATTCCGGTACTTAGCGTACATCCCGAAAAATATAAATACGTGGTGTAAAAAAACCGATTTTTTAACCCAAATACCTTTTTCCTTTATTAAATAAAAAAGCTGAAAACGGTCAGCAACTTTACCCTATTGCTTTTACTGATTTATTTCTCCGTACCCCTCTCTTTTGCTATTTTATGTACTTTTGAGGCCATAAAATTTTATTATGGAAAACAAAAAAAGGCTTTTTCTGTTGGATGCCATGGCTCTTATTTACCGCGCCTATTTCGCACTTAACAGAAACCCACGTATTAATTCCAAAGGACTCAACACATCGGCCGTTTTGGGATTTGCAAATACCCTTCTTGATATTTTAAAAAATGAAAATCCCACGCATATCGGCATAGCCATCGACACCATGGCACCCACCCAACGGCACATCGACTTTGTGGAATACAAAGCACAACGCCAAAAAATGCCCGAAGACATTGCCAAAGCTTTACCTTACATCACCAAACTTATCGAATACTTAAATATTCCCCTGCTGTTTGTTGACGGATACGAAGCCGACGACGTTATAGGCACTTTGGCAAAAAAAGCCGAAAAAGCGGGTTTTACGGTCTATATGATGACACCTGACAAAGATTTCGGACAACTGGTTTCCGAAAATATTTTCATGTATAAACCCGCACGTATGGGTAACAAAGCCGAAATTTGGGGCGTAAAAGAGGTTTGCGAACGTTACGGTATAAAACGCCCCGAACAACTTATCGACATTCTCGGGCTTTGGGGCGATGCTTCGGACAACATTCCCGGTGTTCCCGGTATCGGCGAAAAAACAGCAGCAAAACTTATTGCCGAATACGGAAGTATCGAAAACCTCTTGCAAAACACAAACAAACTCAAAGGGAAAATCAAAGAAAACCTCGAAAAATACGCCCAACAGGCAATTACATCAAAAAAACTCGCAACCATTATACTCGACGTTCCCATAGAATTCGACGAAGAAAAACTAAAACGCGGCGAACCCGATAAAAACGCCCTTAAAGAACTCTTCGATGAGCTCGAATTCCGCAATTTTGCCAAACGCTTTTTCACCTTCCTCTCGCCAAACAATGTCGAACAAGGCGATTTGTTTAACGGTAACGGCAACGAAACTCCCGAAATAAAAACCATTGAAAACACACCACATAACTACATACTCGTTGACACACCCCGGAAAACGGACGAACTTGTGGCAATACTTGAAAAAGAGAAATCATTCTGTTTTGATACCGAAACCACAGGTACCGATGCTAACAACTCGGAACTTGTAGGAATTTCGTTCGCCGTAAAAAAACACCAGGCATGGTATGTCCCGGTTCCGGAAAATTACCAGGAAACCGTCGATAAAATTGCAGTCTTTAAAAACATTTTCGAAAATGTTGACATAGAAAAAACCGGACAAAACATAAAATTCGATATCTCCATTTTGAAATGGTACGACATAAATGTCAAAGGCCGTTTTTTCGATACCATGATAGCACATTACCTGTTGCAACCCGATATGCGGCACAATATGGATGTACTTGCCGAAACATATTTGCACTACAAACCGGTATCCATAGAAAAACTTATCGGCAAAAAGGGCAAAAATCAACTCAGCATGCGCAATGTTGACATTAACACCGTAAAAGAGTATGCCGCCGAAGATGCCGACGTGACATTGCAGCTGCGAACGGTGTTTGAACCGAAACTCAAAGAGACCGGAACCGAAAAACTTTTCCGCGAAATAGAAATGCCGCTGGTGCCGGTGTTAGCATCGATGGAAGCCGAAGGCGTTAAGATAGACGTCAACACACTTAACGAAACGGGCAAAGAACTCGAACGGGACATAAAAGCCATAGAAGAACAAATTTATATGGAAGCGGGAACAACCTTCAATATAGGTTCGCCAAAACAGCTCGGAGAGGTACTGTTCGAAAAAATGCGCATCACCGATAAACCTAAAAAAACCAAAACCGGACAATATTCCACCGGCGAAGATGTCCTTAAAAAACTCGCCTTGCGCCACCCCATTATCGATAAAATCCTCGAATACCGCTCGCTTACAAAACTTAAATCCACCTATGTTGACGCTTTGCCCGCCCTCGTAAATCCACGCGACGGAAGAATACATACTTCGTACAATCAGGCGGTTGCCGCAACGGGAAGACTGAGCAGCAACAATCCTAACTTGCAAAACATTCCCGTACGTACACAAAGAGGACGCGAAATACGTAAAGCTTTTGTGCCGCGAAACAAAGATTATGTTTTGCTGTCGGCAGACTACTCGCAAATAGAACTCAGAATAATAGCCCACCTCAGCGGCGACAAAAGCATGATAGAAGCCTTTAACAACGGAATGGACATACACACCGCAACGGCATCCCGGGTTTTCGGTGTCGATGCCAATGACGTTACCCGCGATATGCGACGCAAAGCAAAAACCGTAAACTTCGGCATTATTTACGGAATATCGGCGTTCGGATTGTCGGAACGGCTACGTATTCCACGCCGCGAAGCCGCAGACATCATCAATAACTATTTCGAAAAATATCCCGGCATTAAAAAATATATGGAAAAATCTATTGAATTTGCCCGCGAACACGGTTATGTGGAAACCATAATGGGACGCCGGAGATATTTGCCCGACATAAACTCCGCTAACGCAACAGTACGCAGTTTTGCCGAACGTAACGCCATTAACGCTCCGATACAAGGCTCTTCGGCTGACATGATTAAAATAGCCATGATTAACATCTTCGACGAGTTTAACCGAGCCAAACTGAAATCGAAAATGATTTTACAAGTACACGACGAACTTGTTTTCGATGTTTACCGCGACGAAACAGATACGGTAAAGAAAATTGTTGAAGAAAAAATGAAAACGGCAATGCCCCTAAACGTCCCCGTTGTGGTTGACATAAATACGGGTAACAATTGGCTTGAAGCACATTAAACAAAAAATACAGATATGAACATTCCTGATACCGTTGTAGCAACACTCGATGCCGGAGGAACCAACTTGGTGTTTTCGCTGGTGGAAAACGGAAACATTAATAACGAAACCGTTAACCTTCCCACGGCATCGGAAAACATTACCGGTTTTTTAAAAAAAATCATTCACGGTTTTGAAACTTTGCAAAACAAAAGCACCAAAAAAATTTCGGCTATAAGTTTCAGCTTTCCCGGACCTGCCGACTACGAAGAGGGAATTATCGGCGACCTGGAAAACTTACCGTTTTTCAGAGGTGGAGTTCCTCTGAAAAAAATCCTTGAAAACAAATTTAAAATTCCCGTGTTTATAAATAACGACGGCGACCTGTTTGCCCTTGGCGAAGCAATGCACGGTTTTTTACCGGAAATAAATTTACACGCCCCGAAAGTATATAAAAACCTTCTCGGCGTCACCCTCGGAACAGGTTTCGGCGGCGGCATCGTAAGCAACGGCGAACTTTTTACCGGCGACAACTCCGCCGCCGCCGAAATAAACCGCATGAGCAGTTACCAAAACCGCGAACAGAGCGTAGAAGAGGTGTTAAGCATACGCGGCATACGATACCTGTTTGCCAAAGAGGCTAATACCGGCTTTGAACAAACACCCCAACCCTACGACATATTCCGTATAGGAAAAGGCGAAATAGAAGGAAATAAAGAGGCTGCAAAAAACGCATGGAAACAATTCGGCGAAGAACTCGGAAACGCATTGGCAAATGCGGTAACTCTTACCGACAGCTGTGTGGTAATAGGCGGTGGCCTTTCGGGTGCCTATCCGCTGTTCCTGCAAACGGCGGTAAACAAAATGAACGGCCTGTTTAAACGTAAAGACGGAGGTAACGTGCAACGTATGGAAATTTTTGCATACAATTACGAAAACGACGATTGCCGAAACGACTTTTTAAAAGATGAAAAAACAATTATTGAGGTGCCTTTCAGCGAAGAGAGTGTGCCGTTCCGAAAAAATAAAAAAATAGCGGTGGGTATAAGCAGATTAAACACCTCTAATGCCGTGGCACTCGGCGCATATTCATTTGCAAAAAAAATGTTGTATTAATAGTTAAATTTTATTCATCTTTGCCCCAAAAAAAAATATGAACACAAATATTAAATATTTTATTTTGCTGTTACTGTTGCCTGTTTTAAGCGGTAAAGCATTTTCGCAAATAGGAGGTTTGTCGGGCTCAAAACTCATTTCGTACACCGTCGATGTGGTTGACGATAAAAAAATAGAGTTCGAACCGGCATTTTACCATTTTTCATCATCACAATACTGGGATGCGGACGGCAATCTTCAAAATTTATATTCAACACCCGACTCTGTAAGAAATGCTACCGGAATGGGATTCAGATTTACTTACGGCATGTTCGACAAACTGGAAATAGGCATGTCGTTTTCCACCGATTTTTCAATGAGCGCTTTCGGATTAAGGTATATCGTTTTACAAAAGAAAAAGAGTGCAATAGCTTTAATGGGAGGATTAAACCTGCCGTTGGGCAACAACACCTTCGACAAAAGGGTACGCCTTGCAGAGAATACGCCTGCAACGGGATTGGGAGCCGTAGCATCTTTTAACTTTTCGCAAAACCTTTCGCTCGATGTTAATGCCCAGTATATGTTTTTCCTCTCCAATACCGCCGATAACGACAAAGGGAAAATATCGCTTTCGGCCGATGCGGGATATTATGTTTTTGACCACACTTTGCAATTTGTTGCAGCAACGGGATTTTCAAGCATAAAAAACACCACGGGAAACCATATGGTTTTAACATTCGACCCCGGATTCACCGTCGAAACAGGTAAAAATTTCATTATTGTCATGGGATTCCCTTTCGACGTTTACGGTAAAAACGAAGCTAAAAACAGAGGATTTACGTTTGCACTAACCATTACCTTCGACTAACTCCAAAAAATATATTACGGCGCTGCACCGGCATGGAGGAGGTCCGCATACCGGACACGAATATTGCCGTTTTATACTGTCGCGATAATAGTAATCCTTTACCGTTCCCAGTTTCCTGAACCCGAAACGGCGGGCAATGCCGTCGATAGCAGTAGTGCCTCCGGGATATTGCCACCCCGGCATCAAAACGGCTCCGGCACCAAGTTTTCTGAAATTTTCGATGCGGACGGCAAAAAGAGAGGTGCCAACACCTAAATTCTGCCGGTCTTTCCTTATGGCAAGCGATTTTGTTATACCTATCCTTTCGTGTATCAGCATCCGTTTTTTTATGCCGGAAGGAAATTGTCCGTTTTCTAAAAAAAATTCCTTGCCGTTTTTTACAATTCCGCACGAAAAACCTATTATTTCACCCCCCAAAACAGCAATATCGGTAAAAGTTGAAGACGACAAAATTTGTTCCCTGCTTACATAACCTTTCCCCAATTCGCTATCCGCAATTTCGAGCAAATAATCAACACCTTCCCCCTCAAACGGCAATATTGTTATTTTCTCCCGTTCCATCAAAAGCGTAATTTTTCATACAAATTTAAAAAAATCCGGATTTCTTTTCTTATAACTTATAAAGAGTTATCTGCTCTTATAAAGAGTTATCTGCCCGTAACCTTGTTCCAACACCGGCAATAACTTTAAATTTTTTACCCGCACCAAACTTATTGGTTATTTTTGCGGATTAAAAAATTTTAAAATGCAACTTATCGACACACATACCCATTTGTACCTCGAAGAATTTGACAGCGACCGCAACAATGTAATTGAGCGTGCAATAAAACAGGGTGTTAGAGGTATGATTCTCCCGAATATAGATTCTACCACCGTAAAACCGTTGTTGTCTTTATATAAACAGTTTCCCGGAAATTGTTTCCCCATGGCGGGATTACACCCCACATCAGTAAACAAGGCGTTTGATAAAGAGTTTAATTCGGTTGAACAAGAGTTAAAACGGGGTATCTATTACGGCATAGGCGAAATAGGAATAGATTTGTACTGGGACACAACTTTCAGGGATGAACAAGAGGAGGTTTTCAAACGCCAATTACAACTTGCCAAAAAACACAAATTACCCGTCTCCATTCACACACGAAACTCTTTCGACATCGTAATAAATATTGTGAAGCGCGAACTAACCGGTGATTTAAGAGGAGTTTTTCACTGTTTTTCGGGCAATACGGAGGAGGCGAAAGAAATTATGGACACCGGATTTAAAATGGGAATAGGGGGAATATTAACGTTTAAAAATTCGGGACTTGACAAGGTAGTAAAAGGGATACCGCTAAACCACCTTGTTCTGGAAACCGATTCTCCCTATCTTACCCCGGTACCTTTTCGCGGTAAGCGTAACGAAAGTTCGTATTTAACGTATATTGCCGGCAAACTGGCTGAAATCAAAGATGTGACGGCAGAAGAAATAGCAGAAAAGACAACGAATAACGCTTCTGAACTTTTTAATATAATCATTAAATAAAAAGATGGAGACACAAATAGACATATTGATAATATATACCGGCGGAACAATAGGTATGATAAAAGATCCCGGCACGGGAGCATTAACACCTTTTAATTTCGAAGACATATACGAACAGATTCCCGTTTTAAGACAATTTCCTTACAACCTCGACTTTTATTGTTTCGACAAATTGATAGATTCGAGCAACATGTCACCCTCGCAATGGGTGGAAATAGCCGAAATAATAGAGAGGAATTACGAAAATTACGACGGTTTTGTTGTTTTGCACGGTTCCGACACCATGTCGTACACCGCATCGGCACTGAGTTTTATGCTCGAAAATCTCAACAAACCTGTAATATTCACCGGCTCGCAACTGCCGCTGGGAGTTTTGCGAACCGACGGGCGCGAAAATTTGATTGCCTCCATTGAAATTGCCGCAGCCAAAGAGGACGACACCCCTGTGGTTCCCGAAGTATGTATCTATTTCGAAAACAAACTTATGCGCGCAAACCGCACCTTAAAATACAATGCCGAAAATTTCAACGCTTTCGTCTCGCCCAATTATCCCGACCTGGCGGAGGCCGGAGTATATATCAAATACAACAAAAACAGCATCTTAAAACCCAACTTTAAAAAGCTCAAAGTCCATAAAAACCTGGACACAAACATTGCCGTACTACGCATGTTTCCCGGAATAGAAAAAAACGTGGTAAAAACAATTTTTAATATCAAAGGATTAAAAGCCGTAATACTTGAAACTTTCGGTTCGGGAAACGTAATGACCGGAAAATGGTTTTTAGAAGCATTGGAAGATGCGGTAAACAGAGGCATTTTGCTTGTTAACGTTACGCAATGTGCCCGCGGCAAAGTGGAACAGGGAAAATACGAGACCTCGGCACACCTGAAAGATATAGGAGTAATAAGCGGTTACGACTCCACAACGGAAGCAATGATAACCAAACTTATGTTTCTTTTGGGATTAAGCAACAACGACAACCTCCGGGTAAAAAAACAGCTTAATAAATCTTTGAGGGGAGAAATATCATTATAGTAAAAGATTTTTTTTACTTTTGGCGTCTCAAAAAATAATAGGGAGAGGTGCTCGAGTGGCTGAAGAGGCACGCCTGGAAAGCGTGTGTGCGCCAAAAGCGTACCGCGGGTTCGAATCCCGCTCTCTCCGCTGAATATTACAAAGCAATTTTTGTTGTTATTTTCCGTTCTTTTCAAGTTATTTTTATTGTATATTCAAAGTTTTAGCAAATAATTATTTTATAATTTAAATTAATTAATACTTTTGTAGATTATTATAAAAAAGTGAAAAATCGTTTTAATCAATTTTTAGAATCATGAAAAAAATTTTAGTATTTCTTTCAATTGCCGCAATGATAACTTTCGGGTTATCAAATTTTGTTTATGCCCAAGAGGGGGATAACGGTACTGACACCACAGTTGTCGCTACGGATTCGACTGCTGCCGATACTGTAGCCGCTGCAGAAACCACACCTGCAGAAACCACAGCGGCACCCCAAACCGAAAAAGCAAAATCTTTCCACCAAATTTTAAAAGAGAAATTTATTGAGGGAGGTCCCGGATTTATGGGTGTTGTTTTGTTAACCCTTATTTTCGGTTTGGCCATTGCCATTGAGCGTATTATCTATCTCAGCTTGGCTTCGGTTAACACCAAAAAACTCTTGCAAAAAGTTGACGAGGCTTTTGAAAAAGGCGGCGTTGAAGCAGCTAAAGAGGTTGTCAGAAACACACGCGGTCCCGTGGCAAGTATTTTTGCCGAAGGTCTTAACCGTTTCGACGACGGCATCGACGAAGTGGAAAAATCGATAGTTGCTTACGGAAGCGTTGTTACAGGACGTTTGGAAAGCGGGGTAAGCTGGATTTCGTTGTTTATCGCCCTTGCTCCCATGTTGGGATTTATGGGTACCGTAATAGGTATGATTCAGGCATTCGACGATATTGCCGCCGCAGGTGATATTTCGGCTACCATTGTTGCAAGCGGTATTAAAGTGGCTCTGTTGACAACGGTATTCGGTCTTATCGTTGCCGTAATATTGCAGATTTTCTACAATTATATCATATCAAAAATAGAAAGTCTTGTAAACGATATGGAAGACAGTTCCATTAGCTTTATCGACATTGTATCAAAATACAAAAAACAATAACCATGAAAGATAGTATTGCTAACATAACCCGTTGGATACTCTTTCTGCTGTTACTGCTTTCGGTTATTCCCGGAGTGTTGTTTTATACCGGTGCAGTAGATACCGACGTATTCTTAAATTGGGGTAAATTTATGCTTATCGCGGGTGTTGCCGTGATTGTTATCGCACCAATATTTACCTTTATCATTAATCCTCAAAATCTGATTAAAATGCTCATTAGCATAGTTCTTTTTGTGGTTATTATAGGACTTTCCTACACTTTTGCCACAAATCAACTATCGGCATTGCAATTGGAGGAGTACGGAATATCTGCCGATACCTCACGTTTGGTAGGCATGGGATTGATTGCCACTTACATCATTTTCGGATTGGCAATATTTTCAATTCTGTTTTCAATGATTATTAAACCGTTTAAATAAAATATATAAGATATGGCCAAAAGAGCAGCACCGGAAATAAATGCCGGATCAATGGCAGACATAGCATTCTTGTTGTTAATATTCTTTTTGGTAACAACAACTATGGATGTAGATACCGGTATTACGAGGAAGCTGCCCCCGCCTGTCGAAAATCCCGATGAAAATATCGACGTAAAAGAGAGAAACGTTCTTAAAATTCTGGTTAACAGCCACGATCAGCTTTTGGTCGACGGAAAACCCGGCGACATTAATACGCTTGCAAAGAAGGTTATCGATTTTATGTCGGTTCATCCCGATAATCCCGATTATCCCGAAACAACCACCAAACATATCGACGAACTCGGTAAAGACGTGATAATGAGTAAAGGGGTAATCTCTTTGAAAAACGACAGGGGAACTTCCTACGAAATGTACATCAAGGTTCAAAACGAACTTGCAAGGGCTTTTAACGAAATGAAAGACCAGCAATCGTTGAAATATTTCGGGGTGAAATACAACCAACTGGTTGACCCCAAAAAGATAAAAGCTATTAACAAATTGGTTCCCGTACGTGTTTCGGAAGCCGAACCCGAAAATGTTGGAGGAGATTAATATGGCTAAGTTTAAAATAAAAAAATCGAAAGGTTCGCCGGCAATTAATACCTCTTCGTTGCCCGACATTATCTTTATGCTTTTGTTCTTCTTTATGGTAACCACGGTAATGCGCGAAAATACCATGAAGGTTAAAATAAAGCTCCCCGAAGCTACCGAAGTTCAAAAGCTGGAGAAAAAGTCGTTGGTCAGCTACATTTACATCGGCGAACCCATGAACTCGAAAATTTACGGTAACAATACCCGTATTCAACTTGACGATGCCTTTGCCACGGTTGACGACATTCAGGAGTTTATTGCAAAAGAGCGTCAAGCACGCGATGAAAACGACCGTAAATTGCTTACCACATCCCTCAAAGTCGACAGTGATACGCGTATGGGTATCGTTACCGACATTAAACAGGAACTTCGTAAAGCAAGTGCATTAAAAATCAATTATTCTACACGTAAGGCTTTGGCAAAAAAGTAGAATTAATTAAGATTATACAACAAAAAACCCGCCTACTTTCCGGTAAGCGGGTTTTTTTATTTTCCGCAGTGTGATTAAAAATCCTTTTTTCACGGGAAGTCAGCAACCCCCCGATGCCGTTACCGTTCTCTTTTTGCGGCGTACAACCACCGGTTTCTTCTTTTTAACGGTGTTATTTACACCTTTCGAGGCTTTTTTCGAAGCCGCTTTTGCGTAATCGTAACGTGGAAGTTCGCACATAAATCCTTTATCGCTCTTTGTTTGCGACAATCTATTTTTGTGGGCTTTATAATAATTGTATCCACCCAAAAGAATTTTTACATTGTCGAAACCTGTTTGCCGGAACCACATCCACGGTCCGTTGGCTTGCAATTGGTCGTTTCCGTAAAAAACAACGGTAATACCCGCACTTTTTAACTCGTTTAAATGCTCTATATTATTCTCTTCGGTAAGGTCGTATGCCGATATGTTTTCGGAGCCGGGAATGTGTCCTTGTCCGAAACTGAATTTATCGCGCAAGTCTATTAGAACAACATTGCTTTCAACATTATCAACCACGTCGGCCAATTGCCACGGATAGAAATACAACGAACTGTCGTGAAGTATTTCCACGCTCTGTTTCATGTCTAATTTATATGTAAATCGAGGCTTTTTCAGTGTTAAAAAACCCACAATTATCACAATAACGAAAATTATAACCGTTATTAGGGTCTTTTTCGGATTTAATTCATGTACATGCATAATTTTCTAATTTTTTTGTTACAAAAACCATTAACAACCACCCGAGGCGGTTACCGTTTTTTTCCTCCGGCGTACCTTTACGGAAGATTTTTTCTTTACCTGTGTCGATTCTATTTCGGCACCCGTAAAATATATTTGTGCCCCTTTACGAAACTGGTATAGTTCAAAATCGGTATAAGGCGCCTCTTGCGGCGGTTCTTTGGGTTGAATTATTGTCTCTATCCAACGGTTTAAACCTCCTTTCATAACATAAGTGTCTTTGTATCCCATTCGTCTTGTGAGCACCCATGCCTGGTCGGCACATATATCGCCGTTCGAATAAAAGACCACTTTTACACCGGGCAACCCGAAATAATCCTGACTGCCGGCGGTAATAATACTGTCGAGCGGAACATTAATTGCATTGGTAAGCGAAAACTTATCAAATTCCTCCCGGCTTCTGACATCAATAAGTTCCAGGGTAGGATCTTTGTCGATAATCATTTTTGCCACTTGGTCGGTAGTTACATATCTTGTGGGTTGAATAATTTCGTATAACAACACCTCGGGTTTAATTTGATAATTATCTTTCCTGTTATCCAAAAACAGAGTTCCCGCTGCAAGCAATATCATTAAAATCGTAAGAAAAATATAATTTTTATTCATGGCGTTTAAAATTTATATTCGGTAATATTTTTTCTGACTCTTTTCTCAATTACCATGGTAATCCAAAAGGAAGCCAATGCTATTATCGTAAACGCAAAAGCAAACCAAGCGGCAGGAATTCCGGTAACATCGGTCAATGTAACATTACCCAAGTATCCGCTGTAATAAAAATCCTGAAACAGAGGAAAAGTTTCGGAAAAAATAAAAATTCCGATAAATAACCCTACGGTAAATACGAGGGCATCCAATTTGCCGATTGCTATTGCGGTATAGCTGGTGCCGGGGCAAAAACCTCCGAGGACAAAACCAAACCCCATTATTACCGACCCCACAATCATAGGAGTCAGATAGGTAGGTAATATAAATATTTTATCAAGGTCGAGCCACCCGAAATAATCGAAATATAAAAGTCCTACCATAGCAACTATTACAGCGGTAAAGAACACTCTTAATACAACAAAGTTGTAGCCGTAAAAAACGCCTACTATATTTCGTGAAGAGGAGAATCCGGACGATTCGAGTAAAAATCCGAATATTATACCGATAATCAAGGCGATAACAAAATCCCAATCACCGGTAATTACTCCATTAGGAATTAAAGGTCCCATATTATTACTTTTTATATATTATTAAATCCATAATTTTTTAAACATCCAAGCGATGGCGTATCCCGTACCAAAAAGTACAAGCATAACAATTACACCGCCCAGCGAAAAGGTGGAACTGCCGCTAAGTGCGGCTCCGCTCGAGCAACCCCTGCCGAATTGGCTGCCAATACCAAACAGTATTCCGCCTGTCAATGCGGCAATCAAACGTGTTTTATTCGTGATTTTCGGCGATTTTTCTATCCGTATTTTTTTCAATCTGCCGAAAAGAATTCCCGACAAAAGTCCGCCGAAAAAAATACCGAGCGATTCGAAAACCAACCAGTTGTACATTGGCGAGTGATCACCACCGGTAAACTTACTCATATAAGGATTGCTTTCGGCGTGGGCAGGTGTTATTGCTTCGGCTGTAGTCACCACGGCACTTTTAACAGCACCGCTGGCTCCAAGGCCCCTGCCCGTAATGTACACGGTAATTATAACCAAAAGACCCAACAATACACCTCCAAGATAGGGATTTATGTAGTGTGGTCTGTTATTGTCTCTATTATTTATTTCCATGATTACTTAATTATTTAGTCGTTTATCAATACAAAAATCTTGTTATTTGCCCTGCTTCCACCATAACAAAGCGCAAAACCAATCCTCCTAAAAGGACAAGGAAAGGAGGCAGCCATGCCGGAATATGATATCCCCGCAATTCAAGCGACTCGAGAATAACAGGAAAAACAAGACCGAGAATAACAACAAAAACCCAGAAAATAACAGTAAATTCACCTCCGAGGAACAACGAAGCCGCTTCGGCTTTCACTTCCGAACTGGCCAAAAATCCCATGAAAAGGTGAATTATTAAAAAGAGTTCCACCAAAATAAAAATCAGGTCGATACGGCTTAAAGCTTTTCGTTCGTGTTCATCTTTCGACAACCATATTATTGCCGCCAAACCCGTTGAAAATCCTGATGTTAAAAACAGTGGTCCCAATATAGAGGTATTCCACAAAGGACGGGCATTGAATGCCGAAAGCAAAATTCCGGTGTAAACACCCAATATTATTGATAACGCCATCATTACCCAGGCAAACGGAACTCTGTTTTTTATTACCCAGGCTTCAAATTTTTTCAGAAATTCAAATTTCCAATCCCATTTGGGGAACATCTCCCTCATATAGCTTGCAACCCATATTATCGACATCGGCGTTATAGCCATAAGAGTCCACGCGCCCCACGACATTGGTGAAGTAAACCTTACGGTAGTGTACAATTGCCAAAAATAGAGCTTGTGTTTCAAGTCCCAAAAGAGGGCGCCCAAACCCAGTATCAATGCTATGGGTGCAATAATTGTTGCCCACTTCACAGTGGTTTGCATCTGTTTCTCTTTTCCCACAATAACATAATAGGAGGCAAAAAACAAAATTCCTGCCGCCAAACCTCCGAGATAGAGATATAGTGGAATTTGCCAATGCCATATATGTAAATAGGGGTCAATATTTGGAATATTCCTTCCGCTGACAAATAATTCTTCTTTCATATTACTGATATTTAGCGGTTAAGTAAGAAAAAATAATTGAGGTTTTGTTCCTGCTTCGGGAGCAAGCACTTTCCATTTTCTGTTTTTCAAAGCTTTGGATACATCACTGTTGGGGTCGTCCAAATCGCCGAAATGGAGGCAATGGGTAGGACAAACATCAACGCAAGCCGGGTTTTGTCCCTTATCAACACGATGTTTACAGAAAGTACATTTATCGACATAACCGTCGGGGTGGGGATAGCGGGCGTCGTAAGGACACGATTCTATACATGCACCGCAACCAATACACTCGTTGTGAGTTACCAAAACAATGCCGCCCTCCACAATATGACTTGCTCCGGTGGGGCAGCATCGCACACAAGGTGCATTATCGCAATGGTTGCATCTTTCGGAACGCAGCTCTATTTGAACATTGGGATAGCTTCCCGTTACATTTTCCACTATCCAGTCGCGGCAATATCCGTGGGGAACATTATTTTCGGTTTGGCAAGCGACAACACAATCGCCACAACCCACGCATTTGGCCGTATCTATTGCCATTGCATATCTCATGATTCAACCTCCTCTCTTTTTCTTCTCGGATTTTCTTTAATAAAGGTTACAAAATTCACACGCATTCCGGTGCCCCCCATAACGGGGTCTATGGCAACTTTTGTCACCAGTTCCGAATCGCTGGCTCCCCTGCCGAAAGCCCTGGTTAATTTTTTGTCGGTATGACCGAAACCGTGCACCATATAAACCGAATCCCAACGTATTCGTTCGGTAACACGTACCTTAACGGGAAACGATGAAATAATGCCGTCTTGATTTTTCAACCATATGTATTGTCCGTTTTTTATCTCCCACAAGTCGGCAACTTTCGGATTTATCCAAACACTGTTTTCACTCATCAAATCGTAAAGATTGTGATTGTTGGTGGTACGGCTGAAAGTATGCATGGGGGCACGTCCGTAGTTCAACCTGTAATATCCTTCCGGAGGTTCGGGGTGTGGGGTATATTTCGGAAGCGGATCGTGTCCTTCGTATTCCAATGAGGTGGAATAAAGTTCTATTTTACCTGTGTTGGTATTAAATTCGTAGTCGGGAAGACCTTCGAGGAAAAACAGGTCGTCGTATTCCCTTTTGAATTTTTTTACCCCTACACGTTTCATCTCTTCCAACGAGGAGCCTATTTTTTTCAACTGCCAATCGAGCAATTCCTCAATATTGTTCCATGCGAAATACTCTTCCAAACCTAAGCGTTTGGCAAGCTGTTTGGCTATCCACCAATTCGGTTTGGTGTCGTATTTGGGTTTGGCGGCGGGCATGCGCAATGCCAATACCGGCTCGCGATGAGGCGATGTACGCAACATATCGTATCTTTCCAGATAGGTACATTCGGGGAGGACAATATCTGCATATCCGGTAATATCCATGGGCATTGTATCGATAACCACCAAAAAATCGAGGTGGCTAATAGCCTCCAGAGTTTTCTGCTGGTCGGGCAACGAGGCCATGAGGTTTGTACCGTAAACTATCCAACCGCGCAAATGACAATCAAGGTCGGGATTAGGTATTGTTGCGTCACAAATTCCCGTCGAAAGCACCTCGGTTACCAAATTATATTTTTCGGGAGGATAGGCATCTTTCCACGAACGTTTAGGTTTGGGAAACGGAGGATGAGGATAAGAGGGCAGATGTACTTTTTCGGGATTGTAAAATCCTCCTCTTCTGCCCCACGACCCCAGTATGGCATTTAAAATGGCAATGGCACGCGAGCGTTGTGTGTCGTCGCCGTACCAGGTGGTATGTCTTCCGGGATGAACCAGTGTCGCCGGTGCGGCAGCAGCCATTTCGCGTGCCGTACGGCGTATAACTTCGGGTTCGATGGTGGTAATACCGTATGCCCATTCGGGGGTATTGTTTTTTACGTGCTCTTTCAGCTCTTCAAAACCGTAAGTATATTTCTGAACATAATCTTTATCGTAAAGATTTTCGTAAATAATAACATGAATCCACGCCAACAACAGAGCTATATCGGTAGCCGGTTTTATGGGCAACCAATATTTCGAATGCGATGCGGCAGTGGAGAAACGCGGGTCAACCGTAATGATTGTAGCGCCGTTTTCGATGGCATGCGACATTTCCTGAATTTGACCGTTGTGCATATTCTCGCCGATATGCGAACCTATCAACACAAGACATTTGGTGTCGCGTATATCGGTTCTTTCGGGCGACATAACATCTTCGCCGAAGGTAGCCGTAAATCCCACTTCGCGCGGGCCACGGCACTGCGCAAACGAAGGTGCAGAGATGTTTGGAGAGCCGAATGCCTTAACAAGGTGGCTTATCATTTTGCCACCCGTACCATGCGAAAACAACGCCAAACACTCCGGTCCGTGTTCCATCCGCAATTTGTTCATCTTTTCGGCCATCAAATCCAAAGCCTCGTCCCATGAGGCTTTTCTAAAATACGGTGAACCGTCGGGGCGTGTTTCGCGTATCAATGGATGCTTTAAACGGTCTTCGTCGTAATACATCCCAACACCTCCGGTTCCTCTCGGGCATAAACGCCCGTTACAATGGGGGTCATCTTCGTTTCCGATAACTTTCCTTATCCGCCCCCTCTTATCCACATAAGCCCATGCAGCACATTTCCAGAAACAAACTTCGCAGTATGTAGGATAAGGAGTTAACTCTTCGTCGCTGGCAGGACCGTAGCCGCTATCTTTGCCCAAAATGCTCAACCCCTTAACATCGAGGGCATGCAATCCTATTGCAGCAGCTCCGGCACCGGCAGCAGAAATTTTAATAAACTGTCTTCGTGTTTTCATCCGGATATAATTATGTTTTGTGAAAATTCATGTATCTATATATAAAAGTAAATATATATAGAGCTACAAATATATGTAATTATAAAAAACATAAAAACCGGTTGTGCAATTTAAACAGTTTAAAAACAAGGGGGTTAAGCCCTGATAAATTAAGTATTTACAATACCTAAATTTAAGGCCACTTATGTTTTAATAAAAATAAAAAGAGGAAAAACCGTAAAAAGGGTTTTACAAATAGTCGTCGAAATATCTTTTTATTTTTCTGTTTAGATGAATACGGGCTTTACCTCCGACACCGTGGGGTTGTCCGGGATAAACGAAATAATCTATCAATTTGTTTTCTTCAACGGCTTTTTGGATAAGCAACAGGCTGTGTTGCCAAACCACTGTTGGGTCAACCGTACCGTGGATAAGCAAAAGGTGTCCTTTCAAGTTTTTCACATAATTGAGCAATGAAGCCTCTTTATATCCTTCGGGATTTTCTTGGGGTGTATCCATATAACGTTCGCCGTACATCACTTCGTAATATTTCCAGTCGATAACCGGTCCGCCGCCCACGCCCACTTTAAACACTCCCGGAGTTCGAAGCATCAGCGAGGTGGTCATAAAACCTCCGAAACTCCAACCGTGCACACCAATACGGGTGGTATCGACATAGGGCAATGTTTTCAGGAAATTTACTCCCGTAATCTGGTCTTTTATTTCGGTGGTTCCGAGGTGGCGGTGGATAACCTGTTCGAAATCGCGACCACGGTTTGCCGAGCCATGGTTGTCGAGGGTAAAAATCAGGTAACCGTTTTCGGCAAGATAATTCAAAAACAGCCCCGCACCACCAAGCCACGAGTCGGTAATAAGTTGTGCATGAGGACCACCGTAAACATATACAATGACGGGGTATTTTTTAGTGCTGTCGAAATCGACGGGTTTAATCATACGGCAGTACAAATCGTCGCCGTTTCCGGCAGGAATGGTAAATATATCCATTTTGCCGAGTTTGTAATCTTTTAAAGGTTTTTTGTCTTTTTCTATTATGGCAAGGGTTTTACGTTTGTAATTCAACAGCTTATACTGACGGCTAACTTCTGTGCTGCTGTATATGTCGATAATGTATTTTCCGCTTTTGCTGATTTTTGCAGTATGGGTTCCGTGGTCGGGTGTTAATCGCAAAATTTTACCGTTTCTCAAATCGACGCTGTAAAGGTTTTTTTGCAACGGGCTCTCTTTTGTGGCCGTAAAATAGGCATAATGTTTTCTGAAAAATCCGTTAAAAGCGGTAACTACCCATTTTCCTTTGGTAACCTGTCTTATGAGATTTCCGTCGGTATCGTAAAGATAGAGGTGGTTCCAGCCGTCGCGTTCGCTAATCCAAATAAAATGTTCTTTGTTGAAAGGGCTGAAATAAAGAGGATGTTCGGGTTCCACATATTTGGGATTGCTCTCTTCGAAAAGGGTTTTCACCTTTTCACCTGTTCCGGCATCATATTTATTCAGCCACATGTGGTTTTGTTCGCGGTTGAGAATGGCAAGGTAAATATATTTTCCGTCGGGACCCCAGGTTACCGAAGTAAGGTAATGGTCGGTGTTATCGCCGGTTTTTAAAAAAACCGTTCTCTTTTTGTCAATATCGTAAATACCGAGGTGAACCTCTTCGCTTGTCATGCCTGCCATCGGGTACTTTATGTTTTCCACTTGAGCCACACGCTTATCGATATCAACAAGAGGATAGTCCGATACTCCCGTTTCGTCTTTGCGGTAAAAAGCAACTTTATCGCCCTGCTCCGACCAGAAAATACCTTTGTTTATTCCAAATTCGTTCCGACTTACTATTTGCCCGTTAACAATGCCGGGATTATCGTCCGAAGTTACCGCAATATTTTCTTTATCGGTGGCAACATAAAAATTGTTTTTAATGGTATAAGCCACATAGCCCGTTTTTGTACATAACTCGGCATTGCGTGCGGTATCGGGAATTTGTGCCGTTTTTTCAATAGTGTTTTCACGAAAATCGTATTTATAATATCTGCCTTTGAGTGAGAAAAAAACATTATTATCTTCAAAATTCATCGATGGCAAACGTCTTAAACTGTCGCCGGCGGATTTTACAATTATTTTGTTCAGTTTGTCCAGCGAAAATAGAATCTTCTCCTCTCCGCGCTTTGCATCGTGTTTGAATACGCTATTCTTTTTCACATAAACATAATTGTCGCTATTGCCCATCCATTGCAAATTTTGAACATATGCGGGAAACAGATTGTAATTACGCCACGAAGCATCTGCAACGGTAAGAAATTTGTTTTGTGCCGCAAGCTGAAACTGAATAATTGTTGCTAAGAAAAATAGAACAAAACCGCTTTTTTTCATAATGAATAATTTTGAATGATTTTTTTTATAATAAAGGGCAAATTTATGCAAAGTTTTCCACACTATTTTTTATTACTTTCGCTTCATATCAAAATTAATCTTTTAAATCAGATAATATGAAACCTCATTTGATAATTTTCCTTTTTGTTTTTTTTACGGAAATAATTACAGCTCAAAATTTTGACAAAGATTCTTTTGCCGCCGGAGAACTTATGGTACAATTTAAAACCGCTGACGATGCTAATATGTTTTTGCAAAACTTAAAAAACCATGCTGTCAATAGCAGCGAAATTGTTTCCAAAAGGTTTAACATATACCTGTTACATTTTAATAGAAAATCTACAGACATCTCGTCGCTGTCGAAAGAGATAAAAAAAATAAAAGGTGTTGTAAACGTACAGCCCAACCATCATATAAGTTTGCGTGAAGAAAACGAACTTTTTCCCGACGATTCGTTATTTGACGACCAATGGTCACTATATAACGACGGCACTTCGGGCGGACATTTCGATGCCGACATTGATGCCACCGATGCATGGGACATTACTACGGGAGGGTTAACAGCCACAGGTGATACCATTGTGGTTGCAATAATAGACGGTGGCGGTGATATCCACCACGAAGATATTGACTTTTGGAAAAACCGTGCCGAAATACCCAACAACGGACAAGACGACGACAACAACGGATATATCGACGATTACAACGGCTGGAATGCATACAGCAATAACGGCACCATACCGTTGCATAACCACGGCATACACGTAATGGGAATAGCCGGAGCCATAGGAAACAACAATATAGGTGTTTCGGGAGTAAACTGGACGGTAAAAACACTCCCCATAGCAGGTTCGTCCACATTGGAATCGGTAGTGATAAAAGCACTGTCGTACCTTTATGTTGTAAGAGAGCGCTATAACACAAGCAACGGCCGGGAGGGGGCTTTTGTTGTGGCTGACAATTGCTCTTTTGGTGTTGACAAAGGAAATCCCGCAAACTATCCCATATGGGAAGCCATGTACGACTCGCTGGGAAGACTCGGCATACTCAGTTGCGCAGCCACGGCAAATAAACCGTGGGATATCGATTCGGTAGGTGATGTTCCTACCGCCTTTTCAACCGATTATATGATTTCGGTAACGAATACCACAAAACGCGACGAACTGTATGCTTCGGCAGGCTGGGGCGACACCACCATAGATTTGGGAGCACCGGGAACAAGTATAAAATCGACATTGATAAATAATCAATACGGCTACAAAACGGGAACATCAATGGCAACACCGCACGTCACCGGTTCGGTAGCTCTTTTGATTTCAGCCGCCGACAGCGGTTTTATGGTAAACTTTAAAAAACATCCAGACGAAGGTGCCCTCCTGCTAAAAGGATTTTTGCTTAAAGGTGTTGACCCCCTCCCCGATTTGACGGGAAAAACCGTTAGCAACGGCAGACTTAACATCTTTAACTCCATTAACCTGCTAATAAACGCTCCCGTTATCGAAACCGACCGTGATACGGTTTTTGCGGCAGCACCCTTAAACACGACAGTGCAAAATCAACTTCATATTTCCAACGGAGGAAACGACACGCTTTTTTACAATATTTCCATAGAAAATCAACCCGCATGGATTTCGTTAAACCAATACTCGGGAGCAATTGCAGGAGGTATGTATAACGAAATTACCATCTATTTTGACAATAACGGCATGGATACCGGCTACTATTATTGTGCTTTTCATATTGAAGCGGAAAATGCTTTTTCGAAAGATGTTCCCGTGGTATTTCATGTTTACGATAATGTGGGAATTAAAGATATTAAAACATCGTCGTTAAATGTATTTCCCAATCCTTTTTCGTCGGAAATAGTATTCGGAATAACAAATACCAAACCCGGAAATTATTTCATAACTCTTTACGACGAATACGGCAAAACCGTTATCAGTTCCGTAGGGTTTTCGGTACGTGGCAATTCCTCATTCAGATTAACGACGCAAAATTTATCAAAAGGAGTCTATTACTATAAAATAAGCAACGGTAACGATGTGATATTTACAGGAAAAGCGGTAAAGGTAACCCGATAGACATAACAAACCAATTACGGATAATTAATAAATACATTTTCGAAATCCATTGGATTTATATTTTCCAAATCACTTGTACCTTAACATCAGACTTATTATGTCCGTTAATCATATCGGCGCCGCTTCCTATATGACATTTGTTAAAAAAATATGTTTGTGCAAAGCGTAACCAAACATTCATGTTTTTCAAAACGCTCCACTTAATCATCAGGTAAAATCGTTCTCCCTTATCATAATATGCCGGAACGGTAAAGGAATAAAGCACATCGTTTTCGTAGGCGTAAATCCTGCTGTTCCATCCTTCAGTATCGAACAGGGCATACCTTAATGTGGCTTGCAAAGGAAAACCGGCGGGGCGGTAAAGTACGTCCTGATAAATCAACCAGCCCTGCTCGCGCAATAGCCCCTTCACGTAACATACATACTCTAACCTGTTTTTAAAAATCAGAAATTCAGCAGGTTGCCATGAAAGGTTCCAACGCCACTCAAAACGCTCGACATCACTTAAAACAGGCATGTAAATATTTTCGCCGTCACCGTTTTCCTGTTTTTCTTTATATCTGAAACGCAAATAAGATTCTATTTTCCGTAATGGGATAAAATTTATCTGTACCGCATACTGACGCCCTTCCGACGGCGCATCAATACGGTACTTTAACCAAGTGTTATTAAAATAATCGGCATAAGCCGATAATTGGAAAGAGGATGAAAGATAGGTGTTAACACCTAAATACAAACCCGATTCGCCGGCATACGAACTGCTTTCGGCTATGGGATTATTATAAAAATTGTGATATGATTTGCCGATGTTACGGTACACCGCCGTAAACAAAAATCTGTCGTCAATGTAACCGTTAACTCCGGCTAACCCTGCCGTTTCTCCATGGGCATTTGCCGAAAACTCTCCGAAAAAATCCCATTTTCCCGCCACAATGGCTGCATCAATACCGTATGCCGTAAGTTCATTGCCGCTGAAAGAGAACTTTTTGTATGGCTGTTTTCCGGGTATCAACGGGGGCGAAAACAAAGTTTTATATGCAGTTGCCCCTAACGAAAAAAAACCGGCACGGTATTGTGCATGTCCGCCGTATGCCGTCACCTCGGTAACATGCTTGTTAAGTAACTCGTTTATTGTCCTGTGATTTCCGGTTTCCACAATTCCGGTGACGAACATGTTTTCCGAAGTATCTTTTGCCATGTTAGCATCAATACCTTTTTTGGAATAAAAAGCCGTAATGTCAAAATTCTTTATTGATAACTCCACTGCTGCACCTCTGAAAAACCGGTTTTCGTTAACAGAAGTGTTGGGGCGTATTCCCCTGCCGAACTTTTTTACGGAGGTGCCGTCGGCCGAAAGTCCGAATGCCAATCCCGACCACAAGGTAAGCCCCTGGCCGAACTCGAGGTGATAGTCACCCGCCACGGCTTTTTTTACAATTCCCAAATCCGAAACAAATGCATAAGCCGACCCGAAATCGAAAAGAGGAGATACCTTATCCTTTACCAAACGTTTCACTGTATCGGGAATACCTTTTGAAAACATAATTTCACCGGCATCTTTTTCCAGGGTAAAACCCAAACGCACCTTTTGGGCATAGTCGAAACCATATCGAAAGTAAATCTTTTGCGGCGAACCGAGGTAAACCGAACCCGGATGATTAATAGCCGAATCGGGAGGCATGACATATCCTTCCGGAATTTGCAAAAGGCTTCCGTACCTTGCTATTATTTTATGTTTACCGTATTTGACAATATTTTCAGCTTGCAACTTTCCTCTCTGTTTTCTGGGTTGGACGGTAATAAACGGCTGCAACTGACTTATGGTTTTGTTATCGAAACCCTCAACAAATTTAAGCTCGTAAACCGAGGTAAGATAACCCCACTTTATAATGTAAACCCTTAAATTATCGGCTTGATTCCTGTTTATTAATCCGAGCTCTTCAAGCTTATCAATATCGTCCTCGTTGTTCAGATTGAGGGGATTTTTACTATAGTAAAGAAAATCGTCGATAAGTCCCGAATAGTCGAGCGACAAGTCGGTACGCGAGGCAATGTTCTCTATTCTGTCGGTAATATTTTCAATGTTTGCGTTTTTTAAAGTGTCGGGGTTCTGAGCCCTTGAAAATCCGGCAAGCAAAATTGTAGAAACAAAAAGGTTAAAAACGGTATAAAAAACTGTTGTTTTCATTTGCGGGTACTATATCTCGAAACGAAAATTGTCAAAATAACACGGTCAATCCCATTTCGGGCGAAAACCCCAAAGAGTTGTGCATTACCGCTGCAATGTCAAGTGTCAACCGTTTTAACTTCAAGCCGAAACCCATGGAGAAAATCTCCTCGCCCGTGCCGAAACCCGCCCTCAACAAAAATTTCCGTTTTAATGAATATTCCATGCCGCCCCTTATTGTTACAGGCATATAATCGGTTCTCTTTTCGGCTTCAACCGTAGTAATCAACCAATCTGAAAAACGGTAAGCAAATCCCAATCTGAAAATTGCAGGAATACGCTCATCGGCATATCCGGCAAGTCGAATCATAACGGGATTGTAAGTCCAAAAGCCCAAAGTTAAATTTCCCGTAATATCCGACTGCACTCCAAGTTCAAAAGTTACCCCAGGTTTTTTGCCGTAGTTTTCGCCGAGAGCGATTTGCAAATAGTCGAGTTGCAATCCTATGCGTAAAACTTTGCCGAACGAACGCCCGTAGGAAAGTCCTGCTTTTATTTCGTTATACAAATTAAATCCGAAATAATTTAAACTCAGCCCCGCAACTCCGTATTTTGTAGGCACAACAACGGCAAAGTCGTTTATTCCCGTCTCTTTAATTAAAAACCTGTTTCCATAGTTCAAACCCAAAGTAATGTTTGAGATTGAGGCCAATCCCGCCTGATTGTTTTGAATGCTCCATACACCGTTAAGGGCTACCGAACACCTACCCATTCCTGCGGCAACGGCACCCACCGGCAAGCCGCCCCCCGCAGCAAAACCTTTTATTGAAAACATTAAAAGAAAAACGAAAGGCAGATACAAGGGCTTTACCAACAAGCCCCCTCTCACAGTTAAAGCGGGGAAAATCATCAGTTTATAATTTTGTAATTATTAGCTGCAAAACAAGTTCAAAATTCACGTCTCCCCCTAACGGTTATCCTCTCACACAATCTTTAAAAAAATTTATTCCCTCCTCTATAAAAAAACCGTGCGGGCTTCTCTCATCCGTTTCCGCCCATAAATATAAATCATTTTATCAAAAAAGCCCCTGTTTTTCCAAAGGTTTTTTAGTTTGAATTTTGCAGGGCATGAAATGTTTTCGACGGTTTTCCGATGAATTTACCAAAACATTTTTCACCCTTTGCCGCGGTTTTGCCAAAAAGCGGCAACATTTTGTTGCGTACCGTTATTCCAACTCTTTCATCATTTCGTTAACCACCACCGTAGCATCCTCTTTAATATCGAGAATAGTGGCATCAAGCATATAACACGGGGTAGTAAACACGTTGTATTTATGGTCGTGAACAACCTGCCCGTGTGTCGAGACAATATGTTTGCTTCCCATCTTCTCTATTGCTTGGGCAGTACCGGGGTCGTTTCCTATTGTCACCTCCACCCCTTGAATAACACGAGCCACCACTGCGGGCGAAATACATAAAGCACCTATGGGTTTATGTACGGCGAGCATTTGTTTAATGACGTTTTCCACTTCGGGATTTACTTTTGCGTCGGCACCGTCGAAAGCAACGGTAGAGAGGTTTTTGGCGGCACCAAATCCTCCCGGAAATATCAAAGCGTCGTAATCGGCAGCCTTAAATTCGCTCAACGGTTTTATATCGCCACGTGCAATTCTTGCCGATTCAACAAGTACATTGCGGCTTTCGTTCATCACTTCGCCATTCAGGTGATTGATAACATGATATTGTTCAATGTCGGGAGCAAAACATTGATAATCCGCCCCGGCCTCTTTTATCGCCAACATGGTCATTGTGGCTTCATGAATTTCGGCCCCGTCGTAAACACCGCAACCCGACAAAACCACTGCAAATTTTTTCTTTTCCATAATGCATTAATTTTTTAAGTTATCTTAGCGCTAAAATAAAAAAAAACAAAACATTAAACCATGCATACGGTATTAACATTTTCCACCGGCAAAAGAGAGGCTTTGGTCGATATTACACAAGATGTGGTCGATATAGTAAACAATTCGGGCATTTTGAACGGACTTGTAAATGTTTATGCACAAGGAGCAACCGCCGCCATTATGATACAAGAGAACTGGGACAGTTCGGTACAATCGGACATGTTAAACCTGTTGCGCAAACATATTCCCAAAGGGGTTTGGTTGCACGACCTCCAAGACGGAAACGGTGATGCACACTTAAAAGCCGGACTTATCGGCCCTTCGGAAACCATACCTTTGACAAACGGCAAACTTGCACTATCAACATGGCAAAACATATTTTTTTGCGAATTTGACGGCCCGCGCCCCAAACGCCGGGTTGTAGTAACCATTATAAAATAACTCTTAACGTCACATATTAACCGGCACTTTATTCTTACCGGTAAAAAAAGGTGTCCACGGTTTCACCGTCAGATAAAAAAAGAACTTCTCTCAATGGCTCAAAAATTTATACATTTGCAAACCAATTTTTTAATAAATGTCCGACTCAAATAACATAAAGAGTATTTTCAAAGGTTTCGACAAGCGCAGGGTGTTAATAATCGGCGACATTATGCTCGACTCGTATATTTGGGGTAATGTCGAAAGAATTTCGCCCGAAGCACCGGTGCCCGTTGTTGATGTGGAAAGGCGTGAAAACAGACTCGGCGGTGCCGCTAATGTCGGCCTTAATATAAAAGCCTTGGGCGCCGAAGCCATTTTATGTTCCATAACCGGAAACGACCCAAAAGCCGGCGAACTGCTTGAAACACTTGACAAAGCGGGACTTTCGCAAGAGGGTATCATTAAAAGCAATAACAGGAAAACTACCGTTAAATTCAGAATTATTGCAAACAACACACAGCTTTTACGTGTTGACGAGGAATCCACAAACCCATTAAATGAACAAGAGTTGAAACTCATTTCCGAAAAAATTAAACGGTTTTGCGAAAGCGGAAAAACCGATGTCATTATTTTTCAGGATTACGACAAAGGAGTTATCACCCCCCGGCTCATCGATTTTACCGTCAGTATTGCTAAAAAACATAACATTCCCGTGGCTGTTGACCCCAAAAAACGGAATTTTTTATCTTACAAAAATGTTACGCTAATAAAACCGAATTTGAAAGAGATTTCAGAAGGACTAAACAAATCGGGGATAAATTCTACCGATGATATTTACCTGGCGGCAAAAGAACTTCAAAAGATACTAAATGTCAAAATCGTTTTGAATACCCTTTCGGAAAAAGGAATGTTGGCGGTGTGGAACGAAAAGGGTACCGGCAATAGATATCACACCAAGGCACATTTAAGACAAATTGCCGACGTCTCGGGTGCCGGCGATACGGTTATAAGTGTGGCTTCGCTATGTTTGGCCGGAAATACGGATATGAAAACAACGGTGGAACTTTCGAACCTTGCAGGAGGACTCGTATGCGAAAAAGCAGGTGTGGTACCTGTTAACAAACAAACATTTCTTGAAGAAGCATTACGTCTTTTTTCTTAATTATTTTAATATGAATGACCAAAAGGGTAAAAAAGAAAAGGTGCGTTCAATGTTTAACGATATTGCACCCAAGTATGATTTTTTAAACCATTTCCTCTCGGCGGGAATAGATAAACTGTGGAGAAAAAAGGTTAGAAAAATTTTATTGCCCGAAAAACCGGAAACAATTCTCGATGTGGCAACAGGTACCGGCGATTTAGCCGTGGAACTGGCAAAACTTAAACCCAAATCAATTATAGGTATCGATATTGCCGCCGACATGCTTGAGGTAGGCAAAGAAAAAATAAAAAGAAAAAACCTTGATAAAATAATAAAACTTCAAGTGGGCGACTCCGAAAAGATAAATTTTCCCGATAACTATTTCGATGCCGTTACCGTTGCTTTCGGTGTACGCAATTACGAAAATCTGCAAAAAGGTTTAAAAGAGATGAACAGGGTGATGAAAATTGGCGGTAAAACGGTAATTCTTGAATTTTCGAAACCCCGTAATTTTCCGGTTAAAAATGTCTATAACTTCTATTTTAAACACATACTCCCCCAATTGGGAAGGTTTTTTTCGAAAAACGACGAAGCCTACAGCTACCTCCCCGATTCGGTTTCCAAATTTCCCGAAGGTGAAAATTTTATTAACCAACTTATTAATGCCGGCTTTAAAAACCCTTCCCAACAACGGTTAACCTTCGGTATTGCAACAATATATACGGCAACCAAATAGTTTAAATTAAAGTTTTATTTTTGCCGTTCCGATAAAATTTATACTATTTGCTCATCATGTACGTTAAATATGAAATTGTGAAAAAATTGAAAAAGAACATATTATTATCAATATTAATAACTCTTTCGGTCTTGGCGGCAGTAAACACTAAAGCCCAAAGAAGTAAGGTGCTGAACTTGCCCACATACAACCAGCAACCTTACCATTTCGGTTTTATCCTTGCTGCAAATCAAATGCTCTTTTCCATAAAACCGGCCGACAATCTGCAAAACATAAAATTTACCACCGAACAATCACCCGACATTTATGCCGACTCGCTGTTTGTTTACGGTGTAACTTCCACCCCGACACCGGGATTTTCAATAGGAATACTGGGAAATCTCCTTACCGGCAAATATGTCGATTTCAGGTTTATCCCCTCTTTATCGTTTGGAGAACGTTTGCTGAATTATAAAATATTGGCTTATAAAAACGACACCTCTTTTCTGGTAAATACTCAAAAAAGCGTCACCTCAACATATGTCGAATTCCCTTTTATTTTTAAATACCGTTCTAAAAGGCTGAACAACATGAATGCTTATGTGCTGGGAGGCATTCAATATTCCATCGATTTAGCATCGAGAAAAAAAGCAAGTGATAACGAAACCGATGTAAGCATAAAACTGAAACGACACGATATTTATGCTGAGGTAGGTGTGGGTTTCGACTTTTATACCAACTATTTTAAATTCGGCACCGAACTTAAAATGGGCTACGGATTGAATAATATTCTTTTAAAAGAGGATAATATCTATTCCGGAAGCATTGATTTTCTGCGCTCTAAAGTGTTTATGCTCTCCTTTACTTTCGAATAAATTGTTTTTTTTCAAAAAAAAGTTGGAGGATAAAAAAATTTACCTACTTTTGCGGCTCCAAATTTCAAAAAAAGGTCCGTTCGTCTAGCCAGGTCAGGACGCCAGGTTTTCATCCTGGTAACACGGGTTCAAATCCCGTACGGACTACATAACTTAAAAAGCCTAACCTTTTAACGGTTAGGCTTTTTTATTTCAAATATCTTTTCCTTCCATGTTTTCCCGTTTTGGGAATCTTTTTTCCACGCGGGGAATTATTTTAAAGCCATAACAATTGTGCGATATTATTGCAGCCGATTTATAATTATCGCATTTCTAAATATTTACACCTTGCATATATAGTATAATGTGAAACGGCACACATTTAGACGAGACTTCGGCAAAATGCAAGGTCATGAAAACATTACTAAAAATTCTTATCATCGCGTTTCCATTGATATTTCTCTTTTCATGTCAAAAAGATTTCGATGAGAAAAGAGAGGGAACAGATAACAGAACCATTAACAGCATGAACGATTTACGGGTTCCGCAGGATTTTGATTGGAAAACCGTAAAAACAATCAACGTTACTATCGAGCTGCCCGAAAACGGCGCAATGGAAATGACAACCATTTCGTCATTAAACGGCAATAAGGTCTATTTCCGCGGTTATCCCGACGATAATACAAGAACCTTGAGAACCCGCATTACAATTCCCACTGCTGTTAACATGGTTAAACTTACCTATGGCGACGGCACTCATTTTTCGCCTGTGAGCGTAGGTGTCGATTTAACATCTTTGGTCTATTCTTTCAATCAAAATTTCAAAGAGTCGAGAGATGTTTGCGGCCCCTGTAGCGGACAGGTTAATCATTTGAACCTGCAATATTTAGGAACCGAAGCCAACCCTATCATCAAAGTTACCCAAAAGAAAGGTAGCGACCATAATTTTGTAATTTTCAATAACAATGTCGCTCAAAACGGCACTTTCGATTTCGATGGCGCCGATAACCCCGGACACCGTATGGGTTCACAGATAAAAATCTATGTTAACAATGTTTTAAACACCACAATACACACAAGCTGTTCGCAAACAATTTTGGAAGGAATGCAATTTGGCGACTTTCTAATAGTTTCAGGAACAAGTACAAACGGTGGTCCTCTATGTCCGGTTCCGGGAAATACTCCTCCGAATGCCGTATTTACCGTATCTCCTTCCACAGGTACAACTTCCACAAACTTCAGTTTCGACGCTTCGGGTGTAACCGACAACGAAGATGCAACACCCCTTCTCGAAGTACGTTGGGATTTCGACGGCGACGGCATATGGGATACCCCCTGGAGCACAACAAAAACGGCAAACCACCAGTACGGAAACAGCGGGACATACTCACCGAAACTTCAGGTACGCGATACCGGAGGACTGACCGATATAACCACGGGCACGGTAACGGTAAATCCAGGCGTCGGCAATACTCCTCCGAATGCCGTATTTACGGTATCCCCTTCCACAGGTACAACCTCCACAAACTTCAGCTTCGATGCTTCGGGTGTAACCGACAACGAAGATGCAACACCTCTTCTTGAAGTACGTTGGGATTTCGACGGCGACGGCACATGGGACACCCCCTGGAGTACAACCAAAACCATAAACCACCAATATGCTTCCATAGGAACATACAACGTAAAACTCGAAGTGCGCGACACGGGAGGATTAACCGACGTTACAACAAATCAGGTTATTGTTAATCCTCCGGGAGGAGGAAATACACCTCCGAATGCAACATTTACCGTAAGCCCTTCAACGGGAAGCGTATCCACCAATTTCGCTTTCGATGCTTCGGGTGTAACCGACAACGAAGACCCGTCAAATGTTCTTGAAGTGCGCTGGGATTTCGACGGCGACGGCATATGGGACACCCCTTGGAGCACAACAAAAACGGCAAATCATACCTATGCGGCACAAGGGTCATACACCGTAATAATGGAAGTGCGCGATACGGGAGGATTAACCGATATAACCACACATACCGTAACCGTATTGCCCGGAGGAAGCACAACCGTCAACTACAGCGGTACCCTTGCCTACGAAGATTTGTGGCCGTCAAAAGGCGATTACGATTTTAACGACCTGGTAATAAGTTACGATTTTCAAATATTGAAAAACAGCAGCGAACAGATACAACATATTACAGCCACCTTTACCATTTACGCCTTTGGTGCGGGATTTTACAACGGCTTCGGTTATACGTTGCCCAACGTTGACCCCGGCCAAATAACAAGCGTTACGGGGTACGAATTAAAATCAAACAGCATTCATACCATAGCGGCTAACGGACTGGAAGCCGGACAATCGAAAGCCACCGTAATAGTTTACGACGACAGTTTCGACCAAATGACACATCCCGGAATGGGCATTGGCGTTAACACAACACCGTGGGCACCATACGTAACGCCGAAAACATTAACAGTTGAAATGAATTTCGATTTGTCAAATCCAATAACGTTCAGTCAGTTGGATATAGGAAATTTCAATCCGTTCATTATTGTAAATCAAAACAGAAACGTGGAAGTTCACTTGCCCGGTTATACACCTTCGGATCTTGCCGACCAGTCGATGCTCGGCACTTTTGAAGATGCAAGTGATCCCGGCAACGGCAAATTTTACGTAACTTCAACAAATTTGCCTTGGGCAATAAATATTCCCGTTTCGTTCGATTATCCCATAGAAAAAACCGATATAACCCAGGTTTATTATCACTTTGCCCAATGGGCCGAAAGCGGCGGTCAACAATACCAGGATTGGTACGAAGACAATCCGGGATACCGTAACAATTCATTAATTTATACACATCAATAAACGATATAGAAATTTATAACAATAAAAACTTTAATACCATGAAAAAGTTAATTTTATTTTCAGTTTTATTAAGCACTGTTTTATTATTCAGTTGTAAAAAAGAGGTAAATACTCCCGATAATTTACAAGAGGTTGTGTTTACCGCCAAAACAATGTCAACAGGCGGTTTAAAATCGTCTAACTCCTTAACCGCTAATTATGCAAAAGTTACCATTAGCGGTACCGTGTACTATCCTAATGTTTTTTATTTGAACGGTAATACTTATACCCAAGCCATTAAACTTCCGGTAGGGGTTTATACCGTTGACGAATTTCTGTTGATGAACGATAACGGCACCCCCGGAGATATGTCGGACGATGTTATCGTAAAAGCAACACCGATGACAGGTTCTACTTATGCCGATTTCGTATCCACAACAACTCCGTTTAACATTACCGTGGAAGCTTTCAAAAAAGCCGAAGTATCGATAGATGTTCTCGAGTTTGAAGCCACCAACTATCAAGGTTTCGGTTTTGTTTGGTTCAATGCACAGGAAAACACTGTTCGCGAGCAGCTCTTTTTCGGCGACCTTTGCGTAAAACATCCCGCCGACTACAACGGCTCGTTGTATGCCAACCAAAGCAATGGCGTGCAAATTGACATGCCTGCCATTTTCCGTATCGACGTTTACCAAAACGGTACTTTTTTCAAATCGTACAACAACGAG
>CAZJUQ010000030.1:0-19443 GCA_964549335.1 uncultured Lentimicrobiaceae bacterium | reverse complement strand
AAACAGGTACACACGCAAAATACTTATAAACAAATAGGTAATCCGCTTTTCGCAAAAAACCGTCTTGTAAATAAACAGGGCGGTTTTTTTATGCTTACGGAATATCAAATCCCGTCTATATCATTCAAATCTAAAACCGGGTAATATTTTTTGGGCGGCAAACGGGCTGTCCGCTAATAGTCCTCGGCGGCGGCGCTGTTCGGCAACGGCGTTTTCAGGGGCTTCCTCACGTCAGCCCTGCCTCCGCCTGCCTCACTAACGCCCCCGCCTGCGGGCTGCCGCTCCCATCCCTGCCGCAAACCCCGTACTCCACTGCGGACAGGTCATCGGCACACTTCTTTTGTATTTACTTCAAACTGTTTTGCAGTGCGGACAAGAGCGCCCGTTAATAGTGTTTTATTCGTTTCATTGTCTCATTGTAGCCTAAAAGAAGTGGAAAATAAATAAAATTTTACATCCACCATTTTAACCTGTAATCGATTCTTTTTACAATCCATTAACCGGGGTCCAACCCGAAAGCCTTAAAGACAAAAAAAAGAGACTGTCCTTTTCCCGGACAGTCTCTTTTAAGCTACATCCTGTTACGCAAGTATCTTAACCCAATTTCGCACCAATAAACTCCCTGTTCATGCGGGCAATATTGGTAATTGAAATCTCTTTGGGGCATTCCGCTTCGCAAGCATAAGTATTTGTACAATTTCCGAAGCCCAGTTCGTCCATTTTAGCTACCATAGCCTTTACGCGGTCTTTGGCTTCCACACGTCCTTGTGGCAACAGTGCAAATTGCGAAACCTTAGCCGAAACAAAAAGCATTGCCGATGCATTTTTACAAGCAGCAACACAAGCCCCGCAACCTATACAGGCAGCGGCATCCATTGCCAGGTCGGCTTTTTCCTTTTTAATGGGAATTGCATTTGCATCGGGTACGCCGCCGGTGGTTGCCGAAATGTAACCCGCTTCTTGAATTATCAAATCGAAAGCCGAGCGGTCAACGATAAGGTCTTTAATTACCGGGAAAGGCTTGGCGCGCCAGGGTTCAATAACTATTGTATCACCGTCGTTGAATTTCCGCATATGCAATTGGCAGGTGGTAGTGGCTGCCTCGGGACCGTGCGGATGGCCGTTTATAAACATGCTGCACATTCCGCAAATTCCTTCGCGGCAGTCGTGGTCGAAAGCTACCGGTTCTTCGCCCTTTTCCACAAGCTCGTCGTTAAGGATATCCATCATTTCCAAAAACGATGCATCGGGTGATATGTTATGAACTTCGTAATCTACAAATTTGCCCTTGTCGTCGGGGGAGGCTTGACGCCATATTTTTAATTTAAGATCCATTGTTCTGTTTTTTTTGGTTTAAAAATTTATATTAGCCGTATTATGCGGTTTTATAGTTACGTTGTTTAACCTCGATATTTTCATAAACAAGAGGCTCTTTGTTAAGGACAGGCTCTTTGTCGTCGCCTGCATATTCCCAAGCCGCAACATACATAAACTCTTTGTCGTTACGCAGGGCTTCACCCTCTTCGGTTTGGTATTCCTCGCGGAAGTGTCCTCCTGCCGACTCCTCACGGTGCAATGCGTCGCGTGCCATAAGTTCTCCCAGTTCAAGGAAATCGGCAAGACGCAAAGCCTTTTCGAGTTCAATATTAATACCGTCGGGTTTACCGGGCACCCTTACATTTGTCCAAAACTCCTTGCGCAAGGCTTGAATTTCCTTAATGGCTTTTTCGAGTCCCTCTCTGTTTCTTGCCATTCCAACATAATCCCACATAATATGTCCGAGACGTTTGTGTATCGAGTCAACGGTTTCGCTTCCGTTAATGCTCATCAGTTTATCAATTCTCTCTTTCACCTCTTTTTCGGCCTTTTCAAACTCCTCGGTATCGGTGGGTATCGGGCCGACGGTAATTTGGTCGGCAAGATAATTTTGCATTGTATAAGGCAATACGAAATATCCGTCGGATAATCCCTGCATCAAAGCCGAAGCTCCCAAACGGTTGGCACCGTGGTCGGAGAAATTGGCTTCGCCTCCCACAAAAAGTCCGGGTATATTGCTTTGCAATTCGTAATCTACCCAAAGGCCGCCCATGGAATAGTGTATGGCGGGGTAAATCATCATGGGAGTTTCATACGGATTGTCATCGGTTATGCGCTCATACATATCGAACAGGTTTCCGTAACGGGCTTCAATAACATCGCGTCCCAAACGGTTTATGGCATCTTTGAAATCGAGAAAAACGGCAAGACCGGTAGGACCCACACCGTAACCCGCGTCGCAACGCTCCTTGGCTGCACGCGAAGCCACGTCACGCGGTACAAGGTTACCGAAAGCGGGGTATCTTCTTTCGAGATAATAATCCCTGTCCTCTTCGGCGATATCACGCGGACGTATTTCACCTTTTCGTATTTTCTCTGCATCCTCCTTTTTCTTAGGAACCCAGATACGTCCGTCGTTACGCAAACTTTCACTCATAAGTGTAAGTTTCGACTGGTAATCGCCGTGAACGGGGATACAGGTGGGGTGAATTTGAACAAAACAGGGATTGGCAAAAGCGGCACCCCGTTTGTACGCCCGCCATGCGGCACTACCGTTGGAGGTCATTGCATTTGTAGAAAGGAAAAAGACGTTTCCGTAACCTCCCGTTGCCAACAATACGGCATGAGCGCTATAGCGTTCCAATTCACCCGTAAAGAGGTTACGCACAATAATACCGCGTGCCCTGCCATCTTTGGTAATTACCAAATCGACCATTTCGCGGCGGGTATATAATTTTACTTTTCCTCTTTTAATCTCTTTGCTCAAAGCGCCGTATGCACCCAAAAGCAATTGTTGTCCGGTTTGTCCGCGGGCATAAAAAGTACGGGAAACGAGAGCGCCGCCAAAGGAACGGTTTGCCAAATATCCGCTGTATTCGCGGGCAAAAGGAACACCTTGAGCCACACACTGGTCTATAATATTGTTGCTCACTTCCGCCAACCGGTAAACGTTGGCTTCGCGGGCACGGTAATCGCCGCCTTTTATGGTATCGTAAAACAGACGGTAAACGGTATCGCCGTCGTTAGGATAATTTTTTGCGGCATTGATACCCCCTTGAGCCGCTATACTGTGTGCACGGCGCGGGCTGTCTTGAATACAAAACACCTTAACATTGAAACCCATTTCGCCAAGGCTGGCGGCAGCAGCACCGCCGGCAAGACCTGTCCCCACGACAATTATATCTATTTTCCGCTTATTGGCGGGATTTACCAAATTTTGATGTTCTTTATATCGTGTCCATTTTTCAGCCAGAGGGCCTTCCGGAATTTTTGAATCTAATTTTATCATAAGGCTTATACTATTTTAAAGTAAATAAATAAAGGAATGATAATAAAGCCGAGGGATACCACTATCGCATAAACGCGACTCAATCCTTTAATAAATCCCCAGTAGGTTTTATGGTTAAGACCTAAAGTTTGGAATGCCGATTGGAAAGCATGGTCCAAATGGAAACCCATTAGCACAAACAGCACCACGTAAAACGTTACGTATCCGCCGTTTTGAAAAAGGCTTTTTACCAAACCGGCCATATCCTCGGTGCCGTTTGCGGTTTCGGGAATGCCGTTACCTGCCCAACCCATCTTTACAAAGAAAAAGTTTGCCAAATGAACGGCTAAAAAAATGAAAATCAAAATTCCCGTGTAAATCATATACTTCGAAAACGGCGACTGCTCCATAAAGGCCCGTTTTTTATAGCCCTCGGGGCGCGACATCCAGTTCTGTATTTGCAGTACTATCCCGTAAAAAATATGGATGGCAAATCCTGCAAACAATACCCACTGAAATACTTGAATAAAGGGGTTTGTGCCCATAAAATGAGCTCCTTCGTTGAATAAATCGTCATCAACAAGCAATAACGAATTCAGCCCGAGATGAACCAATAAAAACGTTATTAAAAACAACCCCATTAACGACATGATAATTTTCTTCGTAATGGAAGAATAATAAGGTTTTTTACTCATAAGATTTAATTTTAATATGCTTATTACACCAATTTGTTTAATTTTGAGGCGTACAAAGGTATTAAAGTATTTAGAAATCTTAATTCCATATTGTCAATTTATAACAAATTTAAATTTTAATTTATGAAATATAAAAAGATTGATAATTCTTTTTTTTCGGGCAACAGAAAAAACTATGCAAACCTCATAAATAAAAACTCTGTATCGATATTTTTTTCGAACGACCGGCAACAACGGAACGGCGATCAATATTTCCCTTTCAGGCAAAATTCCACCTTTTTTTACCTTACGGGCATCGAACAGGAAAAAAGTATTCTGCTTATTGCTCCCGGGTGTCCCAACAAGGCATTGGAAGAGGCTCTGTTTTTGTTAAAACCTGAAAAAAACCTCGAAATTTGGGAAGGACACAAACTTACCAAAGAGGAAGCCGGTGAAATTTCGGGAATAAAAAACGTCTATTGGCTTGATGAGTTCGATATCCTTCTTAAAGAGGCTCTTTCGTATACTTCCGACATTTACCTCAACAGTAACGAATACGTTAAATTTCTCCCCGAAACGGAGAGCAGGGAAGAACGGCTCGGAAAAGAGATACGCGACAAATTCCCTTTACACACTTACCACAGGGCGGCACCTGCCGTTACACAGCAACGGCTGATAAAATCGAAACAAGAGATAGAAATCCTCAGAAAAGCTTGCGACATTACAAACAAAGCTTTCAGAAAAGTTTTGAAATTTACAAAACCCGGTGTCACGGAATATGAAGTGGAGGCGGAAGTTACAGGTGAATTTTTGCGGCAGGGCGCTGCCGGACACGGTTATCCCCCGATTATCGCTTCGGGAAAAAACGCATGTTTCCTGCACTATATCGTAAACGACAAAAAATGCAAAAACGGCGATTTGCTTTTAATGGATTTTGGTGCCGAATATGCCAACTATACCGCCGACATGAGCAGAACCATTCCCGTCAACGGTAAATTTACCGCAAGACAAAAAGAACTTTACAACGCCGTGTTAAACACTCTTAAAGAGGTTAAAAAATTGTATGTGCCGGGAAACACCATTAACGACATTAACAACAAAGCCAATGAATTAATGGAAAAAGAGATGGTGAAATTGGGCTTTTTTACCCAAAAAGAGATTGACGAACAACCCAAAGATAATCCCCTTTTCAAAAAGTACTTTATGCACGGTACGGCACATTTTCTCGGTCTTGACGTTCACGACGTGGGCTCCAAAACCGAACCTTTCAAACCCGGAATGGTACTCACTTGCGAACCCGGCATCTATATCCCCGAAGAAAATACCGGCATTAGAATAGAAAACGACATTTTAATCACCGCTTCCGAACCCGAAGATCTTATGAAAGATTTTCCTGTGGAAATTGACGAAATAGAATCTATTATGGGTTCGTAAGAACTCATTGCAATAATTAAATAAAAATTTTTACATACGGCATATTAATTAATTTTGCCGAAAAAACATATTAACATCATGGACAATTCAAATAATCATTATTGTATAATTATGGCGGGAGGTGTAGGTTCACGCTTTTGGCCCATGAGCCGCACATCGCATCCCAAACAATTTATGGACGTGTTGGGTACGGGGAAAACCCTTATCCAGCTTACTTTCGAAAGGTTTACAAAACTTTTGCCCGCCCGAAACATTTTCATCGTTACCAATAAAATATATAAGAACCTTGTTTTGGAACAACTGCCCGGAATAGACGAAAAACAGGTGCTTTGCGAACCTTCAATGCGAAATACCGCACCCTGCATTGCTTATGCCAATTACAAAATAAGGGAAGAAAACCCCGATGCCGTAGTCGTTGTGGCACCTTCCGACCATATTATTTTAAAAGAAGATGAATTTATCAACGACATAAAAACAGCCCTCAAAGCCGCTGCCGGCAACGATTGGCTGCTAACCCTCGGAATACGTCCCAGCCGCCCCGATACAGGTTACGGATACATCCAATACGAAAACAAAGAGGTTTCACCCCTTTCGAAACACCTTTACAAAGTGAAAACATTTACCGAAAAACCCAATTTGGAATTGGCCAAGTCGTTTCTCGAAAGCGGTGACTTTTTATGGAACTCCGGAATATTTGTATGGTCGCTCAAAAGCATTATGAATGCTTTTGAAAAACACCTGGCCGATGTCGATAATCTCTTTAAAAAAGGTATAGGAAAATACAATACCGGCGATGAAGAGAAATTTATTGCCGAAACTTACGACCTCTGTCAAAACATTTCCATAGACTACGGCATTATGGAAAAAGCCGAAAATGTTTATGTGTTGAGTGTTGACTTCGGATGGTCTGATTTGGGCACCTGGGGTTCGCTATACGAAATACGCCAAAAAGATGAAAATGCAAACGCCATTGTGGGACACGTATTAAGTTACGGCAACAAAAATTGCATTATTAACGTATCCAAAGGAAAACTTGCCGTAATTCAAGGATTGAACGACTACATCGTGGTATTGCAAGACGATGCTTTGCTAATTTGCCGGAAAGAAGACGAACAACAGATACGCCAATTCGTCAACGATGTAAAAATGGGAAAAGGAGAAAAATATATTTAATAATCAATTAATTACATAAAAATGAAAAAAATCGTAATTTTAATTTTATCGGTAATATTTATCGGTAACGGCTATCTTAAAGCCGACGAGGGAATGTGGGTTCCCCTGCTATTGAAAAAAAACATAGCTGAAATGCACAAACTTGGCTGTAAGCTTTCGGCGGAAGATATATACAGCATAAACCACAGCAGCATAAAAGATGCTGTGGTAATTTTCGGCGGTGGTTGTACCGGCGAAATAGTGTCGCCCGAAGGTCTGCTGTTTACCAACCACCACTGCGGTTTCGGTGCCATACAAAAAGTAAGTACCGTCGAACACGACTATTTGAAAGACGGTTTCTGGGCATATTCCAAAGAGGAAGAGATACCCGTGGAAGGACTTACCGTAAAATTCCTTGAAAAGATGGAAGATGTTACCGGCAAAACCCTCGAAGGCGTAACCGACAACATGACCGAAGAACAACGCAATGAAATTATCGGTAAAAACAGTGCCGAGATTGCTAAAGAGGCTTCACAAAACGGTAAATTTTCAGCTGTTGTTAAACCCCTTTTCGGAGGAAACAACTACTACCTTTACGTTTATAAAGTATATAAAGATATCCGCCTTGTGGGGGCTCCCCCTTCGGCAATAGGTAAATTCGGCGGCGATACCGACAACTGGATGTGGCCCCGCCATACCGGCGATTTCTCAATATTCAGGGTATATACGGCTCCCGACGGCTCACCTGCCGAATATTCCAAAAACAACATTCCCCTGAAACCCAAACACTACCTGCCCGTTAACATCTCGCCGAAACATAAAGGAGATTTTGCCATGATAATGGGTAATCCGGGAAGCACTCAACGTTACCTCTCTTCGTACGGAGTGGATATGGCAATCAACCTTACAAACCCTCTCATTGTAAAAATACGCGACAAAAAACTCAAAATCATGAAAGAGGGTATGGATAAAGACCCCGCCGTACGTTTGCAATATGCCACAAAATATGCCCATACCTCAAACTACTGGAAATATTTTATCGGTCAAACAAAAGCCTTAAAACGCCTTAAAGTGAAAGATGAAAAACTGCAACTCGAAGCCGAACTGGCAAACTGGATTAACAAAAATCCGGAAAGAAAAAAGAGGTACGGCGAAATTTTTCCCGACTTGCAAGAGGCTTACGAAGGACTCAAAGGATTTGAAACCGCTAAATATTACTTCTTCGAAGGCATATACCGCGGTCCCGAAATACTGAAATTCGCCGCAAGTTTCAAACGGCTGGAAAATGTACTGCAGAATAAAAATTCTTCACAGGATGAAATTGAAAAAGTATTGTCAAAATTGCGCCAATCGGCAAAAACCCATTTCAAAGATTACAATGTGGATATAGACCGTAACATGTTTGCGGCACTTATGCAAATGTACTCCAAGGATGTTCCCGCCGACCAACAACCGCTCTACCTGCTCAACGTTGACAAAAAATACAAAGGCGATTTTAACAAATTCGCCGCATGGTTTTTCGAAAAATCAATTTTCAGTTCGCCCGAAAAAGTCAATGCATTTCTCAACAAACCCAAACTGAAAAAACTGGAAAAAGACCCGGCATGGGTAGCTTGGCAAGCTTTTTACGACAAATATAAAGAGCTGAAAAAACAGAGCGAACCTTATAATGACAAACTTAAAAGAGGACACCGCCTGTTTATTGCCGCTCTGCGCGAAATGAACCCCGACAAAAATTACTATCCTGATGCCAACTTTACCCTGCGTGTCACTTACGGAACAATTGAAGATTATTTTCCCGCCGATGCAGTCCATTACGACTACGTTACCCACCTTTACGGAGTTATGGAAAAAGAAGACCCGCAAAACCCCGAATTTATTGTCCCCGCCAAACTGAAAAAGTTGTTTAAAAACAAAGATTTCGGGCAATACGGCGAAAACGGACATTTGATAACCGATTTCCTTTCGACAAACGACATTACCGGAGGTAATTCAGGCAGCCCCATAATGAATGACAGAGGTCAACTCATAGGACTTGCCTTCGACGGAAACTGGGAAGCCATGAGCGGCGATATTAAATTCGACAATAAACTACAGCGCACAATTAATGTCGATATAAGATATGTACTTTTTATTATCGACAAATATGCAGGTGCACATAATCTTATTGACGAACTTACCATAGTAAAAGACAAACCCGTATTAAAAAAGAATGCTGTATCCGAAAACAAACCCGTAACGGAAAGCGCCGGAGCAAATTAAACGGAACAATATTTTAAACAAAAACCGTAGCATGTATTTTGCTGCGGTTTTTTTGTTTTCATACGAGTTTTGTTTACTTTTGATAACTCAAAAACATAAATTATGAGTCTAAATATCATCGACATTATTCTGGCAACACCCATATTATTGTCTGCCTGGAAAGGTTACTCAAAAGGTTTAATCATTGAGGTAACAACTCTTGCCGCACTAATCCTCGGGCTCTATTTCGCACTCTATTTTTCCGACTTTGCAGCGGGAATGCTAACGTCGTCGTTCAACATCAACAAAGAATACCTCGGCATAATATCCTTTGTTGCAACTTTTATCGGAGTGGTTATTTTGGTTCTTGCAGCGGGAAAAATACTAGAAAAATTCGTCAACATATTAATGCTCGGTTTTCTGAATAAATTGGGAGGAGCTATTTTCGGCGCACTTAAAGGTGCCCTCTTTTTAAGCATATTGATTTTTATTGTCAATTATTTCGACAGCGGCAGGACAATAATTAAAAAAGAGGCGGCCGAAAAATCGTTTCTCTACTATCCCGTCGAATCGTTTGCCCCGATGCTCTACTCACACCTGAACCTAAAAAGTCTCAATATAGATATACCCGAAAAAGAGGAGATTTTGGACGAGGTGTTTTAATGTTTTCCCGTTTAAAAGTTACCCGTTGTCAAAAGCAAAATAGCGAGTAAAAAAAACAATAGAAAAAGACGGCAGGAAGTTAAGTTTCCCTGCCGTCTCGTTTTTTATTGAAAATATATGGTCAAAACGGGGAAAATTACCAAGAGCCGTTTCCGTTGTTGTCGTGCCATTGTCCGTGTCCGTCAGGACCCCAAACGGCATTGAACACCACTGCCCACTCATTGTCAATCCACTCGTTTACATCCATTGTTCCCGAATTGTCAATATTAATATCCACGACAATTTGAAGATTTTCGGGCACTTCAAAAATAAAATGATAAACATCATTTTCTTTAGTCCAACTCATTTTCATTAAAATAATTCCCGGGTTTTCAGGATCGTAAACCGTAATACGGCTGTTGGTGCCGTCTTTGTATTCCTGAGCCTCCAAAAAAAGAAAATTATCGAATTTGTCTCCGTCCATGATACCGTCAATAACCATTTTCCATTTTATCAGGATATCGGTCTCGGTTACGGTAAGGGTAAACGTACAGTGGGTGTTTCCTTCATCAACATCCCAGGTAAAAATACGCGGGCCGCTATCTTTCAGCCCTTTTACGGTAATACTTTTTGAATGTTCCCTCATCATGTCGCTGTATCCGGCAATACCGTTCATCATGTTAAGGTATGAGGCGGTTTGTTGGGCTCCCGGATCGTTTGATTGTGCCATGGCATCGGGTACCCGAATGGTTTTTACCGTGAATTGCGGAGGATTGTCGTTTTGGGGATTAACATTATCATCTTTTTTACATCCCGTGATTAAAAAAACAGAAAAGAGGGAGGTGAAAAGAAAAAACGATTTAAAGATTTTCATGATAATTCGAATTTAATTGTTAATAGTTATTTTATGATTTGTTTAACTCATTTGTTGAGGTGCGGCACCATTTAATCTTTAACGCACCTGACCGAATACCCTGTGTTTTTGGTACCCACCAGAGAATTGACATTTACCGAGTTAAGATTCCATTTCAGATTCATTTTTTGAGCTACATTGCCATTATCCTCGGTAGAACTCCAAAAAGAGGTAGTCTCTTTCAGGTTGGTGTAATAATATAGCGGGTCGGTACGGTAACCTGCCCCGTATGCCGAAAATCCCGTTTGGTTGTTGTTGGAGTTCGGTGTTTGCCAGTAGTTATTGTTATCCGATTTAAGCGCACTACCTCCCGAGAAAGCTCCTCCCGCCGCACCGATAAGTTCTTCGAATTCGGCTTTTGAAGGCAAGTGCCAGCCGTCGGGACATATACCCTGTACGCCGCTTGGGTTTCCGTTGCTCGAAGAGGCACCGTGCATGGCTGCATTCCAACTGTACAATCTTCCCCAAATTTGTGCATTGTTTTCGTTATCGTCGTACACCCAAACGCTGTCAACAGGGGTTCCGTCGGCATAATGCAACGACCTTAGGTTCTCTTTCATCCAAATTTGATTTCCTATTTCAACAGTTTGATAAACATTTCCGTCATAATCGGTTACCGTTCCGGAGGGAGGACCGCCACCGCCCGAAAGGATAACATATTTGTCGCCTATCCAAAGAGTGTCGTTGGAATAATATACATAAATTGAAGCCGAATAGAGCGAATAGGGAACCGATAACAATTGGGAAGTCCCCATTTCAACGTACGAGTTTCCTCCGCTAATATCCATTTCCACTTTTAAAAAACATGCACCTTCGCCCCACTCTATCGTACCGAAATCTCCCGATACCACATCTCCTTCACCAATATTTACGCTAAACACCCCCGAAGAATTGGACACCGCCGTAAACGTTTCGCAATAAACGGGACTTCCGGAGGTGTTGCCTTGAAGAATAGAAATTTTCAAGCCTATGGGACTATTTGCCACAACCGCACCATCGTTGTTGCGGGCTACGGCCTGATACTTGAAACTTTGAGGTACTTGCGCCGTTAGTGTAAAAGCAAGTATGGAAAATACAAATAGTAATTTTAATTTTTTCATCTGTCTGTAATTTTATGATTATTAAAAAAATGTTGTTGTTCGTCAAAACATGGACATTCCGCTTTTGCGGGCTCAAATGCGACACCGCACAAGTCAATATTTTACAATTCGTTTGACAACGGGAATATTTCTTTCAAAAACAGTTTTTAAGAGGTAAACCCCTTTTTGAAATTTTACCGTGTTAAAGGTTTCGGTTTCCGCCGGATTTTTTTTCCTTATTAAAACATGTCCGCTCAAATCGACGATTTCCATCGACAGCGCTTTTTTGTTGCATATAACCGTTATGCCGTCATGTGCCGGATTGGGGAAAATGTCGATATTGAAATGCGACATAATGTTTCCTTTAATTCCTGTTCCTTGAGTTGTTCCTTGTAAAAATCCCTGCGAAAGTCCGCCATCGTTATTTTGAAATGTTTCGGTAACAATATCACCTATTGTAAACTCAAGAGATTGATTTGCAAGCGTAAAATTATCGCCGCTCGAGCAAATCAGAGAGGAGGAAATTTGTTGCGTAAACGCGGTTCCGCTACTCATTGCAAACAAAACAACAAGCAAAATATTTAACATGTATTTTACACCCCGTTTAATAATAAGGGGAGCATTTTGAATATTCTTTCTCATCATATCAAAGGTTTTTAATTATTTTATTCAAAGCATCTTTTTGATGTTTTATCTTCTCTTTCAATACTTCAATCGATTCGTTTTCAGGTAATGAGGTGTTTTTCGCCTCTCTCTTTTTTCTTTTTTTCCTTTTATGCATTTAAATTCATTTTTAAAGTCAATGAAATACGACGGGTCAAAAGTATTTGCACAGACCGGGCAATCCAAAATTCAGGGGTAATCGAAAAGTTTCAAAGGGGGTTTCAAAAAGTCACAAAATTATTACGACTTTGTGCCTCAGTATAATACGAGGATGTGAAATGTTTCGTTTTTTTGTTTTAAACACAAAAACATTTAAGAAACATTATCCGCATTTCGAAAAAAAAGAGCTGAAAAATGTATGGCGGGTTTATATTTGCATTAAAAAAGGCACAAGTTTATTGTCGCTCGAAAGACCCAACTTTTTACGGAGACGGTAACGGGTGGTTTTTATACTTCCTTCCGATTTGAAAGTAATTGCCGCTATCTCTTTGGTATTTAAGTTTAACCTGAGCAAAGCCGCAATTTTTATTTCGGTTGTTGTAAGGTCTTTGCATATGTTTAGCAATCTGGCATAAAATCCCGAATGAATATTTTTGAATATTTTGTTAAATTCATTCCAAATGTTTTGTTTCGTATGATTTTCCAAATCGTGGATAATTTTGTTTATACTGTTTATCTTCATGGTGTTGTCTCCGTTCTGACTGCTAAACTTTTCCAATTTTTCAATGATTTCGGTAATTGTTTCGTTAAGTCTTATCATTTCGAGAGCTTTTGAAGCGAGTTCACGGTTTTTCGATTCGAGTTGCTCCTGAAGCAGTTGATTTTCCTTTTCATTTATTTGGTTTTCCTGTGCATGAATAATTTTTTCCTGTTCAAGAAGTTTCTGCTGGCGCTTAAATGCCGTCGATTTATATTTAAACATCACAAACAACAATGAAATAACAATCAAAAACACCACGAGCAAAATAACCAGCATAATATTTTTATTGCTTTCCAAAGCGGCTTTTTCTTTAAGCAGTGCTATATCGTTATCTTTTTGTGCCGTTTGAAATTTTGTTTCCACCTCAGCCAACATTTTCTCCTTTTCCGAATTAAACAAACTGTCTTTCAATACCTCATATTTTTTACGGAAGTCAAAAGCCTTTTTATAATTGTTGTTTGAGGCATATATATCCGACAGTTTTATGTAAACAAAGCTTAACAAAAGCGGATTTTTAAGTTTCTCGGCTTCGCCGAGGGTGTTTTCGGCAAGGCTGAAACCTCCGGGGTTGTTTTGCATTACAAGGGCATTGGCAAGCGAGAGTTTGGTAATTACGGCACCCGTTTTTTCATTCATTTTTTCAAAAATCGAGAGTGAATGTTTCAAATATCTTTCCGCCTCGGCATAGCGCCCCATTTTTATCAGAGTCTCCCCTATTGTCTTTTCCGACGATGCAATATGTCTCTCCATTTTCATGGCAACACGTATTTTTAACGCCTTTTCGGAATAATACAACGAGCTGTCAAGCATGTTTTTCGATTCGTACGCTTTGGCTATCGAGGTCAATGCATTGGAAACAACAACACGGTTTTTGGTCTCTTGAGCCAACTTCAAACCTTTGCGGAAATATCTCATGGCTTTTTCCACGTTATCCCTGTCGAGCAAAGTATTTCCTATTTCCAAATAACAAATCGTAACCCTCGTCATGTTGCCCGAAATTTTCGACAATTCAATTGATTTCGAAAACATCTTTACCGCATTAACATAATCTCCTGTGGTTTTCAAACTAAAAGCTTTTGCAAGATACCAGTACGACAGCGTGGCGGTGTCGCCGGTACTCTCAACGGCTCTTTTTGCCTTGTCGAGGTATTTGTTCGATAAAGCCGGATTCGATTTGTAAAAATATATCCTCCCTTGCCACATCAAACTTTTGCCTATCCCTGCTGTATAATCGAGCATTGTAGAAATGGTATAGGCTTCCTGCAAATACATCAACGCTTTGTCATTCTCCGAACCACAGTAATATTTTCCCAGTTTTAACAACAAATTTACCCGCGAAGTGTCGTCGGGCATCCCTTGCAACTTTTGCTCGGCTTCCTTAATGCCGCTCTCTTGCGCCGGCATAAAAAAAGAACCGGAAACCATAGTCACAAGCATTATTGTACGCAATAAAAATGCGGAAAATTTTTTAACGGATTTTTTATTTCTCACCGGTTTCCCACTTTATTCAAATGATCATTAATGTTTTTGTTATGAAATTACTCACAAACATAAGAAAAAAAACAACATGAAATTCCGTGGCTGTTTGCCGCACCGGAAAAAGAGACCGGTATTATCTTTCCACACACTTTTATTTTTAAACAAAATAAATTGGAATTTTATCACTTTGATATCCGCCAAAAAGATATTACGACAATACCTTACGTTTACGGTGCCGAAGCAGGCATGAAATTCAAAAGAATCAAAAATCTGAATTTATCGGCATCGCTTTGGTACATGTATGCACAATCGGAATTTGTATATGTTGGCGACGGCGGCTATGCCGATATGAACAACCCTTCCGTCAGGCTCGGCTTCGATTTTAGCGGCAGGTACAGAATAACCGGCAGGCTTTGGTACGATACCGATTTAACCCTGTCGAAAGGCAGAATTGTCAATTTACCCGGCGGAAAAAACTACATTCCGCTTGCACCGAATTTCACATTAACAACAGGACTGTCGATGATTAATTTCAGGGGATTCGACGCGTCATTACGGATAACCCACATCAACAGCCGTCCCGCAAACCAAGACAACAGCGTAATTGCCAAAGGCTACACCATTGTGAATGCCGGAGCGGCATACAACATAAAACGGTTTACATTCTACCTCTACATAGAAAATTTGTTTAACGAAAAGTGGAACGAAGCCCAATTTGATACCGAAAGCCGTTTGAAAAACGAGCCTGCGCCGGTATCCGAAATTCATTTTACCCCGGGAAATCCGGTTAATGCACGGCTCGGCATCAAAATCAATTTATAACCGGCAGGCGGTGCCATTTGTCATCCCCTTTCCCTGATACGCTATAATACACTATTAAGCATTACCCTGCCACAAATATGCTTAGAGGTTGTACATACCTTTTTATTTTATGCAAATGCTGATTCGGCATAAAAAGAGGGTTAAAAATTTTTAAGATTATAGCCGTACCTATTTTGTATATTTGCTGAAATTTTATTTTATGGAAAAAAGTGTTGTTTTTCAAAACAAAAAAGTATTTTACAAAAAGGAGGGCAACGGTCCTGCGATACTATTTTTACACGGTTTTTTGGAAGACAATTCCATTTGGGAAGTTTTTATTGACGGTTTGAAAGAAAACTTTACGTGTATTGCCGTTGATTTGCCGGGTTTCGGCAAAACGGAAACTTTTTCGGCTAACCATTCCATGAGTTTTATGGCCTCTGCGGCAAAAGCTGTTCTCGACAGCGAAAATATAGACAGTACCGTCATCACGGGACACTCAATGGGAGGATATGTATCGTTGGCTTTCGCTGCCAAGTTTCCGCAAATGTTAAAAGGATTGGTTCTGTTTCATTCTCAAGCCGCCGCCGATGATGCCGAAGCAAAAACAAACCGTAACCGCACCATTGAAGTAGTTAAAAAAGAGCATAAAAATTTTATCTCGGGATTTATTCCACTGCTGTTTGCCAAACAAAATGTTGAAAAATTTAAAACGGAAATAGACATCCTGAAAGAAAAATCGCTAAAAACAACGGCAGAAGGCATTATCGCCTCGCTGGCCGGAATGCGCGACAGGGACGACAATACCGCGGTTCTTAAAGAGGCTAAGTTCCCTCTGTTTTTCGTTGTTGGAAAACAAGATTCAAGAATACCTCTCGACAAAATCGTTTCACAAATAACAATACCGCAACACTCGGAAACCATAATACTCGACGGTGTAGGACATATGGGATTTATCGAAGCTCCCGGAAAAATATTTCCCGTATTAACAGCCTTTTACAACAGGTGCCTGTTTTAACAATCAAAAAACAAAACAAAATGGGAAAAAGGGGAAAAAATACAGATAAATATTTACTCGCAAATCGAAAAAAATTCTTGTTGAGTAGCGATAATTGGTTCAGGGCAATAATTGTTGCAATTACATTTCTGTTTTATTACAACACCATTTTCAACAACTTTTCGCTCGACGACCATTATGTTAACACCTACAACCAACAAATTGCAAAAGGCATAGCGGGAATCCCCGGAATATTCACCTCGTTTTACGCCCAAGAGGGGGGAATGGCATTCGGATACCGTCCGTTGGTGCGGGTAAGTTTTGCTTTGGAATACCAGTTTACCCGCAATTGGGAATACAACCCCTATTTCAGCCATTTGATAAACATTTTGCTTTACATAACAGGGCTTTTGCTGTTGTATAACCTCTTGCGCCGTCTGTTTCGCAACTATTCACCGTGCTTCCCGTTTCTTACCGTTATCCTCTTTCTTGCACATCCTCTTCACACCGAAGTGGTCGCGAGCCTTAAAAACAGGGATATTATTCTGGTTTTCATATTCTCAACCATGGCAATACGCCAGTTTGTGCGCTGGGCTGATTACAACAAAAAACGAAACCTCTACCTCGGACTTTTATACTTTGTTTTTGCTCTGTTATCAAAAGAGACCGCAATAGCACAACTTGCCGTATTCCCGCTGGTGCTTTACTTTTTTACCGACATGCCTCTGAAAAAAATAGGACGTTTCGGTGTAATTTCACTCGTTACGGCTGCCGTAGCCGGTGCCGGACCTTTCCTCTTTTTGCACGGTTTCAACAGGGAAATGCGGTTTTTCGAAAATCCGCTTGTTGCCGAACCGAACTACTTTATCCACATCTCCACGGCACTATATATTGTGGGCTGGTACTTAATCCTTTTGCTCAAACCGTATCCCATGTCTTTCTACTACGGATACAACACTATTCCGGTGGTAAATTGGGCAAACCCCTGGGTATGGTTGTCTCTCTTGTTTTATCTTTCCATAATCTACATTGCCATTGTCAAACTGCCGAAAAAACATATTATCTCTTTCATAATCCTATACTTTATTATCACCATTTCGCCTTTTGCCAACATTGTCAAACCCGTTCCGGGTATTGTTGCCGACAGGTTTATGTTTTTCCCCTCGCTGGCATTTTCCATGGCTTTGGTTTATTTGCTTTTTACCGTTTTCAAAATCGATTTTAAAAACTTGAAAAGCAAACTCCCTTTAAAAAAACTGATATATACAAACGCTTTAATAGTATTGATACTGTTGCCCTACTTTAAAATTGTACACTACCGCAACAGGGTTTGGCGAACACAGTATTGGCTGTACCGTGAAGATATAAACCATTTGCGAAACTCCGTAAAAGCCAACGAACTCTTTGCCAACGAATGCGTAAAAGTTGTAAACCGCGAACTTTCAAAACCCGTTAACCCTTACAAATTCGTCAAAAACCTCTTGGATACCGCAGTTGTCCATTTTCAACTCGCCCTGAAATTAGACTCCACAAGATACTCTTCGTGGAGCAACATGGGAGCCATATACTCTAAAATCCATGCCAATCAAGCCCTTTTGCGATACCGCAGCTACTCAAGACGCGGAAAAACCGAAAAGGCAAAAAAAGAGATTGAAAACTCAAAAAAATATTTCGATTTCGCACGCAAATGTTTTAAAAAAGCCATTGCCATCAAACCCGATTACGACCACGCATATTACAACATTGCCTATTCGTGGGATTTGCAAGGCGTTTACGACTCCGCAATAAAATATTACAAAATAGTATTAAACTTCGATACAACAAATGTTCAAGTGCGCTCGAGGCTGGCAAACTCCTATTTCCGAAACAACCAATTCGACAGCGCCCGCTACCAAAACAGTTTAATTAGAAAGATAGACCCCGAAAGCGATTTCTCGTATATTAACATGGGAAACTACTACTTAATGTTCGGCGACACCTTAAACGCTTTAAAACAGTACGATATGGCAATAAAAGTGGGTACCGACAAACCCGTTGCCAAAATATTCATAGATTATTACCGGAAAAAAGGCGACGAACGTTTGGTAAAATATTACGAGAAAAAATTAAAAGAGGCACACGAAAGAAAAAAATCAAATTTAAAAAACAATGCAAAACAAGATTGGTTCCGTTAGCTACTATCTACCCCAAACAGTGCTGACAAACGACGATTTGAAAAACGAATTTCCCGATTTAAAAATTAAGGAACTAACACGTCTTACGGGTGTTTTTTCGCGCCACATCTCCGGCGACGACGAAACCTCCGTGGATATGGCGCTCAATGCCGCCGAAAACCTTTTTTCCGAAAACAACATCAACAGAAACGACATCGATTTCGTTCTGTTTTGCTCGGCCGGCGGCGATTACATCACCCCCCCCTCCGCATGTATTATCCAAGACAAACTCGGACTGTCGCAAAATTGCGGTGCGCTCGACATAAACCAGGGATGTACCGGATTTATTTACAGCCTGTTCGTTGCCGAAGGTTTAATATCCACCGGTAACGCCAAAAACGTCCTTGTACTCAACTCCGAAGCCGTTACCAAAACCATAAACAAAAACGACAAAACAAACCGTGCTATCTTCGGCGATGCCGCCGCCGCCACAATCATTACCAAAAACGAAAAAAGCACCTTCGACAGCAAATTCATTTTCGGTACCGACGGCAGCAAGTTCGACCGTATCATCATTAAATACGGCAGGGAGCGTTACCCTTTGTCGCGCTTCACACAAAACAACACTGACGGCGAAAACGGAAATACCCGTAACTATGCCAACTTCTACATGAACGGCACCGACGTGTTCAACTTTTCAATACAAAAAGCTCCACAACTGGTAAATGCACTCCTGCAAAGCCACAACATCTCAAAAGAGGATATCGATTTCTTTATCTTTCACCAGGCAAACGCCATAATATTGGAAACAATAGCACGCAAAACCGGTATCCCCAACGAAAAACTTATTGTGGAGCTGGGCAATACCGGAAATACCATCTCCGCATCAATTCCCCTTGCTTTGAAAAAATCGCTGGAAAAAGGCGTGATAAAAAGAGGCGACAAAATATTGTTGGCGGGCTTCGGCGTCGGCTTCTCGTGGGGAGGAACCATCCTGGAATTTTAATCGGGAAAACATTTTATTGTAATTATTCCCATAACATAAAAAAGAGGTAAGAGCACTGTTTTTTGGGCGGCATACGGGCTGTCCGCTAATAGTCCTCGGCGGCGGCGCTGTTCGGCAACGGCGTTTTCAGGGGCTTCCTCACGTCAGCCCTGCCTCCGCCTGCCTCACTAACGCCCCCGCCTGCGGGCTGCCGCTCCCATCCCTG
>CAZJUQ010000029.1:0-2511 GCA_964549335.1 uncultured Lentimicrobiaceae bacterium | reverse complement strand
CAAAGTACTGTCCCGCTGCTTGAAATGGGCAAACACGTCCTTGTTGAAAAACCTTTAGCCGCGACGGTCGAAGAAGGCCGAGCAATGCTGGAGGCAGCGGAAAAAAACAATGTTGTTTTCAATAATCCTTCCGGTGAGCATACTCGCTTGTTTAATAAATCCGTTTGGAATTAACGGAGCACTGTATCCGTTCAGGATAATGGAGGAAATACAATATTCGGTTACCGAAAATTCCACAATACTTAGTTTCTACCGGCAGGGAAATATTTATTCCGTGTTTTTGCATTTTGAAATATTATTTGCCATTTCGGTGCTGATGCTTTCGATATGGATTAGAAATTACAAAGAAGCAAAGGGCAAAACTTACCTTTTGATATGGCTTATTGCCTTCGGACTGCTTGCCTTGTGGCGTGTAAGGGCTATGGCTTTGTTCGCTTATATATTTCTTTTGTTTGCAGCACAAACAGTTGCTTTAATTCAGGTAAACAAAAAATTCAACGCAACAAAGGTTTTTCAAATTGCAGGTTTGTCTTTGATATTTTTACTCCTTTTATTGCGCGTCCCGCATTATGTTCCTGAGGCGGTACATTATAAATTCGGACTTGGTGTGGATAAAGATTTGCCTGATGCTGCCCGTTTTTTTAAATCCCGTAAACTTAAAGGCCCGGTTTTCAACAATTTCGATGTCGGCGATTACCTTATATATTATCTGTTCCCCGAAGAAAAAGTATTTGTTGACAGCCGTCCGGAAGCATATCCTCCGGGTTTTTTCGACAAAACCCTTGTTCCCGCATTCTTCGACGAACGTAAATGGCTTGAATTGGACTATAAATATGATTTCAATGTTATTTTTCTCGGTAAACATATACAGGTGCGTAAATTCATAAACCGGAGGATTGAGGATAATGCCTGGTTTGTGGCTTATAACGACAGATATTCGATTATTTTTGTTAAGTGGAACAATAAAAACAGCCGCTTGTTAAAGGATAAACTTATTAATCTGCGAAATACGGAACTCATTAAAACCGGACTTATGGAGAGTGAATTTTATGGAAGCAGGTAATCTGTCCTAATCTTTTATGCACCTTACGGAAAAACCGTTTGTTAAACTAATAAGACCCAATGGGTCGCCGTTTGATGCAAACCCACTACCGACTATTATGTCAAGATTATGATGCAAATTTCGACTATATGCTTGTGAGTTATTTCCAGAGGTTGAAGTCCAAAAAAACGTAAATGAACCGATACCGGTATAAGTGCCGTTAAAAAGCCTTATGCCTGCCGGCAAAGCCGAAAAGTTCCAGTCGTCGGTGCCGTAAATGGTATCGGCATAGCTTTGGTTCCACCGCGGGTGTTCGGTGGTGGCGCACCCGATTCCCAAAGGTGAATTGACCTGCCTGCACGATTTCAGTATGGAGGCTGTTGTGTCGGTCAAAACGGCAAATTCTTCATGGGTGGGTACGTGCCAGCCTTCGGGGCAGAGGCCGTGGGTATTGAAAGCGGTATAGCCGTTGTAAGGCTCCGTACAAATCTTTCCACGTGCTGTCGTTGTCGTACCATACATAAGCTCCGGTGTTAAGGTTTACCCATTGTTTCGTGTCCGTAATTTTGGGTATGGGCGTGCCGTCGCGGTAGGTGGTCGTTTTCAGGTTTTCGGCCATCCAGCATTGTCCGTTTATGAGCGTTGTGGTGTATGTGTTGCCGTCAATATCGGTTACGGTGGGTGCATCGGGGCAGGGTATGCCGTTGGTCTGGCCGGTCAGCGTTGTTGTGTAAACCGATATTATTACAACTATAAATATTGTTATTTTCATTTATGTAAACTTTTTATCTCTTTTTTCAGCAGGTTCAAACTTTCAGGTCGCCTGCACTGTTGGCTTTCTTATACCCGAAAAGGTTTTCCGTCAATACCCGCGCCCCGTTTAGTTTTTGCGCAGCAATGCTTTTGTCCTGTAATTACCTACGATTTTGTTTTTCAGTTCATCTCTTTCGGTGAAATATCCGTTTATCATTTTACCGAAATTGTCGGCAGGGCCGCCGGTTCCATCTCCGCTGTTTTTCCTTTTTTGCGACCTGGCTTTTGCAAGGAAAACATCAAGTGCCGACAGGTTTTGTCTCCCGTAGCGTGCAGCAAACATACCTGCGGGGCTAAGCTGCCCCGACCCGTTTTCTCCTTTCCGTTTCTCTTTTTTTGCCTGTCTGATGTTTTTCCTCCTATAACGTTCAATCTGTCGTGTGGTCAAATCATTGCCCACCATATACCAAAACAGTTTCTTTATTTTTTTCGGTATTTTATCATAATCGTAAACAATTGTTTCGGCACTTCCGTCTTCTTTAAATATCTTTATCGTGATTTGTTTCTTGCCTTTTTTATTCTGGAATAGTTGTTCGACCAAATCAGGTCTCAATTCCCAATCATTTGCATCTGATCCGGTTGCTGACAGATTCTTATAATGAACCCGGGATCTATTCAGATAAATCCTTGATGCTATGTAATCATAATAGGAGTAC
>CAZJUQ010000028.1:0-26918 GCA_964549335.1 uncultured Lentimicrobiaceae bacterium | reverse complement strand
TTGCTGCAATTAATTTTGTAACAATCGCCAACAATTTACCGTTTTTTGGCAAGCGCCACTATAAAGCCGATTACAGGACTGAACAACATGCTGATAAAAAATAGCCATTCCACTCCGGGTTTGCCTTTTTTGCCGAATGTTTCCGACAGATAGAGCGACAAACCGTACCACAAAACAAAAATTAATATTATCAGATATTCATTCATATCAGTAAAAATAGATAAAAAGATAAATGAGAGGAATAACAATTCCCAAAAGGGTAAGCCAGGCACCTCGTTTTGTAATTCCTTTGTTTCCACGCGGTATTAATATTCCCGAAACACCCAAAATTATTAGTGCTCCCGCAAAAATATCGGAAAACCACGTCCAATACTTAACGGGATTGTAATGGAGGTAATTTACTTCGCGAAAAAGGGGTCTCCTTTTGGTACGTTCCAGCAACGCATCACCGGTATTTAAATTTACGAGTACGGTTCCGTTTTTAATAAAAACTTTCATTATTCCTTTGGAGGGGAAATAATGTTTTTTGTATTTAATATCGTCATCTATGGTTTTAAGCATGGAAATAACCGCAGCTTTGTCGGGCTTTTTATCGTTAAGTTGAACATGAGTCTCCTGCCGCTGGACAATATAATTGGGGTTCCAGTCGTCGAGGTGGTTGAGTGCAATACCCGAAAGCGCATAAATCAAGGTCATTCCGAAAAAAAGGTAACCGAAATCGCGGTGAACGGCACGGTTCCATTTACGCCATTTAAATGCCATAGAGAGTAAATTATTTATCGCCGGTATTTACAATCTCGTAATCGGAACAAACTATTGAATAGTAAGACAGGTGATCTTTTCCGCTATCTTTCAATTTTTTACGAAGGGCTTTTATCTGTTTCATGGGGTCTTCCGCCATTTTTTCGCTATTACCCTCCCTGTTTTTCATTGCCTCTTCTTTACCTTCGTGGATGCCTTTCTCTTTTTTAAATCCGGCTTTTATTTCATCTTCCCAATTGTTCAAATAATTTTCATCAACTTTCATTTCGTGTACGGTTCCGGTTACTTTAACCTCTTCGCCTTCCAGTTCGGGTTTAAAGGCTCCCATTCCCTCTTGAGGTGTTACTTTTACACGGGCATCGGTATTTTCGGCAACCAATATCATTTTTTTGCCGCCGTGCTTGCAAATATGGTCAACTATAGCAACAATAACAACTTTTTTTCCTACCAAACCGGCGGCTTTCTCATTAAAATCGGCGACGGTTACTTTTACCGGTTTATTATCCGCTACGTCAGCTTTTTGCGGATTACCGTTTACTATTATCGAAAAGGTTAAAGCTATTACCAATAAAAATAGATTTTTCATGTTTTTTAATTTTTTGTTATGTAATAAATTTTCCGGGATTTTCTTTTCCCGTTCCGGTTATTTAATATTAAACCGATATTATTTTTTTAAAATTTTAATCCGCTAAAATAGGGATTTATTTGTGAAATACTAAACAGCAGAAAAATATTTTTATACTGCGGCGCTTTCGGTGGCAAGTTTTCTGTCGATTTTTTTAAACAATCCTTGCAACACTTTACCCGGTCCCACCTCCACAACTCTGTCGAGACCGTTAGCTATCATATTTTGCATAATTTGTGTCCAGCGTACCGGAGAAGTAAGTTGAGCAATAAGATTGTTTTTGATTATTTCGGGGTCGGTAACCGACTGTCCCGTTACATTTTGGTAAATAGGACAAATTCCCGTATTGAATTTTGCCGCATTGATTGCTTTTGCCAGTTCAATACGGGCGGGTTCCATGAGAGGCGAATGAAAAGCACCTCCAACTTTAAGCAGGATAACTCTTTTTGCACCGGCTTCGGTTGCCTTTTTCATAGCCTCTTCCACCCCCTTAACGCTTCCCGAAATTACAAGTTGTCCGGGGCTGTTATAGTTTGCAGGAACTACAATTTCGTCAACACTTTCGCAAATCGACTCCACGGTTTCGTCGTCCAATCCCAAAACGGCAGCCATTGTCGAAGGTTCTATTTCGCAGGCTTTTTGCATTGCATTGGCACGTTTTGCAACAAGTTTCAATCCGTCTTCGAACGAAAGCGTTTTGTTTGCCACCAGAGCCGAGAATTCTCCCAGGCTGTGTCCAGCCACCATATCGGGTTTAAAACCGTCGCCCATTACCTTCGCAAGTATTACCGAATGCAAAAAGATGGCGGGTTGAGTGACATCGGTACGTTTAAGGTCTTCTTCCGTACCGTCGAACATCAACTCGGTAATATTGAATTTAAGGATATTGTTGGCTTTGTGAAATAAATCTTTTGCCTTGGAAGATTTGTCGTACAAATCTTTCCCCATTCCCACAAATTGTGCTCCCTGTCCGGGAAAAACATAAGCTACCATATATATTTCGATTAAAAAATTAACGGCGGTTTCCAAAAAATCGCAACAAAAATAAGAATAAATTAATAAAGTCAAGGTATAACGTCAAAGCACCCATGATTATCATTTTTCTTGTATTGTCGGCACCTTCGACAGCGCCGGAGCCGATTCTTTTCAGTTTTTGAACATCCCAAGCCGTAAGTCCGGTGAATATCAACACGCCGAGAAAACTGATAATGTAATCGAGAGTACCGCTATGCATAAAAGCATTTACAAGACTTGCTATAATAATGCCAATAAGCCCCATAAACATAATGCTTCCGAATTTTGTCAAATCGGTTTTGGTGGTGTATCCGACAAAAGCCATGGTACCGAACATGCCTGCGGTAATGAAAAAGGTTTTTGCTATGGAGGCACCGGTAAATGCAAGGAATATGAAAGAGAGGCTCAAACCCATTAATACCGAATAGATTATAAACAAAAGCGCAAGGGTGGAAGCGCTGTAACGGAAAAAACCCGCCGACATCCAAATAACAAATCCAAGAGGGGCAAGCATCACTATCCAGCCCAAAATGGAGGTACCACCCCCTGGTTTATACATGGCAGAGATAAATTCCGGGCTCGAAGCAGAAATCCAAGCCGTTACCGCCGTAATCGACAAAGCCAAAAACATCCATCCGAAAACCGACGATATAAAAGTTTTGGCAAGGGGAAATACGCCGGTTTTATTTTCTACAAATCCGTATTGATTTTCATTTTTTATCATCATAGTTATAAATTTTTAGTTGAACGATACAGTTTAAAAAATATTTTACGAAAGACGCGACGAAATCAAGCTTATAAATTCGGCACGTGTTTCGGCACGTTCAAAAGCGCCGGTAAAATCCGATGTCGTTGTAACCGAATTTTGTTTTTGAACGCCACGCATAGCCATACACAAATGTCGTGCCTCAATAACCACTGCCACACCCAAAGGATTTAGTGTTTCCTGAATTGCATTTTTTATTTGTGTGGTCAAACGTTCTTGTACTTGCAAACGCCGTGCGTAAGCTTCCACAACACGGGCAATTTTACTCAATCCGGTAATATATCCGTTTGGTATATAAGCAACGTGTGCTTTCCCGATAAAAGGAATCATGTGATGTTCGCACATCGAAAAAATGTCAATGTCTTTTACTATCACCATTTGCCGGTAATCCTCTTTGAATTTTGCCGAAAGCAATATCTCTTTTGGGTCGTGGTCGTAACCTTGTGTAAGAAACTGAATGGATTTGGCTACCCTGTGGGGAGTCATTTTCAATCCTTCGCGTTCCGGATCTTCACCTATTATTTCAAGAATTGCCCTGTAATGTTTTTCCAATTGTTTCAATTTCTCGGGGGCATATGTGTCTATCCGTTCGTAATCCAACATTTTTTCAGGCTCTTTCATATATCATTCATTTATATTTTAAGCAATTGCCACTTTTGAAAAGAGGGTTTAAAATCACATATTCAAACTATCCGTAATATTCCACAAAATTATTTTCCGATTCGTAAATTTTAACACAATGCAGATGTGCACCCAATTTTTCAACCGGTTTTTCCAACTGTCTCCATATTTCAACGGTCAGATTTTCGGTGGAAGCCATTTTACCTGACATAAAGTCAACATCAAGATTTATATTTTTATGATCTATTTTTTCAATAACCTTCTCTCTAATAATTTTACTTAGCGTTTTCAAGTTTAACAAGAACCCCGTGTCGCTGTCTATTTCACCTTTAACGGTGACATACAGTTCGTAATTGTGCCCGTGCCAATTCGGATTTGAACATTTACCGAACACTTCGAGGTTTTTCTCGTCGGAATATTCCTCCTTAAAAAGCCTGTGGGCGGCATTAAACCGTTCGCGTCTTGTTATATAAATCATTGGGCAAAGGTAGAAAATAAAAAGTTTGCAAAAAGTAAAAAATCATTAATACTTATCTGTTTCAAATATGTATTGTCCCGTAAATATTTTCTGAAGGTTCCGTTTGTTAGTAAAAAATCATGTGATAATAGAAAACTATGTTTGCTTTTCATAATTTTGTCCGGTTATGTCTGAAAAGCATTTGGTATATTTATCGTTGGGGAGCAATGTTAAACCGCGCACCGAATATCTTGCCGCCGCAATAGATTTGCTGAAAAAATCGGCAGGTAAAGTGCTGAAAAAATCGGCCTTTTACGAGACCGGAAGTTGGGGTTTTGTATCGGAAACACCATTTGTAAACAATGTTGTATTGTTGGAAACAACACTTAATGCTACGGATTTGTTAAAAAAAACCCAAGAAATAGAGAGGTTGTTGGGAAGAGAGAAAAAGGGCAAACCGTACACATCGCGAAAAATAGATATCGACATTTTGTATTACGACGATTCGGTTATAAACAACGGCATATTGACTGTTCCGCATGCTTTACTTCAAAAAAGAAAATTCGTTCTGGTACCGCTTGCCGAGATAGCTCCCGACACTGTTCACCCCGTTTTGAAAAAGAGTTCCCTCCAAATGCTTGACGAATGTGACGACAACTCGCTAATAAATAAACTTTAAAATCACTGCCGATGGATTATAATTTTATAGCCATAGAAGGAAATATTGGTGCCGGAAAAACATCCCTCGCCAAAATGTTGGCAAACGATTTTAATGCCCGTCTTATTTTGGAACAGTTCGAAGAGAACTCTTTTTTACCAAAGTTTTACAAAGAACCCGAGAAATATGCTTTCCCTTTGGAAATGTCGTTTTTGGCGTCAAGGTATGCACAATTAAAAGATGTTTTGGGAACATTGGACCTTTTTAAAAAATTTACCGTAAGCGATTATTTCATTATCAAATCATTGATATTTGCAAAAAAAAACCTGCCGGACGACGAGTTTAAACTTTACAAAAGTTTTTTCGATATCATTTATAATCAATTATTAAAACCCGACCTGCTTGTCTATTTATATGTAACCACCGATAAACTGCAACAAAACATAAAAAAACGGGGACGCCCTTACGAACAGGATATCCGTGACGAATATCTCGATAAAATTCAGGAAGGTTATTTCGAGTTTATTAAACAACAACAAGGTTTACGGATTTTGATATTAAACACCAATAATCTCGACTTTGTACACAATAGTGATGACTATAAAAAGATAGTATCGGTAATAATGAAAAAATACGATACCGGTATCCACAGGTTTTCATTTTAAACCCCGTCTCTCCCAAAACTCAAGCGTACCACATCCGGTAAAATTATCAAAACTTACATTTTTTACAAGTTTCGATAATCTTTAAATATCTGCGGCGGCCTTGCCGGGTTAATTGAAATTGTTTACAACTATGCTATATATCTACCGGAAATATGGAAATAAAAAAAAGGAAGCCGAAAACGGCTTCCTTTTTTTATAAAACCTAATTTGCATTTATTTAACCAATGCCTGGAAACTGGCGTCGGAAGCAAATTTCAAAAATTCACGATCCATTGCTGCTGTTTTAGCATACGAAGCATCGGCTTTTATGGCTTTACCAAGATAGTTCAAAGCATCGGCTTTATTATCTTGACGTGCATATGCAATGGCAATGAGGTAATCGGTTTGTGCATCTTCGGGAGCACATTTCAAAGTATTAACAGCCGACTCGTAGTCTTTGTTCAAGAGCTGAGCCAAACCGAGGTTATAGTCGCATTTGGTGCCTTTGAGCAAATTAACGGCTTCGGCATAATTGCCTTTGAATATGTTAACGATACCAAGGTTGTAATCTTCGTTTGCACCCAATTCGCGGGCTTTCATGAAGCAGTGTTCTGCTTTTTTGAAGTCGCCGTTAAGAGCATGGTATATACCGAACTGATTACGAACTTCGGCGGAATTTTCATTCATTTTAACGGCTTTTTCGAGCAATACTTTAGCCTCGTCCATATTACCGAGTTGTAAATCAACTGCGGCGGCATTTACTACCGCTCTCCAACATTTAGGCTCTTTAGCCATGGTGTTGGCATAAATTTGTTTTTTAGTGTTGAGGTCGTCGGTAAGAGTAGCTGCATAAAGCAATTCGGCAACACTTAACTGTGCATAATCGGCACTTGTTGAAAGTTGAGCTATCTCTTCGTCGGTACGCTTCGGTTCAAATGTGTTAACATCAATAATGGCACGTCTTAACGGAGGAAGAATATCTCTCTCTATTTCGGGATAGATCAAAATCATATTTCTTATCTCTTCCTCTTTTTTGCTTGCGTCTGCCGAGTTAACAACGTTCAATATTGCGTTTTTGTCTTTTATATTGGAATTTTCAACGGCTTTCATAAATCCGTTCCAATCGGGGCCGTTTCCGTTCAAAACAAAGTTAATGTCATCAACGCTGCTAATTGCAAGTCCGTTGTCTTTTTTACGCAATGCTCTCTTAATTTTGTTTTTCATGTATTTCTCGGCGGTTTCGGCACGGCGTTGCGACAATCCCTGGTTGAAAGTCTCTTCACCTTCGGGCGAAGCCCAACCGTTAATGGTAATGTCTTTAGGAGCATATCCTTTTTGTAAATCGTCAAGATTTCCTTTAAGGGCATTCAAAGTCTCCTCTTTTTTGTTTAAAGGAAGTTGCCAGTTCAAATTTGCAAGATTAACTTGGAAATAGAGATTCGATTCTTTTGTCAGAACGGTAACTTTTTCGTAACCGTGAGGAGCATAAACAAACACTTCCGAATCTTTTAAATACTTGGAGGTATGAACAACTCCGTCGGCCAATTTACGTTCGGGAGCAACTATAGCTTTGCTTTCGCCGTTGAGAGCATCTTTGCAGCTTTCGTAACTGTTTCCGTTGTCGGTATAAATAACGGGAGCTACATAAACTTCCGAAACTTCCATTCCCTCTTCGTAAGGTACTTTTGCGGTATAGGTAAACGAACCGCCGTTTTTATAGCTTACGAGTTCGCCGTCGCCGGCAACGTTTTCGCCTTTAAATACCATGGGAGCAAAGGTTTTTTCTCCGCCTTCGTATTTGATAACGGGTTGGAAGCACATAACGGCTTTTTTGTTGAAATATTTGGGAGGAAATGTTCCTTTTACGGTAATTTGTACCGAGTCGCCTTGTTCTTCAACGGGGTCGGGTGTTGCGGTAAGTTGAACTTTTTCGAAATTTTTACCCATTGATTTAACACTGTTGCCTCCGAATTTATAACGTGCACCTATGTTAAATGTGGAAAAAACGTCGTTGTAAACCTCCATTGCACCGTGATTTACACCGTCGGCAATATCGGTATCCAACCATGTGTATGAATAATCGCCGTATAGGTCCCATTTATCGCTAACATTAAAGTCAACGTTAAATCCAACGGGAACACTTAATGCTACTTTACGGTTATCTATTCCTCCGTTGTGGTTTTCGTTATTTCCCGAATATCCGTGTGTTGCCAGTACCTGATCGGTATTAAGGTCGTAGGTTTTCGATTTCCACTGAACCTGACCAACACCGGCATGAATGCCGAAACTTACCGTACGGTCTTTATATCCGCCGATTAAATTCGAAACATTCATTCCCAAATTCAGATTGCCGCCAAAATAATCGTTGTCGAAATACATGTCGCGGCCATATTTTGCATTGGGAACACTTGATGTGGTAACACCCTCTTTTTCACCGCCGTAAAAACCGCGTTGAAAATCGGCATAGGTTCTGAAAACAGAACTGAATTGATAACCTACTCCTAACAAACCGTTAAAGTTTGTATGGTTAAAATCCGGCCCGAAACCGTATTTCGAAAGGTCGGCATGCGACCAGTTGGCTCCAATTTCACCTTGGATAAACCAATAGGGAGAAAAACCCGAGGTTGATTTTTTTTCTGTTTTGCCTCCGTCGGCTCCTTTATCTTGAGCATAAAAGGCAAGTGGTAAAGCCAGCAATACACTTAATGCCAAAGCTTTTGTTAAAAAAGAATAAACTTTCTTCATTGCTATTTAGGTTTTATTTAAATGAATTAATTTCAAATAAAATTTTGAACTATACAAAAATAGTAAAATTTCGAAGCAAAAGTAATAATTATTGTGAAAAAACAAACAAAAAAAATTCGTTTTATGTTTTTAAATCAATTTGTTAACCGTTTGACGGAAATTTTTATCTTTTATACACGACAAAATATCAGTCAAACAAGTTGCTTTCACAAACAAAGTGCCACAATACAATTCCCACGCTGACAGATATATTTAATGAGTGCTTTGTTCCGAATTGGGGAATTTCAATACAAAAATGGGACTCGTTAACCGCTTCTTCGCTCACACCCTTTACCTCATTACCGAAAACAAATGCATAATGTTTTGTTTTGTCGGGGACAAACTCATTTAGTTTTACCGGTGTATCAACCTGCTCTATCGACACCACCGTGTAATTTTTCTCTTTTAACCGTTTTACCGCATCGGCGGTTTTTTCAAAATATTCCCAATAAACCGACTCGGTGGCGCCGAGGGCGGTTTTTTGAATATCGCGATGCGGCGGACACGATGTTATTCCGCAAAGGTAAACAGCCTCAACCCTGAACGCATCCGACGTCCTGAAAACAGAACCTATATTGTTTAAACTTCTGATATTGTCCAATACAACAATTACGGGATTTTTCGGGGCAGCCCTGAACTCCTCAATACTAAGGCGATTAAGCTCTTCGTTTAACAGTTTTCTCATACATGCAAAAATACAAAGGGAATGATAAATACCAAACTATGCTTGCCGGTTTGTTTTCAATTACTACTTTTGTAGTAAATTTTACTCGGAATGGCAAAAGCAGGAAAATATGCGGAAACACCGCTGATGAAGCAATACAACCAGATAAAAGCAAAATATCCTGATGCTCTGTTGCTTTTCAGAGTGGGCGATTTTTACGAAACTTTTGGTGACGACGCAAAAAAGACCTCAAGTGTCCTCGGTATTGTTTTGACCAAAAGACGCAACGGTGCCGCCTCCTTCATCGATTTGGCCGGCTTTCCGCATCATGCTCTCGACAATTATCTTCCGAAACTGGTAAGGGCGGGGTACCGTGTTGCCATTTGCGACCAACTGGAAGACCCCAAACTTGCAAAAAAAATTGTAAAACGGGGTGTTACCGAACTGGTTACACCGGGGGTGTCGTTAAACGATAACGTTCTCGAACAAAAGGAAAACAATTTTCTTGCCGCACTTCATCTTACCCAGGGAATTTGCGGTATTGCCTTTCTTGATATTTCAACCGGCGAATTTTACATCACCCAGGGAACACGCGAATACATCGATAAAATGTTGCAGGGATTTTCGCCCAGCGAAGTGATAATACAGAGAAAATACAGGATGCAATTTGCCGAAGAGTTCGGCGACAGGTTTTATCTTACCTTTTTCGACGATTGGGTTTTTACCGAAGAGTTTGCCCGCGAAATCATTTTAAACAAATTTCATACGGCTTCACTCAAAGGTTTCGGTATAGAGGAGCTCAACATGGGTGTAATTGCCGCAGGTGCCGCCCTTCATTACCTCCACGAAACACATCACGAAAAACTGGATCACATTTCCAAAATAAGCAGGATTGACGAAGGTAAATATGTTTGGCTCGATAAGTTTACCGTTAGAAATCTGGAACTGCTCCACCCCCTTTTTAACGGCGGAAAATCATTACTCGAAGTTATCGACAAAACAAATTCTCCCATGGGGGCACGCATGCTCAAACGCTGGTTAACTTTACCGCTGAAAGAGAAGGCGGAAATAACCGAACGTCTTGATGTGGTCGAATTTTTATTGAAAAATCCCGAAATCCAAGAATTTTTACAAAGTGAAATAAAAAAAATAGGCGACTTGGAACGCCTTATCTCCAAGGTGGTTACATACAGGGTAAACCCCCGCGAACTGATACAGCTGAAAAGAGCCTTGAAATCGGTTTTAACCGTTAAAGAGAGGCTCGACAAAAGCGATAACGCTGTTATTAAAAAGATTTTGGAAAAGTTGAATCCCTGTACCGGACTTATAAACAAACTTGAAAAAGAGCTCAACGAGGACCCCCCGGCTTCGATAAACAAAGGGATGGTAATTGCCGACGGGGTTTCGGAAGAACTCGACGAACTGAGAAAAATAGCCTACTCGGGAAAAGATTATCTCGAGCAAATGCAAAAACGTGAAATCGAACGTACCGGAATACCTTCGTTAAAAATAGGATACAATAATGTTTTCGGTTACTATCTTGAGGTTACAAACACCCACAAAGATAAAGTTCCGCCCGAATGGCACCGGAAACAAACACTTACGGGGTCGGAACGCTACATTACCGAAGAACTTAAAAAGTATGAACAAAAAATCCTCGGAGCCGAAGAAAAAATCTTTGCCCTCGAACAAAAGCTCTTTCAACAAATAGTTTATGATGCGGCAACATATGTTAAACCGGTACAACTGGATGCGGAATTGCTCTCGGCACTCGACTGCCTGGTCTCTTTTGCCGAAATCTCAGACCAATACAACTACGTTCGTCCCAACCTTAACGACGGATACGCCATTAACATAAAAGGCGGAAGACATCCCGTTATTGAACAAAACATGTCTCACGATGAGCAATATGTCCCCAACGACATCTTTTTAGATAATCAAAAACAGCAGATAATTATCCTGACGGGGCCCAACATGTCGGGAAAATCGGCACTGCTGAGGCAAACGGCTCTTATAGTGTTAATGGCTCAAATGGGATGTTTTGTCCCCGCCGACAAGGTGGAAATAGGACTGGTCGATAAAGTTTTTACACGCGTCGGAGCTTCCGACAATATCTCGTCGGGCGAATCGACATTTATGGTGGAGATGAACGAAACCGCCAGCATCTTAAATAATATCTCAAACAGAAGTTTGATACTGCTCGACGAAATAGGACGCGGCACAAGCACATACGACGGCATATCAATAGCATGGTCGATAGTGGAATATTTACACAACCACCCCGCATACCGCGCCAAAGTGCTTTTTGCAACCCATTATCACGAACTTAATGAAATGTCAACCACTTTAAAACGTATCCAAAACTACCATATATCCATTAAAGAGTCGGGAAACAGGATAATATTTTTGCGAAAATTAAAAAGGGGCGGAAGCGAACACAGTTTCGGTATTCACGTTGCCGAAATGGCAGGTATGCCGGATAAGGTTTTGCGCAGGGCAAAAGAGCTGCTGCAAAAACTCGAAGAGAGCCACTCGCACGGTCAACTGAACAAAGCTGTTAAAAACAGTTCGGACAACGATAATTACCAATTGAGTTTTATACAACTCGACGACCCTTTGCTATTACAAATCAAAGAGGACATACTCAATACGAATATCGATACACTTACCCCCGTAGAGGCTCTTATGAAATTAAACGAAATTAAAAAACTTATCAGCGGAGTGAAGTGAGAGCCGCCAAACCCATTTTTACAAAAAACCGTTTTTCAACTTGTTAGCCACCGGATTTGCATAAATAGTTAAGAAAAGGTCTCTAATCTCCCTATTATCAATTCCAACAAGTTTAACAGTGTTCTTATAACGCTCTTCCAGTCTGTCTTTTACGTCGTCGCCGTATTTGACGGCAAACCGCGAACTTTTGTTCAAAATATCGTAAGCAAGGTAATTTGACGGCCACAATTTATAATCCCTGTTTATTTGCAAATCTACAATTTCGGCAACTTTTGCCGCCGTTTCGTTGGTATTCAGGTTGCCGGGAACCTCTTTTATCTTATCCGTAAGCGGTTTGCTCATTACCAAATGTACCCTCCCTTTCGGGGCAAGAACACCCCCTATTATGCTTTCCAAATCCTCCATTTTATCTTTAACGTAAACCTTGTTTTTGGAGTGATATAACTCATTCACTTTACGGGCATCGCACGGTTCCCATTCGTACGAAATGGTTACGGTTCTTATATTAAGTTCCAACAATTTCTCCTTGGGTGAATTTTCGCCCGAAAGCAATAACATTTTTATGACGCTCACGTCGGTTTTGTCATTCCCGTCTTTTGCCCTCCCTTTGTGATGCGCTATCCATACCGACTCTTTTCTTTCCACAATGGCATTACGTATGTATGCCGACAACCGCTGCGAATTTTTCAACAACTCCCGCGGCGTACCATCCCTGAAAACGGTTATCATTCCGTTTACTTTTCCCACATCCACTATAAAAGGTGTTACCATCAAGTTATCGCCCCATGTCATTTCACTGGTTTTGTACCCCTTTTCCAACATCAACATGGCCAAAAAAGAGGAGTCGAGAATAATGTCGCGGTGATTTGCCAAAAACAGCGACGCTTCACCGGTTTCCAAATCTTCTATCCCTTCGGAAGTTATTCCGTCGGTATATCTGGCGGCAATAGCCCGCATCACCTTGTCCATCAGGTTAATCTGAAATTCGTGTTTTGTCTTCGAACTCCTTATCCCCTCCTTCAACTTCTCCAAATCCTCTCCGGGCAAAAGAAAATTTGCCACCGCTTCAAGCTCCGGAGCCTCTACTATGCGTTTTATGGCTTCCTTGATTTCGTCTCCGGAATAAGGCCTTATCTCATTGAAATCGTGTATCGACATCGCCGTTAAAAATTTTTGATAAAATTATAAAAAAAACAGAAACCCCAAACTTAATTCTAATACCGCGGCTTTTAACCTTTAAAACATATCTTTTATACCTTTGCAAAAAAAATTGTTATGCTTGAATTACAAAGAATAAGAAACGATAAAGAGAATGTTATTGCCGCACTGGCAATAAAAAATTTCGATGCCGAAAACATTGTAAATGAAATAATAGAGCTTGACGAACGGCGTAGAAAATTGCAGAAGGAGTTGGACGACAACCTTGCCGAAGCAAATAAAATTGCCAAATCAATCGGATTGTTGTACAAAGAGGGTAAACGCGATGAGGCTGAAAAAATCAAAGAGAAAAGCTCAAAACTAAAAGCAAAAAATAAAGAGCTGGGCGCCGAACAGGAGCAAATTATAAAAATGTTGAACGATAAACTCGTGGAACTGCCAAACATTCCACATCACTCGGTACCCAAAGGGAACAGCGATGCCGATAACGAAGTGGTTTACGAAGAGGGCGAACTGCCTGTTTTGGACCAAAAAGCACAAATGCACTGGGACCTTGCAAAAAAATATCAAATTATAGATTTCGACCTCGGCAGCAAGGTTACGGGTGCAGGTTTCCCCTTTTACCGTGGCAAAGGTGCCCGGTTGCAAAGAGCTTTGATAAACTTTTTTCTTGATGAAGCCGTAAAAGCGGGATACCTCGAATATCAACCGCCTTTGCTCATAAATGAAGATTCGGGTTTCGGTACGGGACAACTGCCCGACAAAGAGGGGCAAATGTACTTTGTGGGCGAAGACAAACTCTATTTGATACCCACCGCCGAAGTACCCATCACAAATATTTACCGTAACGTTATTTTAAAAGAGGAAGATTTGCCGGTAAAAAATGTGGCTTATTCCAATTGTTTCAGACGCGAAGCGGGTTCGTACGGCAAAGATGTCAGAGGATTGAACCGGTTGCACCAGTTCGACAAGGTAGAAATAGTACAAATTCAACATCCCGACCGCTCATATGATACTCTGGAAGAGATGAAAGAACACGTAGCAAACCTGTTGAGAAAACTGGAACTCCCCTTCCGCATTTTGCGGCTTTGCGGCGGTGACCTTAGCTTTACCTCGGCTCTTACTTTCGATTTTGAAGTGTTTTCGGGAGCTCAAAAACGTTGGCTCGAAGTAAGCTCCGTTTCCAATTTCGAAACATATCAGGCAAACCGCATGAAATTGCGATTTAAAAATAAAGAGGGAAAAACACAAACCGCTCACACCCTCAACGGCAGCGCCCTTGCCCTCCCGCGCATTGTGGCGGCTTTGCTCGAAAACAATCAAACCGCCGACGGAATAACCATTCCGGAAGCATTACATCCTTACACGGGTTTCGATATTATTAACTAATGAAATTAACATCTTACATATTGCCGTTTTCGTTCGCAACCTTTTTTCTGTTTGCCGGGAATATCAATGCCCAAAAAACTATCAAATTAAGAAACAAAAACCAAACCGTTAACATAGGAGCACAACACCGGCAAAAAGAGAAATTGGCACGTTACTACTATTTAGGCGGACAGTACGAAAAAGCGGCCGAACTTTTTAAAGAGCTATACAACGAAAAACCAAATTACTATTATTATTACTCCTACTACCTAAACTCCTTAATATACCTCAAACGGTTTGACGAAGCAATAAAACTTACAAAAAAACAGAGTAAAAAATTCGATAAAAATTACCGTTATACGGTCGATTACGCCTATGTTTTGGAACAATCGGGCAACAAAAAAAAATCGAAAAAAATAATAAAGAAACTCATAGACAAAATTCCTCTAAACAGAAACGGGGTAATAAATATTGCTAACGCCTTGCAATCGAAAGGATATGCTAAGGAGGCAATTGAGGTTTACGAAAAAGCATCGCACATGCCGTACAATAAATATTCGTACAATCTCGAACGTGCCAACGCATACAGGTTAACAGGCGAATATGCCAAAATGTTCGATGCCTACCTTGCATATGTCGATGAAAACCCCGATAATTTACAGCTTGTAAAAAACCGGTTGCAAAGCACTCTCTTATATGATGTTGACAACGATTTGAGCGGCATGCTAAAAAAGAAACTTCTGCTGAAAGTTCAAAAACACCCCGACAACTTTGCCTTTAACGATTTGCTGCTTTGGCTTTCGGTGCAAACCGGAGATTTCGAAACGGCATTGCGACAGGCACGTGCCATAGATCGCCGTTTCGGAAACCACGAAGAGGAGGTTTATAACCTGGCAAAAATAGCCTTGAACAATAAAAAATACGAAATAGCTTCCAAAGCCTTCGAATATTTAAAAAACAAAGGAAAAGAGAGTGATTACTACAGCGAAAGTTATGCCGGTTGGCTCACCACGGAAATAATACGGGCGGAAAACAATCCTCAAACATCCAAAGAGAAATTTTCCGAAATAGACAACCTCGGAGAGAAATTTATTAATGAACTTTCGATAACCCCCGAAACAGAGGAAACCGTTTTGCAACTGGCAAAAATCAAAGCATTTTACCTTGACAAACCCGCCGATGCCCAAAAACTTTTGAAAAAAATAATTAACATCCCCGATTTAAGCGTAAAGGAAAAAGCAAAGGCAAAACTGCTCATGGGCGACGTATTAATGTTCGAAAAAAAGATTTGGGACGCATCGTTATACTACTCACAGGTGGAACTCGACCTGAAAAACGAACCTCTGGGACACAAAGCTAAATTTAAAAATGCAATGCTGTTTTATTACCAGGGCGAATACAAGTGGGCACAAGCACGACTCGATATACTTAAATCAGCCACATCCAAACTAATCTCAAACGATGCCATTGAAATGTCGATGTTTATTCATGATGTTACAGAGGAAGACACCCTGGGGTTTACAATACGGCAGTTCGGCATTGCCGATTTGTACGCTACACAAAACCGCCCCGACTCGGCAATGTTTTGGCTGAAAAAAATAGAGCACAATGCTCCCGGACCGGTGTCGTACCAGTTTGCTTTGTTCAAAGAGGCCAAACTTTTAAAACAAATTAAACGATACGGGGAAGCCGATACCCTTTTCCGCAAACTCGCCGGTTCGTATCCCGAAAGCATTAAAGCCGACGATGCCCTTTTTGCCGCTGCACAAATCGAAGAGATTTTTCTCAACAGGAAAAAGGAGGCTGCAAAACTCTACCTGAAAATTATGAAACAATATCCCGAAAGCGTTTTTACGCCCCAAGCACGTAAACGCTACCGCAAATTATCAAAACAAACGGAAAACGGTAAAAATGGTACGTCCTAAAAAACACCTCGGACAACACTTCTTGACAGACAGAAACATATCGGAAAAAATTGCAAACTGTGTGTCGGAAAATTTTCATCAAATATGCGAAATAGGTCCCGGTACGGGAATTCTTACTCAATCGCTTCTTAAAAAAAATTTCAAAAAAATAACCCTCATCGAAATAGATGCCGAATCGGTGGAATATCTTAAAAACAATTTTACCGACCCGCGCCTGTCAATTATCGAAACCGACTTTTTAAAACTGGAATTAAAATCGCTTTTCAATGAGCCCCTTGCACTAATAGGCAATTTTCCTTATAACATATCGTCTCAAATATTCTTTAAAATTTTAGAACACAAAGAGACTTTCACTGAAGTCGCCGGCATGATTCAAAAGGAGGTGGCCGAACGTATTATTGCACGCCCCGGAAACAAAACATACGGTATTTTGAGCGTTTTGCTTCAAACGTGGTTCGATTTGGAATATTGTTTCACGGTAAACGAAACGGTATTTTTCCCCCCTCCAAAAGTAAAGTCGGCAGTTATAAGACTTAAGCGAAACAATACCGTAAATTTGCCTTGCGACGAACACTTTTTTATAAAAGTTGTAAAAACAGCGTTTAATCAACGTCGCAAAACATTAAGAAATGCCCTGAAACCTCTCGGCAAACACATTCCGGACAGCCCCCTTTTCGCAAAACGTGCCGAACAATTGAGTGTTAACGATTTTGTAAATTTAACATCACTGCTTGAAGAGGCATGATTTAAAACAATCCGGACGGTATGAAACAACCCGATACCGTTGAAAAGGGTTAACTCTCTCTATTCCACAAAACAGAAATCACCGGGAATAATGCCTACCGTAAGAGTATCTTTTGCAATTCCCGATGCCGAAAAACGGTAAACCTTTCCCGGGCTAACGAAATCAACTGCATCAGAAACATTTTTATCTTAATTCATGCGGTCGACACCGAGAGAATAGAAAAGGGTTCCGTTTTGCGGGATAAAGGGTTTGCGGGGAAGCTCACCGGCGGCTACCGGCATATAAAAGACCCCCGCACCGTCAACAACAGTGCCGTCCCAACCGTTGTAAACAAACCACAACGTGTCACCGCTTCCGTTAATGGTAAGATTAGTAGGTGAAGCGTTAATATCATTAAAACGAAAAATCTTTTCCCTATTCTGTGTTGCCGCATCTATTTTTGTCAGTGCCGCCATTTCTTGTCCAAAGGGGGAACCATAGCTGCCCCCGTCCGACAAAACCCACAATTTGCCGTTCTTGTCAAGAACCATACTGTTGGGCTGGGCAGCAACGGTTATGGAGTCTGTTACCTTGTCGCTGTTTATATCTATAACCAACACTTTATTGTCGTACGACCAACAATTTACAAATACCTTCCCGCCGTATTTTACTATCTGTTCAGTGGAATGCTGATTAAAATGCTGATTGCCGTTGTCAAGCGAAATATGTCCCGTCACTTGAAGGTTTGCACTATTGACAACGGTTATCGATTTAGCATACAAATCGGTAACGTATGCTTTGGTATCGCTGACAAACGAAATATATCTCGGCGATACCAGTCCGGTAATTTTTCCCACATATTTAAAAGTGTGAATATTAATAACATAAATTTTTCCCGAATTGTTTACCACCACATAACCCAGCGAATCGTTAACCGTCATGGAATAAGCCACATCGCCAAGGGGCAAAGCATTGGTGTTGTAAAAAACATTGTTTATTATAGCGCTGTCGGCGGGATTGTAATAAGATAACGAAGCGTTTCCGTACATAAAATTTCCTTCGTTAACAATAAATACCGCCTCTCCTTTTTTGTTTTCGTCAAGCCTGTTGAAATCGCGCAACAGGTCGTCGTTCATGCAACCATACATCAAAATTGCAATACAAACCGGCAACAATATTTTTACAACTGTTTTCATAAAGACATTTTTAATAAAAACAAAAAGTTTATTCCCGGCATTGGACGTCCCAATACCGAGCGGTACTCTTCGTTAAACAGATTGTATATTTTCAGTTGTGCCGTAATTTTCGATTTATTCAACATGAAAAATTTCGAGATATATAAATTGTTCATAAAATAGGGATAAAGCCTGTCGCGCTGCGTCACATTATTGGTTGATGTTGTATAGCGTTCGCCGTATGAATTGTTTACATAAACTATCTCAAAATTTTTCCAGAACATGTTTACCGTAATGTTTCCCGAATGAACGGGGATGTACGGCAACTGTTTCCCGACGGCACCCTCGCCCCAAATATCTTTTTCGCCATAGTTCAACGATCGTGTAAAAGCATAATTTCCTTTTACGCTGCATTTTAGTTTGCCAACCGGAAAGGCTATGTCGAGTGAAAACTCAATCCCTTTTGCAATAACCTTTTTTACATTCCTGGCTTGCCAGTATCCGGCCGGTGCCGGAAGCCACAAAATCCAATTGTCAATATCGTTGTAAAATACCGAAACCGCCGGTAAAAACGATAAACCGCCCGGTTTTATTTCCAGACTCCCGTTAACCTCACCCGAAACCCCCTCTTCGGGTTTTAACGCAGGATTGCCTCCCGGCTGCCAATAGAGGTCGTTAAGATCGGGGTAGTTGTAATTTCTGGCCACGTTTCCTTTCAACACGGCATGTAACTTTTTATTTGCCAGCCATTCAAAACCCATGTAAGGAATCAACGGAACACTCTTTCCTTCAACCCATATTTTATGTAATATCAATGAAGCCGAAAAACGCTCCGAAATTTTTTGATTCCACATCACAAAAATTTTATGCTCCGTGCGTTTCGCCCCGTATCCCGTAAGATTTACACTGTCGAGTGTCGAAACTTCATGATAATTGAAACTGTATTCCGTCTTAACAAATACCTTTTTAAAAGGCACAAAACCATATGAGGCTTTATTGTAAAAACTTAATATCGAAGAATTGGAATTAATCGCATATACATATCCCTTGCCCCCCACAAGATTTTTTAAACCGTAAATTAACCGTTGGGATACCAAACCGCTGTTTACCGACAACCTGTTCTCCCCGGCAAAAAACGAATAGTGCACATTAACCCTGTGTGTATTTTCGTCTTGTCTGCTTATGTTCGAATAATCGTCGCCTTCGTATGTGTTTAGGCGGGGAATACTTCGTTCCGATTTTTGAAACCAGTAATTTATTTTCAGAAGCCCCTTTTCACCGGTACGGTAATAAAAGTTTTGTTCTACCCCCGTAAGCAAATATGCGGCATTTTTGTTTTTTTGAACCGGATATTCGTATTCGCCGGTAACGGGATTTATATTTGCTATATTTTTATTTTTAAATGCAAAGTCGTTCTTTGAATAGTTGTAGTACAGACGGGTGTTTGAAGATAACCTGCCGCCACCCAAATGCAATTTCAGATAGTTGTTAAAGGTGGAATAACTGCCGATACCGGTTAACAAAGAGGCTTTAACCCCCTTTGTCCACTCTCCTCTGTTATCGAGGCAAACAACCCCCCCCAATGCTCCTGTGGTTTCCGAAAGCGAACTGTTACCAGCTTTTATTGATACATTGTCGTAAAGAAAGACGGGAAACAACGAAAAATCCACCTGTCCGAGCATCGGCGATTTAATACTCAACCCGTTCCATAAAACATCGGTGTGCGACGCTGCGGTACCCCTGAACGAAACGGTTGACAATGCCCCCCTGCCTTCGTTTTTTATAAATATGGAAGAGTGGGCATCCAACAAATCCGACAACGACACCGTGCTCTCGTTATACAAAACGTTGGTGTCTATGCTCTTTTCAATCATTCCGGCGGGAACCTTTTTCAACTCCGACAACACCTCCAATTCGTTTAAGTTAACGGTATCGGGCGGAGGCATCTGTCCCATGAGCAACATGCCCGGCATCAGCAGGATGAATGTAAAGAGGGCTCTCATAAGGGTCAATGTTTTATCAAAACTTTCTTGCTGAAAATATCCTCTTCCGTAAAAATTTTCAAAAAATATAACCCTTGAGGAAAACTGCCCGTATTTAATACGGCTATATTTCCTTTAACACTGTTTTGCAAAATGATTTGTCCCGAAATATCCGTTAAAACGTAACCTTCCATTTTGGCGTTACCGGATATTTTTATTTTCAGAAACAGGTCGGCAGGATTGGGTGAAATTTTAACATTTCCACGTTGTTGACACTCATCAGCATATCCCGTGTTTTCCAAAACATTTATCACGGCCACGGCATTCAGGTCGAAACCTCCGGTCCAAAAAGGGGAAGGCCAAGGGTCGTTTATTTTATTGCCCTGCGAATCGTATGATGCATATAACGGATTGATATCTCCGGTTACATCCACAACTCTTACAAAATTTATACTGTCGGTGTTAATACCGGTGCTGTCCGCAATATCTTCCAAATCGAAAGGGGTTCCATAGTCGAACGGAAACTTTCCCGCGAGGTTATGCAACTTTCCGGGATCTATCTGTCCGAATGTACCTATTTGCAATGTGTCTTGCGTTAACGATACCGCCGGAAACCTTACATAGCGCACACCGTCGGTACTAACCTCTACAAAAGCCAATTCAAGAAAATATTGAAACGGCGGCTGCGACGATACAAAACCGTTTTCGAAAACGGCAAAATCGGGACCGTCACCGTTTTTTATGGGTTTATCGAAACCCAGGACGGCACTACCACCGTCGCCAAGACTGACCACATCCATATCGCCTTGCGGATATCCCGTAGCATTGTCCGGTTCGCCGAAAAAAGCCCTGTTCGAAGTTGTATCGCCTTGCGTGTAAGTAAATGTTGTGTCTTCTATGTTAATATATCCTCTGTTTACCGTACATCGGGTAGCCCAAGCCTTTATTATCACACTATCTTTGTGTATAGGCTCTTCGTTGCTGAACTGTGAAAAACCGGTCTCCGGCAAAAACAGATACATTAACAAAACAAAAAGGTTAAATATGTTATAACCGGTTTTCATCTCCGTATAAATATTTAAACGGTCTGCCCGCACAAAGCATTACGGACAGACCGCCGGTATCATTTTCAGCTATTTTTTTATGATTTTTTTTGTTATCGATTTTGTATTGTCCGAAACGGTAACAAAATAAATTCCCTTGCTAAAATCAGACATGTCAAATCTGTACACCTGACTGTTACAAAAACCGTTATAAAGTGTTCTGCCCGTCAAGTCGGTAAGTGTGATTTTCGTCCCCTCTGCTCCCGATACATTTAACACACTGTTAACCGGATTAGGATAAACCGAAAAGTCGATTGCGGGACTATCCGAAATACCGTTGGTTTCGTCGTTAAAATTATCAATACAGAAATATGCGGGGGTATTCATTCCGAAATCACCGACATCGCTCGAACGGAGACTGAAAGTCAAACTGTCAACACTTCCCAACGGCGATAAATCAACATATGCCCAGTAATTTATTATATAATCGAATTTATTATCGGCAAAACGGTAATCGGCAAGGTAAAAGTTTACCGAATCGGTAAATTCGCCCTGGTTATAACCCCTGATAATAAGCAAAAACCAATCGGGGTCGTCACCGCTTTCGCCGCCGAATTTTTTCGAAAACGCATCACCGTAAGTCATCGAATGCATATTATACATGGTGTTTGTCACATACATGCCTTTCAGAACACTGCCTGCCAAAGGTTCTTGCAGTTTTACTCCTATGGGAATAGGGTCATAAGTGCCTCCTATCCAGTCGGAAGGCACGTTTGCTATTCCGTAATTGCTCGAACCGTTTACCCCCTCACGGGTTGCGGCACAATATTGCCATTCGTACCATGCACTAGTGGTATCGGTAAAATCGGAATATGCAAATCCGTTCCACACACCATATGATGTGTCGTAATTGTTATAAAAATAAGCACTTCCGCTTAAAAATCCACCGCTCAAATCGCTACCCGTCCAATAAGATTGAGGTTCCAGCGGCAGGTCGTCGAAGGTACTTACCTGTTGTGCGCTCACAAAAAACGGCACGATAATTCCAATGGTCAACAAGACCGTCAAAAAGTAATTTTTTCTCATTTTAAAAAAATTTTAAGTTAAACATTACAAAAATTTACCATTTTCGTAAGCTAACCGGATGTAAGAGGGAAGAATTTTTGAATCTCCTCCAGCTTTTCGCCCGAAAGCTTCGAAACAGTTGATTATGGCAGGTCTTCCGGCTTGCCGCCCTCCGGTATGCCTTCCCATCGGCAATATGCCGACAGTGGCGTGGTGTCTAAACCGGCAGGTTTAAGCGACTTACGGCTGCGGGGACAGCTCCTGATTCTCACAGGATTCCCTTAACCATTATCACCGGCAAAGGTAATCATTTTTTTTATTGTCATTCCAAAATAAATTTCAAGTATTTTTGACAACCATTTTTAATATTTTAAATGTCGTATATTCAGTTAAACCTAATTCCTAAAAAATGAAAAAATATTTTTACAAACAAGGCGGAAAATTTTTGTCTGCCGTTTTAATTCTTTTATTTACCTCTGTTTTTTCGCAGACCCAAACTATACATTTCAAAGATGCAGGAAACAAACACGGTCTTACCGTAATAAGACAAGATGCTTCCGGTATTGAAATGAATTTTAACATTGACAAATATTACATCGACAAGCTGAATGTTTCGGGCGAAACAATGGAAAAAATAGGCATTGAAGGTGTTCTTTTGCCAAATACCGAAGGCGCACCCGACTTGCCTGTGTACAGCAGATATATTGCCGTACCGCAAGGAGCCGGAGTCAAAGTAAACGTAAAAACTCTTAAAAGCGAAAAGGTAACCGGAAAAAACATTGCTCCGGCACCGCGTATCCCCAAAGAGACGGACAAAGGTCCGCTTCTGCGTAAAAAAGATATGCGTATTTACGCCAAAAACGCCTTTTATCCTGAAAAAAACGTAATGGTTTCCGCAAAACGTAAAATTCGCGGCGTTGACGTTGTACTTGTAAGCATAAGCCCTTTCAGGTACAATCCCGTTACAGGTGTTCTCGAAATAAACCGCGATATGGATATCTCCGTCACCTTTGAAGGAGGTAACGGACAATTCGGCGAAAAAAGGTTGAGAAGCCGCTATTGGGACCCCATTTTAAAGGACAATATCCTGAACAGCGCCCTGCTGCCGGAAATAGATTACAACCGTCCCCCCTCACGTTCGGACAACGGTTGGGAGTATGTAATAATAAGCCCCGACGATGCCGGTTTTCTGGCGTGGGCCGATTCAATACGCCTTTTCCGCATTAAACAGGGAATAACAACACACGTGGTTACAACAACCGAAATAGGTGGCAACACAACCAATGCCATCGAACACTATGTTGACAGCGCATACAACAATTGGTCAATACCCCCGGCGGCAATGTTGATACTGGGCGACTACGGCACCTCGGGAAATACAGTGGTAAGCCCGGTGTACAACAACTACTGCATCTCCGATAACATTTATGCCGATGTTGACGGCGACAATTTGCCCGATGTGGTTTTTGCCAGAATAACAGCCCAAAATACCGACCAACTGGAACATATGGTAACTAAATTCCTGAACTACGAAAGAAATCCTCCAACCAACCCCGACTTCTACGACCACCCTATCACAGCAATGGGTTGGCAAACGGAACGTTGGTTTCAGTTGTGTTCGGAAATTATTGCCGGATTTTTTGAAAATTCTTTAGGTAAAAATGTTGTGCGCGAAAATGCTATATATTCGGGTAATCCCGGAGGTGGCGTTTGGTCAACCGCCTCAAACACAAGTACTATTGTCGATTACTTCGGCGAAAACGGCCTGGGATATATCCCCGACTCCCCCAACTATCTTAACGACTGGGGAGGAAACGCCACAAGAATAAACAACGACATCAACAGCGGCGCCTTTTTGTTGCAACACCGCGACCACGGCAGCGAAACAGGTTGGGGTGAACCCTCATACGGCAACAGCGATATCGACGGTTTATACAATACCGATTTGACATGGATTTTCTCCATAAACTGCCTTACCGGAAAATTTAACTACAACGGCGAATGTTTCGCCGAAAAATTTCACCGCTATACCCATAACGGACAAAACAGCGGAGCCTTGGGAATAACGGCAGCCACCGAAGTATCCTATTCTTTTGTAAACGACACATACGTATGGGGAATGTACGACAACATGTGGCCCGATTTTATGCCCGACTACGGAACAACTCCCGGATCGAGAGGCATTGTCCCCGCTTTCGGTAATGCCGCCGGAAAATACTTTCTCGAACAGAGCAGCTGGCCATCAAATCCCAACAACAAAGAAGTTACTTATTACCTGTTTCATGCCCACGGCGGCGCCTTCACAAGACTATATTCCGAAGTTCCGCAAAACTTAACCGTGGTTCACGACCCGGTTTTACTTTCGGGTCTCGATTACTTTACCGTTGAAGCCGACGAAGGAGCTTTTATCTGCCTAACCGTAGGCGACGAAATTATCGGTACTGCCGACGCAACCGGCGAACCTGTGGATGTTAGCATAATACCGCAACAACCGGGAACTTTTGTCGACGTTGTCATCACCAAACAAAACTATTACAGGTATCAAAGCCGTGTCGAGGTTATACCTCCCGACGGTCCTTACTGCATGCACGACAGCCACAGCATTAACGACACCCTCGGAAACGGAAACAATATCCCCGAATTCGACGAGAACATCCTTGTGAGCATGACAATGAAAAACCTCGGAAACGAAGACGGAAAAAACGTTATTGTTAATCTCCATGTTAACGACCAATACATTAATTTTATCGATTCCACCGAAAATTACGATACCATTCACGTAGGCGAACACAAACTCCGCGAATTGGCTTACAAATTCCATGTGAGCAACGGTATCCCCGACCAACACAAAGTACTGTTTAATGTTCATGCAACCGACGAAAACGACTCGTCGTGGTACAGCAAGTTTTACATGACATTTAATGCGCCCCTGATTTCCCCGGGTCAAATGATTATAGACGACTCGCAATACGGAAACGGAAACGGTATGCTTGACCCCGGCGAACAAGCCGTTATGAAAATAAAAACCTCGAACAAAGGACACTGCATAATTCATAATGTCATTGTAAATCTAATCCCGTATAACGCTTATGTCACGGTAACTTCAGGTCCCGATACCATTCCTTTGCTCAGCTTTTTCGGCGGCTCATGGTCCGAATTTAACGTTACCGTCAGTAACGACGCCCCCACCGGTGTATTTGCCGAAATGCATTACATTGCAACAGCCGCCGGATACGAAGTGCCTAAAACCTATTATCCCAAAATCGGCGAACTTATCGAAGACTGGGAAACAGGAGATTTTACCAAGTTCGACTGGGTTTTGGGCGGCAACGAACCCTGGTTCATTACAAATCAATTTCCCTACGAAGGATACTACCACGCCAAATCGGGAGTAATCCAAAACAGCCAAACCTCCGAATTGTCATTAAGCTACAAAGTAATGACCCAGGATACAATACGCTTCTATAAAAAAGTCTCGTCGGAAGATGGTTTCGACAAACTCCTGTTTTACATCGACAACCAAGAATTGGGCAACTGGAGCGGCACTTCCGTGGGTTGGACCCACGAAAAATTCCCCGTTTCGCCGGGTATGCATACCTTCAAATGGGTTTACCAAAAAGACTATTCGGGATCAAGCGGCGCCGATTGCGCTTGGCTCGATTACATACAACTCCCCACCGAATTGGTAACAACACTCTTTGCAGGTCCCGACGACGAAGTCTGTGCCGGACAAGATTATCAATGCAGCGGTACAGCCACCAATTTCGACTCGGTTTACTGGACCACAACCGGCGACGGAGTATTTAACCCCTCAAACAGTTTTACCCCCTTGTATACGGCAGGCCCTCAGGATTTGCAAAACGGAAGTGTAATTCTTATCGAAAACATTGTGGATGTCGAAGGGTTGACTTTCAGCGACAGCCTCACACTTTCGTTCCTTTATCCCCCCGGTGCCCCCGCCACTCCCTCAGGTCCCGATTATGTTGACCTTTATAAAATTACCGAAACCTCGTATGCCGTGGTTCCGGTAGAAGATGCAACGGGTTACGCCTGGGTTATCTATCCAGCCCAAGCCGGCAGCATAACAAGCTACGACACAACCGCCATAGTAACATGGAACCCCGATTACCTCGGCGAAGCTTACCTCAAAGTCCAAGCTCTAAACAACTGTGGCGGCGGCGATTTTTCCGATTCTTTATACATATTTGTGGATAATACGGTGGGCATAAACCCCTCACCCGCAAACCGCAAATTGCACATTTTACCTAATCCCAACAAAGGAATTTTTACGGTTAATTTAAAAACCGGCAACGACAAAAAAGTATCCTTTAAACTAATGTCATCCATCGGAAAAGAGATTGTTGCCAAAAAACTTACTCCCGTTAACGGAGTAATAAACTACCGTGCCGACCAATCGACACTTCCCAACGGAATATACTTTGTGGTTGTGGAACAAGGCAAAAACAGGTACACACGCAAAATACTTATAAACAAATAGGTAATCCGCTTTTCGCAAAAAACCGTCTTGTAAATAAACAGGGCGGTTTTTTTATGCTTACGGAATATCAAATCCCGTCTATATCATTCAAATCTAAAACCGGAATATTTTTTAGGGCGGCATACGGGCTGTCCGCTAATAGTCCTCGGCGGCGGCGCTGTTCGGCAACGGCGTTTTCAGGGGCTTCCTCACGTCAGCCCTGCCTCCGCCTGCCTCACTAACGCCCCCGCCTGCGGGCTGCCGCTCCCATCCCTG
>CAZJUQ010000027.1:0-132109 GCA_964549335.1 uncultured Lentimicrobiaceae bacterium | reverse complement strand
TTTTGCTTGCGGTTCGGGTTCTCTGTTGCTCAACGTTCGCAAACGAATGAAAGAAAAAGGCGGAACAGTCGGTAAAATCTACGGACAAGAAAAAAACATAACTACCTACAACCTTGCCCGTATGAATATGCTTCTACACGGAATGAAAGATACCGAGTTTGAAATATTTCACGGTGATACCTTGCTCAATCAATGGCCAATGCTCAACGAACCAAATCCTGCCAAGAAAGTAGAATTTGATGCGGTAGTTGCTAATCCGCCGTTTAGTTTACGCTGGGAACCTAATGAAACATTGGCGGAAGATTTTAGATTTAAAAGTTACGGACTGGCGCCCAAATCAGCCGCTGATTTTGCTTTTCTCTTGCACGGTTTTCATTATCTCGCCGATGACGGCACAATGGCTATTATTCTGCCTCACGGTGTTTTATTCCGTGGCGGAGCGGAAAAGAAAATTCGCACCAAATTATTAAAAGATAATAATATTGATGCGGTAATCGGCTTGCCTGCCAATCTTTTTTACTCAACGGGTATTCCGGTAAGTATTTTGGTGCTGAAAAAATGTAAAAAAGAAGAGGATGTGTTGTTTATCAATGCAAGTGAGCATTTTGAAAAAGGTAAAAGACAGAATTTTTTAAGGGAAGAGGACATTGAACGAATAGTAAGCACCTACAAAAACCGTCCTGAAAAAATTGAACGGTATGCACGCCGGGTTTCCATGGCTGAAATAGAAAAGAACGATTACAATTTGAATATATCGAGATATGTAAGCACGGCAAAAGCGGAAGAAAAAATTGATTTGGAAAAAATAAATGCCGAACTAACCGAAATAGAAAAGAAGATAAAGATTAGTACAGAAAAACACAATGACTATTTAAAAGAATTGGGGCTTAAAACCATTTGAAAATATGCAAGCATGACTACAAGCCGTACACATTGCCAAAGCTTAATAATATCTTGATATTTTATAGAAAGAAAATAAGGAATATAACATGCCACCTCAAATCTTTCACAACAAACCCAATTCCAGTTTTGCCTCGTCGGTTATCATGTCTTGATTCCAGGGCGGGTCGAAGGTGATTTCCACGTCGACGTTTTTGACTCCCGTCAGATACGAAATCTCCTCTTTGACCTGTTGCGGCAAGATATCGGCAACGGGACAATTGGGGGCAGTTAAAGTCATTAATATTTTCACGTTTCCTTCGTCATCAACCTTGTGTTCGTAAACAAGTCCCAAATCGTAAATGTTCACGGGAATTTCGGGGTCGTAAATGTTTTTTAAAACATGAACGGTTTTTTGTTCCAATTCTCTTTTTTCTTCCGCCGTCATAACCGGGTCTTTTTTTAATTATTCTCTTTCAATTTATATGCTTTGGCATAAAGTTGCATCTGTTTTATCATTGACAACAGGCCGTTTGACCGGGTAGGGGACAAGTGCTCGTTTAAACCGGTTTTTTCCAGAAAATCGAATTTTGCATTTAATATTTCCGCAGGAGTATGACCCGATAGCACTCTAATCAAAAGCGAGATAATGCCTTTGGTGATTACCGCATCGCTGTCGGCGGCAAAAAACACCTTGCCGTCTTTATATTCGGCATGCAGCCATACCCTGCTTTGGCATCCCGATATCAAATATTGATTTGTTTTGTATTTCTCATCTATCAACGGCAAATCTTTTCCCAGTTCGATAAGGTATGAATATTTGTCCATCCAGTCGTCAAACATCGAAAATTCCTCAATTACAGCCTGTTGCTTTTCCTCTATGCTCATATAATTTTCATTTTATTATGCAGAGGCAAAATTACAATTCTTTTAACTTACAATAAAGAATAATTTAAGTACATTTGTATAATAATCTTAAAAAGAACAGAAATAATGAAAAAAAGGATTTACATGAGTCTGATTGCCGTTATATTTACCATTCCGGGATTTTCGCAATTACCTTCCTCTTTTGATTTGAGGGATTACAACGGCAACAATTACGTAACATCGGTTAAAAATCAACAGGGGGGAACGTGCTGGACGCACGGAACCATGGCATCGATAGAGGGGAATTTGTTAATGACGGGAAATTGGACAAATGCCGGAGAAACCGGTGAACCGAACCTTGCCGAATATCACCTCGACTGGTGGAACGGCTTTAACAGTTTTTTTAATCAGGATTTGAACCCACCCAACAACAACGGCGAAGGGTTGGATGTTCATTACGGAGGCGATTACAGGGTGGCAACGGCATATCTGTCGAGACTCGAAGGTGCCGTTCGCGACATTGACGGTCAATCGTTCGAAAATCCTCCACTTAGGAAAAATACAAATTACCACTATTATTATCCCGAGGATGTGGAATGGTATAATATAGGCGACAGTTTGCAATATATCGATACCATTAAGCGAAAAATCATGCAATATGGTGTTATGGCAACATGCATGTGTTACAACGGCGCATTCATTAACGGCCAGTATAACCATTACCAACCTCCGTCGAGCAATATGGAGCCTAACCACAGTGTAGCCATAATAGGGTGGGACGACGACCATGTTACCCAAGCTCCTCAACCGGGTGCATGGCTTGTAAAAAACAGTTGGGGCACCAATTGGGGTTACAACGGATATTTTTGGATTTCATATTACGACAAATGGGCATGCCGCCAGCCCGAAATGGGTGCGGTTTCCTTTCACAATGTTGTCAGGTCACCTTTCGATACGGCTTATTACCACGATTACCACGGATGGCGCGACACACTGCCGGTTTCTAACGAGGTTTTCAACGCTTACACCACGGCTCTCGACGAAGCCGTTGTTGCGGTAAACTTTTTTACCGCCGCCGATAGTGTGGATTTTACGGTAAAGATTTACGACGATTTCGACGGCGTTCATCTCTACAACTTACTCGACAGTGTTTCGGGAAGCTTTCTTCATACGGGGTTACATACCGTTATGCTTAACGATACCGTTCATCTGATGCAAGGCGACGATTTTTACGTATATCTCCGTTTATCGCACGGCGGAATACCATACGACAGAACTTCCGAAGTTCCCGTACTGCTCGGAGCACGTTACCGTACCGTGGTACCTTCAACGGCAAACCAAGGGGAAAGCTATTTTTCGGACGAAGGTGCATGGCGCGATTTTTATACTTACGACGACGGCTCGGGCTACATGCATACAGGTAATTTTTGTATAAAAGCACTTGCCGTTCACGATCCCGGCACGGGAATAAAAACGAAATCCCCGCATTCGCAGATTATTGACCCCCGCATTTGGCCGAACCCTGTAAACGGTGTGCTTAACATTAGTTTTTCGCTGAAAACGAAATCGTTGGTAAATATTGAAATTTTTAACGGAGACGGAAAACTTATGGCAATACTATCGGACGATATGCAAAATCAAGGCATACACCATTTTAGCTGTAATACCGGAAGCTGGCCTCCGGGTGTATATTTCTGCCGTGTTTCGGGTAATAACACAGGAACCGTAACGTTAAAAGCAATAGTAAAATAGAGAGGGCTTTCAGTATTCTACGTTTTCCAAAAAAAGAGCATGGGCGGGAACCGAAAATCCCGCCTTTTTTCTATCTTTCGCCTCTATTATTCCATGCATATCACCGGCTTCGATTTTTCCTTTTCCTATTTCCAGCAGAGTTCCCACAATGGCTCTTACCATATTACGCAAAAATCTGTCGGCGCTAATTGTAAATACCAACAAATCGCCGTTTTGTTGCCAGCGGGCGGAAAAGATTTTGCAGATATTGGTTTTTGTTTGGGTATGCGATTTCGAAAAGCTTGTAAAATCGTCGTAACGGGAAAGTATTGCGGCACCCTTTTGCATGGCTTCAATATTCAATTTGCCCGTGTACAGGTAACTTGTTTCCTGCAAAAAAGGGTTTTTCCGCCGGGCTATATAATAGCTGTAAGTACGGCTTTTTGCATCGAACCGCGCATTGAAATTTTCGTTTACCTTTTCTATGGAAAAGATGGCAATGTCGGAAGGTAAAAAAGAATTTAACCTGTAAACGGCATCCATGGATTTCATCCTTTTTTCCGTAATTCCGGAAATATCGAAATGGGCATAAAATACCCTTGCGTGGACACCTGCGTCGGTACGACCGCATCCTGCCACGTTGATATCTTCGCCTAACAACATGCTCAGTTTGGTGTTTAACTCGGCTTGTACCGTATGTGCGCCGGGTTGTATTTGCCAACCGTGATAGGCCGTTCCTTTGAATGACAATTTTATCAGATACCTGGGCATTGCTGTTTTGTTATTAATACACTTTTACATATTTGTTCTTTTCCAGAGCCTTTTCTTTTGATGTTTTTATACTTGCATTCAACTCAAAACCGATAAGAATAATAAATGCATTGTAATAAATCCATACAAGAAGTATAATGAGTGTACCAATGGAGCCGTAAATGAGATTGTATCGTGAAAAATTCTCGAAATAGAGTTTTATTAACAATCCGCCCACAATAAAAAGCGAGGTAGCCAATATGGAGCCGGGGGAGATAAAACGGTACCTGCCGTGTTCCGGACGTTTTAATTGTCCGAAATAGTAAAGTAACGAAACACTTAACAGGGTATTGAAAGCTATAATTATCCAGCGTAACAGTTGCAATAAAATAATGGACCCTTTGCTTGTAACTATGTGATATTTTGTCAAGAGGTTAATACTCAACTGTCCGAAACCGAGCAACGAAAAAGAGATGACGATTAAAATAGAGAGCACAACCATAAGAAAAAAAGCCACTATTTTTTGTTTCCACCAAGGTCGTGATTCGGGACGGTGATAACTTTGATTGAATCCCTCTATAATGGCATCGACGCCGTTTGTGGCAAAATATACGGCCATAAAAAAACCCGCCGAGAGCAGTTCGTGCTGTGGACGGCTAACAATACCCTCGATGGTATCGCGTGCCAAATCGTATATGTTTGAAGGAATAACTTCGTTTAAAAGTTCCAACAAATAGGTCTGGTATTCGTTACCCGTTACAAAAGGTATCAAGGTAAAGAGAAAAAGTATAAAAGGTATCAGAGCCAAAAAAAAGTTATATGCAATTGCGGAAGCCCTGTATGTGAGAACACCGTTAAACAATCCCCTGAAAAAAAAAGCCATGACGTCGTATAACGGCATATCGTCGAAACCTGGCAAAACCACCCTGCGCAAAAGCCCTATTATTTTGCGTTCCGTTTTACCGTAAAAACTTTTTATGTTATTAACTTTTTTCAAAAAGCAGGTATATTTTACAAATCGGCTTTTAAGCTTATATCAAGGCTTTTTATGTGATGTGTTAAAGCGCCCACCGAAATAAAATCGACACCCGTTTCGGCATATTCACGTATTGTGCTTTCGGTGATGCCTCCCGATGCTTCGGTTTCGTATTTTCCGTCAATCATCTTAACCGCCGTGTAGAGATCTCCGGTGCTGAAATTGTCGAGCATGATGCGGTGTACACCACCGGTTTCAAGCACCTGATACAGTTCATCGAAATTTCGAACCTCAATTTCTATTTTCAAATCTTTACCGTTTTCATCAAGGTATTTTAAAGTGGCTTCGATAGCCTGTTTTATACCTCCCGCAAAATCGATATGATTATCTTTAATCATTATCATATCGTAAAGTCCGAACCGGTGATTTTCGCCACCGCCGGCTTTTACGGCCATTTTTTCCACAATTCTGTTGCAAGGAGTTGTTTTCCGTGTATCGAGAATACGTGTGTTCAAGCCGCTTAACTTGTTTACAAGACTCCTTGTGTAGGTTGCTATTCCGCTCATGCGCTGAATAAAATTCAGTGCCGTGCGTTCAGCCGTCAAAAGCGATTGCGACTTCCCCTCAATTCTCATTATCACATCGCTTGTTTTAAGCGGTTGCCCGTCGGTTAAATACTTTTCTATTTTCAAACCGGGATCAACGGCTTTGAAAACCTTCTCGGCAACTTCTATTCCGGCAACTATGCCGTTTTGTTTGGCAATCATTTTCACTTTGCCGCGTGCCTGCGGCGGAACCGTTGACAGTGTGGTATGGTCGCCATCGCCTATATCCTCTTCGAGTGCCGATTTTATCAATTCTTCTATCGTCATAATATCAACCTATTTCTATTTTTTGTAATATGTACCCTTGCCCATCTTTTTTGAATAACATAAAAAGATTTTGGGTTTTTCCATTTGGGTTTAAATCAAGTATTATAAAGTATAAACCGTTAATGCTTTCCTCTTTTTTAAAACTGAAATCGTCTGTCTTTTTGTTTTTGAAAAAATCTTTTATCAACATTTGAGCTTTAACATGGTTTACAACGCCGCTGAAACCCGGAATTTCCACTTCGGTGTAACCTTTAAAATATTTCGATATGAATTGTATGTCGGCAGTCCTAATAAAATTCTCAACGTCGGATTTAATGCCGCCTTTTTGTTGGGCATGCAACACCACCGGAAGCAACAAAACGGTAAAAACGGTTAACATCAAACGTGCCTGTATTTTTTTTGCATAAAGTAACATAGATTTTTATGTGCAATTTTATTTACAATATTATGTGAATTAATTTTAATGCCGTTATTATTAAGCCCGTAAAAAAAACACTATTTTTGGGCAAACATAAAGATTTATTTAAAATGAAAAACATTTTTTGCATAAGCCGGTCAATAGTTGCACAAGGTTTGATATTTCTTCTTGTACTTACGGCGTGCGACGACCAAAAGCCTAGCGAAGCCCATAAGTTTAATAAGGACCTTGGTACTTTTAACCGTACAATAAGCAAAGTTGACCGTACAATGGACTTAATAGATTCCATGCAAGCGGCAATGGACAGTTTGCAAAAAGATTTGGCGTCGGGAAAAATAACCCAGGCACAGGCTCACGAACGGCTTAATGAAATAAATAAAAAATACGGAAGAAAAATTGCGCGTAATTCAAACTACCATCCTGCTGTAAAATTGCCGCAATGGGCTAAAGATTTGGGTCTTACCGAACCCGAAGGTATGGTGCTCGATAAAGATTTTTCGCAGGTAACTTCCGAAGATAACGAGATTGAGGGTTACAATTCGGTTACGCTGGTTTACAAAGGACGATACAAACAAGCAATGAAACAGGCTGAAATTATTGCGCGAAAAGCCCATATACCAATGACTAAAGAGAGTAAAAACGCCAGGGAAATGGAGAAAAAATACGGCGAAGTGATTATGAAAGGTGCTATTTACATGAATTTTGAACTTGGAGGAGAAAACAATCCGAGATATAATATTGCAATTACCGTTGACGAAAACGGTACCCTTACCATAAGCGCAACCGATACCGAAAAACTTGAAGAACTGCTTAAAAACAGGTAGGGTGGGTTAGGGGAGTTTTATTTATGAAGCCCTACCCGCTTAATTAGAATAATGTGTTTTTAATCTTTTTTTCCTTTAAACAATTTATCCCGTCTATTAATACCTGCAACCGATTTATTTTAATTTTGTAAAAAAAATTAACAATGGTTACAACGACAGTAAACCCGTACACGGGAGAAGTTATTGCGGAATACAAATATATTAATGCTGCGGAATTGGAAAAAAAATTGGAGCAATCGTACCAAGCCTTTACCGCATGGAAGATGTTGGATGTTGAACAGAGGGGGGTATTGTTTAAAAACCTGGCAAACCTGTTACGGCGCAACAGAGATGATTATGCCGCCCTTATAACGGCCGAGATGGGTAAAATAATAGCGGAGTCGAGAGCGGAGATAGAAAAATGCGCATGGCTTTGCGAATACTATGCCGATAACGCGGCGGACATGCTGAAACCTGAAACTTTTGCCACCGAAGCATCAAAAAGCTATGTACGGTTCGACCCCGTGGGAATAATTTACGGAATAATGCCTTGGAATTTTCCTTTTTGGCAGGTTTTTCGTGCTGCGGTACCCACAATGATGGCGGGTAACGCCTTTGTATTAAAACATGCCCCCAACGTTTTCGGCTCGGCAATAAAAATTGAACAGATATTTGTTGAGGCGGGGTTTCCCGGAAATGTATTTACCAATCTTCTTATTCCCGTTGAACTGTCTGAAAAGGTTATCGCCAATGCACACGTGGAAGGCGTTACATTGACGGGAAGTCAGCGTGCAGGCGCAATAGTGGCGGCACAAGCAGGCAAATACCTCAAAAAGAGCGTTATGGAATTGGGCGGTTCCGACCCCTATGTAATATTAAAAGACGCCGAATTTAATACAAGCTGCAAAACCGGAGTCTGTTCGCGGTTTTTGAATGCCGGACAGGTCTGTATTTCGGCAAAACGTTTTATTGTTGAAGAACCCTTGTTGAACCAATTTATCTCTGAACAAAAAAGACTGCTGGAAAACATGGTGCTCGGTGACCCAATGGACGAAACCGTTGACATGGGACCTATGGCACGTCCCGATTTGCTTGAAAATATCGAGAATCAAGTAAATAAATCGGTGGAGATGGGTGCCGAAATAATCACGGGAGGAAGCCGGCTCGACAAAAAATCACTCTTTTATAAACCCACTTTAATAACCAATGTAAGACACGGAATGCCCGTATTCGACCAGGAGACATTCGGACCCGTTTCAGTTGTCATTGCAGCTAAGGATGCCGACGACGCAATACGTATTGCCAACGATACACCATACGGCTTGGGAGCAAGCATATGGACACGAGATATTGACCTTGCCGAACGGCTCGCAAAAAAGACGGAAGCGGGAGCTGTCTTTATTAACGAAATGACAAAATCGGACCCCCGTCTGCCTTTCGGCGGAACCAAACGCTCGGGCTACGGACGCGAACTCTCTTACATGGGTATCCGCGAATTTGTTAATGCCAAAACCGTTTGGGTAAAATAAATATTTATGAGCAACCACAACGGACATAACCACGGAGAATTTAAAGGCAAATCGTTAACCGTTTCTATACTGCTTAATATAGCTATTACCGTAGCTCAAATTACCGGCGGTTTTATTTCGGGTAGTATGGCTTTAATTTCGGATGCGCTTCACAACTTCAGCGATGTGGTTGCATTGGCGATATCGTGGATTGCCTCCAAATTGGCATCAAAAAAAAGCACCGTAAAACATACTTTCGGCTTGAAAAGAACGGAAATAGTTGCCGCTTTCATCAATTCGGCAACTTTGGTGGGAATAGCTTTTTATCTGGGATACGAAGCCGTTATTCGCATTTTAAACCCTTCGGAAATAAAAGCGGGATATGTAATTTGGCTTGCCGTAGCATCAATTGCCGTTAACGGCATAAGCGCTCTTTTGTTGCACAAGGAGGCAACAGAGAGTATAAACATCAAATCGGCTTACCTTCATCTTTTTACCGATATGCTTACTTCGGTGGCCGTACTTGCTGGCGGGCTGATTATAAAATTTTACGGTTACTACGGCGTTGACGGCATTATCACTCTTGCCATCTCGGTTTATCTTATCTATTCGGGTTGGCATTTGCTTATTACCTCTCTGGATATTATTTTGCTGTCATCACCCAAAAATATCGACATAAAATTGCTTGTACAAAAAATTGAAAAAATTGAAGGGGTAAAAAATATTCATCATCTGCATTTGTGGAAACTTACCGATAACAATACCAATATGGAGGCTCATGTCGATTTTGAAAATGACATTTCCGTTTCTGAATTTGAAGCAAAACTTCAAGAAATTGAAAATATTGCCGCTTCGTTCGGAATAGAGCACGTTACCATACAGCCCGAGTTTTCAAAAAATGACGATAAAAGTTTGATACACGACTTGTAAAACATGAAATTTTCCTTCCGGCTAAATATATGGCAGGACTGTTTGTCAGGTGAATTTTTCTGACTGCAGGTCGTTAAATGTCTTTTTTCGAAGAACATAATGTTCAAAAACGATATTTCCGCTATAGATGCAAGATATTTTGTTATGTTGAAGTTGTTTGCGTTTTTTATGCAGTTTCCCCATATTTTTATAAAAATAAAAATGGGCTTTTATTACCGACCATGTATCGGCCGGATGTCCCTCCACGAAAAATTTTATTCCCGCTATCCCGTCGAGAAACAAGCGCAAGATAAAGGTTACAAACAGTCTTCCGCTTTCCATATTTTTGTATAACAGCGAGAAGTTATTTCTGAAATTGAGATAGGTTTTCCGTGCCGAACTTTTCGGCAAAGTACCACCGCCTATATGGTAAACCGACGATGCGGGTTGAACCGTTATTTTGTATCCCCGGTTTTTTGCCCTCCAGCAAAAATCAATCTCTTCCATATGTGCAAAAAAATCCGCATCAAAACCTCCCAGTTCATGAAAAACATCCGCCCTCACAAACATACATGCCCCCGAAGCCCAAAACACCTCTCTAACGTCGTCGTATTGTCCCTTATCCTCTTCTAACGACTGGAAAATTCTGCCTCTGCAAAACGGATAGCCGTATTTGTCGATATATCCCCCGGCAGCTCCCGCATATTCAAAATAATTTTTATTGTACCACGAAAGAATTTTGGGCTGGCACGCGGCTATATTTTTATCGCTGTCCATCAAACCGGTTACATTTTCAATCCAGCCGTCGGTTACCTCTATATCGGAATTAAGCAATACGTAATATTCGGCTTTTACATGCTTCAATGCTTCGTTGTATCCTCCTGCATACCCTCTGTTTACAGGTAGTTTTATTATTCTTACTTGAGGGAACTCCTTTTCCAAAAATTCAACGGAATCGTCTGTGGAGTTGTTATCGGCAACAATAATATCGGCTACATGTACACTTTTTTCGATTACGCCGGGTAAAAAACGTTTTAAAAATTCGCTTCCGTTATAATTAAGGATGACAACTGCCGTTTTTTTCAATAGGGTAAAATTTTATTTTTAACAATGGTGGCAAAAATAATTTAAAAAATCAATTATTACCTCGGATGATAATAATAGTCGCTGGCTTGATTTCCCCACGCATCGGGCGGCTGTGTGTTATCAATGTTGTTATACTTCCAAGTGCGATTATATATAAACGTTTGCCATTGATAATTTGACAGTTCGCCTATTGCATTTGAATGTATCAATTGAAAATCGTTTGTAGCCAAATCTTTGGAATAGAAAACGAATTTTATGTTACGCTGGTTGTCGAGTTTGTAATAGTGCCAAATTTCGTACGGATAAGCGGCGGGTTCGTGATAACTTTTCGTCATAACGTTTGGAGGTCCGTATTGCAAATATACCCTCCCGCGGTCGGTCTCGTATCCTTTGTAAGCAGTTGTTGTAAAATCGTGATTAACCTGATCCACAAGTTCTTTGTATTTCAACCACTTCAATAGCGGATGAATTTTGTCGCGTTTAAGCCAAAAACCGTAAAAATAGTTTTGCAACTGGGCAATGTCGGCCGTTTTGATTTGCGACTCGGCAAAAACCCTCTCCATCTCCGTCGAAATGGGATATAAATATTTTATGTATTGAACAAGAGTGTCGCGGTTGGTTATTTGTCCCGCAAATGTGTTTTTGGCGTCGGCAAAAAAGGTCTTGTAAATCTCTTGTGATGCTGCGGGGTTGCTTCTTTGAAAAAAGAGCCTTTTTGAAGCTATTAAATTGTTATGTTGGTCGCGGGCCTCTACCACCAAATAGTAATTGCCCGAAGGAAGTGTTGAAATATCCATGCTGTTCAACAAAACCTTTACCCCGTTCGTCTCTATTTTTTTGTAATGGATATATTTTTCAAGCTTGTTGTCTATCTCGAAAGGTCTTATAAAAAATACTATTAAGTATTTATCCGTTGCCGTTGTGCCCGGATAAAACTCCAGATAGTAGTCCAATGTGGAAACCGATTGCGGAAAATAGGAAAAAATATACGGTATCAATTTGTAACCGTTTTTTACAAGTATGGAAGTGTCGTTACTTTTCGAATAGTCGCCTATCAATTCTATATCGGAGAATGAAGGACGGTCATCGGGGAAATTTATGGAAAAACTTTCGTAGTAAACAAAAGGCTTATCATTCCCGTTCTTGTCTTTTATTTTTAATTCGAAAAAGTAATTTCCTTTCGACAACGTATATCGCTGCACATCGAGCAGGTTGAAAGCTATGCCGTTTGTATCGGAGGTTTCGGGCATATGTAGGGCATATTTGTTAAAATTAACAATGGTGCTGTCGGAGGCTTTATGAAAAAGTATTTCGACAAATACGCTGCCGCTGTATTTCCCGTTTCCGGTTTTGACAAAGTTCAAACTGTTCGATTGAATGGTAAGATAGGTCTCTATGTAGGGGGTGCCTCCGGGATTGTTAAAAACCGAGTACGACATGTATGCCCTTAACGTTTTTGACTGGGTTGAAAACGCAATAAAGGAAAACAGGAAAATGATAATTACTCTTTTCATCGGTTTGTAATTTGGTGATTAATTATAACATAGTCTGTTTCAAAGTTTTATTTGTGTAAATTATTGTTTCATTACAGATATCCGTTTTAATTACAAAAATAGGTAAAAAACAGAGGTGTGCGACAAGAAAATGAGTAATACTTTAATGAGCTAATCTATTTTAAAAGGTTCTGTCAGCGTCCCAATTTTCCAGAATCTCTTTAACCTTTTTGAGGTACATGCCTCCGAGGGCACCGTCAACTACCCGGTGGTCGTATGCAAGCGATAATATCATTATATGACGAATAGCGATAACATCACCGTTTTCCGTTTCGAGAACTACCGGTTTTTTGCGAATGGCACCTATGCCGAGAATAGCAACTTGCGGCTGGTTTATTACCGGAGTTCCCGAAATACTGTCGAACGAGCCGAAATTGGTAACGGTAAAAGTACCGCCTTGAATTTCGGCGGGATTAAGAGTGTTGTTTCTTGCTCTTTTGGCAAGGTCGTTTACGCTTTTTACAATTCCGAGCAAACTTTTTTCCGAAACATCTTTTATTACGGGAACTATCAGATTGCCGGCCGGTAACGCCACAGCCATACCGATATTTATTTTTTTCCGGTATATTATTTTGTATCCGTCCACCGAGGCGTTAATTCCTGGAAATTCTTTCAAAGCCTCTGCGGCCGCGTATATAAATAGCGGAGTAAAGGTCAGTTTTTCGCCCTCCCTTTTTAAAAACTCTCCTTTGGCTTTATCTCTCCACTTGACAATGGCCGTAACGTCAACATCAATAAATGATGTAACATGGGGAGATGTCTGTTTCGACATAACCATATGGTCGGCTATAATACGCCGCATACGGTCCATTTCAACAACCGTATCTCCCGTTCCGGTAATTTTTTCACTTGACTCCTTTGCCGCGGGAGGTTGTTTATTCAAATTTTCATCCCTTTTGTTTTCCCTTTTTTTCAAAAAGAGTAAAATATCGCGTTTTGTAACACGTCCCTCTTTGCCTGTACCTTCAATCTTTTCAAGCTCTTCTCGTGTAATGTTTTCGGCTTTTGCAATGCTTTTTACCAAAGGCGAATAAAGTCTTCCGCTTGCCGGCAAAACAGCTTCCCCGCCTTCTTTGGTTACCGCTGATTTTTCCCTGTAAGGTTTTGTCTCCACGGAAACCTCCGCAAGTTTATCTTGTTCGCTGTCCTTTTCGTTTTTACTGTCACCGGTTTTACGCTCTATTATTGCTATTACGGTACCCACAGGTACCACGTCGCCTTCTTCATATAGTGTTTTGGCCATTATTCCCTCAACGGGACTGGGTATTTCAGAATCAACTTTGTCGGTTGCTATTTCGGCTATTGCATCATCCTCGTCAACCTTTTCGCCCTCTCTTTTCAGCCATTTTGTTATTGTAGCTTCTATTACACCTTCGCCCATATTGGGCATAATTATCTCAAATTTCGACATATTAGTATCTTTTATCCGCTGCAAAGGTAACACAATTTGTTAATGTGGAATAATTCTAAATAAAATATTTACCCTTTCAAGTCGGAACGGAAATGAGGAAACAATGCGTAAGGTAAGGTCGTAAAAATTCAGGTTTCGGAAACGGCACCATGTTATAATATCCGTATTTTTAAATATTGTAAAGCAATATTTTAGCTCAAAACCGTGTTTTCAAAAGCAATATCAGCAAGCAAAGGGGCGGTTTGTCAAAAAAAAATCAATATATTTTCAGAATATAAATTGAAAATTAACACTTTTTTTTACTTTTGTTGTGCAAAATAGAATTAATACAAAAAGCGTATGGAAGGAAAAGAAAACAGCGAAAGAAGGGAAGAAATCTTTTCAAAAGCCGTTAAAGCAGGTAAAAGAACCTATTTTTTCGATGTTAAATCGACGCGAAACGGACAATATTATTTAACCATTACGGAAAGTAAGCGAAGGTTTAACAACGAATTGGGGAAATTTTTCTATGAAAAGCATAAGATTTTTCTTTTCAGGGAAGATTTCGAAAAATTCATCGACGGGCTCGATTCCACAATAAGGTTTATCGAAGCCGAGTCGAAGGAAATTGAGCAGGAAGAAGTTCAAGAGAGCAAACCTGCCGAAGAACAAGTGAATGATACCGATAATGAAGAAAAACCCGATGAAGACAAAGCCGGATTAGCGGATATCAGTTTTGAGGATTTGGGAAACGATGTTGATTAAAAGTTTTTCCGTAATATTTTAATTAACATTTTACATATTTCAATCTTATCTTATTGAAAATAAGATTGTGTCTTGTTGAAAAAAACAGGTACGTCAATTCTCGGACACCTGAATAAAATCCTATTTTTGTTGAGTAAAATTAGAAATATGGGAAAAACGATAGCTATAACAAATCAAAAGGGGGGTGTTGGAAAAACCACTACTGCCATAAGCCTGGCTTCGAGCCTCGCCGTACTTGAATATAAAACACTGCTGGTGGACGCCGACCCGCAAGCCAATGCCACGTCGGGTCTCGGTTTCGATCCTAAAAATTTGCAGACGAGCATATACGATTGCCTAATCGACGAGTTGGACCCTCATAAAACCATACTCCATTCCGATACACCCAATTTAGATATTCTTCCCGCTCAAATCGACCTGGTTGGTGCCGAAATAGAAATTATTAACATGCCCAACCGCGAAAAGCTGATGAGACGTACAATCGACAAAGTTCGTGATGAGTACGATTTCATCCTGATAGATTGCTCGCCTTCGCTGGGGTTAATTACAGTTAATGCTCTTACGGCGGCCGACTCGGTGATGATACCGGTGCAGTGCGAATATTTTGCCCTTGAAGGTCTCGGAAAATTATTAAATACCATAAAAATTGTCCAAACAAGGTTAAATCCCGATTTGGATATCGAGGGAATACTGCTGACAATGTTCGATACCCGTTTGAGGTTGTCGAAACAGGTTGTGGAAGAGGTTAAAACACATTTTCAACAACTTGTATTCAAGACCATAATCAACAGGAATACCCGTTTGAGCGAGGCTCCCAGTTTCGGAAAATCAATTATTATGCACGATGCCAACAGCACCGGAGCAATAAACTATTTGAACCTTGCACGCGAACTGCTGCAGCGGAACAATATGACAGCAATGAATAATTCGGAAAAACAAATAGATACAAAAGATGCCGTCAAGTAACAAAGGAACAAAAAGAGTTTTGGGAAGAGGTTTGGACGCCATTCTTCAAAGTCCCGACACCGATATTACATCGAAAGATATTTCGGGAAATTATGTTGCCGGTGCCATTGCCGAAATTCCTTTATCGCAGATAGAGGCAAACCCTTTTCAACCGCGTACCGATTTCGACAAAGAGGCTCTTGAAGAACTGGTTTTGTCAATAAAGGAACAGGGAATTATTCAGCCGGTTACCGTACGTAAATTGGGATTTGAAAAATATCAATTGATAGCAGGTGAGAGACGTTTGAAAGCCGCTAAACTCGCCGGACTCGAAACGATACCCTCCTTTATTAGAGTTGCCAACGACGAGCAGATGCTCGAAATGGCTCTTATCGAAAACATTCACCGTCAAGACCTGAACGCTATCGAAATTGCCATAAGCTACCAAAGGCTGATGGAAGAGTGCAAACTCACACAAGAAAAACTGAGCGAAAAGGTAGGAAAAGGAAGGGCAACCATATCAAATTTCTTAAGACTGCTGAAACTTCCGCCCGAGGTGCAAATTGCCGTCAGAGACGGACGGATAAACATGGGACAGGCTCGTACTCTCATTACCATAGAAGATGAGGAGTTGCAGCTGAAAATATTACACAATATCATCGAAAACGAACTTAGTGTCCGCCAAACCGAACAGCTGGTAAAAGAACTTAATAATCCCGAGGGCAAAGAGAAAAAGAGGGAACCAAAGGCAAAACTCCCGGAAAAATATAAACACATTCCCAAACAATTGAGCGATAAACTCGGCACAAAAGTCAATTTCAAAAGAAACTACAAAGGCGAAGGTAGTATCATTATCAGGTTTAACAACGACAACGAACTGGAAAGGTTAATAAAACTGCTTGAAAAATAACGGGCTTACCATGCGGACACCTTTCTCTTTGATATTTCTGTCGCTTTTCTTGTTTTCTGCATGCAATTACTCGTATGCTTCAAATACCGGTAAAAACATTAAAGAAAAACAGGAAAACGATACCACCCTTAAAAAAAGGGAGCATTCACCCAAAAAAGCCACATATTTTGCCATTATACCGGGCGGAGGGCAAATTTATAACCGGAAATACTGGAAGTTGCCCATTGTTTATGCCGGGTTTGCGGTAACGGGATATTTCGGTTTTACAAACAGGGATATGTACAAAAAATACGGTGAAGCATATACTTGCAAAGTTACAAACCCCGATTGTACAAACGAGTTGGCTCAAAAATATTCCGAGCAAGACCTTATATCCATCAGGGATTATTACCGGCGCAATATGGAGCTGTCGTTTATCATTATGGGAGGGTGGTATATTTTGCAAATGCTCGATGCCATGGTTGATGCCAACTTGTACTACTGGGAAGTTGACGACGAGATATCCATTTCGGTACAACCTGTAATACAGATGCCGGTAAATGGTTACGGCGATAATTTGCCTTCGTATAACGGATTACATATTACGGTAAGGTTTTAGCCGTTTTTGATACCGACGTGTTTCATCACTTGAATTTACCCCATTTAATCCTGCACTATATTCAAATCGGGTTTTATTACTACTTTTGCCGTTAAAAAACCGCGTTGTTATGCTTATGAACGGGAAAGATAAGAAGTTTGATAAAAGTTATCTTAAGATGGCTCATATTTGGGCGCAAAATTCCTATTGCGAACGCCGTAAGGTCGGAGCTCTAATAGTTAAAAACCGTATGATAATTTCCGACGGTTATAACGGTACACCTGCCGGTTTCGAAAATATTTGCGAGGATGACAGTGGAAATACCAAGCCGTATGTGCTTCATGCCGAAGCAAATGCCATAACCAAGGTGGCAAAATCGGGCAACAGCAGCGAAGGAGCCACACTTTATGTTACCGATTCGCCCTGTATCGAATGTGCAAAACTCATTATTCAATCGGGAATAAAACGCGTGGTTTACGATAGAAAATACCGTATCACCGACGGTCTTGACTTGCTGAAAAGGGCAGGAGTGGAGGTGGAAGAATTAAATATAAATTTGGAAAACCACGATATGGATTCTTAACGGGAACTTTTTAGAGGGGAGCTGAAAATTGTAAAATATTTTTTATTTTTGCCTCCGACAAAACAATAGGGGTGCCTTAACATTACGGGCTGAGATCACACCCTCCGAACCTGATGCGGGTAATGCCGCCGTAGGAAAAGAGAGTCAACCCAATAAACAGGATATCCTCTATTGATTTAAATTATTAATTTTAAATCAATTGAGTAATGTTTAAAATCTTAAAATCATCTTTGTTTTTCGTGTTATTGCCTTGGCTTTTACATGCGCAATACACCATTTCGGGAACGGTTATAAATGCCGTGAACGGTGAAAAATTACCCGGAGCCAATGTGGTTATCTCTAATCTGGGAACTGCCGCATCAACAAATAACGATGGCAGGTTTATTTTTCAAAATGTAAAAAATGGTATTTATACCTTAAAGGTTTCGTACATCGGATTTGATACCTGGCAAAAAAAACTGTCAGTTAGAGGAAATTTGGATTTGACAGTCAAAATGAACCCGGCGGTATATATGAACGACGAGGTAATAATATCAGCTTTACGGGTTTCGGATGCCAATCCTTCAACTTTTGAAAATATCGACGGTAAAAAACTGTCGCTTGAAAACACCGGGAAAGATTTACCCTATCTTTTAAAATTGACACCTTCGGTGGTTGTAAATTCTGATGCGGGGACAGGAATAGGTTATACATCGTTGCGTATAAGAGGTGTTGATTTGACAGGAATAAACGTGACGTTAAACGGGGTTCCCGTTAACGACCCGGAATCTCAGGCCGTCTATTTCGTCGATTTGCCCGACATAGCTTCGTCGGTTGACAATATTCAAATCCAACGCGGCGTAGGAACATCAACGGCAGGCGCCCCATCTTTCGGCGCAAGCATTAACATTAAAACCGACAAATTTGTCACCGCACCTTACGTTACCGTTAGCAGCAATGCTGGTTCGTTCAATACGTTTAAAAACAGTGTGAATTTCGGTTGCGGACTTTTAAGCAAACACTGGCTTTTGTCGGGACGTCTCTCTCAAATATCATCCGACGGATACATCGACAGAGCTTTCTCACGCATGAAATCGGCTTACCTCTCGGCAGGTTATTACGGTAACAAAGATATTTTGAAAATTATAGGCATGTGGGGTCACGAACGTACATACCAGGCTTGGTACGGAGTTCCCAAAGACAGCCTTAAAACAAACCGGACTTATAATCCTGCCGGTGTAATATATGATAACGACAAAAAGATTGTGGGATATTACGACAATCAAACAGACAACTACACTCAAAATTATTATCAATTGCACTATGCCCATACTTTTAACAACAGCTTAAATGCAACTGCAACAGCCTTTTTAACAAGAGGCTATGGATATTACGAATCGTATAAAAACAATCAGAAATTTTCGAAATACGGAATGAACGACACTATTATTGGCAATGATACCGTTAGCCGTACAAATCTCATCAGGCAAAAGTGGCTCGACAACTATTACTACGGAGTTAACACATCGTTCAATTACTCAAACCAAAGGGTGGAAGTCTCTGCCGGTGGCGGCTGGAACCGTTACGACGGCGACCATTTCGGTAAAGTCGTCTGGGCACAAGTGGCTCGTCTCGGCGACTACAACAGAAACTGGTATTTCAACAAAGGAATTAAAACAGAGTTGAATTTTTTTGCCAAAAGCAATTACAAAATTTCGGAACGTATCAATATTTTCCTGGATTTGCAATACAGAAACATTGACTACGGTATCGAAGGTACTCACGACGATTTGCGCGATTTGACCCAGGATCATAATTTCGGATTTTTCAATCCCAAAGCGGGTATCTCATACTCGGTCAACAAAAATGCACAAGCCTATTTTTCGTTTGCCGTGTCAAACCGCGAACCTAACCGCTCGGTTTATCGCGATGCCGACCCCAACCAACAAATTTTCCCCGAACGGCTCTACGACTACGAAGCAGGTTATAAATACTCAGGCGATAAAATTTCGGTACATGCAAACTTTTATTACATGAGATATAAAAACCAGTTTGTTTTAACCGGAAAAATTAACAACGTGGGAACCGCCATTTTGACAAATGTACCCGACAGTTACCGCACCGGATTGGAATTGCTATGCGGATGGAAAATATCCGAAAATTTGGATTGGCAATTTAATACCACTTTGAGCAGAAACATAATATTGAATTTTACGGAGTATGTCGATAACTGGAACTATTGGGACGACCCCCAAAACCAACCTTATCAGTACGAAAAATACCTTGGAAATACAAATATCTCTTTTTCGCCGGGTGTGATTGCAGGTAGTAGTTTCAAATGGTCGCCTTATAAAAATTTAACTCTCTCCTGGATATCGAAATATGTGGGAAAACAGTATATCGACAATACATCGTCAGACGAAAGAAGCTTGAATCCATACTGGGTTAATAATTTGGCAATTAACTTTTCCGTATTCCCGTCATTTTTGAAAAGTGTAGATTTTATATTACAGCTTAACAACCTGCTTGATGAAAAGTACGAGACCAATGCATGGGTTTACCGTTATGTTTACGGCAACAAAGAGTACGAAATTAACGGATACTACCCCCAAGCAGGGTTTAACTTTATGTTCGGGCTAAGGGTGAAACTGTAAAAGCCTCAAAACGTTGATATGTCGAATATGTAAATCTTGAATTTGTCACCGTTCTTTATCGAAACGGCAAGTTTATCATTTCCCGGCGAAACGGCGGGGCAACGGATACCGGGATATACCGCCGAAATATTCATAACCGAGGTTCCGTCTTTTCGCATACTTTTCAGTTGACATCCGCCCTCAACGGTATCAACGTAATATATACGCCATTCGTCGGGCGAAAAATTAACCTTTAATAAAGCTTTTTGTTCATAAGCATGAAGAGGTTTTCCGTACCAGTTTACCATTTTTATTTCGGCAACCGTATCGCCCGGTGCTGCAAGCGGCTGATACAAAAGTTTGTTTCCTTTAGGCGAAAAAAGAGGAAATGCGGCAATTTTTTTTTCTTCCGAAAGCCGGTTTAAATTGTCGTAAACAAAGTCGTATGTAAAAAGCTGCCATTGCATGGTTTCACGGTCGTATCCCGAGAAGGCCACAAGCCGTCCGTTGGGGTCGAACGAGGGTTGACGGCAAGAGATGTTTCTGTTAAACAGTTGAAACACCCTTTTTTTCTTAAAGTCGTAATAAAACAGAAAAGATATTCCGTTTTTTTTCGATTCGAAAGCCACGGCATTGTGTTTATACCACCAAGCCGGATGTTGTTCGTCGTTTTTCGAAAATGTAATCCGTTTTACCGTTTTGTTTTTCAGGTTAAAGGAATAAATATCGTAATTTCCGTTTTGGTCCGATTGATAAAATATTTCCGTGCCATCTTCCGACCATTCGGGAAAAGTGAGATTTCCCTTGCTCTCTATTTTCAATACGGCGTCGTCAATGGTTAAAGTTTGTGCCGGCAACATACCGTTGAAAAGCGTTAGCTGTAATATTGTAATGAATAAAACAAAGTTTCGATATTTCATAGTGCGGAATACTTTTTTGCAAAAATAAAAAAACCCGGCTGAAAAACCGGGCTTTTGCTGATGCGGAGAGTAAGGGATTCGAACCCTTGGTACGCGCAACGCGTACAACGGTTTTCGAGACCGCCCCGTTCGACCACTCCGGCAACTCTCCGGCGGCAAAATTAGAAAAAAGAAACGCTTGTCAAAATTTTTTGAGAAAAAAAATTACCATAATGTAATTGACGGATAACCCGCAAATTATAGAGCCCATTAAGAACATTCTACTGTTTACCGAAAAGCTTATCGGCGGTTTGACTTGCCCAACCGGCTATAAGTTTGCGGTCGGCACCGCTCAGTTTTGCATCTTTATGCATCAGGGGATATATAAACATTGGCATTTCACCTTCGGAAACCTCGTCGGCAATCTCTTCCAGTTTTTTGCCCTTTTTGCTAACCTCCAATTTATCCCACTCCGAAAAATTAAGCTCTTCACGTCCCTCGTTAACATCGCGTATTACAAGCCATGATACAGGCGCAACGTACGAATACCATGGATATACCGTTTCGTTGGAATGACAGTCGTAACATGCCTTTCGCAACAAAGCGGCCACATCTGAGGGAACTATTCCCGATTTTATAATATCACCGGAATTGTCGCTTTTAACATCAGGAAGTTTTGCCGGTATTAATTGAGAACCAACTACTATTACTAATATAAATGCTATCCAAATTTTATTACGCTTCATAACACTTTTTTTTAATGTTTGTGTTTACAAATATACCATTATTTTAAATCAATTCTAAATAATTTTTGACAAAAAATTTAATTTTGCAAGAAAATGATGATTAATATTGAAGATAGAAATAGCATTAAAGGGTTTCTCGACGACAAAGTATCCGAATTTAACGCATTGAGTTTCATCGAAAACGATCCTGTAAGTATTCCTCATATGTTTTCGAAAAAAGAGGATATTGAAATTTCGGGATTTCTTACTTCGGTGATATCGTGGGGACGCAGAGCCAATATTTTGAAATCGGCAAGAAAGATGATGGAGCTTATGGAAAACCGTCCGGGCGACTTTTTAATTAACTCCACCGGTAGCGACAAAAGGGCGATGACCGGTTTCGTTTACCGCACTTTCAACGGTAACGATTTGCTCTTTTTAATAGAGGCATTAAAAAACATATACCTTTATTACGGCGGTTTGGAAGAGGTTTTTACCTCATTTTATTTAAAAAACGGTTCGGTGAAAGAGGGGATTGAAGGATTGCGAAAGATACTCTTGGAAACACCGCATCTGAACCGTTCGGAAAAACACATAGCCAACCCGCACAAAGGTTCAGCCGCAAAAAGGATAAACATGTTTTTAAGGTGGATGGTACGAAACGACGACAAGGGTGTTGATTTCGGACTCTGGAAAAGGGTTTCCCCGGCCGACCTTATGATTCCTTTGGATGTACATTCGGGAAACATAGCACGTAAACTTGGTTTGCTCAAAAGAAAACAAAACGACTGGAAGGCTGTTGAACAATTAACCTCGGTGCTTAAAACTTTTAATAACAACGACCCCGTTATTTACGATTATGCTCTTTTCAGCCTTGGGATTACCGGATTTTTTGAAATGAAAAAAATTTGACCGGACGGATTGTTTTAATTGTTGCCGCAATTTTTTTAAGTCGTGAATACCCTACTTGCGTATTATGGGGAAAAAACACCCGTTCACGGTATAGCCGGGGCTTTTTATATAAAAGGTTCTTTTGATATCGAATAAAAAAATTAATGTACATTTGCGCAAAAAAATTAAACGATTTATAACAATGGATTTATTCGATAAATGTGAAGTTAATCTCGGACCCCTCGGAAAATATGCCGAAAGAGCCGAAGGTTACTATATGTTCCCCAAATTGGAGGGTGAACTTTCCAACAGGATGATGTTTATGGGCAAGGAACGCCTTGTTTGGAGTTTGAATAATTATCTGGGACTTGCAAATCATCCCGAGGTGAGAAAAGCCGATGCCGATGCGGCAAAGGAGTGGGGTTTGGCATACCCCATGGGAGCCCGTATGATGTCGGGAAATACAAAATACCATGAAGAACTCGAAAGACAACTTGCCGAATACGTGGGTCGTCCCGCCGCCTATCTTTTAAACTACGGCTATCAGGGAATGGTATCGATAATAAGCACATTGGTAAACAGAAACGATGTAATAGTGTACGATTCCGAAGCACATGCATGTATAATAGACGGAATGAGGTTGCATTTCGGCAAACGTTTCGTTTATCCGCACAACGATATCGAAAACCTTGAGAAGCAGTTGGAACGTGCCACAAAGCTTGTCAACAAAACAGGCGGAGGCATACTGGTAATAACCGAAGGCGTTTACGGTATGGCAGGCGATTTGGGTAATTTGCCCGCTATCACCGCCCTTAAAGATAAATTCGATTTCCGCCTGCTTATTGACGATGCTCACGGCTTCGGTACAATGGGCGAAACAGGTTCGGGAACCGACGAATATTTCGGAGTGAGAGACAAGGTTGACGTCTATTTCGGTACCTTCGCAAAATCGATGGCAGGAATAGGAGCCTTTGTTGCCGGCGACCCAAAGGTTATACGTTTCTTGAAATATAATATGCGTTCGCAAATTTATGCCAAATCATTGCCCATGCCAATGGTAATAGGTGCCATGAAACGTCTCGAAATGATACGTAACGACTCTTCGCACCGTAAAAACCTTTGGAAAATCGTTAATGCACTTCAAAAAGGTTTGCGCGATGCAGGTTTAAACCTGGGTAATACCCAGTCGCCCGTAACTCCGGTTTTCTTGAACGGAACAGTAGCCCAAGCAACACAAATAACTTACGACTTAAGAGAAAATTACAATATTTTCTGCTCCATAGTTGTTTATCCCGTTGTGCCCAAAGGGGTTATCATGTTGAGACTGATACCCACAGCCGTTCATACTCTCCAAGATGTGGAAGAAACCGTAAAGGCTTTCAGTGAAGTTAAAGAAAAACTGGAAAACAGAGTCTATCCCGAAGAAATGAAAGCGCAAACCGCTTAGACCACACCGTAATATTTGTAAAGGTAACGGTTTTATACTAAGCCGTTACCTCGCTAACAAAAACCCCGTTGAAATGCCCAAAGATACCAAACTTACAAAAGCAAATTTTTGGACGATTGCAGCAAACTCAACAGCCGCTTATGTATTGTCGTTCTTACTGGTCTTTTATATCAACCATTTTACAAATTTGTTTATGTCGTCAATGTTCGGCATAACGGTTAGTTTCGATTGGAATTACGTCTATTATCACATAGAACCTTATCAATGGACATTCGATGCCGTAAAAACAATTTTCAGTGTGGGACCGGTTTTGGTTTTTTTGGTAGGTTTAATATCTTTGATAGCTTTCTTCTCTCTTTTGGAAGAACAAGCCGTTATAAAAGTTTTTTTCCTTTGGCTTTCCTTTCACGCATTAAACTTTTTCTTTAGCAACCTGCTCATTGGCAATATATTCAAACAGGGAATAGGTCACGTTTTCAACTGGATGTTTCTTACCGACACACAAAAACTGATAGTGGCAATGATAGGATTTTTCGGCTTGCTTGGCACCGCTTTCGTGATGACAGGCCCGGTAATAACTTCCGCCAATTCCTATTTCTCCAAAATGGACGAAGAACGATTTCCTTTCTTTTTTACCGCCCAAATTATAGTGCCTTTCATAATAGGCACCATTTTAAGTGTAGGTTACTTTATGCCACGTGTACTGTTCCAGGAACGTTATTCGTGGATAATTTTAATGGTTATGCTCTTTATTATTTACATGAGATTAAAAGACCACGACAATATATATTTCGACGAAGACGACAGGCAAGTCAGACTCTCATATGTTTTAATTGTAATCACAATTGTTGTTTACGCGGGTTTCAGAATTTTATTTAACACCGAACACATATTCTTCCTTTCGTAATTGAATACGGTTTTTAATTTTATCTCTAAAAAAGCCATCTTATTATTAATAGATTAACAGTTAATTGGCTGTTTAATAACATTTAATTAATTTTCTGCTTGATTATCAATAATTTTACCATATAATTTGAAATTAATATAAATTATTGAAACACTTTATTTTAGAAAATTTATTTGTATTTTAGTGAAATTAAAATTTCGAAAAAAACAAATAGAGATAATTATGGAAAAGAGAGTATCATTATCGGTCTTGTGTCCGCATTGCAGAAAATCGTTGATGGACACCGAAGAAAAATTAAACGGACATCCAAGCATTAAATTAAACATAAAAACCGAAAACAACAGGGGAACAATACGTCTGTGCTCGGTGTACGAGTGTTTCGACCACGAAGCCGATATTCCGCTCAAAGAGGGTGAGATAGTTGAATTTACCTGTCCGCATTGCAATAAAGAGTTGCTGGTAAAAGAGGAGTGTAAAATATGCGGTGCTCCCATGGTGACCTTTGTTTTGACAACAGGCGGAAGAGTCTCCATATGCTCGCGCAAAGGGTGCTCAAACCATTATGTGGCGTTCGAAGACCTCTCCACGGAATTAAGACGTTTTTATAACGAGTACGGCAACTGATTTCGGTACAAATATTCAATATTGCACAACCCCTCTTTCGAAGCCATACAACCGCCCACAGGATTAAGCGGTGTGCATACGGTTTTGAAATTATTACACTTTCCGGGAGACATGTTACCGTTTATTATTTCGTTGCAAATACAGTTTTCTTTATAATTACCTGGTTCGGCCTGATTTTGCAAATTCAACCGTTTTTTTGCGTTATGCAACATGTATGATGCGTTTAACGAATAACCTCCCGAAGGAATATACCCGAGCCCGGGGTAATATACATCTCCGGTATCGAAAACCTCGTTTATCAACAACTGTGATTTTTCAATACCTTGAGGCAATATTTCAAATTTATCCTGTTTCCAAAAAATATTTTTTTTAAAAGCAATATTTTTTAAAGTAACATAAAGTCCTTCCGATAAATCGTCGCGTTCATTTCCGCAAACCGAAACTGGAACCTCTCTGTTTGCCGATAAAATTTCCAAATCTTTTGTCCCCGTTACCGCAATATCCTGGGGGGTAAATATAATTCCGTCGATTTTCTTTCCGTTTTCCAGCCATACGTTAAGGGTCTTCAGCAGATTTTTATGCTCGCTCAAAACTGTAAAATTAAACAATCCCGCAACCTTTGCCTGCAACACGGCGGCAGCAGTATTTGCAGCAGCAGTATCGTAACCGAATGCAGGAAAAACAATTTTATGCCTGCGCTTATGTTTTGCCAAAAGCAAAATATCCTGGAAAGTGTACAGCGCCCTGACATCATATCCCGACTTCCGTTCCTCTTCAAGTGTTGAGGACGTCCCTTTTATATGTAAAAATTCAGGACTTACCGTGAGTATTACTTTTTCGATATGCGAAATTTCAATTAGTAAGTCAATGTAGGAAGCTGTTACTTGGCACATTACACATGCAGGTCCGTAAACGGCATTTATGTTTTTTGACAAAAACTTATCAATTCCGTATTGAATAAAACTACGGTAGTGATTTCCCGAAACAAAAAGGATATTTACCTTCCTGTTACCAAAAGAGCCCGATAACTCTTTAATTCTTTTGTCAATATCCACGTGAAATTCTTATGCTGACAGTTTAAACTATTCTCTTACCCCTCTCTTTTTCTTCGTTGTCGAGTTCATTATTCAACTGCTCGAACTCCTCAAAGGTCTTTAACGTCGATTCGGCTTCATCTTTGTCAAGTACCTGAATGGCTAATCCGGTATGGATTAACACGTAATCTCCCACTTTGTAACTGCCTTTTTCCAATAAATTCAATCCCGCTTTGTAACTCGATTTTCCAACGGTACATATCGCCGTATCACCTTCTATTTTATCAATTCTTGCCGGAATACTCAAACACATAACAATTCGCTTTTTATAATATTTTGCATAAATAATTAAAATATCCTTTGCTTGAATTTTTTCGTGACAATTAATTTCAATTTCAATTTATACTAATTATAAATTTTATAGCTGTTAATATACTAACAATTATTTATATACTTTTGTTGTGAATTTATTAACAGATATATTTTTATTATCAAAAACAATAAGCATGAAAAATTTGGATAAAATCTTGTCGGAATTTGACAATAACCCTAACAGGCTGATGGACATATTGCTGTCTATACACGACGAGCAGGGGTATATAAGTAAAACCGACATGATACAAATTGCCTTGGCAACCGGAAGGTCATTTGCGGAAATACAGGAAACGGTATCGTTTTACCATTTCTTTTCGTCAAAACCACGCGGCAAATACAGGATATATTTGGATAACAGCATAACGGCATGTATGCGAAACAGGGATGGAGTAAAAGAGACCTTTGAAAATTTGTGCGAAACAAAATTCGGGGAGGTATCCGGAGACGGCACTTTCGGGCTTTTCAACACTTCGTGTATCGGAATGAACGACCAAGGTCCTGCTGCCATTATCAACGATGTGGTATTTACAAATTTAACACCATACAGGGTAAAACAGTTGGTGAGCGGAATGCGTGAGGGGTTGCCTGTAAAAGAATTGATATATGAAAACTACGGCGACGGCAACAATTCCGACCCTGATGTACAGGCAATGGTCATTAACAACATTAGAAAAAAATCGGTAATTCTGAAAAGAGATTACGAACCTTTCAGCGTGTTAAATAACGGCATTAAAGAAAAATCGCCGGAGGAGATTATCAAAACCGTTGAAGAATCGAACTTGCGGGGCAGGGGAGGAGCAGGATTTCCAACCGGGCTTAAATGGCGTTTCGGAAGACGTGTCGAAGGAAAACACCGCGTTATTATATGCAATGCCGACGAAGGAGAACCGGGAACATTTAAAGACAGGGTACTTTTAACCGAATACCCCGAACTTGTTTTCGAAGGTATGGTACTGGGAGCATATGCCACTGGCGCCGACATAGGTCTTTTGTATTTGCGTTACGAATACAAATACCTCTTGAAATTTCTCAACCGTAAACTTTCGGAAATGAGAAAAAACAACTTTTTGGGTAAAGATATTGCAGGCGTTAAAGACTTTAATTTCGACATACGTATTCAACTCGGTGCCGGTGCTTATGTTTGCGGCGAAGAGTCGGCTTTGATAGAATCGCTCGAAGGCAAGCGCGGCGAACCGCGTGACAAACCACCTTTCCCTGTCGAAAAAGGTTATTTGGGATATCCTACAATTGTAAACAATGTGGAAACCTTTGCCACTGTTGTAAAAATTATCAACAGAGGTGCACAATGGTACCGTTCGTTCGGAACAAAAGATTCGTTGGGAACAAAACTTTTAAGTATTTCGGGCGACTGCAAATTCCCCGGAATTTACGAAGTGGAATGGGGTATCTCTCTTAAAGAGGTTATGGAGATGTGTGGTGCCGACAACGTACAGGCCATACAAGTGGGCGGACCTTCGGGAATGCTCATCGGCTCAAAAGATATCGACAGCCTTAACAAATCGGAGATGCTGAAATGGTATAAACCTTCGGGGATGATGGTAGCCGAAAAGTATTTCGACCGCAAACTCAGTTATTCCGATTTGCCCACGGGAGGTTCCATAATTATTTTCAACAAGGAGCGCGACCTTTTACGCGATGTTGTAATGAATTTTATGGACTTTTTCATCGAAGAGTCGTGTGGCTCATGTTCCACTTGCCGTGTTATGCCAATGGTTATGAAAAAGAAACTGCACAAAATCCTTAACGGACACGGTGTGCGTCAAGATATTGAAGATTTGCTCAACTGGGGGAAAGTGCTTAAAGCAAGCCGCTGCGGTTTGGGTCAAACTGCCGGAAACCCCATACTGTCGAGCCTTGTAAATTTCAGACATCTTTACGAAGAACATGTTAAAAGTTTAGCCGACTTCGATACCTGTTTCGACATGGAAAAAGCAATTAAGGAGTCAAGCAATTTTGTTGGTAGAAAACCTGTTTTACATCATTTATAAAAATTCAAACAATGAACGAGAAAATAAAAATAAAAATAGACGGTAAAGAGATAATCACCGAAAAAGGTAAAACAATAGTGGAAGCAGCCCGCGAAAACGGTGTCTTTATCCCTACCTTGTGTTATTTCGAAGGCGCCGAAAAAAAAGCCTCTTGCCGGATTTGTACCATTAAAATAAATAACCGGCTGATGACATCGTGTACCACACCCGTTGCCGACGGTATGGAGATAGAAAACGATACTGCCGAAATAAACGAAATAAGAAAAAGTATTATCGAATTGCTTTTTGTATCGGGCAACCATTTTTGCCCGGCTTGCGAAAAGAGCGGAAATTGCGAATTGCAGGCTTTGGCATACCGTTATAAAATGATGGTGCCGCGCTTTCCATATTTCTTTCCGAGAAAACCCGTGGATGCCTCGGCACCAAAAATAGTAAAAGAACAAAACAGGTGTATCGCCTGCAAAAGATGTATTAAAACAATAAAAGACGATAAAGGAAGACGCTATTTCGCTTTTAAAAATAGAGGGCAAAAACTTGAGGTTGTCCTCGACCCGATTCTCGGCAAAGAGATGAGCGACGAACTTGCAAAAAAAGCTATGGATAATTGTCCGGTGGGCTCCATTATATACAAAGAGTTAGGTTTTGTCCAACCCATAGGAAAACGTAAATACGACAAAATACCCATTGGAAGTATAGTGAAATAAATAATATTAAAATCAATAAAAATGAATAAGAAAGTAATAGCAACGACATCATTGGCAGGCTGTTTCGGTTGTCATATGTCGTTTTTGGATATTGATGAAAGAATACTCGATTTGATAGAATTGGTGGAATTTAACAAATCTCCAATCGACGATATTAAAAAGTTTACAAAACGTGTCGACATAGGTATTATCGAAGGAGGATGTTGTAATAGCGAAAATGTAGAAACGTTAAAATATTTCCGCGAGAACTGCGACATATTGGTTTCGCTTGGCGAATGTGCCATAATGGGGGGGCTTCCCGCCATGCGTAACGGCATACCCATCGAAGAGTGTCTTAGCGAAGCTTACCTTAACGGGGTTACCGTACGGGAAAACAGAGAGAAAATATTACCTAACGACGAAGAGCTACCCATTATTCTCGATAAAGTTTACCCCTGCCACGAATTGGTTAAAATAGACTATTTTTTGCCGGGATGTCCTCCTAATGCCGATTTGATATGGAATGCTCTTTATGCGCTCATTACCGGTAACGAAATGGAGTTGCCGTACGAAGTAATTAAATTTGATTAATGCAAAAGAAAAAAGAAAATGACGAAAAAAATAACAATAGAACCCGTAACACGTGTTGAAGGACACGGAAAGGTTACCATACTGATGGATGATTACAACAATGTCAGGGAATCGAGACTTCACATAGTGGAATTCAGAGGTTTCGAGAGATTTGTCCAAGGACGTCCCTATTGGGAAGCTCCCGTTTTGGTTCAACGTCTTTGCGGAATTTGCCCGGTATCGCACCATCTTGCCGCCGCCAAAGCCCTCGACGTGATTGTTGGAGCCGGTACCGGCGAAGGTCTTACCAAAGTGGGCGAAAAAATGAGAAGATTAATGCATTACGGACAGTTTTTCCAGTCGCATGTATTACATTTCTTCCACCTCTGTTCTCCTGATTTTCTTTTCGGAATTGATGCCGACCCTGCAATTCGGAACATTATCGGCGTGGCACAGGAAAACCGCGAACTCGCCGTTCAAGGTGTAATGATGAGAAAATACGGGCAAGAGGTCATCAAGGTTACCGCCGGGAAAAAAATCCACGGTACGGGAGCAATCCCGGGAGGAATAAACAAAAACCTCAGCATCGAAGAGAGAGATACGCTGTTAAACGGTCCCGACCCCTTAAATGCCGACAAAATGGTGGAATGGGCGCAAGGGGCTATCGATTTCTTTAAACATTACCACAAAAACAACAAGGCAATGGTTGACACTTTTGCCGAATTTCCTTCAAACCATTTGAGTATTGTTAGAAAAGACGGCGCTTTGGATATCTACCACGGAGTTTTGCGTGCCGTTGACCACCAAGGAAACCGCATACTCGATGACGTCGATTACCAGGAATATTACAATTACATAGAAGAGGAGGTGCGAAATTGGAGTTACATGAAATTCCCCTACCTGAAACATCTTGGTAAAGAGAAAGGTTGGTACAGGGTGGGACCGCTGGCACGCTTGAATGTTTGCGACTTTATTCCCACCCCGCTGGCACAAGAGGCTTTCGAAGATTTTAAAGCATATACCGGAGGTAAACCCAACAACATGAGCTTGCACTACCATTGGGCACGGCTCATTGAGGTATTGTACTGCGCCGAAGAGATACGCAACTTGCTGAAAGACCCCGATTTGCAAAACGACGACTTGGTGGTTAAAGGAAATAAACAGCACGAAGGGGTAGGGGTAATAGAAGCTCCGCGTGGCACCCTGTTTCATCATTACAAAATCAACGACGACGATTTGATAGAGATGGCAAATCTCATTGTTTCGACTACCAACAACAACGAACCGATGAACCGCGCCGTAAACAGTACCGCAAAATCGTTTATGAACGGAAAGAGCGAAATAACCGAACCCATGATGAATGCCGTGGAGGTTGCTATCAGGGCTTACGACCCCTGCTTGAGTTGCGCAACACACGCCCTCGGACAAATGCCGCTCGAAGTGTCGTTGTACGACGCCAACGAAACATTAATCGATAAAAAATTCAAAAGCTGACAATGAATAAGGTTTTGATATACGGCTATGGTAACCCGGGCCGTCGCGACGACGGCTTGGGTGTAGCTTTGGTTGACAAATTGGAAAAATGGTCTATTGCTAACGGTATTCAAAATATTGATTTCGATTCGAATTATCAACTTAATATTGAAGATGCAGAACTTATTTCGCAATACGAAACTGTAATTTTTGCCGATGCCTCAACCGAAAATATCGAACATTGCCTTTTGTCAGCCGTAAACCCCTCCCAAGCACGCATAGAGTTCACCATGCATGCCGTTTCTCCGGCTTTTGTTTTAAATTTGTGTAATAACATCTTTAAAAAATTTCCCGAAACATATCTTTTGCATATAAAGGGATACGAATGGGATTTTAACGAAGGTATTTCAACAGAGGCAAAAGTAAACCTAAACAAGGCTTTCCGGGTAATTATCAATCTCTTGTCGGATAAAAAAATTATTAACAAAACTTATCAAAAAGTGTAAATATGGATTTATCAACATCATACATGGGTATTAAACTAAAAAACCCTCTTATAATTAGCAGTTCGCGTATAACCGGCGAAATCAGAACCATAGAACAGTGTTTGAGGCACGGTGCCTCGGCAATTGTCCTGAAATCGGTTTTCGAAGAACAGTTGACATTGCAAGCCGAATCGAAATTACGGCAAAGTAAAGATAATGATGCTTTTTACTGGTTTCCCGAGGCTAAAGATGTTATTGTGAAACTCTCTAAAGAGGCTCATCTGGAACAATATCTTAAATTTGTAGAAAATGTTAAAAGAATTTCCGTTGATGTTCCGGTAATATCAAGTATAAACTGCCATACCGCAGAAGGGTGGCCTACATACGCAAAAAAGATAGAGGAGGCAGGAGCCAACGCCTTAGAGTTGAATATTTCGATATTTCCGTTCAACAATTCACTGACATGCAGTCAAATTGAAAAACGCTACCTGGAAATTGTGGAAAATGTTCAAAGAGAGGTTAATATTCCCGTTTCGGTAAAGTTGAGCCCCTATTTTACAAATCTTTGTACAATAGCATCCGACCTTGTCAATGCAGGCGTTAAAGGTCTGGTTCTGTTCAACAGGTTTTTCCGTCCGGATATCGATGTGGACACAATGAAGGTGATAACCGAAGAACAATGGTCGACACCCGAAGAGTTAAATGTGCCTTTACGATGGATTGCCTTAATGACCGGCAACAATCTTAATTGCGATTTGGTGGCTTCTACGGGTGTTCATTATCATACCGGTGTGGTAAAACAACTTTTGGCAGGTGCCAAAGCGGTTCAATTGTGCAGTACATTGTACATCAACGGTATTCCCTTTATCAACAATATTTTACAAGGGCTGGAAAATTGGATGAAAGAACACAAGTTTGAAAATATTGATCAATTCAGGGGAAAAGCTCTCGACTATCAAACAACCGAAGCTTCATTCGAACGCATCCAATACATGAAAAGAAATTTCGATTGAAAAAACCCGGTGCATTTTTCACGCTAAACGTACATTCATGCGTTCAGCCAAAGATTATTTTGTGTCAAACCGAATAATTTTTATTTAATCGTAATTCATTAAAATTAAGAGGAAATTTTTTTAAATATTTTTCCTGAAATCCACGGAATAGCCAGGCGCTATGAAAAGTTATCCCACAAAATCCATAGCCTCTATTCTTCCTTGGATTTTTATTTTAACACTACTGAAAAAAGAGTTAAAACAGGAGTTGATAACATTTCAGATTATAATATCCGTTACAATTAATTGATAATGTCACGCGACAAATATGCAGCGGGATATTCCTGTATTTCTCTCTTTGTTAGCCTTTATTGAATTTATTGTTTTAAAACAAACCCCTTTAATTCCCCTATAATTTATGCGTAGCGAAGGGCAAACTGAACAGATTGAATTTTTTCATATGTTTGTTGTACCATTTTTGGACATAAGTTCAGCGTTCACATGCAGGGTATAACAAAAGGGTTGATATATGAATGATATTTTACGTGCATTTGACAATGCAATTGTTTGGTATAACGATTACATAGGCGGCTATGCCATTCTTTTCATGCTGGTTCCCACCGGATTATATTTTATTATCAGACTTAAATTTTTAAATGTAACCAAACTGTGGCATTCCATACGTGTGGTTGCCGGCAAATACGACAAAAAGGGTGACGAGGGTGATGTAAACCACTTCAAAGCCCTGACGACGGCACTTTCGGCTACCGTAGGTACGGGAAACATAGTCGGCGTGGCTTTGGCTGTATATCTCGGCGGTCCGGGAGCAGTTTTCTGGATGTGGGTTACGGGTTTTTTGGGAATGATATTGAAATATTCCGAATGCACGCTTTCGCACAAATACAGAGTCTTTAACAGTGACGGTACGGTATCGGGTGGTCCCATGTATTACATACGCGAAGGCATTGGCAAATTGTACAATATGCCTGCTGCGGCAAAAATATTGGCGGGAATTTTTGCCGTTGCCACTGTGCTTGCCTCCTTCGGCACCGGAAATATGGCACAGGCAAACGGCATGACCGATGCGTTGAAAACAACGTACGGATTTTCAACGTGGGCGTCGGGTTTGGTAATTACGGGTTTGGTTTTGCTGATAATTGTGGGAGGGCTGAAAAGAATAGCCGACGTTACGGCAAAACTTGTGCCTTTTATGGCTATAACATATTTTGCGGCAACTCTTTTGGTACTAATCGACAGGGCGGAATACATTCCCGAAGCGTTTCATCTTATATTTAAAGGTGCTTTTACAGGCACGGCAGCAATGGGAGGATTTGCCGGCTCTACAATAATAATGACAATGATATGGGGCATAAGGCGGGGACTCTTTTCCAACGAGGCAGGTCAAGGTTCGGCTCCCATAGCTCATGCCGCCGCCAAAACGGAGTATTCAGCCCGTGAAGGGTTGGTGGCATCGCTCGAACCCCTTGTGGACACTCTGATTATCTGTACCATGACGGCGCTCATGCTCATTACAACCGACGCATGGCATTCGGGCATAAAGGGTGTTGGAATGACAATACTCGCAATGGATGAAGGGCTTGCCAAAGTGGGGCTTCAGGGAATGGGAAAACACATAATAACCTTCGGGCTGTTGATGTTCGCTTTTTCCACGGTAATAAGTTGGTCGTACTACGGCTCACGTGCGGCAAATTATCTTCTCGGCGAAAAAGTCATAAAACCTTACTACTATATTTACGGACTTTTCGTTTTCTTCGGCTCGGTTTGGGGTATCGATGTGGTATGGCATTTTGTAGATATGGCAATTACTTTTATGACAATTCCCAACCTGATTGCATTGCTGCTACTGTCGGGAGTTATCATCAGGGAAACAAACTCATATTTTGATGCCATGAAACGAATTGATAAAAAGTAAATTATTTTATGTATCCTCGACATTAAAACACCAATAATATTCATGCCGGAAAAAAGAGAAAATAAGCCGAAAAAGAACCGTGAAGCTACATTAGCCGAAGCGTTAATACCGATAGTGGTGTTGATAATTCTTTTGTCCTTAAATGTCTTCTTTTTCGACGATACGCTTGACGGAGCAAACCAGGTTGTGCTCATGACAGCCGCGGCACTTTCGGGAATTTTGGGAATAAGAATAGGTTACAAGTGGACCGACATGCGCAGGCAAATAGTAAAAACCATAGGCAGTGCAATGCCTGCGATATTGATACTTTTTCTTATTGGCGCTTTGTCGGGCACATGGTTGATAAGCGGGGTTGTTCCTGCAATGATTTATTACGGACTCGATATTTTACACCCCTCTATATTTTTATTTGCCACCGTTGTAATCTCGGGAATAGTATCCCTTGCAACGGGGAGTTCGTGGTCAACCATAGCCACAATTGGCGTGGCGATGCTCGGAATAGGCGATGCAATGGGATTTGACAAAGCCATAGTTGCAGGAGCTATTGTTTCGGGTGCATATTTCGGCGATAAAATGTCGCCCCTTTCCGATACCACCAACCTCGCCCCGGCGGTTGCCGGTACCGACCTGTTTACTCACATCAAATATATGGTTTATACCACTGCTCCTTCTATGACAATAACCCTGTTAATTTTTCTAATTATGGGGTTTAGCATCGATACGGGAACAACATCTACTCATGTCGAAGAGGTACAAAAGGCAATAGCACAAACATTTAACATAAATATATGGCTGTTCTCGGTACCTCTAATTCTATTTGTGGTAATTATTAAAAAGATGCCCCCGTTACCGGCACTAAGTGTAGGCGTTGTTCTCGGTGCTGTGGCGGCAGTTGTTTTTCAACCTCAAATAATTGAAAGTTTGACCGGCATTACGGAAAACTACGCCAAAGCTTCATATATCGGTGTAATGCATGCCATATACGGCAGCACATCGATTAACACCCCAAACCAAGAGATGAACGACCTGTTCTCGACAGGTGGCATGAGCGGTATGTTAAAAACCATTTGGTTAATTCTTTCGGCAATGGTTTTCGGCGGAATAATGGAAGCTACGGGAATGCTGAAAAAGATAACACTTTCAATATTGAAACTTGTGAAAAGCGATGCTTCGCTTATAACTTCCACCGCCGCCTCCTGTGTGTTTTTCAATATTACCGCTTCGGACCAATACATATCCATTGTAGTGCCGGGCGAAATGTATAAAGAGGCTTTTCAAGACAGATTGTTGAAACCTGAAGTGCTTAGCCGGACACTCGAAGATGCCGGTACGGTAACCTCGGTACTCGTACCTTGGAATACGGGAGGAGCAACACAGGCAAAGGTACTCGGAGTTCCTACAATCGAGTATCTGCCTTTTGCTTTCTTTAATTTGATAAGCCCTTTTATGACAGTGCTTTTTGCATATCTTAAAATTAAAATAAGACATTATAAAAAATGGGAAAAATAGCTGTTAACAACGAAAAGAAAAAACTGGTTTTCAACCTTATCCTATTCTCTTTGAATATTGTATATATTTTCTTTCTTGCAATATTCTTTCACGGCGAAACATTGTCGTACCTGTACGGAGTTGTGCTTAGTATAATATTTATTCTGACGGTATTTTCGATAAAAGGGAAAGGGAATTTTTACACTTACTTTGTGGTGGTAACAATCCTTATTTTGTGGTTGGCGCAATTTTACGACCGGAAAATCCTGGGACAGATTTCAGGTGTCATTACCATTCTCTTTTTCATTTCGGCAATAGTTAATTTAATAAAACGTATCTCGCGAAGCGCAAAGGTAACCCCGTTGGTTTTTATCGAAGCCATTAACATCTTCTTTTTGCTCGGAATAATAGGTTCGGTACTGTTCAAATTCGTGTATAATATCGACCCGGCCTCGTTTACACGTCCCGTTGACGGTAATATGGCTGCTTTCGATTTTATTTATTACAGTTTTGTTACGCTTACAACTCTCGGCTACGGCGACATATCACCGGTACATCCTTTGGCGCGAAGTTTCGCCATTATGCTAAGTGTTACCGGACAGTTGTATCTTACTATGATAATTGCCATGCTGGTGGGAAAATATATAGGCGGGTTGGAAAACAACGAAGAATAACCATTAATGCAAAAATATGAACGAAATAGTAAAATATTTCCCGGGGTTGACAAATGCTCAAATTGAAATGTTTTCGCTGTTGCCTGAAATATACAAATACTGGAATGAAAGAATAAATGTCATTTCGCGCAAGGATATGGATAACTTTTGCATACATCACGTATTACACTCTTTATCCGTTGCAAAAGTTGTCAAATTCAAAGATTTTACCGAAATAATGGATGCAGGTACCGGCGGGGGCTTCCCCGGAATACCTTTGGCGATAATGTTTCCCGATGTAAAATTTTTTCTTGTTGATTCAATAGGAAAAAAGGTTAAAGTGGTAAACGAAGTGGTAAAAGAATTAAAACTCCAAAATGTGGAGACGCAACAGATAAGAATGGAACAGGTGGATAGAAGTTTCGATTTCGTTGTGAGCCGTGCCGTTACCGATTTGGAAAAATTTACAAGGTGGACACTTTATAATATACACTCAAAATCGTTTAACAATTTGCAAAACGGCATATTGTATCTGAAAGGAACCGGTATAGACGACGAAATACGGAGGGTAAAAGGTATAAAAAGAGTTAAAGTTAAAACTTACCCTTTGAGCAATATCTTCAATGAAAAGTATTTTGAGTCAAAACAGATTGTTCATGTTTTCAGGTAAATTAAGTTCTTTATTTTTATTACAAATTAGATTTGGTTTTAGAATAACAGAAAATAAATTCTTATTTTCGCCCGTTTTAAAAGTTAAAATTATTTACAAATAAAATATTTAATTATGACAGAAGCAGTTAAAAAATCGTTGAGAGAATCGACGGGTGCACGGTGGACGGCTCTTGTGTTAGCCTCACTTGCAATTTTCGGAGCATATTACTTCAATTATGCCTTGTCTGCAATAAAACCTCAACTGGAAAGTGTGTTGGGTTGGAACAGTGAGGATTTCGGAACATATACTTCGGCATATGCCTGGTTTAACGTATTCCTCTTTATGCTTATTATAAGCGGCTTTATCCTTGACAAATTGGGAGTACGCAAAACGGGTCTTGGTGCCACTCTGGTAATGTTTCTCGGTACCGCTTTGAATTATTGGGCGGTTTCGCACCACTTCCCCGAAGGCTCAGTCGTTAACATTCCGTTGTTGGGACCAATGAAAACCCAGGTTCTTTGGTCGTCGTTGGGATTTGCAATTTTCGGCGTGGGTACCGAAGCGATAGGTATTACCATTTCCAAAGCAGTGGTTCGCTGGTTTAAAGGTAAAGAGATGGCTCTTGCCATGGGTATGCAGATGTCAATAGCCCGGTTGGGAACCATGCTCGCCCTTGTTATTTCACTGCCTCTTGCCAAAAACTTTACGGTTACGGCTCCCATACTCTTTGCTCTTATTGTAATGCTTATTGGTGTTATTTCCTTTATTGCCTTTTCGGTGCTTGACATCAGACTCGATAAATCGGAAGGCGTGGAAGAACAGGTTACCAACCCCGAAGATGAATTTAAAATCAGCGATATTCGATATATCATTACAAATCTCGGCTTTTGGTATATTGCCATTTTGTGTGTATTGTTCTATTCCGCGGTATTTCCGTTTCTATTTTACGCAACCGACCTGATGATTAACAAATACAGTGTTGACCCGCTTTTGGCAGGTACAATTCCGGGATTGTTGCCTTTTGGAACCATGTTCCTGACCCCTCTTTTCGGTGGTATTTACGACAAATACGGAAAAGGTGCAACCATAATGATTATCGGTTCGTTTATTCTGGTTTTGGTACACGGAATACTTGCCATTCCCTTTTTAAATGTTTGGTGGATTGCCGCCGTTATGGTCGTTATTTTGGGTATAGGCTTTTCATTGGTGCCTTCGGCAATGTGGCCTTCGGTTCCTAAAATTATTCCTGAAAAACAACTGGGTACCGCCTATGCCGTTATTTTCTGGATTCAAAACATAGGACTTCTGTTCGTACCCCTTATTCTCGGTATGGTACTCAACAATACCAATCCCGACGTGTCACCAAACAAAAAACTCGTTAAGGCAGGCATCGAAAGAGCATTTGCCGAAACATTCACCACTCAGGATTTTACCCAAAAGGAGATGGACAAGATTTTGGAAAAGGCAACAGGGGGCGCTGTTGATTCAATAGTTCAGTATTCCGATTATATACCTCTTGAAGAGGAAAATATCAATACCAGGACCGTTGAAAACGAAATTTATACTTCGGTAATAAACGGTTTGAAAAACGTGGAACTGCCGGAAGATAAAAAGGAAGCCGCCAAAGTGGTGATTAAAAAAGCAAAAGACCAAGTTTACGACGTTGTGGTTAAAGAAAAACTAAATCTCAGGTACGACTATTTTTACGATATGCTTATTTTCCTCGGACTGTCCATATCATCGGTATTGTTCGGGTTTTTGCTTAAAATAGAGGACAAAAAGAAAGGTTACGGCTTGGAATTGCCTAACATTGAGAAATAATAGTAACATTAAAAAAAATACAGAGAGATGAGTAAAGAGATATTGGAATTGGAACCTAAGGCTTTGTGGAAACATTTTTACAGCCTTACACAAATACCCCGCCCCTCGAAAAAAGAGGGCAAAGTAATCGAATTTATGAAGAAATTCGGTGAAGACCTTGGTCTGGAAACCATTGTTGACGAGGTTGGCAATGTAATCATAAAAAAACCCGCCACAGAGGGTATGGAAAACCGCAAAGGTGTAATTCTACAAGGTCACCTTGACATGGTACCCCAGAAAAATGCCGATACCGACCACGATTTTGAAAAAGACCCCATCGATGCATATATCGACGGAGAATGGGTTACCGCTCGCGGAACAACACTTGGTGCCGACAACGGCATGGGGGTTGCCGCAGCCATGGCGGTACTCGAATCGAAAGAGTTGGTACACGGTCCTGTTGAAGCTCTATTTACCATTGACGAAGAGACGGGTATGACAGGTGCCGAAAATCTGAAACCGGGACTGCTCGACGGCGATATTCTTTTAAATATGGACTCGGAAGATGAAGGTGAATTATACATAGGTTGTGCCGGTGGTGTTAATACCAACGGTCAACGTGAATATAAAGAAGAGGAGGTACCCGCAGATACGGTTGCTTTTAAAGTGAGTGTAAAAGGACTTAAAGGGGGACATTCGGGGCTCGACATACATTTGGGTCGCGGTAATGCAAACAAAATCATGAACGCTTTGCTTACCACTGCAGCGGCAAAATACGGGTTGCGTGTTGCCGAAATAAGTGGCGGCAATCTGCGTAATGCCATACCGCGCGAAGCGTTTGCTACCGTTGTTGTTCCTTCGGATAAAAAAGAGCTGTTCGTAAAATTTGCAGAAGAATTCGATGCCCTCGTTAAAGATGAGTTCAAAGATACGGATGCCGGTGTAGAGGTTAGCATTGAAGAGACTGCAATGCCGGCAAAAGTTATTGACGAAGAATCGCAAAATGCTATGTTCAAGGCTGTTGCCGATTGTCCTAACGGTGTAATTGCAATGAGTAAAGAGGTCGAGGGAATTGTTGAAACATCTACCAACCTTGCCATTGTGAAATCGGAAAACGGCATAATAGAAATTGCTACATTGCAACGCAGCCTGGTTGACGAGGGTAAAGACAAACTTGCAGCCGATGTGCGCGCGGCATTCGAAAATGCCGGTTTCAAAGCCGAAAGCTCAGGCGATTATCCCGGCTGGAAACCAAATCCCGATTCGCCGATATTAAAAGAGATGAAAGAGATTTACAACAATAAATTCGGAAAAGTACCTGAAGTTAAAGTTATTCATGCCGGTTTGGAGTGCGGTCTCCTCGGGTCGGTTTATACCAATTGGGATATGATATCATTCGGTCCTACCATCCGTTCGCCTCACTCACCCGATGAAAAGGTAAATATAAATACCGTACAAAAATTCTGGGATTTTCTGGTGGAAACCCTGAAGAATGTTCCTGAAAAATAGTTGATAGAATATTTTTTTACGAAAAAGAGGCTGTTCATAATCTGTTGAACAGCCTCTTTTTATTAAGTGATAACGGATAACCTTATCCGGTTTCGCTATCCAATAAAAAACCAGTAAAAATTACGTGCTATCCGGTTTTTACCGAAATTAACCGGTATTTCCGTATAAAAACATTGATTTCCCTGATACGATTTACAATATTTTATAAAATGCTATGTGTTAATAAAAAAAATTACTCCATTTCTTGTTTCTATTAACATTATGGTTATTTTTGCACCCCATAAAAAATAATAGAGATGACAAAACGAACTTTTCAACCATCGGTAAGAAAGAGAAAGAATAAACACGGATTTCGTGAAAGAATGTCCACTGTTAACGGACGTAAAGTTCTCAAAAGAAGAAGGGCAAAAGGAAGAAAGAAATTAACCGTTTCCGACGAACGCAAATAATTTTACGGATTTATCCGTTTCGTATTGCCTGAAAATATTGGGGAGGTATGGGTTTCATGCCTCCTTTTTATGTATATGGGCAACACTTTTAGTCAGCTGTAATTATTTACCCGTTTTTATATGGTGCATATGACAAAAAAACAATAAATTCGCACGGTTAAATTTTTCGAATGAAGGAGTTTTTGATTTTTATTTTAACCGTCCTGTTGATTTACTATGGAGGAAAACTGTTTTTTCGTTATTTTTTGCCGTGGATAATTATGCGTTATTTTGAAAAACAGAGCAATAACTTTATGGATGCAATGCACCACGGCTACGAAAATAAGAGCAAAAAAGAGGGCGAAATAAGCGTAAAAAAGGGCTCGTCAAAAAGCCCTAAATCCGACAATAAGGATTTTGGTGAGTATATCGACTTTGAAGAAATTGATGAAAACGAATAAAAAAGAGATATGAAATCTTTAAAAAAATTCATTCCATACATAGCGGCGATAGTTGTTTTTTTGACAATTACATTGGTGTATTTTTCACCTCTTTTCGAGGGAAAACGTTTGCAACAGCACGACATCGCAATGTTTAAAGGCATGTCGAAAGAGATAACCGATTTCAGGGCGAAGACAGGTGAAGAGCCGTTATGGACAAACTCAATGTTCGGTGGAATGCCGGCATGGCAAATATCGGTACACTATGCGGGAAACCTGATAAAAAATATCGACAAGGTTTTACAGTTGTGGTTACCCTCGCCGGCGGGTTTGGTCTTTTTGTATTTTATAGGATTTTTTGTTTTGATGCTGGTACTCGGTGTTGATGTTTGGCTTGGCATGATAGGTGCCGTTGCATTTGCCCTGTCGTCATATTTCTTTATAATTCTCGGCGCAGGGCACAATTCCAAAGCTCATGCCATCGGTTATATGGCTCCGGTTTTGGCAGGTATTATTTGGACTTACAGGGGAAAATATTTAAAAGGTGCCGCCCTTTTTGCTCTTGCCCTGGCTCTTGAAATCAATGCGGGTCATCTCCAAATAACATATTATTTATTGATACTGATTTTGGTTTACGGAATTTACATATTGATTGAAAACATACGCGGCAAAACCATGATGAACTTTTGGAAAGCTACCGGAATACTTATTATTGCCGCTTTGCTTGCCGTCGGTACCGACACCACAAGACTTTGGGGAACATGGGAGTACGGTAAATACACCATGCGCGGCAAACCCGAACTTACCAAAGAAAAAGCCGTGAAATCGGGAGGGCTTGACAAAGACTATATTACGGCATGGAGTTACGGTATCGGTGAAACCTGGTCGTTACTTATTCCCGACGTTAAAGGAGGCGCTTCGGGATATTTAAGTGCTAACCCGAAAGCCATGAGTAAAGTTCCGCGCGAATACCGTAAAATCATCGGACAACAAAATGCCTATTGGGGCGACCAGCCTGGAACGGCAGGTCCCGTTTACGTGGGGGCAATTGTCGTTTTTCTTTTTATCCTCGGTCTTTTTATTTTGGAAGACAGGCTTAAATGGGCTCTGCTTGCAGCCACAATACTGGCAATAATGTTGTCGTGGGGTAAAAATTTTATGGATTTTACAAATTTCTTTATCGACAACATTCCGGGTTACAACAAATTCAGGGCGGTATCTATGATATTGGTCATTGTAGAACTTACAATACCTGTTATTGCCATTCTTGCCCTCGACAAAATATTGAGAAATCCCGCTATTATACTTCAAAAACAAAAAGCCTTTTTAATATCGTTCGGCTTAACGGGAGGCATTGCTTTCATCTTTTGGCTTACACCCGAAACTTTTTTCAACTTTTTAAGCCAATTTGAAATACAGCAGTTCAATATGCTCAAACGCAGCAACGACCCTGCTCAAATTACAGCATTTACCGATGCTTTAAAAACGGCACGCATTGCAATTTTTAAAGCCGATGCCATTCGCAGTTTCCTCTTTATTGTTGCTGCGGCGGCACTTATCTATCTATTTGCAAAAGGAAAAGTTAAAAAACCATGGCTGATTGCCGGAATAGCCCTGTTGATTTTTATTGATTTGAACTTCGTTAACAGAAGATATCTCAATGACGACAATTTCGTCCGCGCAAAAAAGATGGAACGTCCTTTTGAAAAAACCATTGCCGACGAATACATTTTCAAAGACAAATCACCAGATTTCAGAGTACTCGATATTACCAAAAATGTATTTAACGATGCAAGTACATCATATTTTCACGAATCCATAGGAGGATATCACGGCGCCAAATTACAAAGGTACCAGGATTTGATTGATGAGTACTTATATAACGAAATAGAAACCGTTAAAAAAGTTTTCGGAAACCGGCCCTCACCGGGTGCCCTCGACGATGTTTTGAGCAAACAGCAAGTAATTAACATGCTAAACACAAAGTATATTATTTACAATCCCTCTGCACAACCGGTACTGAACAGGTTTGCATTCGGAAACGCCTGGTTTGTTCACGATTACAAAATAGTGGAAAATGCCGACGCCGAAATTGCGGCTCTAAGCAAAAACGACCTTAAAGAGGTTGCCGTCGTGGATAAAAGATTTGCCGTACAGATTAAAGGCAAAAAATTCCCCGTTGATGCTTCGGCAACGATAAAATTAAAATCGTATGCTCCCAACCACCTTGTTTACGACTATAATTCAAAAGCAAATCAACTGGTAGTATTTTCCGAAATATATTACGACAAGGGGTGGAAAGCTTTTATCGACGGAAAAGAATCGCCATATTTCCGTGCCGATTACATACTTAGGGCAATGGTTGTGCCGGCAGGCAAACATACCGTTGAATTTAAGTTCGAACCAAAGGTTTGGAAAATAGGAGAAAAGATATCGTTGATAAGTTCCGTTCTTCTTTTGCTTTTTGTTGCCGCAGCCTTTTATCTCGATTTTAAAAAAAATAAAAAAGCTATAAAAGAGGTTGAAAAACAAAAAAGTTAATCCCTGTTGAAAAAGGTACTAATAATAACATATTATTGGCCCCCGACAGGGGGGTCGGGAGTGCAACGCTGGTTAAAAATGAGTAAGTACCTGCCGGAATACGGCTGGCACCCCGTTATATATACTCCCGAAAATCCGGAAAGCGGTATTATTGACAACTCTTTGCAAAAAGATATTCATGAAAATTTAACCGTCGTTAAAACCAAAATAAAGGAACCGTTCGAAATATATAAAAAAATTACCGGCCGAAAAAAGGGCGAAATGATTGGCACGGGATTCCTGTCTGAAAAAAAGAGCGATTCTTTTGCCGAAAAATTGTCGGTTTGGATAAGAGGAAATATTTTTATTCCCGATGCCCGTATGTTGTGGATAAAACCCTCGGTTAAATTTCTTACATCCTATCTTAAAAAAAAACCCGTCGATTTGATTGTATCCACGGGTCCGCCGCACAGCATGCATCTTATTGCCCTCAAGGTAAGCAAAAAACTATCTGTTCCGTGGATTGCCGATTTTCGCGACCCATGGACAGGAATAGATTTTTATCATCAGCTTAAACTTACACGGTTTGCCGACAACAAACACAAAAAACTCGAAAAAAAGGTGCTCAAAAATGCCGGCGGAGTCATTACCGTAAACCGGACACTGGCTTCCGATTTGGAAAAAATATCGGGACGTAAAGTTGATGTTGTAACAAACGGTTTCGACCCCGATGATTACCTTATTACGAACAATAACAATATTTCGGACAAATTTCTTCTTTGCCATCTGGGTTCAATGAACAAAGACAGAAACCACGAAATATTTTGGCGGGCACTTAAAGAGTTGAAAAACGAAATACCTGGCTTTGCCAACGACTTGCATATGGAATTGATAGGGGCAACCGACTATTCGGTAAGGGAAATCGTTAAGGAGTACAATCTTGACAATAATGTAAACTACATTAAGTTTGCCGGCCACCAAACGGCAATAAACAAAGCTGCGCAGGCTCAGGTATTATACCTGCCGCTCAACAACACGCCCAATGCAAAAGGAATTACACCGACAAAGTTTTTCGAATATCTGGCAATAAGGCGACCGGTTTTATGTATAGGTCCCGAAGATGGCGATGCAGCGGTAATAATAAACGAAACAGGTTGCGGTATTGTTGCCGGATTCGAAAACTACAACAAAGTGAAGAGCGCTTTGGTAGATTTTTATAACCAATACAAAAACAGGGGAGAGGTAAACCTAAATTGCAACAACATAAATAATTATTCCAGAAAAATAATCGCGGGAAAGGTTGCCGCTCTTTTTGAAAAGAGTATCTGACATCTTAAAGCCTTAAACATTTTTAACATAACTTTGCAGCCGCAAAAATTTCTCTCTGAAAATGGATAAACATTTTTCTAACAAGAATAATAACGGAAACGGAAAAGGCGAACCTCCTTTCGGCAACAAAAAAGTTGAATATCCCGTTACTTTCGCCCTGAAAGCCGTAATGGATGCCGCAGCCTCCGACGACGAAAACAAAAAAAGAATTACACGGGTATTTTTGGAGCTGGACATTGTTCATTCATTCGAAAACAAACGGGCAAGCAGCAAGGGAAACTATACCAGTTTTACTTATTTGGTAACACTTACCGGCAAAAAACAGTTGATCGAAATGTATGGAAAATTAAAGAATGTTGAAGGACTTAAATTTGCATTATAATGATTTTTAAATTATTGGTTGTGGCTTTCGGCGGTAGTATAGGAGCCGTATTGCGTTTTTTAATATACGAAACAATAGAAAAATCGCATCACAGCGATTTTCCTTGGGCTACTTTGACAGTTAACCTGTTGGGCTCTTTGGCAATTGGTTTTTTGTGGGGATTTTTTGCACGAAACTATGTCTCCCCGGCTGTCAGATTGATGATTTTTGTCGGTATTCTCGGCAGCTTTACAACATTTTCAACTTTTGCTTTCGACAACTTCAGCCTTTTGAAAGACGGCCATTTTACACTTATGACTGCGTATCTGCTCACAAGCAATATTATTGCCGTTTTTCTTTGCATAGGCGGATATCAACTTTCTAAAATTGTTGCTTAAACATAATTAACATATGCACGAAATAGAACCTTTTTACAACTGGCGACAACTTTATATTGCATCCGACGATGAAAAATCACCCTTTTACGGAAGAAAAAACAGCGAGGTGTATTTCGAACACCAAATTTACAACTACTACATACATCCGCAATGGGACTATTTCGGGTCGCAAACTCTTTATACCAAACTACTGTATGCCAATTATGAGAGCCGTTACTGCATTTTGGAAATGTTCGGGGAGTGGAACGATGTTTTGTACAATGACATCATGTATTTTTACCGCAATGTTGTGGAACATTTGATTGACGAAGGAATTAAATACTTCATTTTGATAGGCGAAAATGTATTGAATTTTCATTCGGACGACGACGACTATTATGCCGAATGGTTTGATAACATAGAAGACGGCTGGATAATAGGTGTCAATTTCAGAGACCATGTGCGTCAAGAATTCAGCGACGCTTTTATTGACCGGTTTATAGGTTTCGGAGGGAAATTCAACGAAATGAAATGGCGCAACCTTTTCCCCGACCAACTTTTTTCAACACTCGATTCTTTGCTGATGAAACGTCTCGGCCAATAGCATATCTTTTCCCGAAAAACTAATTTTTATCTTTTTATTGTATCAATCGGTATTATTACTATATTGCACAATGTTTTTGGTAAATGTTTCCAAATTTAAATCAACATTTGTTCCTCTTTAACCATTTTTTATAACATGCTTAACCATAGCGGTTTATATCGTATTTTTTTATTAGTGCTCCTGTTTTTTTCTGCCGGTGGAAACCTCATCGCAAACAAAACGGATTCGACAGAAAATAGAAAAGAGGAATTGTATAATGAAATTCGCAAACTCAAAAACGACTCCTTAAAAATAATAAAGCTTATTGACCTCTCCATATTGTTGCATGTTTCCGATGTGGAATTGTACCATGGTAAATCGGGAAAATACTACATTAACAAAGCATTGGAACTTGCAAGCAAAGAGCTGTGTTGTTTCAATCTGGGCAACTACATCGACAGCCTCGGAGTGTTGCAACGTAACATGGGGAAATTTCAAACCGCTTTGCACCTGCACAATGTGGCTTTGGAATATGCAGCCAAAAAAAACGACGAAAAATTAATGTCGAAAATTTACAACAACATTGGCGTGGTTTACAGGCGGATTAACGACTACAAAAAGGCGTTGTCGAATCATTTTAAAGCACTTGAAATTGCCGAAAAGAGAAACGACTCCACAAGTATGGCCATAGCTATTAACAGTATAGGTAACGTAGAGTTGATGATGGGCGATTATCAGGAGGGTTTGAAATATTTTAAAAGAAGTCTCATGCTCGAACGAAACCGTAGCAACATGCTGGGAATTGCCATCAACCTCGAAAATCTGGGAATGGTATTTCTGCATGAAAAAAAATACGGAAAAGCCGCCCAATACTTTAAACTCTCGCTCGAAATAAACAAAAAAATCAAATCGGAAAAAGGAATGGCAATCTGTTATTCCGACTTGGCCGAGGTATATAAAGCAATGGGAAACTACAAATCGGCTGAAATCTATCTAAAACACAGTTTGCAGTTCAACACAAATGCCGGTGATAAAACCTATATGGCTGACAACTATATAAAACTGGGACAATTATATAGCAAAACGGGCAATTTTAATTTGGCGGTTAAGTTTTTAAACAAAGGCTTGGAATTGGCAAAAGAGATTGGCATTAAATCGTCGGTAGAAGAGGCTTACAGAATGCTTTACCAATTATATAAAAACAACAAAAAATATAAAGAGGCTTTGGAAAACCTCGAACTTGCCGATATTTATCACGATTCGCTAATAAATGTATCGCTGAACAAAGATATAGCACGCCTGCAAATGCAATACGAAACCGAACGCAAAGAAAATCAAATACTCTTATTAAAACAACAGGCGCGTATCAGGGAACTCAACCTGAAAAAACAGAAATTTTTAAACTACTTTTTTATCGCCGCTTTTGCATCGGCTCTTGTTATAATGATGTTTTTGACGGGTTATCTGCTGAATAAAAACAAACTCAATAAATTGTTAGTCGAAAAAAACAGAGAGATAGAAAAGGCAAAAGAAGAACTTGAAAAAAGCGGTAAAGAACTTGAAAAAGCCAAACGCGAAGCCGAAGAGAGTAACCGCTACAAAAGTATCTTTTTGGCAAATATGAGTCACGAAATACGTACCCCGCTAAATTCGGTTATCGGTTTTGCCGATATTTTATCCACCCTCATAAAAGACCAAAAAATAAAACAGTACGTAAGCTCAATAAAAAGTAGCGGCGAAAGCCTTTTGGCTCTGATAAACGACATCTTAGACCTTTCGAAAATTGAGGCCGGAAAACTTGACGTGGTACTGGAACCCATGGATATTGAAGATGTTCTCGACAGCCTGAAAAAAATATTCAGTGTACAAGCCGCAAGTAAAGGCTTGGAGTTTAACCTCTCGGTTCAAAAAAAATTCCCCGGTAAATTGATGTTCAGCAAAAACCGCCTCAGACAAATACTATTCAACCTTATTGGTAACGCAATAAAATTTACCGGCGAAGGAAGTGTTTGTGTAAACGTTGATTGGGAAGAAACTGCCGAAAACGGTAAAATAAATCTCTACATCTCGGTTAAAGACACAGGTAAAGGAATCGCAAAAAAAGACAGGGAAAAAATATTTACCCCCTTTTTCCAGTCCGATAATACCGATAAAGAGATAGGTACGGGCTTGGGACTGGCAATTACACAACGCCTGGTTTCGATTCTCGGCGGCAAAATATTTCTTAAAAGCGAATTGGGTAGCGGCTCTGAATTTAAAGTTGTGTTCGAAAACGTTACGGTGGCTATGGAAAGTACGGATAGCGACAACGAAAATAGTGTGCCGGGTAAATTACATTATAATGCCATCCTTTTGAAATCAAACAGCGGAAACTTCGAATATCTTTCCAACTTTCTGAAAAACAAACTTGAAAACGTAACCGATGTGGGTTCCAGCCTGCTTATTGCAAAAAATCATATTGATAAATGCGATTTTATTATTATTGCCGGCTTTGAGGAAGAAATGTTGATTAATGCCGTCCAACTCATTAAAAAAGAGAGACCTTCGCTGCCATGCATTTTATTAGGAAACAAAAATTCAACACAATGTAAAAGCAGTTTTGTTATTGACACGGGAAACAATATAAGCGAAAAGAAAATTTTGGAATTGTTGAACGAAAAAATAGACAACCTGGATTATATTTTATCGGCAAATTCTATCTTCAATACTGCTGACGGAACATTGCCCGATTACAATGTTTTGGAAAAACTAATCAATATTGTTGAAAACGACTTCTCTTTGGCTATGGAAACAAAACTTATGAAACATATTTCGATTTTTGCCGAAAAACTTAGCAAACTCTCTTCGGAAGCCGACATGCCCAACCTGTTGAGGTATTCAAGCGACTTAAAAATACTTGTGGACACTTTCAATATAACGGGCATTGAAGAAAAATTGAATCTGTTTAAAGAGGCTTTTGAATTGAATTTCAAACAAAAAAACATTTGAAACAATAATGGTAAGGTGATTTTTAAAAACAAAATATTATCCTGTTTTTTTGCAGTATTTTTAATTGCAAATAGTGTCAATGCCCGGCAAATACCCGATACCGATACCTTGCTGTCCGGAAAAATATCCCCGTCGGTAGTGCTTGACGATACTGTTTTAAACCTTAACGAAAAAATTATTCTTGCCGAAAAAATCATGAAAATGTACGGCGATACTTCTGTTGCCACAGTTTTGCCCGTAAACAAATTTTTGCTCAATTACGCCATAAGCATTAAAGACACCGTATTGATTAACAAATATTTGGATGTTTATATCGAAAACGTAAGAAAGCTATGCAATTATTCCGCCGCCGATTCACTCCTAAAATACAAAAAACTCCTTGTTCTTTCCGAAAACAATAAAAGAAAACTTGCCGACTATTATTATTATGTGGCATCAAACTACTACGATTGGAGCCGCTATGAAAAAGCCGCCGAATATTTTCGCAAAGCACGCCTGATATATGAAAAGATGGGCGTAAAAAAAGGCATCGCCAAATGTTTGAAGGGCGAAGGTGCCGTATGGTCAAACTATAGCGATTTTGAAAGGGCAATAGGATTGTTGCAACGCGCCGAAGAGATTTATGTCAACATAGGATTCGAAAAAGGTATTGCCAAAATACACAACACCATGGGAGTGGTTATGCAAAACTGGGGAAAACTCGAAAGTGCCCTTCAACACTATAAAATAGCACTAAAATATTTTGAAAAAATGAACGATAAATGGAATATGTTGAATATGTATTTGCATATCGGCGACATTTACCGTTTGAAAAAACAATACCTTTCGGCATACAAGGAAATCAAAAAAGCCGAAAAACTCGGCAAGCAGGTAAAACACAAAAAATTGCAATCGATAATTTACAGTAACCTCGGCGAGGTGATGTACGACATGGGAAAATACGATTCGGCACTATATTACCAAAATTTGGCGCTCCCCCTTAAATACCAGGTTGGCGACAGAAGACGTATCGCAATTTCGCTACTCGATATCGTAAAAATAAATTACAAGGAAAAACATTACAACAAAGCCCTGAAAAATGCCGAAAAAGCTCTTGTTTATGCCAAACAGATAAATGCAAACGACCTTATTATGGAACTCTATCATCTAATCTCGGATATTTACAAAGAAAAACACTATTACAAAAAAGCATACCAATACCTGCTAAAATACAATAAATTGCACGAAATTGTTTTTAACGAGGAGAGCAGGAAACAGGTAAACGAATTTGAAGTTAAATACGAAGCTGCACGAAAAGAGAAAGAGTATGCCATACTTAAAAAAACCAATGCTCTGAACAAACTCGCTTTGAACAAAGAAAAAGAGTCGCGCTTTTACATGATTATCCTAACTTCGTTTATTCTGCTTTTGGCACTCATAACAATATTTTTTATCAACTACAGAAACAGGCTCAGCCGTAAAAATTACGCTTTGCTTACCCGCAAAAACAAAGAGATTACTCAACAGAAAAACCAACTGGCAAAACTAAACGACGAATTGGTAATAAGCCGCGAACGGTACCGTAGTATCGTCGAAAACGCTACGATAGGTATGTACCAAACAACTCCGGACGGAAAAATCCTGTTTGCCAACAAAACACTTTTGGCAATGCTCGGATATACCGAAGAAGAGTTAAAAAGAATTGACCTGAACAAAGAGAAAAAGGGAAGAAAAAAATTCATCTCAATGCTCGAACAACAAGAAATCATTACCGGACGCGAAGACCTGTGGCAACGCGCCGACGGCTCGGAAATGTGGGTGAACGAAAGCGCTTGGATTATTAGAAACAGTTCAGGAAACATTGAATATTACGAAGGTATTGTCGAAGATATTACCAAAAGAAAATTTGCCGAACAAGAAGCCGAAAAATCGAGACTGGAACTCGAAAAGAAAAATAAAGAATTGCAAAGAATTAATATAGAACTGGAAAAAGCCCGTTCCGAAGCCGTGAAAGCCAATATGGCTAAAAGCCAATTTCTGGCAAACATAAGCCACGAAATTCGTACCCCGCTCAACTCTATTATCGGGTTTACCGAACTCCTCACTTCTAAAATTTCAGACCCCGTAAGCCGGAATTTTATTAACTCAATTAAAACAAGCAGCAACAGCCTTCTCGGTTTGATTAACGATATTCTCGATTTGTCGAAAATTCAGGCAGGCAAACTCGAACTGGTGTACGAACCCGTTTATATCCCCAAATTGATAAACGAAATAAATCAGATTTTCTATCCCCAAATAGAGAGCAAAGGTTTGAAATTTCTTGTATCAGACAATATTACCGACCAAAACAGTAACCTGTTCCTCGATTTGGTACGAATTAGACAGGTGCTTTTCAATGTCATCGGAAACGCAATCAAATTTACCGAGAAAGGGGAGGTCAACGTTAATTTGTCTATCGACTTGTGCAATGATAACGAAAAACTGTATAACTTGACAATAACCGTCTCCGATACAGGTATCGGTATCCCCATCGAAAATTTGACAAATATTTTCGAGTCGTTTGAACAGGCCAAATCAAACATGAAAAAGAATTACCTCGGAACCGGACTCGGACTAAGCATTACAAAAAAACTTGTTGAAATAATGGGCGGAAAAATTGAGGTGCAAAGCAAAAAAGATATTGGCTCCACATTTAAGATATTTTTACCATGCATTAAGGCATCAAATACCGTGAGCGATATAAAAGACCGCAAAATTAACAATACCTCCGGCTTGAAAAACAGTGTCAATACCGGTACTGATGTTGTTATTCCCGAGCCGTTGCATGGAAATGCAAAAAACCTTTTCGAAACCAAATTCGCCCTCCGTATTTCAGCGTTGCAAAATAACCACATAGTAAACAACATTGTAGCTTTCGGCGAAGAGGTTCTGATTTTTGCCAAAGAAAATAAATTGAAAAATCTGGAAATTTATATATCAAAACTACTTTTGGCAGCTCATAATTTTGATATCGAAGCCATGGATTTTTATTTGAACCATTTGCCTGAATTTTACAAAAAATAAGATATAAAACCGTTATCGCTATGAATAAAGAAAACAATTCGGCATATAAAATTTTGATAGTTGACGACATTCCGAAAAATATCCAAATACTCGGAAACATTCTCTCGCGCGAAAATTATCAAATAGCATATGCACAATTAGGCGAAGAGGCTTTGACTATTCTCGAAAAACAGATGTTCGACCTGATACTCCTCGATATTATGATGCCGGGTATGGATGGCTACGAAGTTTGCAACAAACTTAAAAACAACGAAAAAACAAAAGATATCCCGGTGATTTTTTTGACCGCCAAAGCCGATATGGAAAGTATCGTCAAAGGTTTCGAAAGCGGAGGAGCCGATTATGTTACCAAACCCTTCAGCGCCGACGAACTCCTCGCAAGGGTCAAAACACACATACAACTCAACGCACAAAAAAAAGAGCTGAAAACACTTAACGAAAACCTTGAAAAAATTGTCGATGAACGTACCAAACAACTTAACGAAGCCAACAAAAGACTGCAAGTGCTCGACAGAGCCAAAACCGATTTCCTTTCAATAATAAGCCATGAGCTACGTACACCGCTCAACGGTATTTTAGGTCTTATGGGTCTTTTGGAACAAACCTCGCTCGACGAAAAACAGAAAGAATATCTCACATTTTTGAAAAACAGTTCCGACAGATTGATGAAATTTTCGGAGATAGCTTTACTGATAACCTCGCTGAGGGCACAAGCCTACAAACCCGACTTGATGCCGGTGGAAATAGAAAATATAATTAATCTGGCATTGTACGAACTGAAAGAGAATAATGAGAAAACCTTGCCCGTGGTAAATATCAACATTGATAAAAACACAAATCTTGCCCTTGCCGAATCGGATTTGTTGAAAAAAAGCATTGCCCTTATCCTTGACAATGCCGTTGAGTATGCCGGAAACGATAAACCAATCGATATTTCCGTTTTTACCGCCTCCGGCAAAATTCACATTGCTATCGACGATTACGGCAAAGGTTTCAGTAAAGAGAGCCTTGAACACCTTTTCGAACTCTTTTCCACCGACGACCTGATGCACAGCGAAGGAAAAGGTCTTTCGCTTGCAGCCGTAAAACTTATAATGGATATCCACGGCGGTGAAATAGTTATTAAAAACAGAAAAGATAGTGGTGCCCGTGTGGAGTTGATATTAAAATCATTTAATGAAGATTGATTTAAGGCTTTTTTTTATCTTTGGCGGCAAAAATTTTCAAAACCATGAAATTATTAGAAGGAAAAGTAGCATTAATTACAGGAGCTTCCAGAGGCATAGGCAAAGCCATTGCCCTCAAATTTGCCGACGAAGGAGCACAAGTTGCTTTTAGCGACTTGAACAGAGACGAAAATATGATTGCAACCGAAAAAGAGTTGCTCAATGCCGGCGTAAAAGCCAAAGGCTATGCATCAAACGCCGCCTCTTTTGCCGATTCCGAAAAACTTATAGCCGATGTGGTTAACGACTTCGGAAAAATTGACATCCTCGTAAACAATGCAGGTATAACAAGGGATAACCTTTTGCTTAGAATGACGGAACAGGATTGGGATGCCGTTATTGCCGTAAATCTCAAATCGGTTTTTAACCTTGTTAAAGCCGTTCAACGAACAATGATAAAACAACGCGGCGGCTCCATAATTAATATGAGTTCGGTGGTTGGTGTCAACGGCAATGCAGGACAATCAAACTACTCGGCTTCAAAAGCCGGTATGATAGGTTTTACAAAATCGATAGCACAGGAATTGGGTTCACGCAATATAAGATGCAATGCCATAGCCCCGGGATTTATTGAAACGGAAATGACACACAAACTGCCGGAAAACGTGCGCCAAGAGTGGATAAAAACCATTCCGTTGCGTCGCGCCGGAAAACCCGAAGATGTTGCCAATGTGGCTACTTTTCTGGCCTCCGAACTCTCTTCTTACGTTTCCGGACAAGTTATTAATGTTTGCGGTGGCATGAGTACATAACTCCTTTTCTGTCTATTTTCTTTCAACCTGCGGATTTTTACAATTTTGCACAATAATTTTTCGTTATTTAGCATTATTGTACAAAACAGTGTTAACATGCTTTTAAAAATCGTAAAACTTTCTATTATTGCCGCAGTTGTCTCCGTTTTTGCAGCTTGCTCAAACAACAACCTTTTTTTTAAAACGGTAAAAATACCTGATGAAGGTTGGTATAAAAACGAAGCCGCAAATTTTAACGTTACCGTAAACGATACATTGAGCGGTTACGATTTTTATCTTATAGTACGAAACAATAACGATTACAGGTACAGCAACCTCTTTGTTTTCTTGAATACGGTTTTGCCAAACGGCAACAAAACCCGCGACACAATAGAAGTCGTATTGGCCGATAACTTCGGCAGATGGCTGGGTAAAGGGTGGGGGGCAGTCAAAGAAAACAAGTTGTTGTTAAAAAAATCGTTGCAGTTCCCCCTTAAAGGCGAATATAAATTTTTTATTCAACAAGCTATGCGTACCGATACCCTTAAAGGGATAACCGATGTGGGGTTGCAACTGGTAAAACCGCAATAAATAACAGAACTTCATAAGATTATTATAATGGGTAAAAAGAAATTCTTTAACTATATTTTTAAGTTTTGGTTCATATATATTTTGCTTCTGGCAGCAGTAATAACATTTTTTTACGGTATTGCCAATGAGTGGTTCGGCCATATGCCGGACTTCTCGGAACTCGAAAATCCCCATACAAATCTGGCATCTGAAATATATTCTTCCGACGGAAAACTTCTGGGTACTTATTTCATCGAAAACCGTTCAAACGTAACATACCGCCAGATATCACCATATATGATAAATGCCCTTATTGCCATTGAAGATATCAGGTTTGTTAAACATTCCGGTATCGACGAAAAAGCTCTCGGCAGGGTGGCTTACGGCTTGATAACCGGGAAACACAAAGGAGGCGGAAGTACCATAACTCAACAACTTGCCAAAAACCTTTTTCCGCGCGGACACCTCAACAAGTTACAACTGGTTTTGCGGAAATTTCAAGAATGGGTTACAGCGGCAAAACTCGAACGCTACTATTCCAAAGAAGAGATTATTGCCATGTATTTAAATACCGTCTTTTACGGACACAATGCTTACGGTATAAAATCGGCGGCACGTACTTTTTTTAATAAAACCCCCGATTCGTTAAATCTGCAAGAGGCGGCATTAATGGCGGGTGTTGTAAACGCCCCTACGCGATACAGCCCTATTCTTCATCCCGAAATATCACTAAAACGAAGGAATCTTGTTTTGGCACAAATGGCTAAATACGGTTTTATCTCTTACGATGTTTACGACTCGGTAAAAAAACTGCCTCTCGGCGTAAAACACTTTGTATTGCAAAGCCATAATACCGGCGAAGCCAGATATTTCAGGGAATATCTGCGCGGCGAAATGAAAAAATGGTGTAAAACACATTTTAAACCCGACGGTAAACCCTATAACCTTTATAAAGACGGTCTGAAAATTTACACTACAATAGATTCGCGAATGCAACGATATGCCGAAGAGGCTGTTAGAGAGCATTTGTCTCAAGATTTGCAACCCGCATTTTACAAACATTGGGAAGGTTACACTTTCGCCCCCTTTGCTTTTAAAGGCAAACCCGAGGAGATTAAAGCTCAGGTGGAAAAACTTATGAAACAGGCTATGCACCGTAGCGAAAGATACCGCAAATTGAAAAAAGCGGGTGTAACCGAAGATTCCATTGCAAAATCTTTCAATACTCCGGCAGAGATGATTGTCTTTTCGTGGAACGGTCCCATAGATACCGTAATGACTCCCATGGATTCCATACGGTATTACAAATTCTTTCTGCAAGCCGGACTCATGTCGATGGAACCATCAACGGGTTTTGTCAGGGCTTATGTAGGCGGAAACGACTATCGCTTTTTTAAATACGACCACGTAACCCAAGCCAAACGCCAGGTGGGTTCTACTTTTAAACCCTTTCTTTACACGCTGGCAATGCAAGAGGGTGAGTTCAGCCCTTGTTACAAAGTGCCCAATATATCATATAGCGTCAAACTCCCCGACGGAACATACTGGACACCCCAAAATGCCGATTCGCGAAGAGTCGGTGAAGAGGTAACACTGAAATGGGCACTCGCCAATTCAAACAACTGGATATCGGCATGGCTAATCAGCAGATTTTCCCCGCGCTCGGTAATACAAATGGCAAGAAAAATGGGGGTCACTTCTCCCATTCCCGAAGTACCCGCCATAGCTCTCGGTGTGGCCGACCTGTCGCTTTACGAAATGGTTGGCGGTCTTAATACGATTTCAAACAAAGGCGTTCATATAAAACCCGTGTTTGTTACCCGCATTGAAGATAAAAACGGAAATGTGCTTGAACGTTTCGTGCCCGAAAAAAATATAGCCATGAACGAAATTACGGCTTATAAAATGATTAAACTTATGGAAGGCGTTGTTGAAAGCGGAACAGGAATACGGCTGCGTTATAAATACGGTTTTAACAACCCCATAGCCGGAAAAACGGGAACTACACAAAACCAAAGCGACGGCTGGTTTATGGGGCTCGTCCCTAAGCTCACTACCGGTATCTGGGTTGGCGCCGAAGACCGTAGCGTACACTTCAGAACCATAAAACTGGGACAGGGCGCTAACATGGCTCTCCCTATCTGGGCTATTTACATGAAAAAAATCTATAACGACCCCTCTCTCGGTATATCACCCGATGACGATTTTGCCAAACCTCTTAAAAACATTGATATAGAATTCGATTGCGAAAAATACGACAAAATGAATAATTCGGGTGTCGATGATAACGGACAACAGGAAGACGACTTTTAAACGTTTATTCCCTCGTCCGGATACCGAATTTTTTTTAATAAAAACAGCTCTTATTCTTTGAACAGAGTGTATTTTTGTACCTTGTTATTAAAAATATTAAAATAATGGATAATACAGGATTTGCAGGAAATAGAGGCGATAAAATAAAATCCGATGTTTTTGTGTCGTTTACCCTTAAAAACAGGGGCGGAATATCGTTAAATATTAACAGTAAAGTTAAAACCCTTTTCGGAAAACAGATTGAGAAACTTGCTCTGGAGATATTATCGTTTTTTGAAATAGGTAATTGCGAACTTACCATAGAAGATAGCGGTGCCCTCGATTTTGTTTTGGCTGCACGCATCGAAGCCGCAATAAAAAGAGTTGTTGAAACGGAAAAGGATTTTCTTTTACCCATGCGCGAGGAGAATAAATCTGAAACCGCCAAAGATATTTTCAGGTTCTCCCGCTTGTACCTTCCGGGAAACACCCCCAAGTTGATGATTAATGCCGGCATTCACAAACCTAACGGTTTAATACTCGATTTGGAAGATGCCGTAGCTCCCGATAAAAAACATGAAGCCCGCTTTTTGGTACGCAATGCCCTCAGAAGTTTGCACTTTTACGGTGCCGAACGTATGGTTCGCATCAATCAGGGAGATAGGGGATTGGAAGATTTGAATTATATCGTTCCGCATTATCCCAACCTTATACTTATTCCCAAATGCGAAACCGCAGAGGACGTTATTGGTGTTGACAGCAAGATAGAGACTTTGCGCCGAAACTCGGGTATAAAAAACAAAATATGGCTCATGCCAATTATTGAAAGCGCCAAAGGGGTTATCAATGCGTATCATATTGCAACGGCATCGCCTAACGTGGCAGCCATTGCAATAGGACTTGAAGACTACACCGCCGACATAGGTGCAAGGCGAACCAACGAAGGTACGGAATCCTTTTTCGCACGTTCCATGGTGGTTAATGCGGCACGTGCCGCCGGTGTACAACCCATTGACTCGGTATTTTCGGATGTGTCGGATATGGAAGCTCTTGCCGAAAACGTAAAACGTTCAAAAGCCCTCGGTTTCGACGGTATGGGATGTATTCATCCGCGACAGATAAACGTTATTCACGAAAATTTTGCCCCCGGCAAACAAGAAATTGAAAAAGCACTCAAAATATACCATGCCTTCAAAGAGGCTGAAAAAAACGGCCTCGGAGTTGTCTCCCTCGGTTCTAAAATGATTGACCCCCCGGTGGTTAAACGCGCATTGCATATTATCGATTTGGCAAAAAACACAGGTAAATTGAACATTGATATAAATTAATTTCGTATGAAATACGGTAAACTTGTAAAAAATGCAGCAGGACGTATTGTCCCTACAATAATAAACGGAGAAGAACATATCCCCTTTATGGGAGTGGGAAAATATAAACCTTCGGGAAGAAAGTTCGCTCCGCGTATAGCATCTTGTGCCGACTATCCCGACGACGGAAACAAAGTCGTTCCCTCGTTAAAAGATGCTCTTATAAAAGCCGGTCTGAAAGATGGAATGACAATCTCCACACATCACCATTTTCGTAACGGCGATTTAATTGCAAATCAGGTTTTTGACATTGCCCACCAACTCGGCATAAAAAATCTGAGGTGGTTCCCCTCGGCTTCGTTTCCCTGCCATGCACATCTTATACCATACCTGGAAGATGGAACAATAAACCGCATAGAGGGCAGTATGAACGGTGCTTTGGGCAAATTTTGCTCCGAAGGTAAAATGCAAGGACTTGGCGTATTGCGTTCGCACGGCGGCAGATATCAAGCGGTACAAGATGGCGAAGTGCAAATAGATATTGCCGTTATTGCGGCACCCACAGCCGATCCGTTCGGAAACGCCAATGGCGTAAACGGTCCAACCGCCTGCGGATTGCTTGGGTTTGCCCTTGCCGACTCTCAATATGCCGATAAAGTCATTGTAGTTACCGATAATTTGGTACCTTTTCCTGCAATTCCTTGGCAAATCCACGGCAACTATGTCGATTATGTGGTGGAAGTAGAACAAGTGGGTATTCCCGAAAAGATTATTTCGGGAACAACAAAAATCACAAAAAGTCCCGACAGATTGCTTATTGCCGAAATGACGGCAAAATTTTGTGAGGCAACAGGATTGATTTATGACGGTTTTTCTTATCAGGCCGGGGCGGGAGGTACCGCTCTCTCCATTGGTAACTATTTCGGCGATATACTACGCAAAAACGGATGGAAAGCACGCTTTATAAGAGCGGGAAGCAACAAATATCCCGTTGAAATGCTCGAAGAGGGACTTGTTGAATATATCCTCGACGGTCAAACTTTCGACCTCGAAGGTGTACGCTCCATGCGCGAAAACCCAAATCATGTATGGACATCACCATTTACTTCATACAACTACCACGGCAAAGGCAATTTCGCTTCAATGGTTGACGTGGTTGTACTCGGTGCTACCGAGGTTGACGTTAATTTTAATGCCAACGTTGTTTCACACTCCGACGGATATCTTTTACACGGTATCGGCGGGTGGCAAAATACTCTGTTCGGAAAAACAACAATATTGCCTATTCCGCTGTTTCGTGACCGTATTCCGGTAATTCGCGACGAAGTTACAACGTTATGTGCACCAGGCGAAATGATTGATGTTATTGTTACCGAAAGGGGTATCGCCATAAATCCTTTACGTCAAGATTTGATTGATAAAGCCAAAAATTCGGGATTGCCCATTAAGACCATAGAACAACTTAAAGATGAAGCGGAGGAGATATGCGGCATCCCCGAAAAACCGGTTTTGAGCGACGAAATTGTAGCTGTCATCAAGTGGGTTGACGGAACCGTGCTCGACTCGGTACGAAAGGTAGAAACGCAATAACGTTGTATGCAATACGCACCAATAACCTAACGGTTTTTATGGTGTACTCTGTTTAAAAAAGGGAATTTCGCCGAATAATTAACTCTGTTCAGCCGTTAATATCACCCCATTTAGCATCGGGGTCAAACATAAGTGTGTCATTGTCGAGATACAAAGGCGATTCTATGTTGTTAGTAAATAACTGCCCTGTGCCGAGGCCTTGCGGAAGTGGATTTTCCCACTGGTATATCCACTGAGCCAAAGCGTTCAGACCTATATTGCTTTCCAGTGCCGAAGTTAACCACCACCCCGTATCCCTTTTTTCCGCTTCGGTAATATACCTTTTTGCAATGGCAAACCCTCCGATAAGCGACGGCTTTAAAATAATATATTGCGGTTTTATTGTGTCAAGCATCTTTGAAATCTCTTTTTCCGAGTTTATCCCTATAAGCTCTTCGTCAAGTGCAATAGGAACGGGAGAATTTTCGCACAAACGCGCCATCTCTTCCCACTGGTTTTGACTTATGGGCTGCTCAATCGAATGTATGTCAAAATCCGACAGCCTTTTCAACTTTTCGAGTGCTTCACGTGGCGAAAACGCTCCGTTTGCGTCGGTACGCAGTTCCAATACCTTATTACCGTACTCTTTGCGTATCATTTTCAGCAATTCAATCTCGCTGTCGAAATCAATGGCACCAATCTTTATTTTTATGCATTCGAACCCTTTATCCAACTTATCTTTTATCTGTTGCTTCATAAAATCGAAACTCCCCATCCAGATAAGTCCGTTAATCTTAATTCCGCCTCTTCCGGAGGTAAAATCCGAAGGAAATAAAATATGCCTTCCCCCGCGCTGAAAATCAAATAACGCAGTTTCCAGACCGAAACGAATGGATGGAAAATCATTTAATCCTTCCTGTAATTCCGCCGTATAATAGTTTATGTTCCGGCAAACCTCTCCAAGTTTTTCCTCGTATCTGTCCCATGGGTCAATGCTCAAACCCTTAATGGTGCTGCACTCTCCAACACCTTTTATTTCAGGATTTTCATCATCACGAACGGTTATGTAAAACGAGGTCTTCCGCCTTAATACACCCCTTGACGTACCTGCGGGTCGCTTAAAATAAAGCACATGTTTTTTATATTCTGCCCTTAGCATTGAAAAGTGTTTTTTCGATTGTAAAAATAGAAAATTATTCTTCCGCTTTAAATTTATCTATTTATGTAAATATATGTTTGCATATATTTGCATTTTATTTAAATCAAATAACGTTAAATTGAAAAACAACATCATTTGTCCGGTATCGAAAGATAAAATTCCGGAGGCAATTCCGAGAATTATCGCATTTTTAAACATTGGGTTAATATTAGTCTATTTTATAACCAAGTTGGTTTGGATAGAGGTTTTTTTGTTGACTGATTTTTATATACGTGCCTTTCACAAAATAAAATACAGTCCTCTATCTTTGTTGTCGCAACTAATTTACCGTATATTGCGATTATCGTCAAAACATATTGATAAAGCCCCTAAAATTTTCGCTGCGCGTCTTGGTTTTTCAATGTTGGCCGTTTCACTAATTTTAACGGTTTCAGGCGTTACACTTCCGGTTTTCGTAATACTCGGGCTTTTATCCTTGCTTTCGACAATTGAATGTGTATTTAACTTCTGTGTGGGGTGTTATATTTATAACTATTTTGTCTTTCCATTTTATAATAAAGACAAGGGGAACAAAACCGTCGGTTTTTAATACGGCAGCATTGCAAATCGTAAAAATTCTTTAAAACATTCAATACACAAAAAAAACCGCGGAGAGGTTTCTGTTTCCATATTTTTAAAAATAATTTTTGTATCGTTTCAAAAGTATTTAATATTGCATGTCAATAAATAAATTATTCAGGATATGCAGTTAACCAACAGACAAATTTTTTTCAAACATTTGGCATTACCTTCGGATGTTCCTGATGCACTCGAAGTTGTAAAAGCCGAGGGGATATATTTATATACCGACAAAGGCGAAAAATACATAGATTTGGTATCGGGTGTTTCGGTGAGCAATTTAGGGCATTCCCACCCCGAAGTTGTAGAAGCCGTACAAAAACAGGCGGCCACATATATGCATTTAATGGTTTACGGAAAATATATTCAATCGCCGCAAGTCCGTTTGGCGGGCGAGATAGTCAAATATTTACCTCCGGCACTAAATTCGGTATATCTTGTAAATTCGGGCAGCGAAGCCATTGAAGGAGCATTAAAACTTGCCAAGCGCATTACCGGCAGGAGAGAGACGGTGGCTTTTAAAAATGCCTATCACGGCAGTACCCACGGGGCATTAAGTATATTGGGAAACGAGGAGATGAAAAATGCGTTCCGCCCTTTACTGCCCGGAATACGTTTTTTGGAATTTAACAACACAGGTGATTTGGAACAAATCTCTGTCAATACTGCTTGCGTAGTAATAGAGCCCGTACAAGCCGAAGCAGGGATAATAATTCCGGGCAAGGAATACATGACCGCTTTACGTAAAAAATGCGACGAAACCGGAGCATTACTCATTTTCGATGAGGTTCAAATGGGTTTCGGACGTACCGGAAAACTGTTTGCATTTGAAAATTACGGTATTGTTCCCGATATTTTATGTCTTGCGAAAGCTATGGGCGGAGGAATGCCCATAGGTGCATTTATTTCATCAAAAGAAAATATGCACCTGCTCACTCACCACCCGGCGTTGGGACATATAACCACTTTCGGGGGTCATCCCGTAAGCAGTGCGGCGGCATTGGCATCGTTAAAAATAATTGTACGCGATAAGCTTTATGAAAAAGCAGGCGAAAAGGGGAAACTTTTTGTAAAATATCTAAAAAACCATAAACTTGTAAAAGAGATACGCCAAACAGGCTTAATGATAGGAGTGGAGCTCATTAACGGCAATGTTGCAGACAGGCTCGTAAGTAAACTGTTCGAAAACAAAATGGTGGTTGACAGGTTTTTGTTCAACCGCAATTCGTTCCGTATTGCACCGCCGCTCAATATTACAAATGAAGAGATTGAAATGATATCGGAATTAATCGTTAAAAGTTTAAACGAGGTCGCCGGAACCAATTAACTCATAACAATATGGCTGTTTATCAACTTCCTGACGACGAAATAGTTTTCCCCCATCCTTCGTTGGCTGATAGTAACGGCTTGCTTGCAGTGGGAGGCGATTTATCTGCCGGGAGGTTGATTTTGGCATATTCAAACGGGATTTTTCCCTGGTATGCCCAAGGCGAACCCATTTTGTGGTGGTCGCCCGACCCGCGTGCCGTTCTTTATCCCGGAAAGTTCAAAAGGAGTAAATCGTTGCGCAGATTAGTGTCGAGCAACCGGTTTGAAGTAACCTTCGATAAAGATTTCGTTAGCGTTATTAACGAATGTGGAAAAATAGACAGGAAAGGGCAGGAGGGAACATGGATAACAGGCGAAATGATACAGGCATATACCCGACTACACCATTTGGGATTGGCACACTCGGTAGAAACGTGGGAAAAGGGAGAACTGGCAGGCGGACTTTACGGCATTTTACTGGGAAAGGTCTTTTTCGGCGAATCGATGTTCCACAAAAAAAGCAACGCTTCTAAGGTCGCCTTTTGGCATTTGATAAACAGATTGATTGCGCTGGACGTAAAGATAATTGATGTACAACAAGATACACCACACCTGAGAAGTATGGGAGCCGAACTGATACCGAGAAGGGAGTTTTTAATGTTGGTTGAAAAATACAGAGGATATAAAACGGTGTTTTAAATATTAAAATGCCGGGGCAACAGTAAAAAAAGAGCAAACACAATTTAAGGAATTCCTATATATTTATGTGCTTGTAAGGATATCCGCCAGCGGGGATGCTCCATAACATAACCGGCAATAATCTCCGAAATCTCTTTAGAAACGCTCCACTCGGGCTGTAAAAAAAGGTGGCACTCTTTGCTTACAAGTGCGGCATTTTGCTCGGCCCATTCAAAATCCTCCGGTTTCTCAATAATAACTTTAAGTTCGTCGGCACGGGGAAATATTGATTTTTGCGGAGGCGACTGTTTTTTGGGAGAGAGGCAAATCCAGTCCCAGTTTCCTGTCAGTTTGTATGCACCCGAAGTTTCAACGGCACATCGCAATCCCTTTTCATGGATTTTTTCGGTAAAATATTCGAGCCGGTACATAGAGGGTTCACCTCCGGTAACCACTACATTTTTTGCAGGGTATTGTGCCGCTCTCTTTACCACCTCTTCAACAGGAACAGGAGGAAAGAGTTTGGCATTCCACGACTCTTTACTGTCGCACCACGAGCAACCCACGTCGCAACCGCCGATACGAACAAAATAAGCAGCTTCGCCCATATGGTAACCTTCGCCCTGCAAGGTGTAAAACTCCTCCATCAAAGGCAACTTTTTACCGCTTTCGAGTATATCCTTTCCGCTATTGCTCATTTTACAATTTTACAAATTTCTTTTTATAACTTTTTTTACCCACGGTCAATTTTATTATGTAGGTACCCTTTACAATATTGTTAAACTTCAACTTGATTTTCCGTTTACCGGCAGGGTATTTTTGGGCGAAAACCAATCGTCCCGAAGTATCTAAAACGGCAAGGGTGAATGTGTTTTTTACGTTGCCGTTTATCTTCACGTGCAATTTTGATTTTTTAAGAGGATTGGGATATATGGATAAAAAGAGAGCCGTGTCAACGGGTCGCGGAATGCCGGCATATGCTTTGTCGGTCCATTGTGCGGTTGAAAAGTCGAACATGGTTTGCGAAAAAAAGACTCTTCCTTCCGAACTGATAACTCCCCTTTTTCCGTTCACATAAGCTATTCCTTCGGTTTGTGTGGCAGTAACATTGGGCATGTCAATCCTTCTTTTGTTACCCGAAAAAAAGTTATATCCTTTAAAATCGAATAAAATCCATAAAAATGGCACCCACCTTTTATTGGTATATCCCACAAGCACCACCTCGTTATTCTCTTTATTGAAATCGGCACCGGTAATTAAACCTGCACTGTTAAACCGGTAAAGCACTTTTGCCGTATAATTCCCTGCTGTTTTGGGCAGGGTGTACATACGCGTATGTCCATCTTCCCAGTCTTTACTGAAAAGATAGAGCGAATCGCCCGCCGAAAGAAATGCTTCGCAATCGAAATTATTATACTTGCGCTTTTCCACATGTCCGGGATAATCTTCATAAGAAAAGGAAATTTTTTTTGAATTCACTGCAATATCGCCGGTAGCCGGAATAGTGCTTTTATCAACAATATAGATGCACAAATCGTCTCTGTTACCCGAATTGTTTCCGAAATCGCCCACAAAAATGTGTTCATTATCCTGAGTTATGTCTTCCCAATCGACATTGGTAGCATTGCTGACGGTAATGCGCTGAATTACACTCCCGGTGAGTGTGTCGAGTTTGTATATTACCGGAAGTCCGCCGCTGTCGTTTATAGTCCAGTAACCGCCCATGTAAAAAATCAAACCCGATGTTTCGTCAACTTCGTCGGGTAAAATATACCTGACCGGAGGATTGTAAACCGTAATATTGTATGTACAACTGCCGTCGTTTTGCGTTGCCTGCGGATTGAAATTGTTTGCCCTTGGGTCGGTACATCCGGTTTGTTGCGAAAAAAGAGGTGCAAAAAGCAGTTGAAAAAAAAGTAATGTTATAATCGATTTCATCTTAATTAAATTTGTAAATATTCTAAAAAGAGTCAGTTCCGGCATTGACGCACATTTGGAACGGATTCCGTTACATCCGGTTTTATCATTGTTTCTTCTTATTAATTATCCGGAGAATAAGTTTCATCTTCTTTTGCAAAAATATACGAAATATCGCTCATTTCAATTATTTTTGTTGCGGATATTAAACCGATAGTATTTGCTCTCCACGGTAATTTTTATATATAACGGTAATTTTACTGAATTTGAAAAAACAAAAAGTACATAATCCGGTTTTATCGTTTTTTTGGATTATCAACCTAATGGTGATAATTTTGCTGTTACTCTCCATGGCACCGTCATATATAAACGGAATGCCCTTTTTATCGGTATTCGGACTTTTTTTTCCCGTAGTTTTTTTTGCCAATCTTTTCTTTACGCTGTTTTGGTTGTTTTTTTCCCTGAAAAGAAGTTTTATCTCCCTGGTTTTTATTTTAATAAGTTACAATATTTTTCTCAACCATTTTGCCTTTAACTTTGGGAATAAAAGCGGACAAAAAGCAGAATTTACCGTTGTATCGTACAATGTGCACGGTTTTTCGAACAGCAAAGACAAAATAGTGTTAAACGGCACAAAAAACGACATAATGCACTTTTTGGTTTCTCAACAACCCGACATTGTCTGTTTACAGGAATTCCGTTCCAAAGACAGAATGTTATACGGTCCGCTGAAAGAGACGGGAAAAGATTTAAATGCGGGCAGTTACTATTTCCAGAGTTATTACGGGCCGAAACATAACGAACTGACAGGAATGGTAATATTTTCCAAATTCAAAAAGTCAAATACGGGATACCTCAGGTTTGAGGGGCACCGTACATTTTGTATTTACAGCGATTTGCTTATAAACGGCGATACCGTAAGGGTTGTAAACATTCACCTTGCCAGCGTAAGCCTCAATCCCGCCGATATCGATTTTATTTCGGGTGACGCAGGTAACGGAAAGAGGGGGAAATTTAACAGAATTAAAAGTATTTATATGAAATTGGTAAAAACCTATTCATTGCATCACAAGCAAATAAAAGCGGTAATGGATTTGGTAAACAATTTCAAGGGAAAAGTGATTGTTTGCGGCGATATGAACGACACGCCGGGCTCCTATTCATACAATTACGCCACACGCTTTCTTAACGACGCATTCAAACGGAAAGGGTCGGGAATGAGTGTTACCTATGCAAACAAGATACCCTTTTTAAGAATTGATTATATAATGACAAGAGGTAAATTGGAAACGGTATCGTACAAACGCTCCAAAGTACATTTCTCGGATCATTTTCCTGTTTCGGCAGGATTTATTTCGCACTGATACTCACTACGCCTTATTATCATTGTCCTTCCACTCCTCAAGCATGGCCTGCTTTACGTAAAAAGCTACCTTTTCTATGGAGGTTATCATATCGTACTCCTCAAGAAAAATATTGTCGGGAACAATCATAGGAGTGGAGGTAAAATTCAAAATACCTTTTATGCCCGCATTTACAAGACGTTTTGCCGTTTCGTTTGTCTTTTCGGGGGGCACCGTAACTATTGCAATACCTATGTTTTTTTCTTTGACAACCTTTTGCATGTCGGCAGGCGAATAACATGGTATGCCATAGTATTTCTTGCCTATTTTATCCTCATCAATGTCGAAACCGGCCACTATCGTGAGTTTCTCCCTTTTGTTTTTGAGATATTTCAACACCGCGCGTCCCAGGTTTCCCAAACCTATTATTGCCACATTGATGCCTTTGTGGCAGTCTATTATATCGCTTATAAGCTCTATCAACTTTCTTATGTTATAACCTTTGCGTAGTGTGCCGCTATAACCCACCAACATCAAATCGCGCCTAACCTGCACGGCGGTAATGTGTTGTATCTCCGCAATCTCATGCGAAAATATATACTCCTTGCCCTTTTCGAGACATATCAACAGTGCACGCCTGTATTGACTTAACCTTTCTATGGTTTTATGCGGTAATCTCGCAATTAATTCTTGTACGTCTTCCATTTTGTTAATTATTTCACAGTGCAAATATATATCAACAAAAGATACAAAACCTAATTTTGTTAAAAAAATAACAATATTTTTGTGAATAATTATTAATCGGTATAAAAATTAAAAGGAAAAAGGCTAAAAAAAAATCAGGGAAATGGCAAACGAAACCAAATCGCTTGAAGAGGTAAATGCCACGGTTGACACCACAGCGAAACGCGGTTTTTTTAAAAAGCTTGCGGCATTTATGGGACCGGCCTATCTTGTGAGCGTAGGGTATATGGATCCGGGGAACTGGGCTACAGATATTGCCGGAGGCAGTCAGTTCGGATACGCACTCATATGGGTATTATTGATGTCGAACGTGATGGCTTTGTTGTTGCAAAGTTTGAGTGTACGTTTGGGAATAGTCAGGGGGCGCGATTTGGCACAGTCGTGCCGCGAAAGTTATCCTGCCGGGATAAATTACATTCTCTATTTTTTGGCCGAGACGGCTATCATCAGCACCGATTTGGCAGAGGTCCTCGGCATGGCAATAGGCTTGCAATTATTGTTCGGTATCCCGCTCATATACGGCGTATTGCTAACCTTTACCGACACTTTACTTCTGCTTTTTTTGTTAAACAGGGGTATGCGGAAAACCGAAGCGTTCATTTTGGCACTTATAGGGGTGATAGGCATTGCATTTTTTGTGGAGATGATTCTTGTTTCGCCCGACACAACAGAGTTGGCAAAAGGGTTTATACCTTCGTTGCCCGGTGATGCGGCTTTATACATAGCAATTGGAATAATAGGCGCCACCGTGATGCCTCACAATCTTTACCTTCATTCGTCATTGGTACAGACAAGGAAATTCAATAAAACAAGAGTTAACATAGGAGAAGCGTTAAAGTTTAACTTTATCGATTCGGCGGTAGCTTTAAACATGGCTTTTTTCGTAAATGCCGCCATTATGATTTTGGCTGCCGGAACCTTTTACAAGGCAGGACTGTTTCAGGTGTCGGAAATTCAAGATGCATATAAATTTTTATCGCCCATACTCGGTACCGAATGGGCATCAATACTTTTTGCGGTGGCGCTTATATCGGCGGGACAAAGCTCCACAATAACCGGCACTCTTGCCGGGCAAATCATCATGGAAGGGTTTATCAATTTCAGAATACAGCCGTGGGCACGCCGCATCATAACCCGTTCTTTGGCTATTTTGCCTGCAATACTCGTTTTAATTTATTTCGGCGAGGAATATACGGGCAAACTGTTGATTTTGAGCCAGGTTGTATTAAGTCTTCAATTGGGATTTGCCGTAATTCCACTAATACATTTTGTCAGCGATAAAAAGTCGATGGGAAAATTCGCCATAAAATTGCATGTTAAAATAATGTCGTGGATAATAGCTTTAATTATAGTGGTATTAAATATAAAACTGGTTTTGGGAGAATTTTCACACAGGGTACAGTTCAGCGAAAATCCCGGCATATATTATCTGGTGTTCATACCGCTCTTTTCGGTAATAATTGCCGTGTTGATATATGTAATTATTGCTCCTTTTGTTAGAAAAGCCAAAGCAAAACGGGCGGAAACCTTTGTGCACGGAAAAGAGATTATTCCCGTTATCGACACAAAAACAGAGTATTCCAAAATATTGGTCGCACTTGACTTTTCACATGCCGATTATGCCGCTGTAAAACATGCTTTGTCGTTGGGAAACCCAAAGAGCGAGTTTTTGTTTTTACACATAGTGGAGAGTGCAGCGGCAATAATTTACGGCGACGAGACCGAAGATCTTGAGTCGGACAACGACGAAAAGCGCATTACTAAACTTGCCGAAAAGGTGGCGGCGGGCAGCTATAACATAACCGGTAGAGTAGGATACGGCAATCCCAAAATACTTATACCACGGTTTGCCAAAAGCTTTAATGCCGACATAATTGTCATGGGGGCACACGGACACGGCTGGTTTAAAGATTTAATTTTCGGAACCACAGTAGAATCGGTACGCCACAAAGTTGACATACCGGTACTTATCGTAAAAGATGCGCTTTAACGTGCTAACCTGTTTTTTATCCCTTTATCGCAATTTTTATCACAAACAGCCACTCTTTTTTGTAAACCTCTTTTCCTTGGGTATATTTGCAAAAAAATAAAAAGATGACTACGCAAGATTTCATAAAAAAGTTTGAAAATAAAAACGACGGCAAAAAGGGATTTTTGTTTTTTGCTCCCGGACGCGTAAACCTAATTGGCGACCATACCGACTACACGGGAGGATTTGTTCTGCCAGCGGCAATTAATTTCGGCACATATCTTTTTCTGGAAAAGATAAACGAAAAGGTATTAAGGTTTTCGTCGGAAAATATGGAGGGAAAGGCGGAAATAGAGTTCGATACCATAAAAAATGCCCGCAATAATTGGGTCGATTATCCCTTGGGAGTAATAAATCAGCTGATTGACAAAGGGTGGAAACCCGAAGGATTGGAATTTACATACTACGGCGATATTCCCAACGGTGCAGGGCTCTCCAGTTCGGCATCAATAGAGATGGTTACGGCTTATGCTCTGAATACTATATCGGATTTGAAAATTCCGGCAAAAGAGCTGGTACTGCTTTCGCAAAAAGCCGAAAACGATTTTGTGGGAGTACAGTGCGGAATTATGGACCAGTATGCCGTGGGACTCGGTAAAAGCGACAATGCCATATTGATAGATTGCAACGACATAACCCACAAATACATTAAAATTCCGTTCGACGAATATATTTTTGTTGTGGTAAATTCTAATAAAAAACGGGGACTTCTCGATTCGGCATATAACGTACGCGTTGACGAATTGCAAAAAGTAAAAGAGATAATAAACAAGAGTTTTGATGTTCCTTATCTCGGTACACTTACACCTGATGATGCCGACTGGATTGAAAAACTTGTTACTGACGAAACTCTGTTGCGACGGGTAAGACATATTGTAAACGAAAATGCGGCAGTTAAAATTGCAGCCCAATATCTCGAAAACAACGACCCTGCAAAATTCGGTGAAATGATGGTAAACTCGCACCAATCGTTAAAACACGACTACGAGGTAAGTTGTACCGAACTCGACATATTGGTAGATACTGCAATGGGTATCGAAGGTGTTGCCGGAGCAAGGATGACCGGTGCCGGTTTCGGAGGGTGTACAATAAATTTGGTAAAAAGGGACGCGCTGGACAGCTTTACCGGAATAATGGAAAAAGAGTACAGGCAAAAAACCGGAATAAAGCCCGACATATATCCCGTAGGGATTACCGGCGAACTGAAACGTTTGTAAATAATATCGGAATGTCTATTTTTGTATAAAAATGAAAAAACAACAATATTATGTTTTCGGAAAAAGATATAGAACAGATAAAGGCCAAAGGGATAGCCGTTGAAAATGTTGAAAAACAACTTGAAAATTTCAAAAAAGGTTTTCCTTATATAAACCTTACGGCTCCCGCCACTCCCGGAAACGGGTTGACCACCTTTACCGAAAAGGAGGTAAAGGATTTGGAAGAGTATTTTGACCAAAACCGCGACAACTATCAAATATTGAAATTTGTTCCGGCGTCGGGAGCAGCCAGCCGCATGTTTAAACACCTTTTGGCATTTCGCAACAGTTACAGCGGCAAAGAAGAGGAACTCGAAACTCTTTTTGAAGATAAGAGTTTCAACTCGGTTTGGTACTTTTTCGAGAACATACGGAAATTTGCATTTTTCGATATGTTGAAAAATGTTTTGGCGGAAGCCGGTTTCGACATCGAAGAGTTGTTGAAAAATAGGGATTACAACACCATATTGGACTTTTTACTTACCGAAAAAGGACTAAACTACGCTCAATTGCCAAAGGGTTTGCTGCTGTTTCACCGCTATCCCGGAGGGGCACGTATGGCACTTGAAGAACACCTTGTGGAAGCTGCCGTATATGCCGCCGATAAAAACGGCTTTGCGCGACTCCATTTTACCGTATCGCCCGAGCACCAGCAAAAATTCGAAGAGGCAATAAAAAGGGTTAAACCGCAATACGAAAAAGATTACGGTGTTACGTTCGATATCTCCTTTTCACAACAAAAACCTTACACCGATATGATTGCCGTCGATATGGATAATAACCCGTTCAGAAACAACGACGGCACAATTCTTTTCCGTCCGGGAGGACATGGTGCTTTAATTGAAAACCTCAACGATATTCAGGGCGAAATTATCTTTGTTAAAAACATTGACAATATTGTTCCCGACAGACTTCGCGACACTACATATTTGTATAAAAAAGTTATTGCCGGATTGTTGTTCAAACTTCAGGAACAAACTTTCGACTATCTGGAGATGCTTGATGATGCCAACATTGATGATGAGAAAATTGAGGAGATAAGAGAATTTGCCGAAAAAAAGTTGAACATCTTTATTCCCCATTCGTACTACGGATACGAAAAGATGGAAAAAATAGATTTTCTGTTTAATAAGCTTAACCGTCCAATGCGTGTTGCCGGCATGGTAAAAAACGAAGGTGAACCCGGAGGGGGTCCGTTTTTTGTGAAAAACGATTCGGGTGAAATTTCGCTTCAAATTGTTGAGTCGTCTCAAATTGATTTCAACGACGAAAAGCAGAAAGAGATAGTATCGAAAGCCACACATTTCAATCCTGTGGATTTGGTTTGCGGGGTAAGAAATTTTAAAGGTGAAAATTTTGATTTGAGAAAATATGTTGACCCCAAAACAGGATTTATTTCAAAAAAATCGAAAGAGGGGCGCGATTTAAAAGCACAGGAGCTTCCCGGATTGTGGAACGGTGCAATGGCGGATTGGATTACGGTATTTGCGGAGACTCCATTGATAACTTTTAACCCCGTAAAAACGGTTAACGATTTGTTACGTCCGCAACATCAACCCGGATAAAAAGGGTAGGGGTGATTTTTTGAACAATTATTGCAATTTTTTCATTTGCCTGCAGGCAGCCGGCACTTTTACGTTATTGTCCAATGATGCAAACAGGGGAGCCGTGCGGCAGGGATGGGAGCGGTAGCCCGCAGGCGGCAGCATTAATGAAGCCGGCGGAGGCAGGGCTGACGCGAGGAAGCCCCTGAAAACGCCGCAGCTGAATAATGGTGCCGGCGAGGACTATTAGCGGACAGCCCGTTTGCCGCCCCAAAAAAAAATCAAATTATCAATGCGTCGTAAAGAATTTCAACGGGGTGCAGTGCCTTTCGTTGCGTTCCGTCCTTTATTTGGTGACGGCAAGAGGTGCCCGGAGCGGCAATAATTGTCTGTTTGCTGCTGTTGCGAACGGCAGGAAAGAGTACAAGTTCGCCCACCTTCATGGACAGGTGGTAGTGCTCCTTTTCGTATCCGAATGCTCCCGCCATACCGCAACATCCCGAAGGTATCTCTTCAACGGTATAGTTTTCGGGGAAACCCAGAATATAAAGTGTAGGTGCTGTGGAGGCAAGGGCTTTTTGGTGACAATGTCCGTGGAGTTTTATATGTTTAGCCGCAGTTGTAAACTGTTCTTTTTTAATGTTTCCGGCTCGCATCTCTTTTTCGAGAAATTCGTCAATCATAAGCGAATTTCGGGCAAGTTTACGGGCGTCATTCCTGTTGCCGGGCAGAGCCAAATCGAGATATTCGTCTCTGAAAGTCAATATTGCCGAGGGCTCTATTCCCACAAGCGGGGTTTTGTCCGAAATTTTATCTTTTAACAACAGTATGTTTTTGTTGGCAATGCGTTTTGCTTTTTTTACGAGCCCTTTTGAGAGATATGTACGGGCACTTTCCAAATGTTTTGGAATAATCACATTGTAGCCGAGTTTTGTAAGAAGGAATATGGCTTTTATTCCAACATCGGTATCGTTAAAACGGGTGAATTCGTCGTTGAACAGATAAACGGTTTTAACGTGGTTTATATTTTTCTTGCCGTTTTTTAAATATTTTGAGTACCAACGGTCGAGCGGTACTTTTGAAAGCAAAGGAAATTTACGTGCAGGTGCGAAACCGAAAATTTCAGCCGTCAGTTTCGATAAAAAAGCATTTGTTTGAAAAAAGTTGTAAACTCCCGGGAAGAAGCTGCCCAAACGGTTTATTTTGGAGATATTTGCAATAAGCAACGAACGCAAAGGCACTCCGTGTTTATCGTAGTAGTGTTGTAAAAATTCGGCTTTCAGCTTGGTAATATCCACGCTTGAGGGGCATTCCGATTTGCACCCTTTACACATAAGACACAAGTCGAGAGCCTCGTAAATCTCTTTATGGTCGAAAGGATTTTTATCGCCGCTATTGCTTAAAAACTCCCGTAATATGTTTGCCCTTGCCCTTGTGCTTTTATCTTCGTCGCGGGTTGCCATAAAGCTCGGACACATTGTACCGCCCATTACTTCCGATTTACGGCAAAGTCCCGTACCGTTGCACTTTTCGGCGGCACGTACAATTCCCAAATCGGATGAAAAGTCGAAGTAGGTTTTTAGTTGGGGTGTTTTTTGTCCGGGAGTATAGCGCAAATTGGTGTTCATTTTGGGAGTACCGGTAATTTTTCCGGGGTTGAATATTCCGTTTTTATCCCAAATATTTTTTATCTCTTTAAAAACATCATAAAGCCTGTCGCCTACCATTAGAGGGATAAATTCCCCTCTCAACCTGCCGTCGCCGTGCTCGCCGCTTAAAGAGCCACGATATTTTTTAACCAGCTTAGCCGACTCGAGACCTATTTTGTAAAACAGTTCGACATCTTCAGGGTCTTTCAAGTTCAGCACCGGACGCAAATGAAGTTCGCCTGTTGCAATGTGGGCATAATATACACATTTCAGGTTGTACTTTTCAAGGATATTGTCAAATTCGGCAATGTAGCCGGGTAAATCGCGAGGCAACACGGCAGTATCTTCGATAACGGGAACGGGTTTAGCATCGCCGGGCATATTGTTTATAATACCCAAACCGGCTTTTCGCAAGTCCCAAACTTTTTTCATGTCGTTGCCGGTAATAAGAGGGAAATGGTAACCCAGTCCCCGGTTACGCATTTCGTTCTCCATTTTTTCGGCTTTTTCGAGTACCCTTTCAAAAGTGTTTTCGGCAAATTCCACAATTAAAATGGCACCGGGGTCTCCCTTAACAAAAAAGCGGTTTTTTCTTTGTTCGATATTTTTTTTGGTAAGGTCGAGAAGAATTTTGTCGGTAAGTTCAACGGAAAAGGGTTTAAATTCGAGTGCTATCAGATTTGCTTTGAGCGCCTCAGCCACGGTATTCAAATGTACGGCTACCAAAGCAATATGTTTTGGGGGCAGCGGTTCCAAATTGAGTTTAATCTCGGTGGTAAATGCCAGGGTACCTTCCGAGCCGGCCAACAGTTTACAAAAATTAAACGGTTTATCGCTCTCGCCGAAAATTTCGCAATCCATAAGTTCGTCGAGAGAGTATCCGTTGTTACGGCGCCTTATATCAGGGTGGGGGAACTCTTTTTTTATTTCGTTGCGCAACGACTTATCGGAAAGTATGCGGTATGTTTCCCTGTAAATCTCCCCTTCGAGAGTATTTCGGAGGGTTTTTTCGAAAAAGCCTTTTTTGTCAACAGCACCGAATACCGCCCGTGAACCGTCGCTCAAAACCGTTTTAAGTTCAAGGGTATGATCGCGCGTGCTGCCATAAACGAGGGAGTGAGCCCCGCAAGCGTTGTTACCCACCATGCCGGCAATCATACAACGGTTAGAGGTGGAGGTTTCGGGAGCGAAAAACAATCCGTAAGGCTCCAAAACCCTGTTTAACTCGTCGCGTACAACCCCGGGTTGAACACGCGCATATCGTTCCTCCTTATTAATTTCCAGGATTGCGGTAAAATGTTTGGAGATATCGACTACAATACCGTTACCGACCACCTGTCCGGCGAGCGATGTTCCGGCTCCCCTCGGTACCAGCGGAATACGGTTTTCGGAGGAGAATTTTACAAGTTTTGAGATATCATCTTCGGTAGCGGGATAACATACGGCAAAAGGCACCTCCCTGTATGCCGACGCATCGGTTGCATACATCAACCGTATGGATTTGTCAACAAAAATTTCGCCATCAAACCCCTCTTTCAAAAGGTTTAAAAGCTTTGATATTTTCAGCTTGTCGTCCATAATTAAAACAGAACCTCCGTTATTGTTTCGACAAACATGTTGCCGGACAGCTCATTAAATATTGTTTGCGGTTCGTGCATCTTTCCCGATAACCTGTTTTCAACGTTTATCAACCTTTTACCTTCGAAAAAAAGGCGAATATCCGAAATTATCCCTTTTGACACCTTAACAAAGACGGAAAATTCACCGTATCCGGTTACTTTTTTGTTTTCGAAAATATAATCGGGCGAATATCCCCACGTCCATTCCGGTGTACGGTATTTTTCAGCGGCAAGTTTTTTTATCCCGCTCTTTTCTTTTGCGGTGAAACCCCTTGATTTAGTAATAGCGTGGTAATTAAAGAGGAATTTTTCAAATTCAAATCTAAACATGTTGACATCTTCAAAATTGTTTAGCACTCTTTTCAAACTTGTCACAGTTGTTCTTACCGAACCGGGAGCTTTTCCCGACACAACGGCGCCGGTGGGAAGAATAACCGTTTCAAGCAATTCCAAATCGGCATCAAAAAGTATTGTGCCGTGGTGTATTATTCTGTTTTTAAAAACATGTGCCGAGTTGCCCGAAAATTTTTTACCATCGATTCGCAAATTGTTTTTACCTTCAAAAATCACCTCTACTCCGTACCGTTTTAAAAAATCGACTATTGTTTTTGTGAACTTTCCGAAATTTACAAGGTCGTTTCTGTTTTTGTGAGTTGTTATTACGGAATAATTGAGGTTACCCAACGAGTGAAAAACCGTTCCACCTCCCGATATTCTGCGTATTACAGGAATATTGTTCTTAAAAACGAAAGGGACATTTACCTCTTTCACGGCATTTTGATGTTTTCCGATAATTACCGAATTTGAACTTTGCCAAAGCATTACCACATCTTCATCGATATTTTTCACCGCATACTCTTCGGCCGCCAAGTTAAAATAGGGATCGGTTTCGGTTCGACTGATAAAAATCATTGAATTTTATGAATTTGTTGCAAAATTAACAATTGTGGTAATCAACAACGGTTTACCGCAATTTTTCGAGCAAAATGTATGGTTTGGTATTTTTTTTGACCGCAGGTTTTAAACTGATAAAATTAAAAGGAGGGTGAAAAAATGACAGAAAGAGAAAATGCAAAACAATTAAAACAACATAAAAGCAAAGGGGAGAAGAGAGAGTTTTTGAAACTTTTAAACGATTTTATTCCCCATTTCCGGAAAATAATAAACCACAAATTGCGGCAGATGGAAATCAAGGGCGATGTGCCTGTTAATATGTATTCGGCACAAGAAATTGTGGACGAAATATATTTGAAAATATTCAATGATTACAAAGATGAATTTCAAGATGAGAACCGTCTGAAGGTGGTAATGTACACCTATGCAAGAGATATTTTAAATTCATTGAAAGAGAAGCACAGGGGCATCGACATTTCGGTTGAGGATATGGTGAAAAAGGAACTCGAAGAGCTGGAAGAGGACTTTACAGCCGACGCCGAAGGCGAAATTGTTATGCTGGACGATTTGGATGACATTTCCTATCACCAAAAAGAGTATTCCGTCAATGACAATATCTTGTTAATAGCGCCGGAGCAAGTAAACGAGATTGCCGGCATCTACAATTTGCAAGAGGGCAACTTGACGGAAGAACAGACAAAACGCATAGGGAAAACATACTCACGATTGCCCGAACTGTCGATGTCGGTTTTCGACCATTATGTTTTTGCAAAACTTACTTTTGAACAAATAGCTGAAATACACCGTATATCGGTTGAAAAGGTTACCCAAATGCTCAACGTTATCAAAAAGAGGTTCGAAAAGGTTTTATAAGACAATATATAAACCGGCAGAAAATTATACCTTTGACAAAAAGAAACATTATTTATGAAATTCGGGATAACGCTACTGTTTCTGACTCTTTTTGTCAAAGGTATTTTTTCGCAACAAGTTGAGATAAAAGGGGTAGTATGCGATTCGAAAACAAACAGCCCGTTGGCCTTTGTAAATATAAGCACCGACAAAAACAACAGAGGAACCACAACCGATATAGACGGTAAGTTTTCCATAACCGTGGATAGCGGTAGCTGCTGTTTGAGATTTTCGTATGTAGGTTATAAAAATTCGGAAATAAAAATAGAGCCTCAAAAAAAATTCTATTCCGTAAAACTTGTTCAAAAGCCGTATGACCTGAACGAGGTTGTGGTATTGCCCGGTATAAACAGCGCACACCGTATTATCGACAGTGTAATGAAACACAAAAAGGAGAATAACCCGCGCAATTTGAAAGCTTTCACATACACCTCGTACGACAAAATTATTTTAACGGCAAAAAACGACTCGCTGTTTATAAACGCCGATACAACCCTGTTGGACAGCGCCCAAAAAAAGATAAGGGATTTTCTTATGAGGCAAAACCTCTTTATTATGGAGACTGTTACCGAGCGTAAATACCTGTATCCCGATTTAAACCAGGAAAACGTGTTGGCAACGAAGGTTTCGGGTTTCAAAGATCCCATAGTTGTATTTATGATATCGAAAATTCAATCAACCGATTTTTACGACAATACTTTCAAAATTTTCGGAAAAAATTACATCAATCCTTTGAGTCCGGGAAGTAAAAAGAGGTATTTTTTTCAGATAGAAGACACCTCATACACCGCGCAAAACGATACCGTTTTTATAATCTCTTTCCGTCCTTTGCTAAAAACCCGTTTCGACGGTTTGAAAGGACTATTGTACATAAACACAAAAAAATGGGGGTTGCAAAACGTAAAAGCCGAACCTGCCAAAGATACGTCGGGAATAATAATACACATACAGCAGGCGTACGATTTTATTGAGGGACATTGGTTCCCTGTACAACTTAATACCGACATCGACTTTCTAACCGCCGAAATAAAAATAGGCGACACAAATATGCCTATTGTTGCAATAGGCAAAAGCTATTTGCGCGACATAAACCTTAACCCTGGACTGAAAAAACGCGATTTCGGTTTTCATGAGGTGGAAATTGCACCTGATGCCGTGAACAAAAAAGGTGAATTTTGGAGAAAGTTCAGAACAGATCCGCTAACGGAAAGGGAAAAAGAGACCTATCGAATTCTCGACAGTATCGGCAAAGCCGAAAACTTCGACAAACTCTCTTCGGCAACGGCAGCATTGATGAACGGCAAAATTCCTATTAAAATTTTCGATTTAGAGTTTAACAAATTTATCAAATACAACAATTACGAAGGTTTGTATTTGGGAATAGGATTGGAAACCAACAACCTGCTTTCGAAACGTTTCACCATAGGAGGGTATTGGGGTTACGGTTTTGGAGATAAAACAGCAAAATACGGACTTAACGGTTCGGTGGTACTGCATAAACGTTCCGAAACGGCACTATATCTGAAAACATACCGCGATGTTATACCTTCGGGAGGTGTATCTTTCGACGGCAGCGGACAACGTATCTGGAACACCGACGATTTTTACACCTTTTTCTACAACAGGATGAATTTTACCGAAGGAATAAATGCGTTACTCTCGTTCAGAATTAAAAATGTCCGCGATTTTAAATGGTATGCAGGAATAAACATACAAAACAAAACCGCTTACGGTAATTACTATTTTCATATTGCCGGCACACCCGCCTCGTCGCAATACAATTTCAGGGAGGCTGTCATCGGCTTCAAATTTGCATACCGCGAAAAAATTATTCAAACAACACACGGATATATATCGCTCGGCTCTAAATTTCCCATGGTATTTCTGAAATATACACACGGCTTTAAGAATTTGCTAAACGGAGATTATCAGTACAACAAGATAGATTTGAAAATAAAACAAACCGTTCACATACGCTATGTTGGCGATTTCTCATACGAATTGCTGTCGGGTAAAGTATTCGGCGACATACCGGCGTGCAACCTCTACTCCGCTTACGGGTCGTATGCACCGTTCACCGTTTATGCTCCAAACAGCTTCGGCACCATGCATTCAGGGGAGTTTCTTTCCGACCAATATGTTTTCCTGTTTTTAAGTCACGATTTTAAAAACTTACTTTTCAAAGGAAAGGGCATCTTTAATCCTCAACTTACACTTATTACCAATGCCGGCACAGGCTCTTTAAAAAATCCACAATACCATTTTAATTACAACTTTAAAACTATGGAAAAAATATATCTGGAATCGGGATTTTTAGTCCGCAAAATTATCGATCTGTCTGTTTACGATTTGGGGGTCGGAATACTATACCGTTACGGAAGTTACAGGCAACCGCGAAACGCCGATAATTTCGCCTTTAAGTTTACACTGTTTTACGGCCTTTAAACAGAGTCCTTACCGTTTAATAATTAAATACAAGAATACTTAATTGCAGAAAAAAAGATTTTATATATTTGTGGTCAATATTAAGAATAGTATATGATTTCATACCATACATTTAGCTGCAGCGTGTTTGCCGAAGTTGAAAAAGAGCTCGACAAAGCACTGAAAACCATAACTTTTGAACCTACGCTTGCCATATGTTTTATATCGGTTAAATTTCCGATTACCGATGTTATGCACCTGTTCGAAAGGCAAAATATCAATTTGTTCGGCAGCAGTACGAGCGGCGAAATACTTTTCAACAAAGAAAAAGACATTATTTCGGAAGGAGGAGCCGTATTTATTATTACCGATATTGACAAAAATTATTACAAACTCGACCTGTTGAACCGCGAGGAAGATTCTTTTGATTTCGGCAAAAGAGTAGGGAAAGAGGTTAACACCTATTTCCGTGAGGCATCAATTTTGGTGGGAGGCAGCGGTTTAACTTTGGACGGACAGATGTTTGTGGAAGGTATTAAGGAGATTGCAGGAGAAAACGTAACAATGTACGGCGGGCTTGCGGGCGACGATGCCAAATTCGAAAGAACTTTTGTATTCACGGAAAATAAAATCTCTGAAAACGGAGCCGTGGTTCTTGCATTCGACAAAAGACATGTTAAAATGAACGGTTTGGCAACAAGCGGATGGATAGGGTTGGGTGCCGAACTTAAAGTTACACGTTCCGAAGGTAATATTGTTTACGAAATAGATAATCAGCCGGCTCTCGAAGTCTATAAAAACTATTTGAATGTAAGTGAAGACGACTTGCCCTCAATAGGTCTCGAATACCCCTTGATGCTTAAAAAAGAGGGAATGGAAGAGGGGCCGCTCAGAGCCGTACTTAACGTGGATAAAGAAAATAAAACGTTAATATTTGCAGGCAGCGTTCCCCAGGGCAGTACCATCTCGTTTTCAACATCGCCGGGCTTCGAAATTATGGAAACCACACGTCAGAAAATAATAGATTTTCATGAACAAAACCCACAGGTCGATTTATTGATATTGTTTTCTTGCGTGGCACGTCATATGGCTCTCGGACCACTTATCTCATCCGAAATAAAACTTGCTTCAATAAAATGGAACTGCCCTGTTATAGGTTATTTTACTTATGGCGAAATAGGCAACAATATTAATAATGTTTGTGACTTTTATAACCAAACCTTTACCCTTGCCGCTATAAGTATTGATTAAACTTTATTTCTGATATGAATAAAATTATCGATTCCATTATCAATCAGGTAGAAAATCTCGATAAAGATACAAACCTTGAAAGTTTCAAATTGGACTTGATATCCGAACTGGAAAAACTGAAAATGGAGTCGGAAATACAAAATTTCAAAATAGAACGTTTTATTAAAGACAAAAATGTTCTAAATTCGCTTCTTAACAAAACATCCACCGATCTGAAAAAGGCCCTTCAGGAACTCGAAAAACGGGCCGAAGAGCTTAACATCCTTCTTAATACAATTCCCGCATTTGTATTTTTCAAAGATAAAGAATACCGATACCAATTGGTAAATAAAGCATTTACCGATTTTGCACAAATATCCCCCGCCGAAGTTATCGGCAAAAAACTAATGGAAGTCTTTCCCGAATACAAGGAATCGTCGGATTATATATTAAAAGAGAAAGAGGTAATAGAAAACGGAAAATCGTTTTACAACATAGAAGAGCTGTTGATTAAAGGGGAAAAATATTTATGGGTTAACACAAACCTTGCCCCGGTTGTCGATTCCAAAGGCTCCATAATAGGTCTTATAGGTATTTCGTGGGATATTACAAGTCAAAAAAACTATCAACAAGAGTTAAAACGCGCAAAAGAGCTGGCAGAGGAGGGTGCCCGTGTAAAAACGGAATTCCTGACAAACATGAGCCACGAAATACGTACTCCTTTGAATGCCATTATCGGAATGGCCGAAATATTGAAAAAATCAAAAATAGACAAAGAACAAAAAGAGTATATAGACATTTTGTTAAGTTCGGGCGACGATCTTGTTAATCTTATTAACGACATTTTTGAGTATTCGGCTCTCGAGTCGGGTAAGGTAACTTTGAAAAACGAAAAATTCAGCCTTCACGGCTTTTTAAATGATTTCGGAAAAAAAATAGAGGAAAAGGCCAAAGCAAAAAATTTATCCTTCGAACTGAATTATAACAAAAACATACAAGATAAAGTTATTGGTGACAAAAAAAGGCTGGAAGAGATTTTGAAAAACCTTACCGACAATGCTCTCAAATTTACAAACAACGGATATGTAAAAATTGCCGTAAACTGTATGGAAAACCGGCAAAAAGAAAACTGTATAATAAAATTCTCGGTAGAAGATACCGGAATAGGTATTAATGAAGAAGACGGAAAACGGCTTTTCAACAGCTTTTCGCAAATTGACTCGTCATCTACAAAACAGTACAAAGGTACGGGACTCGGATTGGTAATTTCAAAAAAGCTTGTTGAGATGATGGGCGGAGAGATAGGTTTTAGCAGCAAACCGGGAAAAGGTTCCCTGTTCTGGTTTACAGCCCAACTGGGAATAGAAATTGACAGAACACAAAAGAGCATTAACGATACGGAAGAACAAAAAATAAAAGAGATACTGAAAGATTTCAGAATATTATTGGTGGAAGACAATCTGATTAACCAAAAAATAACAAAATTCACTCTCGTAAAAACAGGGTGCAAAGTTACAGTTGCCAACAACGGACTTGAAGCCGTAAATTTATACAAAAACAATAATTTCGATTTGATATTGATGGATATTCAAATGCCTGTAATGGACGGTTTGGAAGCCACAAGAAAAATACGTGAGATTGAAAAACTGGAAGATGAAAGACATGCGTTTATTGTAGCCCTTACCGCCAATGCTTTGCCAAGCGATATGGAAAAATGTATGCAATCGGGGATGGACGGCTTTATTGCCAAACCCTTCAAGCCTTCCGATTTGTTTCACGTTCTCCACAAATTGATTATTCAAGAGTGATAAACGGATGAATATTACGGAAATATCAAGCCTTATTGCGGCAGGAATTGTTGTAGGATTTATAAACACTTTGGCGGGGGGCGGAAGTATAATATCATTATCGTTGTTAATGTTTTTCGGATTACCGGCACCGGTGGCAAACGGCACCAACCGTGTTGCAATCGCCATTCAAAACATAGCCGCCACAAGCAGTTTCAAATACCAAAAGGTCTTGGAATGGAAAAAAGCGCTTCTGCTGTCACTCCCGGCAATTGCGGGTTCCGTTACGGGCGCATTGATAGCCGTGGATATCGACGAACATACTTTTGAAGTTGCCATCGGTGTAATTATGCTTGTAATGATGTTCGTGGTGCTGTTTAAACCCTCAAAATACATTTACGGTAAAGCGGAAGTAAGAGAAAAACCTTACACCTGGAAAATCTATATCACCTTTTTCGTAATAGGTATCTACGGAGGGTTTATACATATGGGAGTAGGATATTTTTGGCTTACCGCAATAGTCCTCGGAGCAGGTTTCGATTTGGTAAAAGCAAATGCCGTTAAAGTATTGATTATCCTTGCCTATGCCCCTTTTACAATAGCGGTTTTTCTCTTTAACAATCAAATAAGATGGGACTACGGACTGGTACTGGCAACAGGAAGTGTTATAGGCGCTCTTATAGCTTCGCATATGGCGGTAAAAAAAGGGGTGGTTTTCGTCAAATGGGTTATTGTAATTGTTGTAATATTAACATCAATACAAATGTTTGGCATATACGACATTAAAGGAATGTTTACGGGATTTGTCAACTGATTTAACCTAAAAAAACGTTAATTTTCCCATTTGCTGGCAACCAATACTTGTCTATTATGGTCATAGATAAAGCTTGGGATAGGTAATTAACATGAGTGATAATTTAGTTAATTTATTTTAAGCACAGGATTATTAACGAATATTAGTTGTATATTTGTCAAATATAAAATTTAGAAGTGAATATAAGTAACTTATTTGTTTAATTAATTTTTTAAATCATGAAAAAAATTGTACTTTTAGCATTAGCCTTAGGTATCGGCTTTGCAACATATGCACAGGCATATCGTTTCAAAAAAGGTATCAAAACGCAACAAAGGATTGAAGCTCCTGCAATCGGAATTGAACCGGTTAAATCCGAAGCGGTTGTTAAATCCAACATCCAAAAGAAACCTGTTACTCCGCCTGCAGACCGTAATGTTAACATTGTTACCATTATCGACATAGGTACTGCTGCCAACGCTTACGGATACGGATACAGCGGAGGACAAAAATCACTTGTATGGGTTGATCCCGTTTTAAACACTGTAACCAACTTTCACCGTATGGGCGGTGCTCTCGATCCGGGTGGATATTCGGGAGACCTCGGATATGACATTTCCACCGACGGCGGTCAAAACTTCACCAATATGGTTGAATGCTACCGTGCAACAAACAACAGCGGCGGAACTTATTATACCGATGCAGCTCGTTATCCTAACCACGGAATTTACAACCCCGAAGGAAATACCGATCCTTCAAATGCTTATGTGGTATTCTTTGCCCCCGTTCTCGACGGAACTAACGGCTCGGGCTGGGGTGGATACGGATACGGTGTAGCCAGCATAGGCGATACCTCGTACCACACAAAACACCTCCTCGCTTCGCACGACGATTATTACCAATACATCCCTGATGCTTACGAACTTACTCACGACTTTTCAATTGCCGTTGACGTAAATCAAGACTGGACATCGGGTACCTTGGCATACCAAGGTAATCTGATATTAAATACATCTCACTGGGACGATGCCGCCAACGATTTTGTTTATAATCAAGACCTGCTGGATGCTCCCCAGGTAGAAGGTATTGGACGTCCTGTTTTTACACAAGTAGCTTTCAGCCAAGACGGTCAAACAGGATACATCGTTATTCTAGGTGATGACGGATCGGCAGAACAACCCGGCGGACTTAAAGGTCTTTATCCTATCTATTGGAAATCAACCGACGGCGGTGACACTTGGGACGGTCCATATTTCATCCAACTCGACGGACCTAACGGTATTGGCGGTATTGTATATCACCACTTGACAGACGAGTTGATAGAAGGACTTTTTGAGCCTCCGGTACCCGCACGCGAAGATATTAACTACACCACAGCTTTCGATTTTAACTGCGCCGTTGATAACAATGGAAATCTGCATATTGCTGTTGTTATTGGACCCACAGGTACAAATGAATACAGCATCGTTACCGCAAAAGGTTATCTTGGTGTTATAGACCTCTTTACCAACGACGGAGGTACTACATGGTATGCAGAAGAGATGGGACGTCCCCAAAACTTCCGCGGAACTTTCGGCGATTTAACCGAAGACAACCGTATCCAGATTACAACCTCTCCCGATCACAGCAAAATATTTATTTCATGGTTGGATACCGACATCGAAGATGCCGACGAAAACAATCAACCTAACATTTTCTGCCGCGGTTTCGATCCGGCTACTTACATGAAAACAAATGACGGTTCGGGTAACGACGCACCTACAAACGTTACCTTGTTCTCGGCCGGAATGTGGCAAGCCTATTTTTACGCCGCTCCCAAATATTGCTTCGATAACAACGGCACATACAATATTCCGTTTGTATATGAAAATATGGATCCCAACGATCCCGTTCAACCCGTTCAGTTCGAATACATTCAAGACTTCGCTTTCACCGATGCCGACTTTACGGTTCAAGGTGTAAACAACCATAAAACTTCGATTAATAATGCTTCCGTATCGCAAAACTTCCCCAACCCCTTCAATGGAACAACATATGTTAATGTTTCGTTAACAAAGGGTGACAACGTTAGTCTTGGAGTTTATACGTTAACGGGTCAGCAAGTTTCCGTTAAAAATTACGGGTATCTTACTGCAGGTTCTCATAATTTAACAATCAGCAGCGACAATTTGCCAACAGGTGTATATTTCTACACCGTTAATATCGGCGACCAAAAAGTTACCCGCAAAATGATTGTCAAATAACCATTTTAAGGTTCAACATTAAAAAAGGCTGTCAGCAAATGCTGACAGCCTTTTTTTTGTTTTTAAACGGTATTATTAATAGTTATACTCCATAATGTTTGACAACTCGTGTTCAAGTGCTTTAAACACTTCCCTTTCGGGACCTTCGGCTCGTACGGATGTGTATTTACCTAAATTTTTATAATAATCGATTACGGGAAGTGTTTTTGTTTTGTATTGTTCCAGCCGGTTAACAATAAGTTCGGTACTGGCATCATACGGTCGCGCTTTCTCTGTTTTTGCCCTTTCCGAAAGGCGTTTTACCGCTTCCAATGTTGATATTTTCATCTCTATCAATGCCGATATTGACATATTTTCCCTTTCGAGTAATCCGTCAAGAATATAAGCCTGGACGATTGTCCTGGGAAACCCCTTAAAAACAAAACCTTTGGCTTGCGGATTCTCTTTTATTTTACGTTCAATCAATTGTATGGGGATTTCGTCGGGAACTATTTCCCCTTTATCCATATAGGGTTTGGCAATTTTCCCTATTTCGGTACCTTCTGCGATTTCTTGACGCAAAAGTTTTCCCGTTGATATATATACCAAGCCGAACTCTTTTGCCAAAAGATTACCTTGCGTTCCTTTTCCCGAACCCGGTTTACCAAGAAGAACAATATTTGTTTTTATCGGTTCTTTTACCATTTCGATGACATTGACAATGTTATTAAAAATGTCGTCGATTTTGCCAACCCCTTTTAACGGGAAATATTTATTTTTTTCGGCATAAAATTTCGCCACGGGCTTTGTCTTCTCTTCGTACTCTTTTAGTCTTACTTTTATAACCTCCAAAGTATCATCACTTCTTCCCGAAGTTTTGGCACGTAACAAAAGCCTGTTTATCAATTCCTCTTCGGGCACTTCCAAACTAATCATTGCATTAAGCGAAGTGTTAAGTTTAAGCAACAGCCCTTCGAGGATGTAAGCCTGAACCACGGTCCGGGGAAAGCCGTCGAAAAGTATGCCGTTCGATTTAGGATTCGTTTTTATCTTCTTTTCAATAAGTTGAACAATGAGTTCATCGTCAACCAAACCTCCCGATTCGATAATCGATTTTGCTTTGTTGCCAAGTGCCGTACCTTCGGCAATTTCGGAACGCAGCATATCGCCGGTTGAAATGTAAGTCAGATTATATTTCTCCAATAATTTTTTCGATTGTGTTCCTTTACCCGCTCCGGGTGGTCCGAACAGTGCAATGTTTAACATAATTGTATCTTTTTGGTTAGTCTGTTATTTTATATATATCAGGTAAATTTCTTGCTCTTCCGTTATAATCAAGGCCGTAACCAACAATAAAATCGTTGGGAATTTCCATTCCAATATAATCGATATCATAATCTTTTTTAAAAGCAGCGGGTTTGAAAAGCAAAGTTGATATTTTCACATCTTTAGCCCCCATATTTTTCAACTGGTGCAATACCCTCTCCATGGTAAGCCCCGAATCGATAATGTCTTCAATAATAATTATGTCCCTCCCTTTCACGTTTTCATCAAAACCTATGAGTTCGCGCACCGTTTCGGTCGATTTTGTACCGGAATAGGATGCCAATTTAACAAACGAAACTTCACAATCAAGTGTTATCTTTTTTAACAGGTCTGCCGCAACCATAAACGAACCATTGAGTATTACCAAAAAAAGCGGGATTTTCCCCCTGTAATCTCTATTTATATCATCTGCAATTTTTTGTATTGCTTTCTCAATTTTATCTTTGCCTATAAAAGGTTTAAAATATTTGTCGTGAATTTTAATTTTATTCATAAAAAGTATTAAATATTGAAATTAAAAAAGCAACAAAGATATGAATTGGTGTTCAAAAATAACCCGTGTTGTTGAATTTTTGTAAAAAAAAATAAAATTTATCCGGAAAAAAAATTATCCCAATTAACAGGCTTTTGTATTTTTACCGCTTCTTTTAAAAAAAGAGTAATTAAATTATTAATGAACAAAACAGCTTATTAATATGTCGAAAAAAAGAACAATTGTTACCCTTCCCGGCGACGGAATCGGTCGTGCCGTTTTGGAAGAGACGTTAAGAGTACTCGAAGCGGCAGGTTTTGATGCCGATTATGTGGAAGGAGATATCGGATGGGAATTTTGGAAAACGGAAGGTAATCCCTTACCCGAACGCACCATCAAATTATTGGAAGAACACAAAATAGCTCTTTTCGGAGCCATCACGTCGAAACCCAAAGATGCCGCTGCCGAAGAACTATCGCCTGCACTTCGCGACAAAGGTTTTGTATATTCATCGCCCATAGTAGGGCTGCGTCAGCATTTTAACCTCGATATTTGTATGCGCCCATGTCATACATACAAAGGCAATCCTCTTAATTTTATACGCAGAGGTGCCGACGGCGGAATAGAAGAGCCTGAGGTTGATGTGGTAATTTTCCGTCAAAATACCGAAGGACTGTATGGCGGCGTAGAATGGTCGAATCCTCCCGAAAAAGTTTACGACGCACTGATGACACACCCGAAATTTGTAAAAAACTTCGGAAATGTTCCTAAAGATGAAATTTCGGTTTCTACCCGGATATTTACAAAAAAAGCTACCGAACGTATTTTGAGGGCAGCATTCGAGCATGCCAAAGAATATGGTTACAAATCGGTTACCGTTTGCGAAAAACCAAATGTTATTCGCGAAACATCGGGTATGATGTACAAAATGGCTCAAGAGATACAAAAAGCCGATTTTCCTGATATAGAACTTTGGAATACAAATATCGATGCCCAAATGATGTGGCTTACAAAAAACCCTGAAAACTACGGCGTTATTGTAGCAGGCAATATGTTCGGCGATATTGTATCGGATGGTTTTGCAGGACTTATAGGTGGTTTGGGATTTGCATGCTCGGCACAATTTAATCCCGATTCGGGAATAGGTGTTTTCGAACCCACTCACGGTTCGGCACCCAAATATGCCGATTACCCCGTGTCAATAGTAAATCCTATTGCCATGATAGAATCTGCTTGTATGATGCTCGATTTTATTGATGAAAAAGATATTGCGGCAAAAATACGCAAAGCAATTGCCGACGTTATTGTCGAAGGTAAAGTTCGTACTTACGATATGATGAAAATGCGGGGCACCGCCGATGTAATCGACAAAGGTGCCGCTTCAACAAAGCAGATGGCTGATGCCATTATCGAAAAATTGTAATTAATATAAACGGTTTTTTAAACTCTAAGAGGCTGTTTTTAACAAACAGCCTCTTTTAAAATATCAATATAATTATGAAAAACGAGGTTTATGAATTGTGGCCCGAATTGAATTGGATTTCGGATGAAGATTTGCGCGAAAAGACCGCTAAAACCTGGGAACTTGCTTTGGAAAGAAGTGTGCTGACACCGGAAGATCTCAACAGAATACCCTTTACCCTTTTAGTTGGTCCCGGTCTTAAAGTGACATTTATGGACCATAAACGTTCCGTTGTACACATAGCCCGCGATGCCGGTCAAAAAATCAACGATATGTACCACGGTGAACTTAGGGTAAATATGGATGTTTTAATAGCCGGCGCCATCCTTGCCGATGTGGGCAAATTGCTTGAATACGAACTCGATGAGCAAGGAAATGCTGTACAAGGAAATTACGGAAAATATCTCCGCCACCCCTTTTCGGGGGTAAGCCTCGCCGAAGAAGCGGGAGTTCCGGCAGAAGTTTGCCACATAATAGCAACACATGCTGGCGAAGGTAATATGGTTAAAAGAACAACCGAAGCTTATATTGTTCATCATGCCGATTTTATGACTTTTCTTCCCTTTAAAGAAAGGTTGAAAATTTAGATTTGCCCCGGTTTATACAGCCGGCATAAAACTGTCTGAGAACAAACAATTAAGTGAAGGAATATGTTCTATTTTACAGTTGCCAAACAAAAGGTGTATTAAAGTTACGGCAAAAAACCTTAAAAACCGGAATATCATAACGATTTGTTTATTACCAGGGCAAAAAAATCGTTATCCAACGGAAGGTAACCGTATTCGTAACAGAAATAATATACTTTGCCCTCTTTGTTTTTATAAACATGGGTAAAATGTTTGAAAACAAAGCCTTTGGAAAGCAGGGTTTGTTTCTTTACCTTTGATTTGCCGTTTGGGTTCAACTCTTTGAGTATTCTGCGGTTTTTGCGCAAAATACGGTTGACATTTTTCATAAAAGCCGTCTCGTCCTTGTTTAGCCTGTTATTATAAGTGTTTCTGCATTGGTCGGAGCAAAATTTTTTATCAATTCTTCCAATCAATTTTGCACCGCATTCAAGACAAAAATGTTCCATGGCACCCAATAATTTCCTCAAAAATATAAAAAAACCTTAAAAAATAAAAACGGGCAATTAAGTTGTTTATTTTTGTCTGAAAATATAAGATTGATATGGAAACAATTATTAGAAAAGCATTGAGAAAACCTACTGCAGCCAGTACGGTTTATTTAGTAAAGAACAAATCGGATTTGGATAAAATATTTCTAAACCCCAAAGAGAAAGAATATGTAAAACGCCGTCACAGAGAACAAAATAATACAATAGAATTAAACCGTTATAAGAATAATATTTTTGTCGTTTTCGGCGATTTTCAAGGAACACGTGCAATACGTATGGAAAACTACAGAAAAAACGGGGATAAGGTTCAAGAGATTGCAAATAAAAATAAAATTGAAAAAATAGTTATCTATCCGGTTAATGCCGAAACAGATGAAACACTTGCTTTTGCCGAAGGTTTAATATTGGGCAACTATCGCTTCTTGAAGTATAAAAGCAAAAATACCGAAACAAAACATACACTCGAAGAGATATCAATATACGACAACAGAATAGGGGAGGAGCATATTGAAGAATTGCGAATAGTTGCCGAATCCGTTTATAATGCACGCGATTTGGTAAACGAACCCGTTTCATACCTTACGGCTACGGTTTTTGCCGAAGAGATTAAAAATCTTTTGAAAAACACAGGCGCAAAAGTTGAAATTTTTAACAAACGTAAAATAGAGAGCCTTAAAATGGGGGGATTGCTTGCCGTCAACAAAGGTAGCATTGAGCCTCCAACATTTACCATTATCGAATGGAAACCCGAAAACGCCATAAATAACAAACCTTTGGTATTTGTGGGTAAAGGAGTTGTTTATGATACAGGCGGTTTAAGTTTAAAACCGACCAACTTTATGGATACCATGAAATCGGATATGGCGGGTGCCGCAGCTGTTGCAACATCACTTTACGCCATAGCAAAAGCGCAACTGCCGTACCATGTGATAGGTTTAATTCCGGCAACCGACAACCGCCCCGACGGAAATGCATATGCTCCCGGTGATATTGTTACCATGTACGACGGATCAACGGTGGAAGTATTAAATACCGATGCCGAAGGAAGAATGATTCTGGCAGATGCATTAAGTTATGCCAAGAAATACGAACCCGAACTCGTCATTGATATTGCCACACTTACAGGTGCAGCAGCACGCGCAATAGGTCCTCAGGCAATAGTAGGTATGAAAGCCAAGGCAGAAGAAGATTTTACCCTTTTGAAAAAATCGGGAGATAAAGTTCACGAACGTATTGTGGAATTCCCCTTTTGGGACGAATACAAAGAACAACTGAAATCAAATGTTGCCGATTTGAAAAATATCGGGGGGGTAAATGCAGGTGCAATAACAGCAGGAAAATTTTTGGAGCATTTTACCGGCTACCCTTATATACATCTCGACATTGCGGCACCTTCTTTCCTGGAAAAACGCGACAGCTACAGGGGCAAAGGAGGCACCGGTGTTGGAACAAGACTTTTTTATCAATTTGTAAAAGATAAAATTTCCAAATAAAAACCGGTAACCCTCTTTTATTGAAACATCTCGTTTTTCCAAAAACGAAACGATTTTCCCGTTTTAAATCGGTTTTCCCATACCTTTTTTTTAACATTTTCTGCAAAAAGACGGGAAAATATTTAATTTTGTATCCGTAAATGTAATGTATATGATAACCGACGGGAAAATTGTTTTGCGTGCACCCGAACCCGGAGATCTGAACTTTCTGTTTTCGGTCGAAAACAAGGTGGAGTGGTGGCACTTGAGCGGAACCCTGCTTCCATTTTCCCGTTTCGATTTGGAACAGTACATCCTTTTGAACGACAAGGATATATTTTCGCAAAAACAGGCAAGGTTCATTATTGAGACCGAAAACAAACCCGCCGGAATTATAGATTTATTCGATTTTGAACCTTTACACAAACGAGCAGGAGTAGGAATAATAATCGAAGAAAAATTCAGAAAAAAGGGATTGGGCAAATCATCACTCAAACTGTTGATAAACCACTCTTTCGGAATTTTACAGTTACATCAGCTCTTTTGCAACATACAAGCAGATAACACAGCAAGTTTACACCTTTTTGAAAATGCCGGATTCAAAAAAACCGGTTTGAAAAAAGATTGGTTGTTCATTAACGGGAACTTCGTTGACGAATGGTTTTTACAGTTAATTAACGAAAAAAAATAATTTATGGCATATTATTATTCGAAATACGGTGCTCCGAGACGAAGAAAAAATAAGGTTAGACGAATTATTTTTTCGGTGTTGTTTTTGATGTTGCTTATCGCGTTCGGCACGGGATATTGGCTCTATACCGTTGTTATGAAACCTAATACATGGACGCCCGATGGAAAACCCGTTTCCGTTTATGTACCTTCAAACGCCAATTTCGATACACTGAAAACAAGACTCTATAAAAACGGACTGATAATACACCGTAAAAACTTTGAATGGTGGGCCAAACAGAAAAAATTACCGAAATTATTGAAACCCGGCAGATATGTCATTACCAACGGAATGAACAACAACGAACTGGTTGACCTTTTCAGGATTGGAAAACAAACTCCGGTTAACGTGATTTTTAATAATGTAAGAGATATATACCAGCTTGCCGGAAAGGTATCAAAACAGATAGAAGCCGACTCTGTTTCCATAGTGAAACTTCTGAACGATTCGGTTTATGTAGGTATGATGGGTGTAACTCCGCGGACAGCGGCAACCATTTTTATACCTAACACTTATCAAATGTATTGGAATACCACCGCCGACGGATTTGTTAGCCGTATGTATCAAGAATATTTGAAATTTTGGAATAAAGACCGGAGAAAAAAAGCCGATTCTCTGGGACTCACCCCAACTCAAGTTGTTATTCTTGCCTCCATCGTCGAAAAAGAGACCAATAAAAACAGCGAAAAACCAAAAATTGCCGCTGTTTACCTTAACAGACTGAAAAAGGGGTGGCGTTTGCAAGCCGACCCTACAGTCGTATATGCCATTGGCGATTTTACTATCCACAGGGTTCTTAACGAATACAAAAAGTTTAACTCGCCATACAATACATACAAATACGGCGGATTACCTCCGGGCCCAATATGCATTCCGTCAATATCTTCCATCGATGCAGTATTGAATCCCGATAAGGAAAATTATCTGTTCTTCTGCGCCAAAGACGATATGTCGGGTTATCACGTGTTTGCACGTACAAACAGACAACATCAGAAAAATGCCCGCAAATATCAAAAAGCACTTGACAAATTAAAGGTGTACAAATAACTCCGCCGGGCATTAAAATCCTAACCTTTCTTTTACGGAGCTTTTTCTTTGCCGCATTGTGTTTTATTATGCCGCTTTTACTGTCGGGAACAAAAATGTATTACTTTTGATTTTTCTGAAAAAGAGTGTTAACGTTTAAAATTATAGTTATGAAAAAGTTATTAATTATTTTGGCATTGGTATTTACGGCAACCGGAATGACAATTGCAAACCAACCTGCAAAAAAAGTAAAAGGAATAAGACATTTGGTTTTGGTAAAATTCAAAGAGAATACAACACCGCAACAAATAGCCCGTATCGATACACTTGTCATGAAAATGAAGAACGAAATAAAAGCAATTCACAAACTTGAATGGGGAAAACGAATGGGACTACCAGGCGAATCGGACGAATACGACTATTGCCTCAATATAATTTTCAAATCGGAACTTAACATGACCATGTACGAAGAACATCCCGCACATAAAAAATTGAAAGCTGCAATATTACCGTTGATTTCGAAAATTACAAGATTCAATTACGAAATCGAAAAATAGGATATTTCCATTTCTTCACGGCATCAGAAGGAGGGATAAGAAAAACACATAGTATAAACGGCGGCATCTTTGCTTCCGTATAACAAGCCTTGTTAACCAAAAAGCAAATCGCTTTCCGGTTTACAAGGCAAACAGAGTATATTTTGTTACTTAAAAACAGAAGGGCGGGACAGGCTAATTGTATTTCTCGCCACCCTCATTGGTGTCCTTTTGTTTTTTGGGTTTCGAGGTTCTTTTTCCCGCTTTTGTCACCTTCACTTTAACATCATCTTTTTTCGCATCGAAATCGACGGTAATTTTATCGCCCGCATTCAAATTAGATTTGATAATCTCCTCAGCCAAAGGATCTTCTATGTACTTTTGAATTGCGCGTTTTAGCGGACGTGCGCCAAACTGCGCATCCCAACCCTTTTCAATAAGAAAATCCTTTGCCTTTTCGGTAACTTTTATTGAGTAACCCATACCCGTAATTCTATCATACAGGTTTTTCAGTTCGATATCGATTATTTTATGAATCTCTTCTCTTTCGAGCGATTCGAAAATAACAACATCGTCAATACGGTTTAAGAACTCCGGTGCAAAAGCACGTTTCAAGGCGTTTTCTATCACGCCGTGGGCATGGCTGGCTCTCGATTCACGCTTTGCCTGTGTGGAAAACCCAACACCTTGGCCAAAATCTTTAAGTTGACGGGAACCGATATTGGATGTCATTATGATTATTGTGTTTTTAAAATCCACTCTTCGCCCCAAACTATCGGTAAGTTGTCCGTCGTCAAGCACCTGTAACAAAAGATGAAAAACATCGGGATGTGCTTTTTCTATTTCGTCGAGCAAAACAATGGAATAGGGTTTACGCCGTACCTTTTCGGTAAGCTGTCCGCCCTCTTCGTACCCAACATATCCGGGAGGCGCTCCCACAAGACGCGACACGGCAAATTTCTCCATATATTCACTCATATCTATCCTTATCAAAGCATCTTCCGAGTCGAACATGTATTTGGCAAGCATTTTGGCAAGATATGTCTTTCCCACTCCTGTGGGCCCAAGGAAAATAAAAGAACCTATAGGCTTTTTGGGGTCTTTCAGCCCGGCGCGGTTTCTCCTTATGGCTTTTACAATTTTTTTGATGGCATCCTCTTGACCTATAACCACCTTTTGGAGTTCGGGTTCCATATTTATCAGCCTCTGACTTTCGCTTTGGGCAATGTTTGTCAACGGAATACCGGTCATCATCGCCACAACTTCGGCAACATTCTCTTCGGTAACGGTTTCGCGGTGTATTCGCGAATCGGCTTCCCACCGTTTTTTTGCTCTTTCCAGTTCGTCAATATAACGTCTTTCTATATCTCTGAATTGGGCTGCTTCTTCAAATTTCTGACTGTTTATGGCTTGTGTCTTTTTATCCCGTATCTCTTTAATTGAATTTTCAAGATTTATTATCTCGGCCGGAACGTGAATGTTGTTTATATGCACACGTGCTCCTGCTTCATCGAGGGCATCAATTGCTTTATCGGGAAGATATCTGTCCGAAATATATCTGTTTGTAAGATTCACACAAGCTTTTAGAGCCTCATCGGTATATTTTACCAAATGATGATCTTCGTATTTTTCCTTAATATTTTCGAGAATATGCACCGTTTCTTCGGGTGTTGTCGGGTCAACCAAAACCTTTTGAAACCTCCGTTCCAAAGCTCCGTCCTTTTCAATATATTGACGATACTCATCAAGTGTTGTGGCGCCTATACATTGCAGTTCGCCGCGAGCCAAAGCCGGTTTGAACATATTTGAAGCATCAAGGCTTCCCGAAGCGTTTCCCGCCCCCACAATCGTATGAATTTCATCGATAAAAAGGATTATATCCGGATTTTTTGTAAGCTCGTTCAAAACCGCTTTCATGCGCTCCTCAAATTGTCCACGGTACTTTGTTCCGGCAACAATGGAAGCCAGGTCAAGGGTTATTATCCTTTTGTTGAAAAGTGCCCTCGACACCTTTCTTTGAACGATACGCAGAGCCAACCCCTCAGCAATTGCCGATTTCCCAACTCCCGGTTCACCAATCAAAATAGGATTGTTTTTTTTGCGCCTCGATAATATTTGTGCAATACGCTCAAGTTCTTTTTCACGTCCCACAATGGGGTCGAGACGGTCTTCCTCGGCAAGTTTTGTCAAATCGCGCCCGAAATTATCAAGAACGGGAGTGCTCGATTTGGGATCCCCCGTCTTTTTCGAACGTCCCGTACGCGGACGCTCCCCGGCAGGCTCGTCGGTTTCGCCGGGAAATTCGTTGGTTGGCAACTCTATTATTTTGCCCCCGCTATTCTCTTTTTTTATGGATAAAATCTCGTCTTTTACAAGTTTATAGTTTATCCCGTAGCTTTTCAGTTTGTTGGTCACCAAATTGTTGTCGTCTTTTAGTATTGCCAAAAGCATGTGCTCGGTATCAATAACGTCGCTTTTAAACAGGCGCGCTTCCAACTTAGTAATTTTCAGAGCTCTTTCGGCTTGTTTTACCAATGGTATATTTTCCATCTCCACCGAAACACCTTCGGGATTTCGTATCGCCTTTTCTATACTTTTTTTCAACTCTTTCAGGTCAACACCGAAATACATCAATATCTGAACCGCCAACCCCTCGCCATCGCGCAATATTCCCAGTAAAAAGTGCTCCAATCCTATATAGTTGTTACCGAGCCTTACAGCTTCCTCGCGACTGTACGAGAAAACATCATTCATCCTTCTCGAAAAATTTGCTTCCATATATACTTTAAAAATTTTTTTGCAAAATTACATATAACCTCAATACGATTTAATACAATTTTAATTATCAAAGGTACAATAGCAATATAAAAGGTGATTTATGCATAAATAAAATTGTTAACATAAAAATGTTAACATATTGACAATTAAAGGGGGGCAAAAAACTTTTCTTTTATACATTAATTCTTAATTTTGCAAGCTAAAACAAAAAATTAAGGAGAGGAACAGATGGAGAATGTTCATGACGGTGAAAAAATCATCAAGGTAAATATCGAAAGACAAATGAAGTCGGCCTATATCGACTACTCGATGTCGGTTATAGTAGCCAGGGCATTACCTGATGTAAGAGACGGATTGAAACCCGTACACCGCAGGGTGCTTTACGGTATGTATGAACTCGGTGTTTTTTCAAACAGACCATATAAAAAGTCGGCAAGAATAGTAGGGGAGGTGTTGGGAAAATTTCATCCCCACGGCGACAGTTCCGTTTACGATACCATGGTACGTATGGCACAAGAGTGGTCACTGCGTTATCCTTTGATTGACGGTCAGGGAAACTTCGGCTCCATTGACGGCGACAGTCCCGCAGCAATGCGTTATACCGAAGCCCGCTTAAAGAAAATTGCAGAAGAGATGCTTGTGGATATCGACAAAGATACCGTCGATTTTCAGATGAACTTCGATGATACACTTAAAGAGCCCACGGTTTTGCCTTCGCAAATTCCAAACCTGCTCGTTAACGGCGCTTCGGGTATTGCAGTGGGAATGGCAACTAATATGGCACCCCACAATATATCGGAAATTGTTGACGGAATTATTGCTTATATTGACGACAACGACATTACCGTTGCCGGTTTGATGAACCACATTAAAGCTCCCGATTTCCCGACAGGCGGTATAATTTACGGTTACGACGGAGTAAAACAGGCGTTTGAAACAGGCAGGGGACGTATAGTAATGAGAGGAGAAGTTAAAATTGAAGAGACTAAAACCGGACGCGAAAGAATAATAGTGACATCCCTTCCGTATCAGGTAAATAAAGCCGATATGATTAAGCGTACCGCCGACCTTATAAACGAAAAGAAAATAGAGGGCATATCGGATATAAGAGACGAATCGGACCGTAACGGCATGCGGATAGTTTACGAATTGAAAAAAGATGCGCTTTCGAGTATTGTAACCAACCTGTTGTACAAACATACCGCACTTCAAAGTTCATTCAACGTTAACAATATTGCCCTTGTTAACGGTCGCCCGCGCAGTCTTAACCTGAAAGACCTGATAGTACACTATGTAAATCACCGTCACGAAGTCGTTATTCGCCGTACAAAATACCGTCTTAACGAAGCGGAAAAACGTGCACATATTCTCGAAGGTTTAATTATTGCCGTTGACAATATAGACGAAGTAATAAAACTTATAAGAGCCTCCAAAACCCCGGATGAAGCCAAAAACGGATTGATGGAACGTTTCGAGCTTACCGAAATACAAGCAAAAGCCATTCTGGATATGCGTTTGCAAAAGCTTACCGGACTCGAAATAGACAAACTGAAAGCCGAATACGACGAAATAATGAAACTGATTGACGAACTCAAAGATATACTTTCGGATATCGGCAAAAGAATGCAAATTATAAAAGACGAGATGAACTATATAAAAGAGAAATATGGCGACGAACGCCGCTCTCAAATAGTTTATACAGCCGATGATATCAGCTTGGAGGATATTATTCCCGACGAGCAAGTGGTGATAACCATTTCGCATCTCGGATATATAAAACGTACACCGCTTTCGGAATACAGGGTCCAAAACAGGGGAGGACGAGGCGCCAAAGGAAGTACCACGCGCGACGAAGATTTTCTCGAACACCTTTTTGTCGCTACAAATCATAATTATATGTTGTTCTTTACCGAACAAGGTAAAGTTTACTGGCTCAGGGTGTACGAAATTCCGGAAGGAACAAAAACATCAAAAGGAAGAGCTATTCAAAACCTCATTCAAATTAGCAACGATGATACCGTAAAAGCATACATAAACGTTAAAAACCTTAACGATGCCGAATATGTTAACAATAACTACATAATTCTTGTCACCAAAAAAGGAACCATCAAAAAAACATCTCTCGAAGCATATTCGCGCCCGAGACAAAACGGCATTAACGCCATCACAATTAAAGATGGTGACGAACTCCTTGCAGCAAGATTGACCAACGGCTCGAGTGATGTCCTTATAGCTCTGCAATCGGGTAGGGCAATAAGGTTCCCGGAATCTAAAGTGAGACCTATGGGAAGGACAGCAGCAGGAGTGAGGGGCATTACCCTTGCAGACGACAACGACCAAGTGGCAGGAATGATTTGTGTCGAAAACGGAGACTACGATATTTTGGTGGTTTCGGAAAAAGGTTACGGAAAACGTTCCAAACTGGATGATTACCGTATTACCAACAGAGGCGGAAAAGGTGTGAAAACATTGAAAATTACCGAAAAAACAGGTAAATTGATAGCTATAAAAAACGTTATTGACAGTGACGACCTGATGATTATTAATAAATCGGGTATTGCCATAAGAATGCCTGTAAGTTCCATGCGCGTTATGGGAAGGGCAACACAAGGGGTAAGATTGATAAAATTGAATGAGGATGATGAAATTGCTGCCGTTGCCAAAGTGGAAATGGATGAAGAAACAGCAGTGGAACTCGGTATGGAAGAAAATGTCGAGGAAAATGACAACAATACCAATAATCCTGAAATTGAAAACAATACGGATAACAAACAAGAAATCAGTTAAACTTTTTTTATATTTATATCAACAATTCTTAATTTTCGGTATTATTTTTGAAAAAAATTATTTTTGAAATAAATTAAAACTTATAAAAATGAAAAAATTAGCAATCTTATTAAGTTTAGGGCTTTTTCTTTTTGCGTATAACGGATACGCTCAAAAAAGTGCAAGAACCAGCGCATACATGTACAACAAAGACGGAAAGTTAGACAAAGCAAAAGAGGAAATCGACAAAGCCGCCAAACATCCTAAAACCATTAACGACCCGAAAACATGGCTTTACCGTGCAATTATTTATTACGGAATAGCTACTTCGCCTTTGCCTGCATTTAAAAATTTGGATACAAATGCCATTTATGTTGCTCTTAAATCGTTGGAAAAGGCTAAAGAATTGGACGTTAAACATAAATACGAAGACGATATTAACTTGAATTTCAATAATATATATAACGCATTTTTAGGGTTTGGCGCCGATTATTTCAATGATAAAAAATACGATAAATCGCTTAAAGCATTTGAATATGCAATGAAAACCGCTCAAATTCTCGGTATCTCCGATACACTTCCCGCATATAACGCCGGAATAAGCGCCATAAATGCTAAAAAACCCGAATTGGCTGCCAAGTTCCTTAAAGAGTGTATAGATAATGATTTTAAAGAGCCGAAAGTTTATATCTATTACAGCAAATCACTGAAACACATGGGGGATACTGCGGGAGCAATAGAGGCTCTTAATATCGGCAGAAAACGCTATCCTGATAATTTGAGTATTTTGCTCAACCAAGCCCAAAATTTCCTCGAAAAAGGTGAGTCCGACAAGCTTATTGCATACCTTAAAGAGGCTATTGCCAAAGACCCGCAAAACAAAAGTAATGCAAATTATTACCTCTTAATCGGTCAAAGTTACGACCAAATGGGAAAACAGGATTCTGCCGTATATTACTACAAAAAAGCTACGGAAATAAAACCCGATTTTTATGATGCTTATTACAGTATCGGTGCTATTTACGTAAATAACGGCGTGGAAATTCAAAAGGAAGCTTCTGATTTGCCTCTCGAAGAAACCGAAAAATATAATGCTTTGCAGGCAAAAGCTACCGACTATTTTAAAAAAGGTTTGCCTTGGCTCGAAAAAGCTCTTGAACTAAATCCTGAGGATGCCGAAACTTTAGGTGTCTTAAAACAGGTTTACGTTTTCTTAAAAATGAATGATAAACTGAAAGCTCTTAACGAAAAATATAAATAGTCTTAATTTTTTATTTATAAAAAAGAGGGGATAACCTTTTTCGGTTTATCCTCTCTCTTTTAAACAATCTATTTAACATAATATATATTATAGGACATTTTAGGCATATTTATAATTCTGTTTTCCAGTCCATTACTAAACTCTATTTTATAATTTTTTCCTGATTAAATAAAATATTTTTATCTTTTTTGCAAACTGATTGATTTTCTGATTAAAAGTTATGTAAAAAATAGTGTGCTGTTAATTGAAAAGGTACCGAATTTTTTCTAAGTAAATGAAAAAGATTAAGATACGTTTTGAGCCGGAGAAAGATTACCCCGGGAGTATTTGGTACAATAAAAAAAGGAAATATTTATTATCAATTTTAGCGTTTTTCCAACAAAACAACATTTTCCACATGATGAGTCTGAGGAAACATATCAACCGGTTGAACCCTGCTCACATAATAAAATTCGTTTAACATGGCTATATCGCGGGCTTGTGTGGCAGGATTACAACTCACGTAAACAATTTTTTCAGGACGGGTAAAAAGTATTCTTTTAATTACATTATGGTGCATACCTGCACGAGGCGGGTCGGTTACAATTACATCTGGATGCCCTTTTTTGTCAATAAACTCCTCATCGAGGAATTTTGCCATGTCGCCGCAATAAAATTCAACATTATCCATATTGTTATCAGCGGCATTTTTCCTTGCCGCAACCACTGCCTCTTCAACCGACTCAACACCAATTATCTTTTTTACCGAACGTGCCATAAATAAAGCTATTGTTCCGGTACCGGTGTATAAATCGTAAACCAGTTCATCGCCTTTGAAACCGGCAAAGTCGAAAGCCGTTTTGTAAAGTTTGTATGCCTGCCGCGGATTGGTTTGATAAAACGACTTAGGCCCAACCTTAAATTGTAGCGCGGTTTGTCCTGCAATTGCCGGCGGCATGATTTCCAAAAGGTATTCTTTTCCTTTCCACAGTATAACCTCCAAATCGTATATGGAATCGTTCCGTTTTTCATTGATAACATACATCAGAGAGGTTATTTGCGGAAATTTTTCCGATAATCGGTCCAAAAGAAATTGACGTTTTGCCTCATCATCTTCACCGAAAACAACTATTACCATAACATCGCCGTCAGTAGAATTTCTTATTATCAAATTTCTCAGGAATCCATATTGTTCTCTCGCATCCCAAAATGTATATCCCTGATTTAATGACACTTCTTTAACATAATTACGGATGGCATTCGAGGGTTCTGCCTGTAAGTGGCAGTGTTGAATATCCAGAATTTTATCAAACATGCCCGGCAAATGAAAACCGAGCCCCCGTGTATCGGCCGGGCCTCCCTCCTCTTTTGAAACGTCATTTTCGGTAAGCCACCTTCTATTCGAAAAGGTAAATTCAAGTTTATTTCTGTACCCGTATATTTCCTCGGCACCTATTATGGGCAATACCTCCGGATACTCAACTTTCGCAATACGGTCGAGGCTGTCTTTTACCTGTTTCCATTTATAATATTTTTGCTTTTCGTAATCAATATGCTGCCATTTGCATCCTCCGCATAACCCGAAGTGGGAACATTCGGGCTCTACACGCAAATCCGACATCTTTTTAAAGGTTACCACCCTGCCCTCATAGTAGTTCCTCCGTTTTTTATAAACCTGTACATCCACAATATCTCCGGGAGCGGCAAAAGGCACAAAAAGCACTCTCTCATTTACTCTTGCCACAGCTTTGCCCTCGGCACCCGCACCGGTAATTTCCACATTTTCCAAAAACGGCAAAACCTTCTTACGTCGTCCCATAATCTTTTTTTTGCAAAGATACTTATTTGTCACTTAGCTTCAATCGGTACACGGCAAAGGAGTCCAATTTATTCGATATTTAAGGCTCTTTACATCATAGGGGCAATTTCATATAATTTGTTTTAATCTATCTTCAAAATAATTTTCATCAATAAAACGGGCTAAACAAAAGACTATATTAATTTGGAATTAATAAAAATAATCTTAACTTTGCACCCGACATACTAATAACCAAAAATAAAGTTATGGCAAAAATTGTTGTTCTCGGCGCAGGAATTTCGGGGCATACGGCATCGGCCTGGTTAAAAAAGAAACTCGGCAAAAAGCATGAGGTTGTTGTGATTGCTCCTACGATGTACTATCATTGGATTCCTTCAAACATTTGGGTTGGTGTGGGACGTATGACCCCCGAACAGGTAAAGTTCCCGCTTGAAAAGAGGTACAAAAAACAAAACATTATTTTCAAACAGGCCAAAGCCCTATCCATTCACCCCGAAGGTGATAAAGATTCGGAAAAGGGTTTTGTAACCATTGAATACACAGGACAAAACAGAGTAGGCGAAACCGAGACGGTTGATTACGATTTTTTAATAAATGCCACGGGTCCCAAACTCGCTTTTGAGAAGACCGAAGGATTAGGTCCGGGCAAAAACACTGTCTCTGTATGTTCTTTCAGCCATGCTGCCGAAGCATGGGAAAAACTTCAAGAAGCGATTGCAAGAATGGAGAAGGGCGAAGAACAGAAATTTGTCATCGGCGTGGGACATCCCGGTGCTACTTGCCAGGGAGCGGCTTTTGAATATATTCTTAACGTACATTACGAAATTGCCCGCCGCAAATTATTGCACCTTGCCGATTTTGTTTGGCTAACCAACGAATACGAAGTGGGTGATTTCGGCATGGGTGGTGCTTACATAAAAAGAGGTGGATATATTACCTCCACAAAAACTTTTACCGAATCATTTTTAAAAGAGCGCGACATAAAATGGATAAAACGTGCGGGAGTGAAAAAGGTGGATGACAAAAAAATTTATTACGAATTACTCGACGGCACCGAGCACCATTTGGATTTTGACTTTGCCATGCTCATACCGGCTTTTACAGGTCCCGGTATCAAAGCATACGACAAAAACGGCAAAGATATTACCGACGTTGTTTTTGCACCAAACGGCTTTATGAAGGTTGATGCCGACTATACAAAAAAACCTTTTGAAGAGTGGAAAGCCTCCGACTGGCCGTCAACATATCAAAATCCAAATTACAAAAACATGTTTGCCGCAGGAATAGCCTTTGCTCCGCCCCACCCTATTTCTAAACCCATGTTCAGCCCCAACGGCACCGGTATCTTTCCTGCCCCGCCACGTACGGGAATGCCTTCGGGGGTAATCGGTAAAGTTATTGCCGAAAATATTATCGACTGGGTAAAAACGGGAAAACCGGAACTGAAACACAAAGCCTCAATGGCACGAATGGGCGCCGCATGTATTGTATCGGCAGGCTTCGGCCACTTTAAAGGAAGTGCCGCCACAATGACAGTCTTCCCTATTGTTCAAGATTGGGATAAACATCCGCTTTACGGTCGCGATTTACGTTACACCGTCGGTGAAGCCGGTTTGGCAGGCCACTGGCTTAAGTGGTTTATGCATTATATGTTTTTACACAAAGCCAAAGGTTATCCTTTCTGGTGGCTGCTGCCCGAATAGTTTTCAACCGTTTTACCTTATGTGAATATTAATAATTTATTTTATTCTGAAATATTAAAAAAAACTGATATCATGAAAAATAAAGAACGAAGAACCATAGCATATTCGGAGGAATCGTATCCGCCTATGCCGACCAAAGCAACTCTCTTTTGGCGTAAATTTTGGCCTTACCAAGCCTTCAGGTGGATTGTTTTAAATATTAAAATTTTAAGAATTGTGGTGGGTGGTCACTCTTAATTGCCCCCTTTACAAAAAGACAAAAAAAGCACCGCATAACGGTGCTTTTTTTTGTCAGAAACAATACTTTTGCAGCCCAAATGCAGAACTTATATTTTTATGGTACCGGCAAAAATTAAAATCGAAGACTACAACTACGGTTTACCCGACGAGCGAATTGCAAAATATCCCTTGCCGGAACGCGATAAATCGAAACTATTGGTATTGAAAAATTCGCATATCAGCGAACACACTTTTTTTGAAATACCGCAACTTATTCCCCGGGATTCGTTATTGCTTTTTAACGAAACCAAAGTTATTCAAGCACGCTTGCTATTCAGAAAAGAGTCGGGAGCAAAAATTGAGATTTTTTGTCTGGAACCTGTATTGCCTGTAAACGATTTTCAACTTGCCCTGGAACAAAAACCGCCGGTTGTCTGGAAATGTATGGTTGGAAATGCCAGACGTTGGAAATCGGGGGAATTGAATTCCCTGATAAATATCAACGGGAAAGAGGTAATGCTTACGGCACTGCTTAAGGAGAGAGTGTCAGATTCGTTTCTTGTTGAATTTTTGTGGCAACCTCAAGAGGTTACATTTTCGGAAATTCTGGACACCTCGGGTTTAACCCCTCTCCCACCCTATTTACATCGCGATGCAGAGGAAACCGATAAAATTAGATACCAAACCGTCTATGCCCGCTACGAAGGCTCGGTGGCTGCACCTACGGCCGGATTGCACTTTACCGCCAAGGTTATGAACAACCTCGCAAAAAGAGATATTGCCACCGCTAAACTCGTTTTGCATGTGGGAGCAGGTACTTTTAAACCGGTATCATCGCAAACCATTGAACAACACCAAATGCACACCGAAAAAATCAAGGTCGATTTATCCGCCCTTGAAAAGATTTCGGCTTATACCGGTAAAAATATCATTCCCGTCGGCACAACATCAATGCGAAATCTGGAGACACTCTTCTGGATAGGGTTAAAACTTCATTACGGTTATACACCATTTAACAAGGTGGAACAATGGGATGCTTACAAATTGAAAATCCCCGATGGTTTTACACCGGAAAAATCTTTGGAAACAATAATTAATTATCTGTATAAGAATAATTTGAAACACATTGAAGGGGAAACCCAAATGATAATTGTTCCGGGATACAAATTCCGTTTTGCCAATGGACTGATAACAAATTTCCACCAGCCTAAAAGTACTCTGTTATTGCTTGTTTCGGCATTGATAGGTGAAAACTGGAAAAAAGTTTACGATTTTGCCTTAAACAATGATTTCCGCTTTTTGAGCTACGGCGATTCATGCTTGTTATTACCCTGATGTAAATAAAAGCTTCGGAAATTTGCCGCTTTACCTTAAACTCCTTACACACAGGCATACCGCCTTTATAATTTTGTTTTTTTCCGGCCTCTTAAAAAAGCTTTTTTTTACGGTTAGGAGCAACTATATCTCAATTCGACTGTCAAAATAAGTGTAGATTGAATAATGTTAATCCCGTAACATTATGTTTATTTTTTAATTAATTCATAAAATATGAAAACAAAATTAGTATCATTTATTACTGTTTTTGCAATGGTATTTTTGCCATTTGTCATGTATGCCCAATGGATTTCTTTGGACGGAAGCCGTTCAGAAAAAAAACAACCAGATGTTAAAATCATTAATTCCGACGAAAGCGGAATCACTGTGAAAATTGATGTAACAGGTTTCTTTTTAAAAGATATTTCCGGCGAAAAGAGTGTTAACGGACAAAAAAAGGTTCATTCCGTCGATTTGCTTACCGAAATGTTCACCAATAAACCAGGAACTCCGCGAATACCATACATTGCCAAAATTTTTGCCGTGCCCGAAAACGCTGCAATATCGGCCGAAGTCGTTAACGAAGGCGAGAAATATATTTTTGACAATATTCATATTGAAGCACAACGACAAGAGTGGACGGAAAACCAACCGGAAGCTCCATATTACGAAAACAAAAAGGTTTACGCTTCTAACGAAAAAATGCCCGGCACCTTTGTCAAAACAGAAAAACCGGTTATTTTCAGAGATTTACGATTGGTAAGACTGGCTGTTTATCCCGTTCAATATATCCCTTCGAAAAATCAAATTCAGATATTGTCTTCCGTTACCGTTAGATTAAAATACGATTATTCGTCAAAAAACATTGTTAACCCAAAAACTTCCGCAAAAAAACCTATTGCACCTTCGTTTGGAAAAATATATAAAAACATTGTCTTTAATTATAAAGACTTTTTAAACCGTGAATATAACGGGGAAGAGAGCGGACACGATGTATTGTTGTGTATTATGCCCGATGCGTATGTCTCCCATTTTCAGGAGTATGCCAAGTGGAAAAGGGAATCGGGTATTGACATTCACATAACCAAATTCAGCGAAATAGGTGCCAGTAGCAATAATCCCGTCCCTGTAAAACAATATATTACCGATGCATACAACAATTGGGAATACCCGCCTACATATGTTATGCTTGTGGGTGATGCGGGTGTTTTTCCCACCAAAACAATAGTTTATCCCGACTACTCTTTCGTTTACGACGAATATTTTGTGGAAATTGACGGAAACGACTTTTTACCCGAAATGTTTGTCGGGAGGTTAACCAACGACAATACGTACAAATTGGATGTTATTTTGAATAAATGTTTAAAATACGAAAAAGAGCCCTACATGAACGAAACCGACTGGTACAAAGAAGGGGTATGTTGTTCGAACAACGATTTTGCTTCGCAAGTGGCAACAAAAAGATTTACCGCAAATATTATGAAAAACGAAGGACAATTTACAAAGGTGGATACTTTAATGAGCGACGGATATATGGGCGGCGGTGGATGTACCGTGCACCTGAGTGATGTTATCAGTGCCATAAACCAGGGACGCAGTTTTTTGAATTATCGCGGCGAAGGATGGGAAGATGGCTGGCAGGCCAATTGCTATTCATTCAGTACAAACGATGTCTCTTCGTTAAACAACGGAAGAAAATTAACCTTTGTTACCAGTATTGGTTGCGGTGTTGCAATGTTCAACTCTCAGGCAGGAAACTGTTTCGGAGAGGAATGGCTCGAATTGGGTTCGGTGAGCAGTCAAAGAGGCGCCATCGCTTTTGTCGGCCCCACATCCAATACCCATACCACTTACAACAACAAAATAGACAAAGGAATATACGTGGGCATGTTTAAAGAGGGAATAGAAACACCCGGTGCAGCACTGCTTAGAGGAAAAATGTACATGTATAACGTTTTCGGAAGTACCGACCCTTGGGTTGAATACCAGTTCCGCGTTTTTCACGTGTTAGGAGATCCCAGCGTCCATATCTGGCGCGATATTCCCATGGACATAACCGTTAATTATCCTTCGCAAATTCCCGTAGGATACAGCCAGCCCATGTTCAACGTAAAAAGTACATCCTCAGGATTGCCCGTGCCCGGTGCACAGGTAACTTTGGTGAACGACAACCTGTTTGCCACTGGCTTTACCGACGAAGACGGCAATGTTTACATAGGCATCACCCCCGAGAATACCGATACCTTAACGCTTACTGTAAGGGGTATTAATGTTTACCCCTTTCAAACCAAAATAACCGTATTTCAGGAAAATGTTCACGTGGGGCCGTCTGAGTATCCGCAAATTACCGACCAGGACGGAAACAACGACGGAAATATCAATCCCAATGAAAACTGCGATATTACCTTTAACCTGAAAAACTGGGGTACCGAAACCGCAGAAAATGTCCGGGCTACTCTTACTACCGAAAACCCGGAATATGTTGAAATTACTTCAACGGGAAGCATGAGCTACGGGAATATTACGGCCGGTTCAACGGTTAACGGCAATCCGTTTACCTTCCATGTAAAAGATAACTGCCCCATAGGAGTCAAATTTACTTTGGTGTTGAATGTTGTTAGCGGCAATAAAACATGGGAATACAAGTATGTTCAAAAAGTAAAAGGTTGTAAACTTATTTATGTTAGCAATTTGGTTAACGATGCGGGTATGCCCAAACACAATTTCAGAATGGACCCGGGAGAAACGGTATCCTTATTGATTTGGATTAAAAACAAAGGTGAAGATGTTGCCCCTAACGTCAAAGGTATTTTAAGAAGTAACGACCCGTATATTACCATTCTCGACTCGGTTGGAACATACGGCACTGTTAATATAGGTGAGAAAAAATTATGCGAAAACAACTATTATGTTGTCAAAGTAAGTGCCGACTGTCCTAAGGGACATGAAGCGGAATACAAACTCTTGCTTTCAACACAAGGCGGTATGTATAATTATTCAAAAATAACCGGGTTTGTTATTTCCGTTGCCAAACCCGTGGCCACCGACCCCACAGGTCCCGATGCATATGGTTACTATGCTTTTTCCGATAAAGATACGGTTTTTGACCAAGCACCGGTTTACGATTGGTTTGAGATAGCCAGTAACAATTTGGGCACTAAAATTAATGTTCAGTCCTATGTCAGCGATTATACCAAAACGGTGGATTTACCTTTCGATTTTCAATATTACGGACAAACCTACAATAAAATACGAATAAGTACCGACGGCTGGCTGGCTCCGGGTGAGGGTACGCAAACAGCTCCGGATAATTTTCCATTGCCGCACAACGACGGCATATCTTCCATGATTGCTGCCTTTTGGGACGATTTGTACGACGATTTGGTGCAATCGGATAAAAGCGGTATATTCTACTATTACGACCAGTCTAACCACAGGTTTGTGGTAGAATGGTACGATATTAACAAACATTTCTTTTTCGGTTACGAAACTTTTGAGGTCTTCCTGTTAGACCCCGACTACTACCCTACTCCCACCAACGACGGTGAGATAATTGTCCAATACCAAGAGATAATGAACGATTCGGAGTGTACAATCGGTATCGAAAACGGCAACCAGGACATAGGCTTACAATATCTTTACAACGATATTTACGACTCTACGGCCTCTACGCTACATGCAAATTCCGTTATCAAATTTACAACCAATGCTCCTTCAACTTATGTTTCGATAAAAGAGCATAAAAGCATTACGGAGAATAAATTACTGAAACAAAATTATCCCAATCCGTTTAAGGTATCGACAAGTATTCCTTTCAGCGTCGAAAAAAGCGGTAAAGTATCTTTAAAAGTTTATGATATTAACGGTAAAGAGGTATGTACTCTTATCGACGGTTACAAAACAAAAGGAAATTATTCGGCAACCTGGTACGGAACAGGCAATAACGGTAACCTTTTGAAAGCCGGTTTTTATTTCTACCGTTTAAAAACAAAATCGAGAATCGAAACCGGTAAAATGCTGAAATTACAGTAGAAAATATTTTTCAATGTTTGCTTTTTGTTTATTATTAATAATTGTTTTAATGGTGGTTTTTTTGGGAATTATGGAATATATCAATCATCAAAAATTGATATATTCCATTCCCGTTCGAATTCACGTAAACGGCACCAGGGGCAAATCGAGCGTTACCCGTTTGATTGCAGCAGGTATGCGTGAAGGAGGATTAAAAACAATTACCAAAGTAACGGGAACATTCCCCAGGCTTATACTCGAAGACGGTACCGAAACCCATATATACCGCAAAGCGGGAGCAAACATAATCGAACAACTGTCGATAGTGAAATTTGCAGCAAAAAGAAAAGCTGATGCCCTTGTTATGGAGTGTATGGCATTGCAACCCCAATATCAATGGATTACCGAAAACAAGATGATACATGCCACCATCGGAGTAATTACAAATGTAAGAATAGATCATACCGATGTTATGGGACACACCCTTGACGAAATAGCAGAATCTTTGGGGAAAACAATCCCCCGCAACGCTCATCTGTTTACGGCGGAACGTGTGGTAAATCAAAAGTTAATAACTCTTTCCACAAAAAAAAGAACAGAAATTCATTTTGCCAATCCGGAAACAGTCTCGAAAGAGGAGATGAAGAAATTCAGCTATATTGAACACAACGAAAACGTGGCTCTCGCTCTTGAAGTTTGTAAATTCCTGAATATTGACAGACAAACGGCTTTGCGCGGTATGTATAAGGCTATTCCCGACTCGGGTGTTCTAAAAAGGTTTACCGTAAAAGAGAAGGAAAAAGAGATTAATTTTTACAACGCTTTTGCCGCCAACGACCCCGAATCGACGTTGATGATTTGGAACCTTATTGATGAAAACGGCGGCTTTGCGGATAAAAGGATAATATTGCTCAACACCAGGCATGACAGGTTATACAGGGCTAAAGATTTAATTGAAATGATTACTAAACATATCGGTAACGGTGTTGACCATTTGTTACTCATGGGACAATCTACCGATATGGTTGCTAATATGGCTCATGCCAAAGGTTTCGATACATATAAAATTGTAAATATGGGCTGGGTGGAACCCGAAAAAATATTCGAGGAAATTTTAAACCTTACACTCTCGACTTCCACTGTTGTGGCTATGGGTAATATGGGGGGTAAAGGTGCCGCTACCGTAAGCTATTTTGAAAACAGAAGTATTAACTGATTATGATAGAAATAGGAATAACATTAGGATTAATATTCAGCCTATTATCGTACGAAGTATTCGGGCTGGCTGCCGGCGGTATTGTAGTGCCGGGTTACATAGCTCTGCAACTTGCCCACCCCGAAAGGCTTGCAGGTGTGTTTGTGGTTAGTTTTATAACATTCCTGATTATTAAGGCCGTAAGTTATTACACCTTCCTTTACGGAAGACGTCAAATGGTTTTGAGTATCCTCATAGGTGGTCTGCTAGCAAATTTCTCACGTTACTTTTTGGCAATTAACCTTATGGATACATCCATTGAACTGCAAGCCGTAGGCTGGGTCATTCCGGGACTTATTGCCCACTGGTTCGGAAAACAGGGTGTTTTTAAAACCGTTTCGGTACTGTTTATAACTGCAGTACTGGTTCGTCTGGTGTTGATACTCTTTTTTGCAGGCGCTTTGTTGCCCCGGTAAATAAAGTTTTTTTAAAGTATATATGTAATATGAATAAAATTAGAGCTAAATCGAATATTGTTTTAGGAGCACTGTTTATCCTGTCGCTTTTGGCTTTTATTGCTGTGGAAAACAGCAAAGTTGAGATAAAACAACTGTGGTATAAAGAAAAACTTGAGGCTGCCCGGTTGGCACAAAAAGCCGCCGGTTACATTAAAAATTTCAGGATGAAACAGGGTGTTTTCGTCGATGATATTAACGACCCCAACGAAACCGCCCTGATAGGTCAGGAGTACACTTTGATAACAACCGACAGGGGTTATATCAAAGCAAAATTAACCTCTTTGAACCCCAATTTTGCCGCTGTTATCGTTCAAATGCTCAAAGATGCCGGTGTAAAGCCACACGATAATGTTGCCGTTGGTGTTACAGGCTCTTTCCCGGCTATGAATATAGCCCTCTATGCAGCTTTACAAACCCTTGAACTTAATCCCGTAATAATCTCTTCGGTCGGTTCGTCAAACTGGGGTGCTAACGATCCTGATTTTACCTGGCCCGATATGGAAAATCTCCTTTTTAAAGCCGGTATTTTCAAATTCAAATCGGTGGCAGCTTCCAAAGGCGGCGGTCTTGATAAAGGACGGGGTTTGAGCCCGCAAGGACGTAACCTCCTGGAACAAGCAATATTAAGAAACAATCTAATATATATTAATGAGGAACATCTCGAAAACAGTATCCGGCGGCGTATGGAAATCTACGACAGCATCAACAACGGAAAAAAATATGCCGTTTACATTAATGTGGGAGGCGGAATTGCCAGCCTGGGCAATACTATCAACGGTAAGTTAATCCCTGCGGGTTTAACTGAAATTCTGCCCGTTAAAAATTATCCCGTCAACGGCGTTATCATTAAAATGGGTGAACAGGGGATTCCCATAATTCACCTCTTGAATATAGAAAAACTTGCCCGTCAATACGGATTGCCCGAAAGCCCTGTTCCGTTGCCCGAACCGGGAGACGGAAAAATATTTTACGAAAAACGTTATAACTTGTGGGTGACGGGAATTTCAACTTTCGTTCTGGTGGCTTTAATAACATTCATATTTATCAGTGAAGAAAAATATCACAAACTGGGCAACGATATTGTACACTCATCTCCGCAAAATAACTTTAAAGATGAAGAATTTTCAGGTTTGTAAAACATTTTTTAAATTAGAAATAAAATGAAGTATAAAGTATTAATATTATTATTGGTTACACCGTTTCTCTGTTTGCACGCCCAAAAAAGAGACGGTAATAAATATCTGAAACCCTCAATCCACAAAAAAAGGGTAACTCTGATTATCTCCGGCAAAGAACGGCATTACTATTCGCTAAGTGCCAAAGATACCACAGTGGTCTTCCTCCACGGAAACGGTATAATGAAGGTGATGACACGCCCGCGCCTAAAACCGGGTGTCGATTCAAAAGTAAAATACGAAATTCTTTTCTCGGTTGACGGCGGGCCGTGGCAAAAACAAAAATTCAAAGGTGTGCCGCGTGCTGCCAATGCCACTTTCAAAAACGGCAAACTCGGAGTGCCGGGACAACGAAACGATTTCCAAATAGAACTTACCCGGGGTTACCACTCTGTTGCTTTATTACTTGCAAAAAAAGAGCCTAAGGTGGAAGCTCGCTTTAAATTCTTAACCAAAAAACCTAAAAAACGGGATTGGATAGAATTTTTACCCTCTCCACCGTTAAACCACGTTGAATTGGTAGCACGCGAAGAGATAGTGGATTACTACAGATTCTCCAAACAGAAACCTCTTAAGGTTACATTGAACGGACCTACCCTACTGCGCGTTTTTACACGTATCGAAAACCACTATAATATGAAAGGCAGAATACATTACCGTATTCAAGTAAAGAGAGACGGGAAGACGGTAAATACATTCAGACTCAGCAGTGTACGCTCCGAAATAACATATTACAAAAGCGATAAAACCCTTGTGCCGGGTAAAGCTCGCGAATTTGTTATTGATGTCCCCAAAGGAAGACATACCTACGAAATTTATCCCCTCGATAAAAGTTCGGTACTCGGCAGACTCTTAATACCCAAAAATGCCGTCTCATTGGAAAAATAGTTGCTCAGGCGTTGACTTATCAATAATTTTGATTATGTATCCGTATTTTAAAAATAGTGTTCAGCGAGTAAATTGGCGCCGTGCCGCCCTATTCCTCTTCAGTGCTTTTTTGCTTTTGACCGGAAACCATCTCTTTGCAAAACGGAAAAAACACATGCTGGTCAATTTCCAAATGTCAACAATATATGATAATAATATTTTGCGCTATTCCGACCAATACCTGAAACGTTTTATTTACCGTCAAGATTCGGGACGCTTTCATATTAATACTTACGACGACATTATCTTAGCCCCCGCTCTTAAAATATATTTTTCGTTTGATATCTTTAAAAAAAACAAAACCTTGTTGTCGGGCGACTTCCGTAGAAAACAGTATCTCGTTAACAATATAAAAAGCTGGAACTACTTTAATATAGGTATCAAACAAGAGTTTGCTCGCAAAGGGAGTTTTAAACTGTTTTACAGTTATATACCCGATTTTTACGTTCGCCATTTCAGAGATAAAGAGTGGGTTAAAATTTACGGATTTACTCCTGTCACCTTTCAGCCATTCTCTTTTCAAAAGGAGAATTTAGGCACCTGGATACAATACAGGGTGTTTATTCATACCATAATTCGACTCTCGTTTCTTCACTCAAATTATTATTACAACTCTCATTTTACCGAATACAACAGCAAAAACAACCTGTACGGTATAAAAATCAAGCAAACCGTTAACAAAAACCTCCGCATGGAGGCAAGTTACTATTATGTTCATTCAAAAGCCAAAGGTTACGACGCCTCGTACCAAACTCCGGCTTCGTCGTACGGTCCCGATGCCTCTTTCACCGAACACAGATTCTTTTTAAGCGCAAGTTACAAACTGCCTCGTATAAACAAATACAGCCATTATTTAGAGATTTTGGGCGATTTCAGAAAACGTTACTTCTCATCGGCAAACTATCTCGAACTCGACCCCCTGCATGCAGGACGCATCGATAATATATTCATGTCGGGATTAAAATATAAAATTTCATTAAACAAATCCTTGCAACTTTCGGCGTTCTGTTATTGGTTCGGACGCAAAACAACCACTCTTGCCGAACAAAACAAAGAATACGTCTCAAACGAAAAAGATTACAGTCAATATCAAACAGGTATGACATTGGTTTATAAATTAAAAATGTAATTACAAATACAAAATATGAAAACACATGCATTATCATCGCTCTTTTTAACAGGTCTGTTGTTGTGGGGTTGCGGCAAACCCGTTCCCCCCGAATCGCTGAAACCCGACATTACCGACGGTGGTTATAAAATTACCGCCAGGTTCCAAACTCAGGGATTTGCCCAGGATGTGGCGGTAACAGGCAATTTTGCATATATAGCCCAAGGCGAAGGAGGATTGCTTATTGCCGACATCAACGACAAAAAAAATCCTGTTCTGAAATCGGTAACCACCGAAAATGTACGGGGTTACTCTTCAAAAATTGCCGTTAAAGACTCTGTTGTATATCTTGCAGCAGGCACTTTCGGCATAACCGTAATAAATGTTTCCGACAAATCAAACCCGCAGGTTACCGCTTCCAATTTGTCCGTAAAACCCGCCAAAAATCTCTATGTCTTGGATAATTACCTGTTTACTTCCATTAGCGAAAAAGGCGTAAAAATCTCGGAAATAAGCTATCCTGTTTATCCCGACATCAGAGGCAATATCTCAACTTCGGGGTATGCACGCTCTTGTATTGCAACTTCCGACACCAACTATTTGTTGATTGCAACGGGCGAAATGGGGCTGTCCATTGTTAACATTTCCAATTTTCAAAACGGTTTCGGTAATTATCCTCAAGTGGGGTTTTGCAATACTCCGGGCTATGCCGAAGATATTAAAATAGACAATTCACGGCATCTCGCATATCTTGCTTGCGGTACCGCAGGGGTGCAAATCGTCGATTTCTCCGACGTCCAAAATCCTTATGTGGCTGGCAATTTCGATACTCACGGGTATGCCAAAGAACTATTTTATGAAAACAACAAGATTTATGTCACTTGCGAAAAAAGCGGTCTGAAAATTATCGACGTTAACAACACCTCAAAACCAAAACTTACAGGTCAAATAGATACCGGTTATGCACTCGGCATCGATGCCGACCAAAATTATATCTATGTTGCCGACGAAAAGGAGGGCTTAATAATTATTGCAAAACCCGGTTAATATATGTCGCTCCTGTTTATATTCACGGGGGCGGCTACGGCTCGTTTGCACACTATCCCGCCCGGATGCCGTACCGGGCTTTCCGCTATAGTCCTCGCCTGAAGCTCTTTTCGGCTAATGCGTTTTCAGGGGCTTCCTCATGTCAGCCCTGCCTCCGCAAGCCTCAACAGAGCTTCAGGCTGCGGGCTGCCGCTCCAATCCCTGCCGCAAAAGAAAAAAAACGGAATATTAAATTTTTTACCTATAGAAATTTGAAATTTTATCCCCCTACCCTTCTTTTCAAACAAAACTCAACGGAAAGGGAGTTTAGCCTATTTACGCTTATTTGTCAACTAATAATACATTTGAACTCCGTCGTTCAAAACAATTGTTTCGCCATTGCCGGTTTCAGCTTTCAAAATATACTGATAGCTGTTTCCGTGCACAACATCCTTATCGTAATAGGTTTCATCGGAATTTTTTTCATAGCGTTTTAACAACACGGGCTTGCTGTTTCCGCTTTGCTTGTAAAGAGCCACGCCGGTAATATGAGGATTGAGTACCTTTTTCCACGATATTGCAAGTCCCTCCTTGTAAAGTTTTATATCTATTATTGCATGAAGTGGTGGATTTTTCCTGTAAACCGCAACTTCAGCTCTCTTTTCCGACAATTTGCCCGACATTCCTACCCCTTCCACCTGGTAAAGGTATTTACCCTGGCTACGGTAAAGCGTGTCGGTAAATACGTTTTGTGCCAAAGGTGTAGCGTTCAGCTTCTCCGTCTTACCGTCGGGAGTGGTCAAATATACATTGTACGAAAGAGTTAATCCCTTTTTTGGCGGCATCCACAGCAATTTAAGCGTGCCGCCGGGAAGTATAACGTAATCGACTTCGTCGGGAGGAAATACCGGCTTGTGTTCCGGCAAATAAAACGTGGCGGTATCGCTACTGTTGCTTTCCAAAAAGCCGTCGCTGACATTCCGCACAAAATAACGGAGTCTCAATGCCTTGGATACAACATCCCCCTGATCGGTAAAATAGACCTTCTCGGTTATGCCGGGTTGCATCTCTTTCAACTGCATAAAGGGTTTATCGCCGACACTGCGGTACACTCTGTATCCTATAATGTTGCGGCTGACATTTTTCCAGTCGATAAATACTGTATCGTTTTTAAAGCTCCAATGCATATTTTGAGGAGGTATGGGTTTTTCGGCAAAAGTGGCAAAGGCGGGAATACTTACACTTTTACTGCTTCCTCCAAACCAATTGTGAATCTCAAGGTAATAAAACCAGGGTTCGTTGGCAAGCGGGATAACATCGGTAAATTCGGTTCTGTCGGCCGCTATATCGGCAATCTTTACATATCCCGTATCGTACGAACGGCTTCTGTACAAGGCAAAACTGTTTATCAACTGCGGTGACGAAACCTTCCAGTTGAGCCGTACAGCCTTCCTGTCCTCCAACGGTACCGACTCAAAAGATAGTACCCGCGGCGATTCAATGTAGCCGTAATTATGGGCTATTGCCGTAGCCGACGAATATGCTTTGCCTCCGCTCTCTATTTTTACCCAATAGAGATACACCGCCTTCTCGGTAAGTGTCGTGTCAAATACCCACAACTCCGAAACCCCCGAACTGTCCGGAGGTTTTACATAATGAACCGTATGTATCTCCTCAAACTTTTTATCCTTTATGTTTGCCCTGTATATCCTGAAATCGTTGGAATCGACAGGCAATACCGTTGCCCAAACTATTTGCGGTATGTTCAAGTCGCTTTCCGATTTTTTCACATAAATTCCCTTTTGCGAAAAGCCGTAAAGAGGAATAAATATCAACAATGTTATGATGAGCCGTTTCATGTTATCAGATTTTTTCGTTAATTATTATTACAAGAACCGTTTATCTCTAAGCTGGCTTCGGGAGAGTGTCCCGTTGATATCTTTATTTTACTGGTGAAATTGAGACATCCCTCAAGCCCGCAAGCATTTACACAGGTTGTAAGCGATTGACACGAAGAAATGGAGAGTTCCTTGTTTTCATATTTTCCTATGATATCGGCATATCCGTCCTGTATAACACCTACAAAGCCGCATCCCGTAACATTAACTCCGCCTTTGGCATGGGCAAAACCGTATCCGCCCACACTGAACATTCCTTTGTTGAGGTCGAGGTTAACAAAGGCTCCTATTCCCGCCTTTACCGAAACATCAATAATAAGCAAAGGCAATGTTTTGTTTACCAACATACGTTGCCCTATAAGATAAAATCCGGTCAAACCGTCAAATGAAGGCACATTGGTTTCGAAGTTGGCAAGCATTGGGCGGGCAACGTCAGAAAGGTCGGCATCGTAATCGCCCATAATAAAACCACCGTCGTATGTATCGTTCAAAATGGTTATTTGTCCCGCAAAACCGAGGTAAAAACCGTGGGGGTCGAAACGTGTGGCCATCATGCCGCTGTTCAACGAGCCGAAACCGAGTTGTATCTCTTTATCTATTGTCAAAACGCCAACGAGAGCCCTTTCGGGGAAAATGTACGATATATTCAGGCTCCCCAAAGGTGTTTCAATGGAATCTGCCGATACGTTATCGCTGTTAACTTCAATACCTCCATGAACCGAAAATGCCAATACGTTATCATCTTTCAGCCCTTTCGAATGTGTATGTGCCGTGTAACGCAGCTCTCCCCATTTATTGTTTTTTACTGAGATTTTGCCTTCTATGATATCGAACTTCTCTTTACCCATTTTTACCGTTTGCGGCGTTACCACATCTATATAACACTGCGTAGGGGTTTTGGTGAGGAAACCTTTTATTTCCACCTCGCTTCCACCTTGGTCGGGAGGCGGTTTAATAAAAAACGTTCCGTATGATGTAAACAGTCTGTTTGTCAGTTTTTGGTCGTTATAATTTTGTCCGAGCATAAACAGGGTATTGGCGTTAAGGTCGGCACCGCCGTTTAACGGCTCCAACTTGAATTTTAGTTTGCCGTTTTCTTTGGTATAGGTTACTTCGGCACGTGTTGCTATATATCCGGGGATACCTGTTTTGGGCATACCTGCCAAACGGAAAAAGCCCGGTCCTGTCATTATTTGGTCAACAAACACATCAAACAAATCGTGAAACCTCATGTTTTTGCCCAAGCTGAATACGGTGGAATTGTCGCTCAGCATACCTATTGATGTAAATTCCAGATTGTCGTTGGTGGCGGGAAGGTTATCAACCCAAGCCACATAATCGCCCGAGGTCTTCCCTGTAAGACTAATGCGGTAATGACCCACACCGGCATCGTAATTAAATACCGGCTCCATTCCTTTGGCAAGTTTCAATTTTTTTATGTCGCCGAGCATCAATCCCGAACTCAGGTCTATTTTGCCCTCGCGCAAAGCCGTAGGTCTTATATTTAACCCTTGAATTCCCGCATCAACACCCAACCCGGTAAATATGGTTGCCTCCGGAATTACAATGGCATCGCGGGTTCTGTCGAATTTCCAACCGTTTTTACTTACCACCTTCCACTTCTCCAGTTCAAACGAGAGTTGATTGCCGGGATTGTGTTCCAGTTTCATGTCGTTTTGTGTAATCAATATCTCTCCTGCATCTATCTTTAAATCGAGCGGTTTTCCGTTAACAAGCGGTATGTCGGTGTGCAAAATGGTTCCTATGTGTATGGTGCCGTCTTGCAAATATGCCTTCTTGAAACTCGATGAGGCGTTGAAACCAAAGACCCTGTAGTTGGCAATGGGCGTAGGATACGACGACATAAACAAACTTTTTTTATCGAAAAGATATAGTCTTGAAGGATAGTTTTGTTCTCCGCTTTTAAAAGCTGCAATATTCAGGTCGGTGGTATCGTCACCCACATAAATTTCACCCGAAAAATCGTAAGCAAACCCAAACGAGGAGATGTCAATTTTCAATCCGCCTTTCAAGAGGCTGTTGTCACCCTTTTTTGTTATTTGCAAATGGTAATCGGAAGCCGAGCCGGGAGTGTCTATTACCTTGAAAAGTTTACCCGAAAATCCCCCTTTTATTTTTACGGGCAAAGAATAATTTTCGGTTGTTACGAAATCGTCCACCGGAATAATTTCCCCCTTGGGACCCTTTGTCACTTTCAGGTTTTTAAAATATACTTTTTCTCCGCTAATGGTATTAATGTCGGGGTGGTGAGGCAATGAGTGAAAATAACCGCTAAGGGTTATTCCGAAACCGGGTCGTGCTTTCATATTTTCAATGGTGACAGGCATTCCCCAAATATTCGACAAGTCCCAATCGTCAACACGTTTCAAAGCAAAGTCGAAACCGCTAAGCGTCATTGAAGTTGTTACCAAAATCCTTTTCTCCTTGCCGAGATAGGAAGGATTTTTTCCGGTTTTTACAGCGTAAATATGTACAACGGTAGGGAAATCGTACCACGGCAAACCGTTAAGTCGGTATTTTCCCTCTTTATCGGTGTAAGTTTCAAGATAGACGGTATTTCCGTCGGTTGACTGCAACCGTGTATAAACCATTGCACTGTCGATGGGTTGTCCCGTCGATTCGTCGGTTACCATACCCGAAATGTGTAATGCATAGTGGATTTTTACGGTTTTTTCGGTCCATGCGCGGCTAACAGGAATATTAAACGAGGTTTGATAAGGCGAATAATTTTCGGCATAAATCCTTACCAGAAACTGTTGTCCCGGCGAAGGAAATACAAGCTCTGCAACGCCCGACTTGTCGGTTTTAGCCGTAATTAACGTATCGCCCACAATTACCGTGGCGTTTGCAATAACACCGTCGGTGGCTTCGTCAAACAGGTGTACTCTTAAATGGTGCATTTTGCGGTACACGGTAAATGTAACGGTTTGTCCCTCCTGGTAGTTGTTTACATAGGCGGTATCGGGAAAATAGTTGTTTGACAAAGGCAATATCTCTATAAAATTTCCCTTCTCTTTAACAGGTATTTCAAAATTTTCTTCCGTAACCGTTAATCCCCAATGTCCCATACCGTACTTAGGATTTGTTTTTACATAAGGTGTGTTTGGCAACAACCTTACATATGCCGAAACGGGATTGCCCTGTTCGTCAACAACCTTTCCTTTAAGTAATCTTTTTGGGAACAATTGAAACTCTTTAAAGAAAAGTTCGCCGTATTTTAAATTTAAGGGCATTCTGTTTGCCGGGGGCCAAACTATCCGCTTATAGAGTTCCGATTCTATTTGAATACGGCGGTACGGTCCTTCAACGCGCATATGCTCTCCTTGATTTACCGTCAAATTTTTAAAACGGAAAAATCCCGAGTTGTTTGTCTTTGTTACATCGGCATACACAAAATCGTGAGTATCGTCCGACAGGTCGAAGTTGACATCACCTCCGTGTAACAATAATGCAATTGAGGGTACTTCGAGCTTATTCTGCTCGAAAAGTTTTACCTTAACATTCGAAATTCCTATATTTTCCATTCCCGACGATGCCATTAATCTGCCTCTTATTTCGGGATTAGCCGCAACCAGGCCGAGACTAACATCCTTAGCAGCGTCAGGCGTAGTATAATAATAGTTGTATGTCACGGGAGAATTTCCATTGTTGCCGGCATCATCTTCCCCGTAAAGTTTCTTACCCATATCGCTTGACGAAAACATTGCTTTTAAGGTTCCGAAAAAGGGTTCGAAATTATACAATGTGTACTCGTAGGCGCTGTCCACATTTTCGGGACGGGTTTGTACGCTCAAATAGTAAGGGGTTTGGTTCTCTCCATCGGTAATAGCCCAGTGTTTTACAAGATGCGTAATAGTCACCTTTCCTTCGGCATCGGTTTTACCGATAAATATATCTTTAAATTCACCGTTGTTATTTTTTGTTACCGAACCCAGTTTTTGCCCTTCGCTAAGTAATATTGCAGGATGCTCGTTTTTTATTTTCTGCATATCGCGAAAAACTTTTACCGTTGCTCCGGGAATCGGTTTTCCGCCGGTAATTGCTTTTGCCAATGTGTCCCATTGCGAATATATTACATTATGCCCTTTGTCTTTCGAGCCTCCCGCGGTATCATAAGCCGATACCACCTTAAGTTGCATGTCGTAATCTTTTATTAACGCCAGTTGAACCGGTATCTCCAGATTATCACCCTGCTGGGCGAATATACTTATGTCGGGGCTGCAAAATTTTTGGTTAACAACCTCTATTCTAAGCATTATTGCACCTTCGTAGGTACCGCTTCCGAAAGCGTTGTTTTTCGATTTAGCATAAAAGGGACCGGTAAAAAACGGGGAATTGAAATTAAAGTTGAAGTTTCCCTGGTCGTCGGTAGTACAAACATCAAGAACCTTTCCAATCGATTCAAAAACATTTTCCAAAGGTATTTCTTCACCGTCAAGATTATAAAATCTGTATTTTCTAAGAGTTTCAATACCAGCATGTCCCTCGATGTTAACCACATTAAAGATGTCGTCGTTAATTTTCCAACCGAAACGTACAACGAGCCGTACGGCGGTATTACGTAAAGGTTCGGAGCCTGCCAAATCGTATAATGATGCACCTATTGTTCCTTTGCCCGAAGGAGGTAAAAAGTTAAGATTTGAAGCTACTCCGCCTTGAAATCCGCTAAATACCCCGCCCCAAAAATTTACACTGTTTGAATTTGCATTTCCGCCGTTTTGATTTTGTCCGGAGGTATTTCCAGAAGGTTGCGACCCACCGGGCGGAGGAAAGAAACCGCTTGCGCCGTTACCCGAGGAGGCTCCCCTCTCTTTGACTGCGGAAGCCAGGTTGTAACGCAATTGCCCGTGAATTGTGGTGGGGGGAATAAGCTTGAAATCGTTGTCGAAACCCGATATGCCCCCGGGAACGATGATATTGTTGGTGGTATCCCACTCTATCTGTCCGGCAGCCTTGTATGTAAACCAACAGGCTTCGCTGGTTCCGTTATTTTTGAAAACTATCATATTGTCGGGGTCGTACGCTTGAACGAAAAATGCGTACGAACGTCCCTCCACAAGCGGAGGAGCGGAAGGACCAACGAGAAATTGAGGAACCGTTAAGTTATCTTCTTCGAGAAAATAGGGAGGCGAAGCAGCCGCCAATGCATCATTGGGATTGCGGTCGCCAGGATGCATCTCGGTCATAACCAAGCGGTATTTTACGTTCGGAGCAGCACCTACGGGTGTTGTCCACGATATTAAAACGTTCTGTGGTTCGGTGGCGGTTATTGAATCGCCGCACAGGGGATTTAAAATCTCCGGAGGGTCAATATGAGATATAATTATAATGTTTGAACAGCCCGAGTTTTCGTCCGAAACCAATTGATGTGTATTATAATCATATACCGAGAAACAAAATTGGTAATTGCCTTCGGGTAAAGCCCCCATTTGCATTAGTTCTTGAGCTGTTATACCCTGATACAGAATGTGGTCGGGAGAAAATATCTCTCCCAAGTTCTCCTGGGTAAGCTGATATGGTACACCCTGATATAGTGTTATGGGTTGAGGCATTATGTAATTCGGGTCGGAATATATCTCAATTCCGTTATCGCCCGAAAACCTGCCCTGTACATATACATCCAACGTTGAGGAGGAGGTATTTACAAAAAACACCTGTATCTTCTCGGGATGATCAACATAATATGAAAACCCTGAATAAAAAGGAGGCTGCACCGAAGCCGAAACCGTTACCGGAGGAGCTCCTTGTGCCATGGTGAATACGGGAAAAACAAATCCCGTTAACATTAAAAAAATCAAATGCAGCCGTAAAATATTAAAACGTGAATACATAACTTATATCTCCTATATTTTCTGTATATGATTGTCGATTTTTATTGTCGCTCGATATCAATGTGAATTTCATTCGTATGTTGTGGTGTTTCCCTAATTTTCCGCGTGCCGTCAACACTGGAGTAATAATTGTTGTTTCCAGAGTACCGTTTACGCTGTTGGTATAATTTACCGAAAGTCCCGTATTGAATTTCCCTTTTAAAAAGCTTTTGTTTGCACCGAATGTAAATCCTTTGTTTGTACTTTGTCCTCCCGACATTTCAACCCTATTGTAATTAATTGACATGTTTATGCCCATACCGTTGCTCAGAAAACTTAAACCGTAAGTTAGCAAGGCGTTGCTCGTTACAAAACTGTTGTTAAAACCCGATTGCGGATTTTTGTCGTTCAAATTCATCCTGGTATATACCGTTGAAATGTAATGCGATGTTTTTTTGCCCTTACCCAAAAATTGAAAATGCGGCATTATTACCAGCGTACCGTTTGTTTGGTACAACTTTACCGAATCGGCAATTTGAATACGTCCCGCATGTTGATTTACACTGTAATTTGAATAGTTGATATTGATACCGAAGAAATGGACGGGATTATAATTTAACATAAAAGAGCCTATTAGCTTTTTTGTGGTTGCATTTCTGGCGGTTTTCAAATTGTTTCGTTCCGTACCCATGCTGCCCCTGATGCTCATTCTCCGTTTAAAAAGGGAAAAACCCAAATTTGCCGTAATATTTTCCACGTCATTATTGATAAAATATGAGCCCATTGATTTGTATCCCGGATCGATACGCCGGTATTGAACTCCCGCCGAAAAGCCTTTTCTGTTTTTATATTCCAATTTACCGTTAACAGCCAGAAAACCTTGCGTTGAAATGTTAACAGGTATCATTTTGTCCACAAAAGGTGAAATTTCAACCGTACCTATGGATTTTTGATTGTTGGTGTATAGGCTGTAAGCCGACTCAATCTGCAAATGTAAAGTCCGCGAAAAAGCGATACGGGAGTTGATACCCGCCACAACATTGGTGGCAGGAAAGTTTCCTGAACGGTAATACGATGTGTCAACCGAAGTGGAATCGTCGTACCCGCGTAAAAAAACAAAATCGACAAAAGTGTTGTCGGAGCCCACTCCTATTTTAAAACTCAGTGCTTTACGGGAATATGTGGAAAGGGTATCCGATGTGGGATTGTTTATATTGTACGCCTTGTTGGTTGTTCTTTGAAGTCGGCCGTAAACAATTCCGAACCTGAATTTGCCCGGTGTCAACTCAAGTCCCGCCCCAAGTATGGTATGCCCTCCGAGAACATATTTCGAAAAATTTATGTTCCTGTATCCGAGATGAACCTTTATCCACTTCCATTGCGGGGACACACCGTATTGATTAAAAGGCTGTCTGAAACTTTTGTTCTGGTCGCTGTATGTAAATGAAAAGGGGAATACGAAACCTTTTAAGTTGAAAACAAAATTACCGCCCAGTATATACGAAAATGAAGGCTTACGTTGAAAATTGCCGTTGGTGTGATAAAAAATCGAGGTGGCCGAAAGATTCCCGTGAAAAGTCACCTTGTTTTCCTTAAAATGGGTTAAATCCTGGCCATTGACACTCATAAACGCCATAAAGGCAACTATGCTTAATAACCGTTGAATAATAAAATTTTTCAAAAAACTTTTTTATTTTTAATGGAAATCCGGGTAAAATATTTCGTTTTTATCTCTTTGGAATACAAAATTATATTTTTTTCAACTTGTGATTATATCACAAAGGTTATTTATACTAAATATAAATTATCTTTTTTAATGTTACAATTCACAAAAAAGATGGTTACGGAAAGCAACAATGCGGACAAAAAGATAATTTTTCCTTTTAACAGATATAAGGGAACGAAAAGGGAGAAATTAGAAAAAACAGCGGGGTATCAATGACAGATTTTATATATGGAGGTCATATTGTCGGCTTTATCCAAATTGACTTTTTGGCCGTGAAGATTAATTGAGCCGTGCACAAAACCGGTTGCCTGATTTCCCGAACCCGTTCCGGTGGTCAAGGGAGCCGCTTTTGCATTTGAACAGGGTTGTCCGAATCTGTTCAATTTTACTATGTACATATCGTTTTGACCAATCCCGAAACTGTACGTATAACCTGCAACCACAAGAGAGCCGTTACTTGTTTCGGTAATTGATTCCGCATAATCGTCGTTGGAGCCGCCGATACACAATCCGCCACTGCCGTTGTACCCGAAGCCGGAAACCAAAGAGCCGTCAGGAGTTATTTTCACTACATACATATCACCTATGTTATTAAACCAGGTTGAATAATAAGAATAACCTGCAATAACAAAGTTGTCATCTTTTGTTTTAATGATTTTTTTTGCAACCTCCTTATCGCTTCCGCCGATGGTTAAAATGCCGTCGGTGGCAAAATTTTTATCAATAACCCCGTTTGATTGCAATTTAATTACAAGAACATCATAATAACCTTGACCGAAAGCATTGGTTTCACCTGCAATCAATACACCTCCGTCATCTGTTTCAACAACACTATTGAAAAATGTATAATAGTTGCTTACCTCGAAACTGAAAACGCCGTTATTTCCAAAAGACTTATTTAGAGTCAAATCGGGATTGAGTTCAACGGCCATACCGCATGATGTGTACGACACGTCAGGATTGTAACTGTAACCTACGGCGATAAGTTTTCCGTTATTCAACTTTATTATATCTTTAAAATTATCATCGTAAGATCTACCGAAATAGAACCCCTTTTCCGCGAGCGTTCCTACCGAATCGGTATGAAAGACAAAAGCGTCAGGCCAATTTTCATCATCAATGGTATCGCAACGTCCGGCAAAATAGAAATGTCTGTTGTCGGTTTGCGCAGCCGAATAAATTTGCAGCAAATCGTTTACATAATAATAGTGATAACCGCCGAGGGTATCGTTAACATTTAAATTATTGGACAAACGAAGTGTTAAAACATATTTGTCGCCCGAGTAATCGTCTTCGCTGTTATAAGTAACCAAATAGCCCGATTGTATGCAATTGATAATTTTTCTGCCGCTGCTGTGATCGTCATTAAAATATATTTCATCGTAATTGCCGTGATGATTAAAATATCCTTTGTCGTCAAGTCTGATAAGATACATATCGGTATTGGAATTTTTCGACAATCCCGTTTTTCCGGTAACGACGAAACTGCCGTCGTCAGAGGCAACTATATCGTATGCCGCTTCCACACTATCGGTGCCTGCAGTAATCTGAAAAAGGTTTGTATCTTGTGCATAGACACCCCCTTTACCTATCGACACCCACTTTTTACCGTTGTAAAAGTCAAGGGTTTTATATGTGGTATTGTATATTACCAAACCTTCGGGCGGATTGGTTATGGAATCGCGCTTCCCGTTGGTAATACGCGGAGGCAAAAAACCCCTGTTGTTGCTCTTAATATCAACAATGGCCGATGAGTCGGCTGCACTTCCGTCGGTATTAACTGCAATTTGTGCATTTAACATGTAAGATAAAAAAATGAATATCGGAATTAAGATTTTTATTCTCATAATAGTATTTTTTAATTACAAATTGTTGTAACCGTACCTTGCGATGTTATTACAAGAGTTTCGTTATGCAAAGTACCGCCGCTGTTTACTTGCGGACTATATATGTTGGTATTGCCGAAAAGCGAGATATTGACATTTAATCCGTATGTATTGCCGCACGAACGTCCCGAATTATTTGTTTTTACAATATAGATATCCTCGTCCTGATTTTCATCCTGAGTATATCCTGCGGCAACAATGCCGTTATCTGCGGTTTTACACACCGCCTTAAATTCGTTTGTAAATCGGTCTCCCAAAATCAGGTATCCGTTATGTCCGAAAGTTGTAACAACATTCAGAGCCGTGTCCAGTTTAACGAGGAACGAATAAACGGAATCGTTGTTTTTGGAACTTGCAGAGCCGGCAACCATAAAAGAGCTGTCGTTAAGTTTTACGGAAGATAATCCGTCGAGGTAATAGTCGTTACCGGAAAACGACCTGACTTTCAGGCTCAAGACATGAGAGTCGATTTTGGCAACAAACATTATCCCCAACCTACTTCCCGTTACGATACACCCTCCGTCGGGAGTTGAAAAGATACTTTTCCCTTTTTCGTATCCCCAATCGCCGAATTTTATTTTACCGCCGTTAAAGCCGGCATTAAAGGTGCCGTCCTGATTGAGTTTAAGGACAATCATGGCACCGTTGGAGTTATCGGATGTATATCCGGTAATAAAGTATTTGTTGTTGTTGGTAACATCAACCGCCAATCCGTGTTCGTATTCGTCTTGAACACCAACTGTCATTGTTCCGTCGTTGTTAAACCCGTTATCAAGCGAACCAGTTTTAGTTAATTTAACAATATAAATATCCGTTCCGTTGTTGGTGCTTTCGTCGGATGAGCCCACCACAATAAAACCGGAATCGGCTGTTTGCTTTATATCGTCAAAAAACACCTGGTTTGAACCGTTGCTAATGTAAAATGTCCCGTTAGTACCGAATTGAGAATCGAGCGAACCGTCATTTTTTAATTTTACGACACAACCGCTGCCGGGAGCATGAGTAACATATCCCGCTGCGGCATATCCCCCGTCATTTGTTTGAATAACGGAATAAATCCGTTCGTATGTTCCCGTATTTATTACCACTTTACCATCGGTTCCGAAATTTTTATCCTGTTCTCCCGTTGAAGTAAGTTTTAGGAAATATAAATCCAAGATACCGGTGCCGTTATCGTCAATTGTTGCCGAACCAGCAATCAAAACTCCTCCGTCGGAGGTGGCACAGACGGCATAGGCCATATCATCCTTGTTTTCAACCTGTACTGTTTTGCGGTAAAAAACACTGTTTTCACTATTTATCCCGTTGGAATCGATTTGAATTACGGTATTGCCGCCATAAAAATTAAAATTGCGGGTTGTTGTATTATAAAACATCAACCCTTCGGCAGGATTAACAACGGCATCGGCTTGGTTTTGGTCCATACGGGGAACAAGAAAACCTTTACTATGACTACGCACATCCAAAATAGCTGCCGAATCGCACGCTCCGGCAGGGGTGCCGATAACAATTTGTGCGGATGCGGTTTTTATTGTTATTAATATTAATATCAGCGATAAAATTTTTTTCATGGCTTATTCATTGTTGATTACATGCTGTTGACAAACTCCCTTTATGTACGTTTACCGGTGTTGAATTGATTACAGTGCCTCCGTGTGTGATAGTGGTTTGCGACGTAAGAATTTTAAGGAATATTCCCGAGTGAGGCACTCCGGCATCTTTTCCGTTGGCACAAACTTCACCGTTGGGACTAATTTTGGCTATAAACCCCGAAGAGTTTCCGTTTGATTGCATCATGGTTGTGCTTCCTGCAATGATATATCCTCCCTCCCGGGTTTGATGTACCGAACTGGCAATATCTTTTGTGGTGTCGGTTCCTATGACTATTTTTCCGTTATATGCAAAAGTGGAATCAAGGGTGCCGTTTTTTAAATATTTCGCCACAAAAGCATTGCAATTATTTGTCTCGTTGCCATTCCATATATATGAATTTATTCTTCCCGCAATAACAAAACCGCTGTCGCGGGTAACATCAATGGAATAGGCATATGTACTGTAATTTGCATTATTAGGAGCGCCGAAAACGGCGGTACCTTTGTTGGCAAATGTGGTGTCGATAGTTCCTGTTTTGGTAATTCTGAGCACAAAAGCATTCCGGATAGAATATTGTCCCGGCACGTGGGCACAATCGCCGCAAATCAACAGTTTGCCGTCGGGAGTCTCTTTAAGGTCAGAAGCATAAATATCCCTGTATATATCCCCTTCGATTGTGGTATCGGCCAAATTAAGTCTTCCGTTACCGTTGAAAGAGGGGTCTAATGTTCCGTCGGGTTTCAGTTTTACAACGAAAAGATATTTAACGTTGCTTTGCCCTACTGCAAAATAACTGCTGTCGGAAGTTTGAATTACGGCTTCAAAAATATCTTTTGCATCGGTTGAAAACACAATATTTCCTTCTCCCGAGTTAAACGTATTATCCAAATCGCCATAGTTGGTAAGTTTAACGATTTGTGCATTTTCGGCACCGCCTCCGTACGAGTGGTTCGATGACATTCCGCAAAATATAAATCCGCCGTCAAAAGTTTCGCAGATGCACCTCCCCTGGTCTTCGCTTGTTCCTAATGCTCCGAAACCGATATGTCCGTAGGGCCCGAAACCTCCGAAATCGAGAGAGCCGTTGGAGGTCAACTTAACGGCATAAAAATCCCCGGTATTTGAACCTGCTCCGCTGGCATTGAAAAAATATCCCCCCAAAACATAATTGCCGTTTTCTGTTTCTATTACGGTTTCTCCTTTGGTGGGTTTATCGGCATAATAGTCATTACCATCTGCGTAATTATGGTAATGTGTGGCAAAATTGCCGTAATCCCCTCCATACGCATTAAAATTTTCATCCGGTGTTCCGTCGGATTTTAATTTTAGTGCCGTTAAATAGTAGAAAGAATTACCAATATATCTCGTATCATATTTTTCAATGGTCCCTACGGCAAGATAACCTCCGTCGGAGGTTTGAATAATGTCTTTGAAGTAGTCGTTCATGGTATCGCCGTATATGACCTGAAAAATAGCGGGTGTTTTGCGAATGCCGTTTTCGTCGATGGATGTCCAGTGCGGCCTGCCGTTGCTTGTTTTCGAGGTTAAAAAATCCAGTGAATGGGTTGTGGTATTGTAAATAATCATACCCGGTTTGGGATTTGAAATATTATATTTTTCGACGGCTTTCATTCTCGGGGGTAAAAAACCGAGCGAATCCGATTTCAATTCCAGCATTGCCGAATTATCGGGTTGACTTCCGTCATGGCTAATACAAATTTGTGCATTTACTCCCGTTTTAAGGAGCATTACAAATAACCACAGTAAAACAATTATTTTATTCATATCTGTCGATTAATGTGTTTTATTTTTACTCATCCCCCGGAAAGGGGGTGCCTGTTAATTCATGTAAAAAGAGATTAACAGGCAAGCAAACCAAATTCCTACCTTTGGTTTATTAATTTTTTAAGTTGTTCTATTTCGTTTTTTAATTCCTTAATAGTTTCGTCCTGCCGGATTACTTTTTTCTTTAACATTTCCAGTTGTACCTGTTGTTCGTAGTTGGCTTTGTAGTTGTAGGTGGTCATTTCGTCGGTAAGCAGGGCATAGCCTTTTCTCAACTC
>CAZJUQ010000026.1:0-5279 GCA_964549335.1 uncultured Lentimicrobiaceae bacterium | reverse complement strand
TCTTTTCATTTCTTTGTGGCGACAAAGAAACGAAACAAAGAAAACGCCCGGAAACGTATGCTTCGGCCCGCTCTGTCAAATTGCTTGAAATAATACAAAAGTAGTGTGCCGTTACCGGCACAAACGCAAGCGCCTTTTGTTTATTTCTACGCAATTTGCCATTCACGCCGGCGCGGGCTCGCCGTTTCCGGGGGCCTGCCCGCAGCGAAGCAGGGGGCGTGGGGGAGTGATAGGTTTTTTTTGGGTAGGTGATGAAACTTGGGGGAGGTGTTTGGAGATTTTTGTTTTTTGGGTTTTGATTCTTTTTTGAGAATAATTTTTACCTTTTCAATTTCTTTGTAGCAAAATAAAGAAAAGCGCAAAGCGCAAAACCTGAAATGCTCATCGCTCAACTTTTAACGATTCTCTCTACTCTTTTCATTTCCATGTGGCGACTATAAGCCCGCTTGTGAAAATATTTTAGAGTGAGACTGAATAGTGTAAGCCGGTTTTTTCTTCCAAAAGATATAAAAAATCGCCGGGATTAACACGTCCGAGGTTTGATTTCAGTTTGAGGAATTTTCCCGTCTTGGGTTCGGATAACAGAAAGCTGATTTGAGCATTCCCTGTATTGTCCGAAATCAAAGATGACAAGGTATCCATTAATTCGTCGGAAATATCTTTGGGGTTTAGCATGATGTTTATGTTACGAATCATATTTTCCGCTGCATCGGAAAGCAACATAATCTCTTTTACCCTGACCGAGAGGTTGTTTTCGTCGTTGTATCTGCCCTCTACCGCCGCTTTTATCAAAACGCTGGTTCCCGTGGCAAGAAAATGTTTGAGTTTAAGGTATTTTTCCGAAAACATCATCAATTCGATACTCCCCGAGAAATCTTCAACGGTAAAACGTCCGTAAAGGTTGTCGTGTTTTCCGCGGCGTTCTTCGGTTTTGGTTATCATACCGCCAAAACGTATCTCTTTGTTTTTGAAGGAGTCCATTCTGTTTTTCAGTTCTGAAATTTTTACGTTACACAGATATTTCATGGGGATACGGTAATCGTCGAGCGGATGCCCGGAGATGTAAAAGCCGGTAACCTCTTTTTCGCTTTTGAGTTTTTGCATAACCGACCACTCGTCGCATTGTGGGATTTCGGGGTCAACCACTTCAAAAGCGTCGTCCAAATCGCCGAAGAGTGAAATTTGCGCCGAATTTTTACGCTCTTGCAAAATGGCGGCGTGTTTTATAAGAGTTTCGATAAAGGTGGGACTGTTTTCATCATTTTTGTAAAAAAATTGGGCACGGTGCAAGTTGTTTAACGAGTCGAAAGCACCGGCAAGGGCAAGCGACTCGAAACTTTTTTTGTTTACCGTTCTGAGGTTGACACGTTTGGCAAAGTCGAAAATATCTTTAAAGACACCGTTTTTATCGCGTTCGCGAATTACCTCTTCTACGGCGGCTTCGCCCACACCTTTTATGGCTGCCAATCCGAAACGTATGATACCCTCTTTGTTTACGGTAAAGTTTTTTGCACTTTCGTTGATGTCGGGTCCAAGAACTTTAATCCCCATGCGTTTGGTATCGCGGATAAAGAAGGTTATTTTATCAATGTTGTTCAGGTTGCGGCTAAGTACCGCCGCCATAAATTCGGCGGGGTAATGCGCTTTAAGGTAGGCTGTTTGGAAGGCTATATAGGCATAACAAGTGGCGTGCGATTTGTTAAATGCATACTTGGCAAATTTTTCCCAGTCGCTCCAAATTTTTTCCGTTTTGTTTTTGGCAATACCCTTTTTTTCGCACCCTTCGTAAAACAGTTTTTTCATTTGCCTCATCAAGCCCTCATTTTTCTTTCCCATGGCTTTGCGGAGGCTGTCCGACTGTCCGCGGGTAAAATCTGCAAGTTTTCGCGACAGCAGCATCACTTGCTCCTGATAAATGGTGATGCCGTAGGTCTCTTTCAGTATTTCCTCCATTTCGGGGAGGTCGTATTCTATCTTCTCTTGTCCGTGTTTCCTGCGGATATAGCTTGGCAAATATTCCATTGGTCCGGGGCGGTATAATGCCACCATAGCAATAAGGTCGTCGAATTTTTCGGGTTTCAGGTCGCGTAAATATTTGCGCATACCGTCCGATTCGAACTGGAAAATCCCCGTGGTTTCGCCTTTGCCGAAAAGCTCGTATGTGGCTTTGTCGTCGAGTTTTACGTTGTCAATGTCAACCTCAACATTTTTCGACCGTTTTATGTTTTCGAGGGTATCTTTGATTATCGAGAGTGTTTTCAATCCGAGGAAATCCATTTTCAACAGACCTATATCTTCGATGAACTTTCCGTCGAATTGTGTTGCATAGTCGAGTACCGAGTCTTTGACTGTGGAGACAGAGACAAAGTTTTCCAGGTCGTCGCGAGCAATAATAATACCGCAGGCATGTGTACCGGTGTTTCGAACCGAGCCTTCGAGGGTCATGGCGTTTTTCAATACCGACTTAACCTCCTCTTTGCCTTTTTCAAACTCCTCTTTAAGTTCGGGTACTGCATTGAGGGCATCTTTAAGTTTTGTACCCGGTTTGTCGGGCACCATTTTTGCGAGGCGGTCGGCTTCGGACAAGGGTAATTTTTGTACTCTTGCCACATCCCGGATGGCCATTTTAGCCGCCATTGTTCCGAAAGTGATAAGGTGGGCAACCCTTTTTTTGCCGTATTTGTCAGCCACCCATTGTAAAATTTTATCGCGTCCGTCTTCGTCGAAGTCGATATCGATGTCGGGCATTGAGATACGGTCGGGGTTTAAAAATCTTTCGAAAAGCAGGTTGTATTTAAGGGGGTCTATTTGGGTTATTTCGAGGCAATAAGCCACTATGGAGCCGGCCGCGCTGCCCCGTCCCGGACCTACTGCAACACCCATGTTTCGTGCAGCTTTCAAAAAATCCCAAACTATTAAAAAATAGTCGGGGAAGCCCATGTTTTTAATAACACCCAATTCCAGTTCCAGACGTTCCTCGATTTCGGGGGTAATATCACCGTACCGTTTTTCGGCTCCTTCGTATGTCAAATGTCTCAAATAGTCGTCCGAGTCGGAAAATCCCTCAGGAATTTCGAAATGCGGCATTATGGGTTTTCTGTTAAGTTCGAAAGTTTCGATTTTATCGACAATTTCCATTGTGTTGTAGATGGCTTCGGGGATGTCGGCAAACAGGGTTTTCATCTCCTCTTGGGTTTTAAACCATTCCTGACCGGTATATCTCATTCTTTTGGGGTCGTCAACATCTTTTCCGGTGCCGATGCAAAGTAAACGGTCGTGAGCGTCGGCATCTTCGGCATCGATAAAGTGGGAGTCGTTTGTGGCGACGGGTTTAAGGTTATATTTCCGGGACAGTTTAAGTAGTTCGGAATTTACATGTTGTTGGTTTTCAAAGACATTTCTGTCCATTTCGGGGTTACCGCTCTTGTGCCGTTGCAATTCAAGGTACAGGTCGTCACCGAAAATATCGATGTACTCCTTTAAAGCCTCTTCGGCTTTTTCCGTTCCTTCGCTGACAATTTTGTCGGGTATTTCGCCGCCGAGGCAAGCGGTAAGGGCAATCAACCCCTGTGAATATTTTTTTAAAACCTCCTTGTCGATACGGGGCTTGTAATAATATCCTTCGGTATATCCGAGCGATACCAGTTTCATGAGGTTTTTGTATCCTTGCCGGTTTTTGGCAAGGAGAACAAGGTGCCAACCTCCTCCGTCGCGTTTTGTTGCTTTGTTATGCATACCTCTACGTGCGAGGTAAACTTCGCAACCTATTATGGGTTTTATTTTCCGTTTAAGTGCCGCGGCATGGAATTTTTTTACGCCGAACATATTGCCGTGGTCGGTGATTGCCACCGCTTTCATGCCGTCGTCAACAGCTTTGTCGAGCATTTTGTCAATATCCGAAAGTCCGTCGAGGACGGAATATTGCGTATGCACATGCAGGTGAGTGAAATATTTACCGCCGGTGTCGTTTTTGTCGTCCGGTGTTTGCTTTTGAGTAGCCGGTATATTCTTTTCCTGTTCCGGCATCACTTCTTGGGTGCTCCGGTGATAATCTTCGATTTTGATGCCTACGGGTTTTATAACGGAGGGGTTGTTTTCAATAAATCTTTTTACCGTTTGCGGGTCTGTTTTCAGGTGGTCAGCGGTAATAACCCCGAGGCGGACCAACTCGAAAAAGCAACGTGCCGTTGCCTGAACATCGGCCGAGGCGTTGTGTGCCGCATCAAAACTTTCGTTGAATAGTTTAAGGTAAAGTTCCGAGAGGTTTGGCCATTTGTATTTTCCCCCTTTTCCGCCGGGCAGGGCACAAAACTCTGTGGAGAGGTCTTTGGTGTCGATGAAGTCTTTTCCGTCGAGGGGGTTTTTCAGCTCTTTGCGTAAATATTCCACCGAAACAATGTTGTAGTCGAACTTCACATTGTGACCTATGACGATACTTGCCTTTTTGAGTGCATCTGAAAATATGTTTAACACTTCCGCCAGCGGTAATCCCTCTTTCAGAGCTCTTCCGGTTGTTATACCGTGTATTTTTACGGCGGCAAAAGGAATTTCGAAACCTTCGGGTTTTACAATAAAGTTTTGTGCTTCTATAAATTTGCCGTTTTCGTCGTGAATTTGCCACGCCAATTGCACCAAACGGGGCCAATTTTCGAAATCGGTTAGCGGAGCATTAAAATCTGCCGGCAATCCCGTGGTTTCGGTGTCGAAAATCAAAAACATATAAGTAACTGTTTGATAAATAATTTGTTAAAAACGAAGGCAATTCGCCCGTTTGCTTTATCAAAAGTAATTAATTAGCGGTAAAGTTTTTTGCGTGTTGATAACTTTTCGGGAAGGTCTTTGCACGGCGCTTTTTGAGTAAAACGCCTGCAATGTAAATTTTCCCGTTTATTTCCTCAACCGTTATTTATCATTACGGCTTATGCCGCCCCACCGGATAGATAGCATGTTTTTACCCCGAATAGCCATGGTTCCGCTTTGTAAAAACCGGAAAGGAAGATGCGGGGGGTAGTGGGTAGTTTTTAGTTATTAGTTTTTAGTTGTTAGTTGTTAGTTGTTAGTTATTTGTGAATTGTCGAGGCGGGCATGTGCCGTGAATAGGTTGAAATTTATTTATATTGGTAATATTACCAATTTCATTTCTTTGTGGCGACAAAGAAACGAAATAAAGAAAACGCCCGGAAACGATACTGATGCCCGCAGCGGAGCAGGGGGCGTGGGAGGGGATGGGTTTTCGGGGGTTGGTGGGTAAGCTTTGGAGGGATGTTTGGAGGTTTTTG
>CAZJUQ010000025.1:0-65415 GCA_964549335.1 uncultured Lentimicrobiaceae bacterium | reverse complement strand
TCTATGAACGCCCGCTTTTTTCGCGGTCTATTCTTTCTCGTTTTTATTCCCCGTAAAAAGGGAGTGCAAAAGTAATGCCTTTTTATTTACAAACAAGCTTTTTTTTAAAAAATTTTTAATTTTTTTTCGCAAGCTTGTACGGCGTTGATAACTACATCTTTACATGAGCAGCCTCAACCCCGGCCAACCGGTTATCTTATTAACCGCTCAAAAACATTTTTGCTCTATGAACTCTCTACTTTTACAGGGCGGCAAAAGTACGCTATTTTTTGTTCGACGCAATACTTTTTTAATAAAAAAAACGGATAAATATTAAAATAATTTACAAAAAATTGATACTTAAAGCGATAAATTTTAGCTCTCCGAAATTCAAAATAATTTGAACAACCGAATCCAAACAGGCACACCTCTTTTATATAGAGCATTTTTTATTTCATTCTGTTTTTCGAGAGATATTATAAACACAAAAAGGGCATTGTTTTAAAATTGTCCGATAAAATCGTTCAATGTCATTTTGGCAGGAACTTTCAACTTTTTCCTCAGGCGGTACCTGTTCATTTCAACGCTTTTAGGTGAAATATTAAGAATTGAGGCTATCTCTTTCGACGACAGGTTAAGCCTGAGCATCGCCGCAAGCCGTTTTTCGTTATTGGTCATACCGGGGAACTCTTCGGACAGGCGTTTTAAAAAATCGGAATGTAACTCATTGAGGTGCATTCTGAATTTTTCGCACTCGTGATCGGCAGAGATGTTTTGCACTATCATCATTAAAAGTCCGTTTAAAAGTTCTACGGCTTCCTTATCGTTAATTCTGCTCTTGTGTTTGATTATCTGTTTCTTCAGGCGGTCTAAAAATTCGTTTTTACGGATTATACTCATTGCCATAGTTACCATCTCATCGTGTTTGAACTTCAACTCCTCATCAAGTTTTTGCGATTTTGCTTTTAGAGTTTCGAGTTCGGGTTCCAACTTTTGAAGTTCGACATTCCGGCGCTTCAATGAGTAAATTCCTTTTTGTAATACAAAATTTTCTTTGCGTTTCAATAAAAAAAGATAGATAAATATCAAAGCGGTAAATAACGACACGATGGTAATACCCGGTAAAAAATAATCGCCTATTAGCTTTTTATCACTGTTTTCTTTTTTTCCGGCACGGAAATCATATGCTTTAAGTTGTTGGGCGGAATCAGTACCAGAAACAATAGCGGACACCTGTAAATTTTTATTATGATTCAAGTTTTGACTACCAACCTGCTTTCCGACATCCAGATTAAAGACATTATTCATAAAGAAAAGCATGAAGAAAGATATTATTCCTGCTGTTAGCGGTGTGGTAATCCAACCCAAAGCTATCTTGCCCAAAATACCGTATTTAATTTCTTTACCTCCTTTGTACAACCCCACTCCAATAATGGCTCCAATAACAACCTGGGAACTGGAAACGGGAACTAACGGAATAGGCGGCAAACCCAACGAGACCATAGCATTTGACAAGGTTTTCGAGGAAAAAATAAAGAGGACAGAGGCTTGTGCCAAAACCACCACAAGAGCGGCATCGGGAGATAGAGGCATAAGTTTTTGCCCAACTGTTTTCATAACTCTTTTGGAATATGTCATTATTCCCAAGGCTATTGCAAGCCCGCCTATAAAAAAGAGTTGTTGTTTGCTTTCCAATACGAAACCCAAAATATTAACATCGGGGAAATTTACCGAACCCACAAAAACCCCCATAACATTGGCTATGTTATTTGCACCCAGGCTGTATGCGCCGAAAGCCCCAACCAAAATTAAACCCAAACGGATAAAGGCATCCCTGTACAAGATATGTATTTTTACGGAACGGCTTACCTTTTTAATTATCATAAAAAAGAGAAAAGAGAAAAGTGCACCCAAAACAGGGCCCGAAACCCATGTGGAAACTATTTTGAACAAAACATTAGTGTCAGTACTATTTCCGACATAAAAGTTCCAGCCTATTATTGAACCCACAATAGCTTGCGAAGTTGACGAAGGCAGGTTACGTTTTATCATTCCGAACACTGCCACGGCGGCTGATAAAGCCACGGTAAAAGCAGCCGCAATTGCAGGTATATTACCAAGTTCCCCGAGGGTATCGCTCGCCCCCGCGCCCTGTAACACGGCTCCAATAACAACGAATATGCTCCCGGTGATAACGGCGGTTTTGAATTTAAGCATACGGGAACCTACCGCCGTACCAAAAACGTTGGCGGCATCGTTGGCTCCAAGTGCCCAACCCAAAAAAAGTCCGCTTGTCAGGAACAAAAATATCATTACATACTTATTTTTAAAGCCATGATGGAAAGGGCATCGGCAAGGATTTCGGCTTTATCGGAAATGGTCTCAATGTGTAATGCAAAATAGCGCAAATGCATCTTTTGACTCAATTTCAATTCATCCATATTGTGAAAAAGAGCACGTTTTATGTTTCTTGAAATTTTGTCGGACTCTTTCTCGTAAAAATAGACCTTAACCAGAGCATCTTTTACTTTTAACGGTTCGCGAAAGAAGTTCCTGACGGCGGGAAAAACCATCAATGCCGATTCGGCACTGGTATTTGTAAGTTTGATATAGTCTTGTGTCAACGAGCCGGGGATGAAAGGTATTTCCACGTCAAACTGATAAAGGGTCTCTTTTGAGACATCAATTATCTCGTCAAGCATATCCATCATCTTTTCGATATCGTCGGCACTCTGGGGTAATATTGAATAACGGTAAAATCCATCGTCAATTTTTCGCTGCAAGCCGTCGGCTTCGGCTTCCAAACGTTCAAGTGTTTTAAGTTTTTCATAAAAAAGTTCGTTGTCGCCAAGCAAGTAGTTGCGCACACCTTCTTTAAAAGTGAGAACTCCGCGTTCAACAATATCGATAAATTCGTCAATATTATCCATTAACCGGCGGGCATTTTTAAACAGTAATGACATGACAGGGAATTTTATTTTAAATTACAAAAATAGCCTTTTTAACATTATGATAAAAACAGACAAAACAGAGGAGGTACAAAAACAGAAACAACACAACAAACGTATGCAAGCTAACATACTGTTTTAACCATTGTTAAACAAACCATGTAGAGGAATGTAGTGTTTATACCGGCTTTGTTATATACCAATTTGTAGAGTTTTTTTAGGTGTGCAACCGGCGGGAAAGAAAAATAAAAAAACCGGATACAACACATATTTGTTCCGTATCCGGCAATAAAAATTATGAAATTAATTTAAAACCAAAAACCCCTTAAAAGACCGGTGTATCATTCATAAAAACAGATATAGGAACTAACATCGGTAACCTTTTGTTTAAAATTTTTATGAGCTCCAACCTCAAATGTTTCGCCCGTTTTATATGTTTTCCAATTGTCCCAGCCTTCAACCCAGGCTGAAATTTCGCCTGAAGTTACGGTAATCACCTCTTTTTTTATAGCTCCGAATTCGTATTCGCCGGGCGCCAAAATTCCAACCGAAAACGATTTGTCGTCACCGTCATAAGTTAACGACTGGACTCTGTCTCCGTGATATTTTCTTAACTTAAACATAACTCTATATTTTAATTCGACATTTCTCTTTTTCTTTTCAAGGGTATAAATATACAATAAAATAACATACGTTTCAACTTTTTTGTGAATTATTAACCCTTTGATACAAAAAAGCGGGAATTTTCATCCCGCTTTTTCCACGTTTGGTTTTTTCAGGCTTAATCTTCAAAATCTTTACGCCTGTTTTCCAAGGTTCTCAGTTGGTTCTTCAATCCTTCAATCGCGTTATCGAGCCACGATTTTTCGGTTTCTTTATCAACGGGCTGATTTACGGCACCGAAACCAAAACCCCAGCCGCGACCGAAACCGCGTCCGAAACCTCGTCCGGCACCAAAACCTCTACCGTAACCGAAACCCCGTCCGAACCAACCTCCTCTTTCGTTTCCGGCACAATCGCCGAGTCCGCGCCCTGTCATCGGGCCTTGTCCCAACGGACCTGTTCTGTCACCTCTTGGCATTTTTCACCTCCTTTTTTATTTGGTTAAACACTGTTTTTTTGTTCCTTTATGAACATATGTTCATTATGCAAATATAGAGCCACAACGTTCACTTGTCAAGTTTTTTTTAATATTTTTTTAAATATTTTTTACAACACATTGATTTTCCGTATTTTGGCATAGCAAGAGGGGAATAATACAATTTATATCAAAAACTACGGACAAAACGAAATGATTTTTTATCATTTTTGCAAAAAGTGAAAATATGGCAGCAAAAGGTATCAAACCGTTTATATCCATACTGTTTTTATTAATAACCATACTCTATTCATGTAAAAACGGATACGATTATCCCGAAAAAGTGGAGCAGGCATTACAAAAAGCCAAAGGCAACAGGGCCACTTTGGAGAAGTTAATAGAGCATTACAGAGCAAACGCCGCCGACTCGTTAAAATTGAAAGCAGCATATTTTTTAATAGCCAACATGGAGGGGCATTATTATGTAAAAGCGAAACTTGTTGACACTTCGGGTAAAAGGGTAAATTTCGACGTATTATCGTATCCCGATTACAAAACAATGGTTGCGGCATGGGATTCGACAGAGAAAAAAAGGGGCAAGCTGGATTACATACGCGACACCGTAATTTACGATCTTCAATCCATCGGTTACGATTTTTTAAAAACAAACATTGATTTGGCTTTTGAGGCATGGGAAAAGCCATGGTCTGACTTTTTGACGTTCGATCAATTTTGCGAATATGTTTTGCCGTACCGTGGCAGCAATGAGCCGTTGGAAGAGTGGCGTCAATACTTTTTTGAAAAATACGGTTGGGTTTCAGACTCGATAACCGACAAAAGCGACCCTGTGGAGGCTGCCGTTTTAATTAACAACGAAATAAAACGGTGGTATTCTTTCGATCCGATATTTTACAGGCACCCCACCGATTTGGGTCTTGACGAGATGTTGGAATATAAACGTGGGAGGTGCGAAGATATGACAAACCTTGCCATTTATGCAATGCGTTCGCAAGGGATAGCGGTAATGAGCGATTACACACCCGCCTGGCCCAATACCGGCAACAACCATGCATGGAACGCTCTGATAGACAGAAACGGGAAAGTGGTAATTTTCATGGGCGACGGAGCAAATCCCGGCGAATACCGGTTGAACAACAAAAAGGCAAAAGTTTACAGAAAAACATTTGCCGTGCAAAACAACTGCCTTGCCATGATAAAACCTTATTGGGAAAAGGTTCCGCGTTGGTTGTCGGGCAAAAACTATATTGACGTCACAAAGGAATATATTCCCGTTTTTCAAGTAAAGGTCGATTTTACTTACCCGCAACCCGACAGCATCAATTATGCATATTTGGCAGTATTCAATTCGGGTGAATGGAAAGCCATACACTGGGGGAAAATAGAAAACAACAGTGCTCTTTTCAGCGATATGGGAGGAGACATAGTGTATTTGCCAGCATATTACAAAAACGGAAAGCTTATTCCCGCGGGAGAACCATTTATTCTCGACAACAACGGCAAACAAATTCCATTGAAACCGGACACCACAAAATTAATAAACGTAAAATTGTATTCCACCACAAAAAAGGTAACACGAAAAGCCACCGACGAAATAAGGATAACATCGTTTAAAAAAGGTACTCCATACACACTTTACTATTGGGACAAAGAGTGGAAAAAACTGGGAACCGCCAAAGCAAAAAAGGATATGCCGTTGAGATTTTCGGTTCCCGGAAACGCCCTTCTATGGCTTGTAAAAAAAGATTCAAACAAAGAAGAGAGGATTTTCACCGTTATGCCCGGCGGCGCTCAAAAATGGTGGTAACAAAAAGAAAATCACATGCTTATAATACTTTCGCCGACAAAAACGATTGATATTCAGGCAAAAAGCGCCACAAGCAATTTTACTTTGCCCGAACATACCGGCAAAAGCAAAATTCTTGTTGACAAACTTAAAGAGAAAACGGTAAGAGAATTGGCGGAATTGATGAATATCAGCCCGAAACTTGCCCTCTTAAATTTTGAACGCTTTCAGCAATGGAGTACAAATTTTACGCGTAAAAATTCATTGCAAGCAATATTCGCATACAAGGGTGAAGTTTTTCACGGATTGGACGCCCAAACCCTTACCGCTCCGGATATTTCGTACGCACAAAAACACCTTGTCATTTTGAGCGGACTTTACGGCACTTTGAAGCCGTTGGACATGATACAACCTTACCGGTTGGAAATGGGTTTGAGATGGGAATTGCCGGGTTTTAAAAATTTGTATGACTTTTGGAAAGAGACAATAACAAACAGCATAAAAAATGCCATTGTAAAACAGGGTGATAATGTTCTGGTAAATCTGGCTTCGAACGAATATTTCAAAAGCATAAACGTAAAAAACCTTAACGCCGAAATAATTACTCCAGAATTTAAAGAGTATAAAAACGGCAGTTACAAAACAGTTACCATATACACGAAAAAAGCAAGGGGATTGATGACAAGATTCATAATAACCAACAGGATTGGAAATCCCGGCAATCTTAAATTGTTCGATTACGACGGGTACTACTATAACGACAGACTTACCGAAAACGAGAACAATCCTGTTTTTACAAGAAATTAAATATTTTTACACTCTGAAAAAAAAAGATAAAATGACAGAAAAAAACGACATAAAACAGGAGTTGACAACGATAAACGAGAATATAAAGAAAAACCCGGACAACATTGAGCTTTATAAAAAAAGAGCTGCCATTTATTACAAACTGAACGAGTACGGAAAAGCATTAAACGATTATTACCACATTCTTGAGAAAGAACCGGAAAACAAAGAGGTTAAAACAGAGATAGAGATGATTAAAACCATTCTGCGTTATACCAATACCGATATTTACGCCAGCACAAACACCAATATGGATCCCTGGTTGGAATAAGAAGCATAAAACGGATTTTAAACATATCTCTTTAAAGGCAACGGTTATACTTAAATTGACATTTATATAGTTTTAACTTCAATTTTTTTACACCACAAAATGAGCGGAGAGAACATTTTCAATATTGCCTTTTTAACAAAATTCATCAAATTTGCCATTGTTGGTTTCAGCGGTTTGTTTGTCGATTTCGGACTCACATGGCTTTTTAAAGAGCGAATACATTTTCCGAAATTTATTGCCAATGCCATAGGTTTCAGTACTGCCGCCACATCAAACTATTTTTTAAACCGGATATGGACCTATAAAAGCACCAATCCCGATGTAATTCTTGAATATTCAGAATTTTTTGCGATTTCATTAATAGGATTGGCACTTAACACTTTCATTATTTGGTTGTTGAACGAAAAGCTAAAAATGAATTTTTATTTGGCCAAAGCCATAGCAACGGTAATTGTTACCATTTGGAATTTCGGAGCAAACACCTTTTTCACTTTTAAGCATAGTTAGCGGAAATGCCGTGCTGTAAAGCAAACAAATAAAAACTAAAAATGCCTGTAAACGGCTACAGATAACATTTCGGAACCGTGAAAGCGGTAAAATATTTTTTCAATGTTTATTTTTACCTTTTTCCTGTTTGGCGGCAAAATCCACACTCAATTTACGTCCTTTGTATTTTTTGCCGTTCAACGATTTCAAGACACGGGTTTTGTATTTTTCGCCCACTTCAAATACCGTAAAAGATTCTTTTATATTGATATCTCCAATGTTAATATCACGATTACGCGTATAGTCGTTAATAATACCAATAATATTTTTAGGTGAAACACCATCTTTTTTACCGATATTTACAAGAAGGGGGGCAAAATTTCCTTTTTCGCGGTTACGGCGGCGTTCTTTTTTTACCGGATTAGAGTTTGTTCTCTCTTCATTTTCGGCTTTTTTGTTGAGGTCGGGAGCATTTTTGTAATATTCGGTAAAACGGTTAAACTCCAATGAGACAAACCGTTTGATAATTTCCTCTTTTGACAGCCACTCCAATTTTTTGTTAACAGTATCCATAAAAGGAGCTATCTGTTCCTCGTCCACTTGAACCCTTTCCATTTTGTCAATAAGGTTAAAAAGTTGTTTTTTACAAATTTGGTCACCTGTGGGGATAAGTTTTTTCTCGAATTTTTTACCTAATGCCTTTTCTATCTGTTTTATTTTACCTGCCTCTTTGTAATTAATAATAGCAATGGACACTCCCGATTTTCCCGCCCTGCCGGTACGTCCGCTGCGGTGGGTATAAATTTCGAGTTCTTGCGGAAGGTTATAATTAATAATGTGCGTAATATCGCTCACATCCAAGCCTCGGGCTGCCACGTCGGTAGCTACCAGCATCTGTATTGAGCGGTTTCTGAAACGTTTCATAACCTGATCGCGTTGCGACTGCGACAAATCACCGTGCAAAGCGTCGGCATTGTAACCGTCTTTAATCAGTTTTTCGGCAACCTCTTTGGTTTCGAGTCTGGTACGGCAAAAAACGATACCGTAAATGTCGGGGTTAATATCAGCTATACGTTTCAAAACCAAATAGCGGTCGCGGGCATGTGCACGATAATATACATGACGTACATTTTCGGCACCAGAATTTTGTTTGCCAACGGTAATTTCCAACGGGTTATGCATATAATTTTGCGCAATACGTGCAACTTCGCGAGGCATTGTTGCCGAAAAGAGCAAAGTTCTTCTCTCTTGCGGTGCATTTTTCAAAATGGCATCGAGTTCATCGCGAAACCCCATATTAAGCATTTCGTCGGCTTCGTCAAGTACCAGCGTTTTAATATGTGATATATCGGCAACCTTCCGTTTTATCAAATCGAGCATTCTGCCGGGTGTGGCGGCAATAATATGCACACCTTTTCTTAACTGTTTAATTTGCAGGTCAATATTGGCACCTCCGTAAACAGCTGCAATTTTCACACCTTTAATATGCTTCGAAAAGTTTTCCATATCGTTGGCAATCTGAATACACAACTCCCTTGTGGGAGTAATTATCAGTGCCTGCACATTGTTTTCCGAGATATCGGTATGTTCTATTACCGGCAATCCGAAAGCGGCGGTTTTTCCCGTTCCGGTTTGTGCCAGACCCACAATATCGTTATCCGATTCAAGAACAACAGGAATAACTTTCTGCTGGATGGGAGTGGGAGTTTCGAACCCGAGGGAGGCAATCCCGCGGATAAGTTCGGGCGACAAGCCCATTGAGTTAAAATTCAAAATCTATTCTTTCGTTAATAATTCAGGGCGGCAAAGGTAATGCTTTTTCGGTGCGAATTTAACATATGGAGATATTAGTTGAAATTTTCGATTATTTAAGACAACCGGGATTTAAAAATCATGTAACTCTCTTTTAGAGCAATATGTTTGCCGGCATCATTTACATATAAACAGAATAACAGGCAGGGTATTCCGTGGAAAGCCTTTGAACATTGTTATTAATAAAAACTTACGTGTTTGCGCCGATACGCTTGTTTTATCAAATGTTACCGGATTTTTAGTCAATCTCTCCACCTGTTTTGTATTTGTGTTTTTTGTACAAAACCCGGGATGCAAAAGACGGTTTAATCAGCGCAACAGTCCGGGTCTTCTTTTGCCGGTACGTTTTAAGGCTTGTTCGTACTTCCACTCTTCAATAAGGCGTTCGTTTCCGGAAAGGAGAACTTCGGGGACTTTCCACCCTCTGAAATCGCGTGGTCGAGTATAAACCGGTGGAGACAAAAGGTTGTTTTGAAACGAATCGGTTAAAGCCGACACTTCGTTTCCCAACACTCCCGGGATAAGCCTCACCAAAGCATCGGTAATGACGGCGGCGGCGAGTTCGCCTCCCGAAAGGACATAATTGCCGATGGAAATCTCTTTAGTTATAATATGTTCGCGAATTCGTTCGTCAATACCTTTGTAATGTCCGCAAAGGATAATTATGTTTTCGAGAGTGGAGAGGCTGTTTGCCATAGGCTGGTCGAGCAATTCGCCGTCGGGACTGGTATAAATGATTTCGTCGTATTTTCGTTGACTTTGCAGCCATTCAACGGCTTTTACTACCGGCTCTATCATCATTACCATTCCGGCACCTCCCGAAAAGGCATAATCGTCAACCTTTTTGTGCTTGCCTGAGGCAAAGTCGCGTAGCTGGTGAAGGTGGATATCGACAAGTTTTTTTTGCCGTGCCCTTTTAATGATAGAATGGTCGAAAGGTCCTTGAAACATTTCGGGAAATATGGTAATTATATCTATGCGCATATTATTTTTTTTCAGCAAAATTAAGTAATAATATCCTTTTATTTCAATTGAAGCGGAAAAGGTAAAAAAGGCAGCTTGCATGATGCGGGTGTTGATAAACAGCGGGGAGGATGCGGCAGGGATGGAAGCGGCAGCCCGCAGGCGGCAGCATTAATGAAGCAGGCGGAGGCAGGGCTGACGTGAGGAAGCCCCTGAAAACGCCGTAGCTGAATAATGGTGCCGCCGAGGACTATTAGCGGACAGCCCGTAAGCCGCCCTGAATATTATTATCAAATTACCGTTTACCGTTTTGAAAGACAAAAGCCCCGTTGCAAGCAATATCATAACACGAAACATTTAGACTTTTTAATATTTCTTTCGCCTTTTTGCTTTGGTATTTTGAATAGGATGCGGGAATAACGACATGTTTAAAATCGAGGCTGTTTTTAATCTGTTTCAACCTGGCGGGAGGCATGCCGTTGAGAATAAGGAAATCGACGCCAACTACAGGGTTTAAACGGGGGAAATATCCCGTTTTGTTTCCGGCAATAAAAATTTTTGTGTTTTTAAACGCTAAAAACCCATTGCGGTAAATAAAAAAATCGCCTTTATAATTTCCCGTATCGAGAACCGTCAGGTTTTTGTTCAAACCGTTATGCAACAAATATCCCGAAACCGCATAATTGAGAGTCGGGGGGTTGGAAAAAAGCGACGAGTCGGTTAATAACAGATGGTTTTCGCCGCGATTTACATCAACGGCACAACCGCAGGGACTATTGAAAACTATTAATTCGGAATGCGTCAGTCTTTTCCACTTGATAACGGTTTGAAAACCGGCAAGTAACAGAAGGCTTAGAAGAATGTACCGCAAATATTCCGCCCTCTTTTTCCAGAGCCAGAAAAAGAGGGTTAACATCAGTGCGTAAACGGTTGCGGTTTTAAACCATGGGAAATACAGGTTTTGTAGTTGGGCATGGGGTAACGATGAAACGAATTTTACAATCAGGTTCATTAAATAGACCGTTGAGGAGAGAAACGTTCCGAGAATTGAGGCGATGAATTTCAGGGGAGAGAAGATAAAAAACAGCATACCCGCAATAATGATGACGTATGCGAGAGCGAAAACCGCCAAATTCGTCAGTAAAAAATATAGCGGAAAAGTATGGAAATAGTGCGCCGCAAGCGGAAAAGCTCCCGCCTGTGCCGATATTGAGACGGCAATTACAGACCAAAACGTGTCAACTATTTTGTTTTGAAAATAAAAGATTGAATAGACAGGCTTGTAAAATATCAAAATGCCCAATACCGCTGCGTACGACAGTTGAAATCCCACGTCGAAAAGCAACAAGGGATTTATAAAAAGCATAATAAAAGCCGATGCGGCAAGAGTGTTGTAAGGGTTTAATTCACGCTTCAAACTGTTGCCAACAATAAAAAGTGATATCATAACCGAAGCACGCCAAACGGAGGGTGCCAGTCCGGTAATAACAGCATAAAACCAAATAATAAACAATAAAACAACGGCTTTCATTATACGCTCTTTTTTTGTTTTCCGGAGGAAAGAGAACAGGAATCCGAAAACAAGATATATGATACCCACGTGCAATCCCGATACACATAAAACGTGTACCGCTCCGGCGCCCGAATAGTTTTGCAGGGTAGATGCATCCATAAGTTTATCGTAACCGAGTAATATTGCCGATGCCACCGAAAACCCCTTCCCCGTTATACCGTTATTTTTCAGGACATTAAGAAGCTTCTTGCGAAGACGGTAAGGGAAATATACAAATCTTCCGGAGTTGCCCGTTTTGATGACATTAGCGGTGTTTACGAACGAAATGTAGTAAATTCCCTTTTGTTTCAGAAAATTTTTATAGTTAAAAGAGTTGGGATTTTTCGGAGGTTCGGGACTACGAAGACTTGCATAAAACAAAAGGATATCGCCAGGGCGCAAGTTTTCGGAAATGGAGTCTCTGTTGAAAAAGAGGAGAGCTTTTACGGGCGCGGCAATTTTTTTCAGGCTGTCGTCAACAGGAGCAACAGACATCATTGCTTTTACCGACTCTTGGTTGAGGGCGGGTTCGGCAACAATTTCACCCAAAAAAAGCCTTTTTGTTTCAAAGAAGTTTTTGTCTTGGTTTCCGTTTAGTTTAACTCCGGTAATTAAAATACCCGCAAGGGCAAACGACAAGCCTGCAAACAAACCGTTCAGCCATCTATAACGGTACGATTTAAGGTAGAAGGTGAAAAACAGCGTTACGGCAACAGCAATAAAGAGAAAAGCAAACTGATAAGCCAAGGGTATTTTGTTAACAAAGGGAAAACAGTAAGCAAGCAATATGCCGCTTATTAAAGAGAGGGTGTAACGCACAAAAGGGTACGAATTTCTATTCATAATTATTGCCGAAACGACAACAATATTACAAATTATTTTTAACATCCCGCAGCACCACACCGGGGACCATAGAGCTTATGTCGCCGCCGTACCTCAACACTTCGCGAACTATTGAGGAGGAAACGGGAGTATATTCGGGTTCGGTAAGTAAAAATACGGTATCTATTTCGGGATATAGTTTTTTATTAATTTGTCCTATACTACGTTCAAATTCGAAATCGGCGGCTGTACGCAACCCGCGCAAAATATACGAAGCCTTTTTTTCCCGGCAAAAATCGACGGTAAGACCGGTAAAAATATCCGTTTTAACTTTCAGTTCGTTTAAAAATATTTCGTCAATCCATTTGCGCCTCTGTTCAGGTTTGAACATCTGTTTTTTTTCGGAATTAACCCCAATGGCAACAATTATTTCGTCGAACAGGGGTATTGCTCTCCTGATTAACGAAACGTGCCCCAAAGTAATGGGGTCGAACGAGCCGGGAAATATTGCAGTTTTCATTTTCATAAAATTTACTGTTTTAAAAAAAATTAGCAAACTTCATCTTCAAGCATATCGCGCAAAGTGCGGTAAGTTTCGGAGAAGGCTTTTTTACACTGTTCCCTGTCCAGCCAAACAACTCCGGTAATATCTTCGGCGATCTGGGGAATCAATCCGTTTTTTTGTTTTGTTGTCATCAAATACCAATGTGACAGTTTAAGATAGTAGGGCGGTTTATCGAAATAGATGTGATATGTTTCCGTGATTTTTCGAACTATATCAACCTCTTTTAAACCTGTTTCCTCTTTTACTTCGCGCAGAGCGGTTTGTCCGGGGGTTTCTCCTTTTTCCATTTTCCCTTTCGGCAAATCCCACATGTCCCACCTGCGAATAAAGAGGGTTTCGCCGTCATTGTTTTTGACAACACCTCCGGCAGCTTCGACAAATTTAAAAAGTGAAATAAAATCTTTGAGCAAATTGCCCTGTTGATAGCCGAAAACAATAATATCTTCCGACTCTTTTAAACTTAGCCAACCTTTAACAAAACGTGCAAGCTCTTTTTTTGTTTTTATCCGCAAAGCGAAATTGGATGGATAACCGGAAAAATCACCGGTATTCAGTATCAACAATTTATCGTTATGAAAAACTCTCATCTCAATATTGTTTATTGTTTGTCCGTTCAATGCTTTCAATAAATTGTTTTATCCACTTCCGGCAGTTCGTCGCCGGATTGGCAAAGTAAAAATTCGCCGTTGCAGTTTGCGGGTGCATATCTTCCTTTTTGATTTTGTAAAAATTTACCGTTACTTTTTATTTTTAATCATACTTTCCAGCATATCCCATAAATGTGCGGGGATTTTTTCCAGCATGTTAAACTCGCCGGCTCCTTGCAACCATTCTCCGCCGTCGATGGTAATAACTTCGCCGTTGATATAAGCCGAGAAGTCGGAAATAAGGTATGCGGCGAGGTTAGCCAGTTCCTGGTGTTCGCCTACCCGTCGCAGAGGGACTTTTTTAGTTACATCGAATTTTTCTTTCAAATCGCCCGGCAAAAGTCTGTCCCAAGCACCTTTTGTGGGAAAAGGTCCCGGGGCAATTGCATTCAACCTGATGTTATACTTAGCCCATTCCACCGCCAACGAACGGGTCATTGCCAACACTCCCGCTTTTGCCGCTGCCGACGGCACAACGTAAGCGCTTCCCGTCCAGGCGTAAGTTGTCACTATATTTAATACCACAGCTTTTTGTTTCTCGGATATCCAATGTTTGGCAAATGCCAATGTACAATTTTTCGAACCCTTTAGAACTATGTCGATAATTGTGTCGAAAGCATGAGCCGAGAGGCGTTCAGTAGGACTTATAAAGTTACCTGCGGCATTATTAACAAGCGTATCTACCTTACCGAAGTTCCCTATTGCTGTTTCCAGCATTTTTTGCACCTGACCGTAGTCACGGACATCGCACTGCACCGGCAACACTTCCCCTCCGGTTATTGTTTTCAATTCTTCCGCCGTTTGTTCGAGACGTTCCGACTTACGTGAAGTTATCACCACTTTTGCGCCGAGTTCAAGAAAATAACGGCTCATAGATTTGCCGAGTCCCGAGCCTCCGCCCGTCACAACAATCACTCTGTTTTCAAGCTCTTTGTTCTTGAACATGGGTTTTGTAAAATCCATATTACACCTCCTTCTCTTTTTTATATAAAAATCTCTTAATCTTTTTTGTAGCCGTTTTAACGAACTCCTCTTTATGGGGTTCCACTTTTGAGATTCTGGAAAATCTGTTAACTTTCGAATTAACAAAATCTTTCAACTCGTTAACAATCTCTTTACATTTGGTTTCGATATCGACAATACCCTCTTTTATTTCGTTGTATTTGCGTTTAATATCGTCTCTGTCGAAATGAACCAGCGCCACAAGTTTACCTTTTTGCTCTATTACAATGGATTCGACAACGTGTTTGAAATTATTTATCACCGATTCTATCTCTTCCGGATAAATATTTTCTCCTCCCGAGCCGATAATAACATTTTTCAATCGCCCCTTAATAAAGAGGAAACCGTCTTCGTCAATAATTCCCAAATCACCGGTACAGAACCAGCCGTCGGGTGTAATAACCTGTTTTGTAAGCGAAGGCTCTTTATAGTAACCTTTCATAACATTGTCGCCTTTTGCACGTATTTCTCCTTCACCGCTCTCTTTATCGGGATTATGAATTTTCAGTTGGACGCCTTCGAGAGCTTTTCCCGCCGACTGCAATTTACCTTTAAACGGGCCGAAACCGGCAAGCAAAGGAGCTGTTTCCGTCAAACCGTATCCTATGGCATAAGGGAACTTAGCCTCTATCAAAAATTTTTCAACCTCTTCATTGAGTTTTGCACCTCCGATACCGAAAAATTTCAACTCGCCACCGAAAGTTTTCATGAGTTTTTTTCCGGCCTTTCGGTTAAGAATTTTTCTTGTCAGCGTATATCCGTACAGTTTATTTAAAATTTTGCTCTCTTTGAATGCGGGTAAGACTTTCGATTTGTATATTTTTTCGATAATTAACGGTACGGTAAGCATCACCGTGGGTTTAACCTTTTGCAGTGCGGGAATCAATACCGACGGAGAAGGGGTTTTGTCCAAATAATAGACGGAAGCTCCGTTAATTAAGGGTAAAACAAAACCTATGGTGTTTTCGTAAGTATGCGACAACGGCAAAACGGATAAAAACCTGTCGGTATTCAAAATAGTTTGTATTGTTCTTGATTTCACCGCATTAAAACATATGTTTTTATGCGTCAACATAACCCCTTTCGACTTTCCCGTTGTTCCCGAGGTATAAATTATTGCCGCCAAATCGTCTTCTTCTATTATGTATTTTTTCTTAGGTTTTTCGCCATGTTCGAACCTTATTCCGTCACTCCCCGCAAGTTCGAAGTTTTCAATTGCTATCTTGTATTTTAAAGCGGGGATTCCTCTTTCGGGCAATTTTGAGATTAATCCTTTTGAGACGAAAACGGCTTTTGCACCCGAATGTTTCAAGGTGTTTTTTATCTCGTCGTTACTGAAATCGGGCAACAACGGCACCACAACGGCACCCGTAAAAACCACGCTAAAATATGCAATACCCCAGTGCGGCATATTAGTGCTCAATATGGCAACCTTATCGTTTTTACCAATACCGAGTTTTTCGAGAAAAGCCATTACCGAATTTATTCTGCTGTGCATTTCGGCATAAGTAATAGGGGTTTCGCCTACAAGTGCCAGTGCAGGTCTGTTTCTGTTTTTTTCAATACTATCAATAATAAGCGAAGGGAAAGTTAATTTAAGTGCCATGGGTTACACATTAAGTTAGAATGTTTATTTTTATTACAACTTTTTAATAAGCCCTTGAAAAAGTTTTATCAAATCTTTTTCGGCTTTGGCAGCGTTTTTCAAAATATCGTTTATATCAACGGGTTTAAGATTGTCGGGGTCACAAATATCGGTTATTACCGAAACGGCAGCAACACGCATATTCTGGTGGTTTGCGACAATAACTTCGGGAACCGTTGACATTCCCACGGCATCGGCACCCATTACCTTAATAAAACGGTATTCGGCTCTTGTTTCCAAACTGGGGCCAATCCATGCCACATAAACACCTTTGTTTAATGGAATATTTTCGTTTTCGGCAACCGTTTCCATAATATCTATAAATTCGGGATCGTACGGGCGACTCATATCGGGAAAACGCGGACCGTACTCATCATAATTTTTGCCCACCAACGGATTGCCGGGAAGCATGTTAATATGGTCGTCAATTACCATTAACGAAGCCGGGGGCATCGACAAATTAACGGCACCGGCCGCATTGGAGACAAGCAGGTTTTTTACTCCCAAAAGTTTCATCACTCTTACAGGAAATGTTATCTCTTTTAAACTGTAACCTTCGTAATAATGAAACCGTCCGTTCATCACAAGTACCTTTTTACCCTCAATAGTACCGAACAATAATTTACCCGAATGAAATTCGACCGTTGAAACGGGAAAATGAGGAATATCTTTATAATCCAAAACAACTTCCACGTCCAAACGGTTTACCAATTTTCCCAAACCCGTTCCCAATATTATTGCCGTTTCCACTTGATAAATACCACTTTTACGGATATATTCGGCTGCCTCTTTCGCTTTTTTCAACATACCAAATCATTTTTAATAAGATAACAAATATACATTAATTTCTTTCATGCGGAGTCAGGCAATAATAGTATGTTCCTTTCTTCTTGGTGCATATAAAAGTACAATACACAAAACAGAGCTTCCAATTTAAAGCAAATACAAACAGGTGTCAGCAAGAGGGCAAAACCGTTACAGCCAAACAATAATGGCCGGCAACCAAAAAACGGTTTCGCCAAGGCTACGGTAACGGTTACCTTTTTTGAAATATTTTTTAAATACCAACAATCCGGACAACATGACATCCATTATCGACGTTATAACAAAAAAATACCTTTTGTGGGAATCCGAAAGTTTCAATACGAAATATAGCGAAATTGCAAATGCCAACAACAATACCGCAACAACAAAATTATTTGTGGCGGCCGCACCGTATTTCAAGGCGAAACTTTTTTGATTGTCGGCTTTATCCATATCCATTTCATATACGGAAACCGTTAATCCTTCGGCCAAAACAAGCAATACAAAAACAAAAAGCAAGGCTACCGTCGGCATTGACATTTTGTTTTGCGAGTTAATCAACGGGGAGAGCCATATTCCCGCCACGTAAATCAATGCGATAAAAAATTCTTTGAAAAAATATGCAGCCTTTTTGCCCGAAATTGATACCGCTATCAGGTAAAGAAAAACCACAAAACCCAAAACCGTTCCCGCCAAAAGAGTTTTTTTATCGAGAAATATCACACTTAATAACAATGCCGATATTCCCGACACAATAACGAGCGCCATTAACCTATATTTAAAAACATAATGGATTTTGTGGCGGTAAATCAAAGATGTCTCTTTTTTCGATAACGAATCTATTATGTGGTCGGCAGTGTATATTATCCAAACAGCTATGGCAAGGATAAACCACCAAGCCGGCTGCATTGTCACGCCACACCATTTTACCGCAAACAGTCCCGTTGCAAGCGAACCCGCTACAACATCAATACTGTACGATTGTAACGTCCTTTTGACTTTAATAAGCGGTGCCGTTTTGTTCTCCATGATATGCCGCAAAATAGAAAAAAAAATAGCCCGTAAAACCGGGCTATTGTATAATATGTCTTTTTGTATTCATATTAATAAAATTCTTCGATATCCTCTTCCTTAATACTTTCGATAAGATAAGGATGATTTCTGGGCACCAAAGGATATTTTGCCAAAGAGTAAGCCCCTACCAGAATAAATATACCTGCAAAACCGAGGTAGGTTCCTATTTCGGGGAAACCGAATACTACCTTGTGTACTATTTCGGCCGTAATGGCATTGTAATACTCTATATATTGCCCCACAAACAGTACAATGGCCGTAATAAACAAGGCGGTTGCATTTTTTGCCAACCTGTTCCACATTAAAAAGAGGAAAGGAAAGAGCCAGTTGATAAATATTTCGGCAAGGAAAAGACCCTGAAAGCCCTCCTCTCTTCTCATGTAATAATATGATGTCTCTTCGGGAATATTTCCGTACCAAATAAGGAAATATTGAATAAACCACATATATCCCCACATTATGCTAAGCATGAAGATATATTTCGAAAAATCGTGCAGGTGTGCTTTTGTTAAAAACGGGAAATACCCCAATTTGTTCAATATTATCACCACAAATACAATTAATGCCGAGCCGTGGTAAAACGACGAAACAAAGAACTTAATTGAGAAAAGCGTGCTGTACCAGTGATAATCGAGCGACATTATCCAATCTATACCGAAAAACAATGAACTTATACCAAAAACGAAGATAAAAACTTTCGACATGAACTCGGCTTTTTTAAACAGTTCGACACCACCGACGGTATCTTCGGTAATCGATAATTTTCTGATTCGCATTGCAATTACAATCCAAAGAACAAAAAACAGCACCGTACGTCCTATAAAAAATGGAACGTTAAGATAGGGAGCTTTGTGAGCCAAAACCGGGTCGATGGTTTCACCGTGATGTTGAGCCCAATGGAACATGTGCGACAGTCCGGGGAAAAGCAAAATCCACAACAGAAAAGCGACAATAAGGTAACATGTCAAAGCTTGAGGCACACGCAAAAAAGCCGACGACCAACCTGCTTGAGCTATGGCTTGCAAGGCCAGCCAAAAGAGCCCGCCAAGTGTTAAGGACAAAAATATTGCATTATTCAACAACAGGTTAGACCATGTTCTTTGTACATCGCCGGCAAAAAAACCAACGCCAACGGTAACAAGTCCTATTGCTATTAGTATATATGCAACATATTTAAACGTCTTGCTTATATGAAGTTTATTATCCATGAGAATAAATTTTTATACCGGTTTAAAATTATTTTCCTAATGTGCGTATATAATTCACTATTTTCCAGCGGTTATCGGGAGTGATTTGGACTCCGTGGGGTCCCATTAAACCCGAAACGGAACCTTCGGTAATAATATAGTAAATTGTACCGTCGGGCATATCCTGCACATAAGAAGATGTTAAATCGCGCGGGCGGGCAGGGAAAAGTTTTGCAGCATAAAGGTGTCCGTTACCTTTTCCGTCGGCACCGTGGCAATCCATACAAAATATTTCATATTGTCTTTTTCCTTCCGCCAAGTTTTTATTGTCGGGAGTAACGGGATTTACCAGCTCTTTGCCGGCTTTTTCCTGGTCGGCAACTTTTTCGACAATACTTTTGGGGTTGTAGGGATAATATTCGGCACCTCTTGCAACGCTGCCTTCGGGTGAAGGTTGGTTTACCTGTCCGTTAGGCAAAACATCACTTGGAGCATAAGCCTTATCGTATTTTGAAAAATACATATCGTAATCGGCCATATATGCATACCCGGGATTGTTTTTATCCCTTATGCAGGAAGATAATCCCACTACTATCAACAAAAGCAAAAAAGGAATTATTCTGTTTTTCATCTTATAAATTTTTCTGGTTTTAAAGCCCTATTTAACTTCAATGGCACCGCTTTTCTTTAACAATTCATTGATATTATTCACGGCACTTTCGTCCATATTTTTATCTTTTTCGATGACAATTACAAATTTGTCGTCCATTGAACCGTTATCGGGGAGTTCCACTTTTTTTCCCGGCCACATTTTTTCGCGTACCAAATAGGTACCCAGTGTAAAAATCACTCCCGACAATATGGTAAGCACAAACATAATAACTACAAAGGACAATGAGTTTGTCGGTTTACCACCGAAAATCAAGGGGTAATTTATCACCGACGTCCAATACAGAAATGCAAATACCGATGCCGTTCCGAATGCTCCGTACAAAAACGTGGCATAAGGGAGACGCGTTTTCATTTTCAACAACTCCCATACATGTTCGAGCGGAAAAGGAGAATAAACATCTTTAATACGAATGTTGTTTTTTACAAGTTCGCTTACTGCATCGGTAACCACATCGGGGTCGTCGAAAACACCCAAAATTTGATTTTGATTATTCATGATTTTCCGGTTTTTCAGTTACAATACTGGTTTCTTTATTAATACCTTTGAGTTCGCTGACAGCCATAATCGGCAAGAAACGGAGGAACAGCAATACGCCGAGAATAAAAAATCCTATAGTTCCAACATATATTGCCACTTCGGTAGCTGTAGGATAATAGTTGTGCCACGTGGAAGGCAAAAATGTTTTCGAAAGGGATGTAACAACAATAACAAACCTTTCGTACCACATTCCCACATTGATAAGAATACTAATAATAAATACAATTGCAACGTTTTTCCTGATTTTCTTAAACCAGAACAGTTGAGGAATTATGGCATTAAACAAAATCATTGCCCAATACTCGAAAGCATATTCACCGCTTGCCCTGTTGTGGAAAAACACAAACATTTCGTATGGCGAATCGGAATACCAGGCAATAAAAATTTCGGAAATATAAGCCACACCCATTATTAACGACACGAATGTTAGTATTCGTGTAATGGCATCGAGATGGCTTTGGGTAACATACTCTTCGAATTTATACACTTTGCGTACAATAATCATCATGGTAAGCACCATAGAGAAACCCGAAAATATTGCACCTACCACAAAGAAAGGCGGGAAAATTGTTGAATGCCAACCCGGCACTATACCTGCTGCAAAGTCGGTTGCCACAATTGAGTGTACCGATATTACCAAAGGAGCCGTAAGGCCTCCCATGAGCAAAGCTGCCGATTCGAAACGCAACCACCCGCGGGCGTTACCCAACCAACCGAAACTCAAAATACCGTAAATTTTTTTCTTTATTTTGGAGGTTGTTCTTTCCCTTATGGTTGCAAAGTCGGGCATCATTCCCACATACCAAAACAGAAACGAGGCGGTAAGATATGTACTTATTGCCGTAACATCCCAAAATAGCGGAGAGTTAAAGTTGTCCCACAAAGGTCCTCTCGTGTTGGGATAAGGAAATATGAAAAATCCGTTCCATATGCGCCCCATATGTATCAACGGGAACATTCCCACAGCCATTACGGCAAAAATCGTCATTGCCTCGGCGGCACGGTTTATCGACGTTCTCCACTTTTGATGCAATACCAAAAGGAATATGGAGAATGCCGTTCCGGCATGTCCTATACCAATCCACCAAACGAAGTTGATGATAGCCCATCCCCACGAGACACTGTTGTTCAAACCCCAAGTGCCTATTCCAACGACAATTGTATTATAAAAACCCCAAACTCCCCAGGCAAGCATAACACTGGCCAAAAAGGCACTTATCCACCACCACAGCGGTGTTGTTTTGCTCAACAAAGGATTTGTAATATCACGGGTTATATCGTGGTAACTTTTATTACCTTGAATTAAGACCCCTCTAACTTTAATATTATACATAATACCTTGTTTTTATTATGCGTTTTTATTTCTTACTTTAGTTAAATAGCTTGTGGTAGGCAATGTATGCAACGATTCCAAAAGGTGGTACATTCTCTTGGTATCGTTACTTTTGCTTACTTCGCTGTTTTTATCTTGCAAATTGCCGAAAGTAATGGCGTCGGTGGGACAACTTTGTTGACAAGCCACTTGAATATCGCCGTCGCGCAATTCGCGGTTTTCGGCCTTTGCCTGCAATTTTTTCTCCTGAATACGTTGTACGCAATATGTACATTTTTCCACTACACCGCGTTGGCGAACCGTTACGTCGGGATTCAACACGAGTTTTCCCAATTCACTGTTCATGTTGTAATCGAAGCTGTTGTTGTTAACATATTCGTACCAGTTGAAACGGCGCACTTTGTAGGGACAGTTGTTCATACAATACCGCGTTCCAATACATCTGTTGTATGCCATTTGGTTAAGGCCTTCGTCGCTATGGGTGGTAGCGGCAACGGGACAAACATTTTCACAAGGTGCGTTATCGCATTGCTGACACATAACAGGCATATGGAACACTTCGGGATCATCGGCAATTTCGGAATAATAGCGGTCAACGCGTATCCAGTGCATTATTCTTCCGAGCCGTACCTGATCTTTGCCCACAACGGCAACGTTATTTTCCGCTTGACAAGATATGAGGCAGTTACTACATCCCGTACAACTGTTCAAGTCGATGGAGAGCCCCCAGCGGAAAGCTTCGAATTGCGGTTCGGGATAGAGAGAAAAATCTTCCGATTTCAAAAACTTTTCATGCTCTTCGTTTCCCGAAGCAGGATTTTTTACAAACGAGCCGAGAACAGTCTCCCTTACAATGGGTCTCCCCTCCATAACATGGTGGGTTTGCGTAAGTGCCAAGGGATAAGTGTCTCCTGTTTTTTCAACGGTTACTACCGTTCCGAGGAGATTTTTCGTCTCTTTCGAAACATTCAGCAACGTAATTACATTTTTTCCTATTCCCGTTCCCACTTTGCCGGCAGCAGTCCTGCCGTAACCCAAAGCAATACCCACCGTACCTTCGGTTTGTCCGGGTTGTATCAATACCGGAAGTTCTATCTTTCCGTTTATTTTTACAACATCTTCTTGTTCCAAACCCAGTTTTCCCGCAAACGAAGGCGACACGGTAACATAATTATCCCAAGTAGCTGTTGTAATGGGGTCGGGTAACTCTTGTAGCCAAGGATTGTTTGCATACTTGCCGGTACCCATCGAAATTTTTTCGTAAAGGGCCAATTCGATACCTTTTGAACGGGGTTTATCCGCCTTTAGTTCAACCCCCTTGTATTCAAATGTTTGTTGCTCCCTGTTTTCAATGTTAAATACTCCGTCTTGTTTGCATTTAAACCAAAATTTTCCGAAATCGGAATATTCGTTTTGAAGAGCAAAAAGGTTTTCTTTCCAATAGTTTTCGAGATAATCACGGAATTTACCGTCCAATCCCATCCAGGTTAGCAGAGAATCTTGAAACTGACGGGTATTGAAAATGGGACGTATAGCCGGTTGGGTAACGCTGAAATATCCCTTTACGGGTTCTGCATCGTTCCACGATTCAAGATAATTGTTATCGGGACAAACATAATCGCACAAGCTTGCAGTTTCGTCTTTTGTGGTTGCAAACGACACTTTCAAAGGCACTTTTTTAAGTGCTTTTGCCAGCTTGCCTGAATGTACGCAATCGTAAACGGGATTTACATTGTAAAAGAAAATTGCTCCAACATTTCCGTTATTCAACGACTCCAAAACCCCTTTCATTTCGTTCTCCAATCCCTGTTTCAAATAAACGGGAGAGTTGAGGTCGATGGTTTTGCCGTAGTTACCGAGAATGTTATTTATGGCATTAACAATCAACTGAATTTCCAGGTTGTTAGTACCCGAAACCACAAGCGATTTACCTTTTGCCCCGAGCAAATCCTTTGCAACCGGTCTTATATCGGTATCTACCTCAGGGGCATTGTAAAGTGGAGCACCTGTTTTCTTTGCAATTTCATTATACAAATTAAGTAAAACGGCAGCCTCTTCGGAGGGTTTTATTTGATAACGGTAATCGGCATTTGAACCGGTGAGCGACATATTTGTTTCGAACTGGTAAAGCCGCGACATTTTTTTCTGCCCATCCTTTATTTTGCGACCTTTGGCAAATTGTTTGGAGAATGTTACCGGCATAAGCCAGGTGCCGAGGTAGTCGGCATTAAATCCTGCAATGACATCGGCATTATCAAAACGGTAAAAAGGAATTATTGCCTTTCCGAAATTGGTTTCGTTGGCTTTCCTCATTGCCGACATTGTCAATGTATCGTATTGTACCCATTTTACGTTGGGATATTCGGCTATAAAATCATTAATAAGTTTTTTTGTGGCGGGGCTTATTATTGTTGATGTAAGCAGCACCACTTCCTTATTGTCGTTTTTGAGTATCCGGAGTTTTCCCTTAATCTCTTTGTCAATGTCAGCCCAAGCTGAAACCTTTCCGTTTTTTAAAGGCGATTTTAATCTTTCGTCGTCATAAAGATTTAACACCGAAGCCTGAACTTTTGCGGTTGTACCGCTTTTTGTCAGGGGCGAAAGTTTGTTTCCTTCAATTTTAATGGGACGGCTTTCGCGGGTTTTTATCAGAATGCTGCAATATTCGTCGCCGTCGAAAAAGGTGGAAGCGTAATAATTCGGCACGCCCGGTATTAACTCTTTGGGACGGTTTAACAAAGGAACAGCTTTGCGGACAGGCATCTGGCAACTTGACACCAGGGCAACGGCTCCCACCGAAAAACCCATCATTTTTAAAAAGTCGCGCCGGCTCGATTTTCCTTTTATCTCGGATTCGTCCAAACCTTCGATTGAAAATTCAGGCATGGCTTCTCTGCCGCCCTCTTTTCCTTTATTAATCTCTTTGTATTCTTTTAGACTTTGCCAGTATTTTTTCTCCATAATGTTATAAAATGGAATTAATTAAAACTTTCAATTATTAATAGTGACATTTTTGACAATCTTCGCCACCAATCATCTTTACGGTAACTATATCGGTTTTCCCCGACTTGAGGTCTTCGTGCAATTTTTTGTATTGCTCGTAAAATTTATTGCCGGTAAATTGAACTTCGTGGGTACGGTGACAATCGAGGCACCACCCCATGCTCAAAGGTTGTACCTGTGCTACCTGGTCCATCTCTTCCACGTTACCGTGGCACTCGGTACAATCGAGTTTTCCGACTTTAACATGCTGTTCGTGGTTAAAATAGACATAATCGGGCAAATTATGCACCTTAATCCACTCAATAGGTTTATTGTTGTTTATTGCATCGTAGATTTTGGCTATCTCTTTTTTACCCGTTTGTTTTCCCTCTTTCACTTGCGAGTGACAATTCATACAAACCGATGCCGGCGGAATGCCCGCATGCATACTTGTTTCGGCGGTAAAGTGGCAATATTCGCAATCTATCCGGTTTTGTCCGGCATGTACTTTATGCGAAAACCAAATGGGCTGGTCGGGTTGGTAGTATTGCTGCCTGCCGAGGTTGGCGGCTTCTACATATATTAACTCCCCTCCTACCCACAATGCCGAAAGAATAATTATGTAATGTACCCACTTTGCTTTTAAATAGTGGGTTGCCGAGAGGTCAACAAGGCTTATAAGCATTAAAATCACCATAATAATTGTGGTAATAACAAGATTGCGGTGCCCTTGACGCTGTTCTTCAACAATATTAGCGGCAATACTCGGTTGCGAAAAATCTTTCCGTGGCTGTACGGCGGCGGGTTTTGCTTCTGCTGTGGTATTTTCAGCGGCGGTTTTCTTTTCTCCTCCCGCCACTTTACCTCCGGCTTTTATGTACGACAAAATGCCTTTTACCTGCTCGTCGGTTAGGTTGTGTGCCGGCATGGGAATTTTAAAATTGTCTTCAAAAACCTTTATTGCCTCTTTATCTCCCGATTGAATTAGCGCCTGCGAATTTTGAATGAATTTTATCAACCATTGTTCGCTGTGCTTTTCCGTAACCCCTTTTAAATCGGGACCTACCAATTTACCTCCGCCAATGGTATGACACGCCTTACACTGCGCAAAGTTCTTCTCGTCTTCGGCAGTCTGGGAATACAACATTGATGAAAATAACAATAAAAGAGACAACAGAAACTTCGTTAACAACCTTTTATCGATTAAAAAGTTGATTGAATTGAAATTGTTCATTATCATTGATGTAAAGATTATCTGATATGATTTTTCGTTTATGTTAAAAACTATATATGAATATGTAAATATACACATTCAATCCTTGCAAAAGTAATATTTTTTTTAAAAAAACAAATATTTAGGTAACATTATACCTAATGCCCTGTTCTATATAATTGGTTATCCATTTGTTAAAATGTTAAAAAAATTTAAAAACAAATATTTCCGTTAATCGTCACCCGTATCTTTCAGCATGGGAACAAAGCGGAAAAATCCGAAATCGTCAATGGAAAGAGTACCGTCTTCATTTTTGACAATCCGTTTCATAACCTGCAGGTCGCCTTTTCCGTGGGGGATAATCATTTTTCCTGACGGTTTCAATTGGGCGATAAGTGTTTGCGGTATTTCAGGAGCTCCGGCGGTAATAATTATTCCGTCGAAAGGTGCGTATTGCGGTAAGCCTTTGTAACCGTCGCCGTAAAAGAGGTGTAGTGCGGGATAATCGAAATTTTTTTCCAGGAATCTTTTTGTCTTTAAATAGAGCTTTTTTTGTCTTTCCACGGAAAACACTTCGGCGCCGAGTTCGCACAATATACAAGCCTGATACCCCGAACCTGTGCCTATTTCCAATATTTTGTCGCCTTTGCGGGGTTCGAGAAGGTCGGTTTGGAAAGCAACGGTATAGGGCTGTGAGATGGTTTGACCCGAACCTATAGGAAAAGGGCGGTCTTCGTACGAGTGTTCCAAAAAGGCGGAATCCAAAAACCAATGGCGGGGAACCCTGTTAAAAGCAGATAAAATGTTTTCGTCAAGTATTCCCTGTTTCCTAAGATGATTAACCAATTTTTGACGCAATCCTCGCTGACGGTAATTATCTTCCATTTTTTTCCGGAATTAAATTTCCTGCGAAAATAGAATTTCTATTGATAATACAAAAACAACTCATATGCCGCAAAAAGGGTAACGGGTATATAAAACGCAAAAAAGGAGGATACCCTGATACATTCGTTAAGATATACAAAATAAAGATGTGAATTACCCACTTGTATTCCGAACGGATTACGTTTTTGCCGCTTCTCGATAATTCCGAAAAGCAAAACCAATACCAAATATATTGTCAGCACAGCAAAAACCAGTAACGAAACATAAAATGTTATCATATTTTATTTTTTTACAAAACTAACGGAATATCAACACGAAACACTATTAACCGGAAAAAAAACAACGAGCAGATAACAGACAAAAGCCAACAGACGTTATTTGCGCAGCTTAATAGGTTTAATTAAGCCAATTAAAAGATAAAATATGCAAATGGAGAGATTCTTGTATGCTCTTCCGGCAGAACAATTTACGGTTTGTTAACTCAATCCCGTGCTTTGCTTTCCTGCAACTGAGCAACACTTTTGGTTTCAAGACTTTTAACAACGGTTTACACAAAACAATTAAAAAAACTTTCATCCGTTGTAACATTTTTGCTACTTTAACCGTCAATAATAAAACCTATGCAAGGTATATGACCGTAAAAGATTACAACAGATGTGTGGATGATTATTCGGACGGACTTTACAGGTATTTGCTAAAACAGACAAAAGACCGGGAGTTGTCCAAGGACCTTGTGCAAGAATCGTTTATGAGGTTGTGGGAAAAACGACACGATTTAAAAGCTGACAAAAGCAAATCGTATCTGTTTACCACCGCTCATCATGCATTGATAGACCATTTCAGAAAAAACAGGAGGATAACATATACCGAAAACAGCGAAAAAAATGCGGGCAGCAGCAATGAGCATTACAGCGATATAAACGAGGTATTGAACGAAGCCGTTGACAGATTACCGGGAGACCAGAAAAGTGTAGTTCTATTGCGCGATTACGAAGGGTACAGCTATAAAGAGATAAGTCAAATAACGGGACTCTCTGAACAGCAGGTTAAAGTTTATATTTTCAGGGCGCGCACTGCTTTGAAAAAATATATTGTAAAACCGGAATACGTAATTTAATTAACAAGGGATGAATATCAATATTAATAACTGGGAAGCATATGCCGTCGATTTTTTCGACGGAACTCTTTCTGCCGCCGAGCAAGATGAGTTTCTTGCTTTTATTGATTCCCATCCCGGAATAAAAGAGGAGTTTCTCGCATACGAACAAGAGGTGACCATCGCTCCTGAAAAAATAGTGTTTCAAGAAAAACAAGAGTTAAAACGCCGGGAAATTTTACCCTACGGAAAAATCAACGAAAACAATTTTGAGGAATATATTGTTTTGTATATTGATGGTGAATTAACGGAAGCGGAAAAAGAGGAGTTTCATGCTTTTACCGGAAAAAATCCTTTTCTTGAAAAAGAAATCGAATTAATAAAAGCAACGAGAATCATACCCGACAAAAGCATTGTTTTTGAGGAAAAGAACAGTATTAAAAGGAACTATAAAATACTACCGTTAGCAAGGTGGAGCGCCGTGGCAGCAATATTCATAGCGGGATTATTGCTGATAACCCCCTATTTTTCAAACAGAGGCTCACATTCACGCCGTCAGGTGGCAAGCGTAAAAAGGCTTCCCGCCCTGCACCGCAACAAATTGACGCGCGATTATGACAATCCCGCAACAATTTTACCGGTACAAAAGTTTTATGTTGCCGCAACCAAACAGAAAGAAACATTGCGGCTGCCCGGTCCTCTGCCGGAACCGATGAAAAACATTAAGCGGGGGAACAAACTGTTATTAAGCACGGTAAATAACGACGGTGTCATAAACAACGGCTATTATGCAAGCCGCCACTCCGGCATTTTGTCATCCGGCAAGAAAAAAAGAAAAAACAAAACTCTTTTCATGAAAATTGTTTCAAAGTCCGTTAAAAAAGCGGGGGCGCTTTTGGCAAACAGAAAACAAAAACAGAAAAACAACAAGTATAAAGAACCTGCAGCAATCAAAATTATTGATAACGGCATAAAAGTATTGAACAAAATAACAGGAGACAACGTAATTGTGGCCAAAGTTTACGACAAAGGCAATTTAAAAAATTACCAACTTATCGGAAACAATTGGGAAATAAAACGCAAATTCGGCAGGCGGTAGTTTATACCTCGAACGAGGTTATCCAAAAATCATGTTTATTGCAAAAACTCGTTGCATAAACTTTACCTTTAAAACCTACGGGTAAAATGTACGACGATTCGGCTTTCACGTCGGAAGGATAAAATGTTTTGGCACCGAGAAATTCCCCTTTTTCCGACACAAGCGTATGCCGAACAATATAATGTTTTTCGCTCATTCCGTGATTGGTAACCAAAATAACTTTTCTTCCATCAATTTTCACTTCGGGTACGTGGCTTTGCGCCTTGCCACCCCATATTCCTTGCCGCTTTTTCGAAAAAACAATCCCGTCGAAATCGCAATTTTTGTCACCCTTGGCCAATAAAGGTGACGATACGGCAATACCACCCGCCACCAACAATGTGGTCTTAATAAAGTCTCTTCTTTTTTTCATAGGTATATTTTTTTCAAAAGTAGCCTCTTTTTTAAAGTGCCGAAAATAAAATTTTAATTACACGTGAAAAAAGCCCTTTTCTCAGTTTAGTGCATTTACCTCAATGTTGCCGGTTAAACGCCGGCATACTAATCCTGCGGCAACTCCCAATCCGTATCCCAACACAGCTCCCGCAACAACATCTCCGGGATAATGAACACCAAGATACACCCTGCTGTAAATAATCAACAATGCCCACAAGAACAGTATTGTATGCAACCTCTTTTTTCTGTTGTACAGGACTATTTTCAAAAAGCCCGCAACGGCAAAACTGTTGGCGGCATGCGACGACACAAAACCGTAACTGCCCCCGCAATGATTGTTCACTATTCTAACCATTGCCGCAAGTGACGGATTGTGGCACGGGCGCAAACGCATAAAAATATCCTTGAAAAGATGAACCGAGGTCTGATCGGACAAAAAAACAGTGAAGGCAACAAATATCAATACGTAAAAGGTTTTAACACCGTAATCTTTTATTATAAAAAAACCCAACAATGCATAAAAGGGAATCCACGTCAGTTTGTCGCTGGCAAAAAGCATTATTTCGTCCATGCCGGCTGAATGATGACCGTTTATCCATAAAAAAATTGAGGTGTCCAAGTTTGTTAAAACTTCATACATAAACTAAGTATATCAGCGTAACGTTCTTTTTTCTCTTTAATATAACGTAAAAGCATTTGACAAAAAAACGGTTTTCGCAATGCCATCAGTATGTTACGGATACATGCTTGCCACATTGAATATGGTAATTTTTCTTAAAAAAACAACGGCATACTCAACTATTAGCACCGGTAACATTAATTTTTTAAATTATACGGCACGCACATTGCCCCTTTAACAAACCCCTTCAATCAATACGTCTATTGTATTGTTTTTAGGCTTTTACAGTTTTTAACGCTCTTTTCACATTTGAGTTCATTCCGGTTTCATCTTGTTCCGGCGGTGTCAAATCAATAAATCACAGTGGTTTTTTCCTTTTTAAACTCATTGACGGCAAAATCGTGTCCTTTGAAAAGATTGAAACTGAGCGAGAAGTATATTACATTTACATTATAGTTTTCGTAAGGATGCCTCTCTTGTCCGTTTACAATTTCGGTAAAATCATTATTAAAGAAACCGGTAAGGTAATATTTAACTTTCAGCGTTAACCCGTAAGGGAACTGTATGCCACCGTAAACAGTATTGTAATAGGACGGAACTCTCGAAGAAAACCAGTCGGATATCTTGGTATCCTGTTTGTCGCCGTTGACAAAGGTTTTTTCTTTATAATGGAAAGGAAATTCTATTTCGTATCCTCCGAAAATGAAAAAACGGTTCATCTTTCCCAGCTTTATACCTACAGGAATTCCAAAATTATAAGTTCTGAATTTCTTTTTTACGCCACTGTTATCGGGGTCGTAAGCATCATCAATAAAACCGACATTCCTAATTCCCAAACCTGCAACAAAACCGAAACTTTTACCCATGTCGAAGTTAACAAACCCCTGGGAGTTAAAGACCGGAGACCAACGCATTACGTTACTTCCGCTGCTTCCGTTGTGGTCTATTTTTGCAAACGAAAAAATCATTTCGCCCGCCGAGGTAACATAAGGTTTAACTTGAGCCGATAAAAAAACCGAAACCGACATAAAAACGGACACCAAAAAAAATTTTTTCATAATAAACCGATTTTAAAAGGTTAAATTAATTTTTGTCAAGATGAACATCCAACTGAGGGAAAGGAATGCTAAGTCCCGCTTTGTCAGCATTTTTATAGAATTTTTCATTCATATCGAAAAAGACTCCCCAATAATCTTCGCCTTTTACCCAAACCCTAACGGTAATGTTTACCGAGCTGTCGGCAAGTTCGCCAAGCGCTATAAAAGGTTCCGGGTCGTCTAAAATTCTTTTATCCTCTTTTATCAAGCCGAGAATCATCTCTTTGGCTTTGTCGAAGCTGTCGCCGTAAGCTATACCGAACGACCAGTCGACACGGCGTAAAGGTTGCGCACTGAAATTTGTCAACGAGTTGTTCGATAAACCCGCATTAGGAATAATAACCGTTTTATTGTCGGGAGTTGTTAGTATGGTCACAAAAATTTGAATCTCTTTTACAACCCCCATATATCCTTGCGCCTCTATAAAATCGCCAACTTTGAAAGGTTTGAAAAGAAGTATCATTACACCTCCCGCAAAATTTTGCAATGTTCCGGAGAGAGCCATGCCGACGGCGAGTCCGGCTGCACCTAGTATTGCAATAAACGATGTCATTTTCACTCCCATCATACTCAAAACACTAATTATCAATAATGTTTTGAGTATTATACTTATCATACTCGACAAAAACCCTGAAAGCGAATGGTCTAAATTTCCCTTGGACATCATTTTGCCGGCACTTTTGTTTATGGCTTTTATTATCCATAATCCGATAACAAGAGCTATTGCGGCTCCGAGAAGTTTTAAACCATACTTGGCTCCCACGTCATAAATCATGCTTAATAACTGAGCTGCTTGGTCGTTAATGTTTTCCATTTTCAATAATTTTTTGATTAATAGTGCAAATGTAAACTATTTTTTTTACACGTAAATCGGTCTGCACGTAAATCGGTCTGAAAGGGAAAAAACGGAGAGCGGAAAAACAGAGGCTACACTATTGCTACCAAGAACGGTATTTTTGTGCCGGTTTGATTTTTATCTTTGATTTCTCAAACGGTGAAAACAAAAAAACCCGGTAAATAAACCGGGTTTTTTTATCTGTAAAACAGACCTTAACGTTACGAAATCTTTATTTGTTTGGTAAGTTTAGCCTCTTCTTCTTTTTTAGGCAGAGTTACCGTAAGGATACCGTTTTTGTAATCGGCTTTGATTTTGTCGATATCAACGGTTTTAGGCAACGTAAACGAGCGGCTGAAACTTGTGTAGAGGAACTCTCTGCGAGTGTAGTTGTCTTTGTCCTCTTTTTGCTCCTCTTTCTTTTCAGAAGAGATAGTTAAAACATAGTTGTCGAGATTTATGTTGAAGTCATCCTTTTTAAGTCCCGGAGCAGCCATTTCCAAAACGAATTTGTTGTTTTCCTCTTTAATGTTTACAGCGGGAATATCGCCGCTAAATTCGTCAACTCTGCCCAAAAAGGTTCTTTCAAGATTTTCCATAAGGTCTGTTAACGACGGATACTGATTGAATTTTACCAAGTTCATAGCATCTCCTCCTTTCTTGATATTTTTTGTTTTGTTAATCATTTTTTTTGTTTTTCACTTCCCGTTTTCAATTTATGTGCCAACGGAAAAAATTTTTGCCCAACAACATGCGGGGAAAGCGGAAAACATTCAAAAATGTACTGAATTTCAATATAAAACATTAAACAGGAAAAGAAACGGAACTAAACCGGAAAAAGAAGAGATATATTTTTTATGCCTATTTGACATAAACAAAACGACAAACCTGTCAATATGTCTTGTTTTTCTGAAGTGTTATTCGTTATCTTCGGCAAACCACTCGGCAAACGAGGTAACCGTTTCGCGCAACATAAGGTATTTAAGTTTTATCTCCGGAGGGAGTCTTTTTTTTATTCGCCTGGCGAAATCGGTTATCATAAGTTCGCTGGTAGGCTGGTAATCCAACAAAATGAGGCGCTCATTCTCTTTTTTCAGTTGCTCTATATATGCCGGGTCCATATCTTTATTAACCACCAAGGCATGATCGAACTTATCAACAATGGTCTCCCTGACGATTTTTTTCAAGTCGCCGAAATCCATTACCATACCGAGTTTGGGGCTTCGGGGGTCCGAAACGGGGTACCCAGCCACCGTAACGAGCAACTCGTACGAATGTCCGTGAATGTTACGGCATAAACCGTCATAGCCTTTCAAGGCATGAGCCATCTCAAATTTAAACTCTTTTGTGATGCGTATTAAAGGTTGTTTTTCCATTTTTCAATAAGAGGGGGCAGTGTATTATTCAAGAATTATTTTATAGGTGTGAAAATAGTTTTTCTTGTAATTAAACAGACGTAAAAAATAGATTCCGCGGGGCAATGCGGAAACATCAATTTTGTTTTCCCCGCTATTCAGATTATTTTTTCTGAGGACCTTTCCCGTTAAAGAGACGAGAGCATAAGAAAATCCCGGCATATCGCCGCACGACACGGTAAGGGAAACAGAGACGGGATTGGGGTACACTTCCACGTTCAACTCGGGGTTATTGTTAATTGAGTTTGGTCCTCCGAATATCGATGCAACATATTCGGGATGGTCGATAAACGGATTTCTATTGTGTTGATAATCGTAATAAATAACATCGTTACGGTGTCTTTCAAAATCGTCGGGCGGATCCTGGGCGTTCCATTCCAAAAGTGTCGACAACTTCCCGTGCTTAGGTTGGGGATATGTATTAACATAATCCACCACTTCCAAATCGGGTTCTCCGTTATCACCCTCATACCTGACAGCCATATACAAAATCATACGGGCGACATCACCTTTTACGGCATTTCGCGGTTCAAACGAGTCGTCATCTTTGTAGCATCCCGGAGCACCGGGAACAGGACTTCCTCCCATATCAAAATCGAGGTGTCCGCGCAAACTGTTAACCTGAACATCGGCGGGACGAATGTGGTGTGCATCGGTGCCGGCGGGTGCCGTTGTTCCGAAGCCGCCATGCGATTTTGCCCACACATGCTCACGGTTCCAATCTCCCTGACTGCCTCCGTGACTCGATTTGCTACGCGATATACCGCTGTATATCAAAATAACGTTATTATGATTGGCGGGATCTTCGTCCGTATTGCTTAATATATCCCATAAACTGCCGTATCCGTATGTTGTGTGCCCTTTGATTATATCATGCAAAGCCGCTTTCAACTGACTGCCGGTTTTACCTTCGGCACTACTGTAATAACCCGGCGGGATTTGTGATACCGCATAAAAAGGCAATGTGAAAATTGCCAACAACAAAGTAATAAAAACCTTTTTCATCTACTATTTAATAATTGATTATTTACTGAAAAATTAAACGGGTTCCTATATCCGGAACTTTGTTTTAAAAAAATGCAAAGTAAAAGGAAATAACAATAAATATAATGCCCGACACAAAATAAATTAGCGACACTGATGCAAACGACTGTTTTTTAAACGGTTGAAAAGCGTAAAATAAACTTGTCAACAAGGAAAACACAAACAGGTAGAGCAATGCGCTTTGTCGCGTAACATTTACGTAATAGAGTAAAATTCCTCCGAGAAAGGTGTTTATGGATACCGCAACGGAAGGAACCAAAATGTCCAAATCGTTGTTTACGGGGTATGTACGTTCTCCTTTTCGGATTTTGAAAACCTCAAGAAAATATCTAATTGCCAAAAGAAAAAATCCGGCAAAAAGCACCATCCGTTTATCGCTTTCGAGCATAAACATAAACCTGTTGCCCAACAAAATACCGAGAAACAGCATCGCCAACTGCATTAAAACAATTATCGAAATACGTATGGCGAGGTGAGCTATTCCGGGACGAGACGAATTTAAGCCGAGAGACACCGGAGCCGCTTGAACGGCAAAAGCAACAAAAAGCAAAACTGTTATTATGTTTTCCATTTACTTTAAGGCAATTTCAAAAAAAACGCGCTGGAATAAGTGCAAAAATAATCTCTTTTTATAAATTTTCACCAAATAGGGGCAAAGAAAATATACTTTTCAAACGGAAAGACATTACTTGCCGTTTATACAAAACGGATGCGAAATTACATGTCCGGCCGGATATTGGTTTGCAACTTCCGTCCACTGCCGGTTACCGGGAATTCCTTTTTTTAAATCCCTTCCATTAAGGCATCGGGCAAGGTATATTCAACATTTCGCAAAAATTCAACCGATTTTTCCATTTCGTCGTGAAGTATTTTATCGTTTTTAACAAAAGTGACCTCATTTCGGTATTTAGCAACAAATTCTTCCAAAAAGGGTGACGTTTTCAAAGGCCTTCTGAAATCGAGGGCTTGAGCGGCATTAAAAAGCTCTATGGCCAGTATTCTTTCCACATTGTTAACCACCTTCCACACTTTGGTAGCGGCATTGGCACCCATACTCACATGGTCTTCCTGACCTTGCGACGACTCTATGGAATCGACCGATGCCGGAGTACACAACTGCTTGTTTTGGTTAACAATGGATGCTGCGGTATATTGCGGAATCATAAAACCGGAATTAAGTCCCGGATTGGCAACCAAAAATGGCGGAAGTCCTCGTTTTCCGTGCAAAAGTTGATATGTTCTCCTTTCTGAAATATTACCCCATTCGGCTACTGCTATTGCAAGGTTATCGAGAGCCAAGGCCAAGGGTTGTCCGTGAAAGTTTCCGCCCGAGATTATCATGTCCTCTTCCGGAAATATTGTGGGATTGTCTGTAACGGCATTCATTTCGTTGGAAAAAACGTATGCAACATAGTTTACCGAATCTTTTGAGGCACCGTGAACTTGCGGAATACAACGAAAAGAATACGGGTCCTGAACATGTTCTTTTCTCCGCTTAATAAGTTCGCTTCCCTCCAAAATAAGCCTGTAACGTTCGGCTGTTTGTATTTGTCCTTTATGGTGACGTATTTGATGTAATGCATCGTAAAAAGGTTCGATGCGACCGTCGAAAGCGTCCAGCGAAAGAGCCCCTATAATGTCGGCGAGTTCCGAAAGACGAAACGCCTTTAACAATGAATATATTCCGAAAGCACTCATAAACTGCGTTCCGTTAAGTAGAGCCAAACCCTCTTTCGATTTTAATTTTACCGGCTCCAGCCCCAGCTGTTTTAAAACGTCTCCCGATTTTTGTTTTATCCCGTTAAAATAGACTTCTCCTTTACCGAGCAACGGCAACGAAAGATGAGCAAGAGGAGCCAAATCGCCCGAAGCACCGAGCGAGCCCTGTTGATAAACAACCGGTATAATATTATTGTTGTAGAAATCGACAAGACGTTGCACGGTAACAAGCTGAACGCCGGAATGCCCATACGAAAGCGATTGTATTTTAAGCAAAAGCATCAGTTTTACAATACCGGCGGGGACCTCCTCCCCCATTCCGCATGCATGCGACATCACCAAATTTTCTTGCAACAAACTCAAATCGTCGGTTGATATGCTTCTGTCGTACAACGCCCCGAAACCGGTATTTATTCCGTAAACGGGCTCGTCGCTCTCCATCAATTTTTTATCAAGATAATTTCTGCAACCTGTTATCAACTCTTTTGACTCTTGCGACAACTGCAACTTTTTGTCGCTGTTCAACAACTCAAAAACTTTCCGGTAAGTAAGTTTTTCGGGAGTGATAAAATGTATGTTGTCCATCTTTTTTTTGTTTTTTCGTACAATTTCATTCCGGTTAATACAAGTAGAATAAAAAACGGTCACTTTCGCAAAAAAATGTTGAAAGCCCCTATTTAATTTTATCTATTATTTCCTCCAATTTCAATTTTAACTGTTCGCCCGAGTGCATATTTTTCAAAGTATAAATTTCATTTTCCATTTCCTCTTCACCTGCGAGCAAAACAAAGGGTATCCGTTTTTGATCGGCATATTTCAATTGTTTTTTCATCTTTGCGGCATCGGGATAAATTTCGGCTTTAATTCCGGCATTTTGTATTTTTTCCAAAAGTTTAAGGCTGTGTGCGACCTCTTTTTTACCGAAATTGACAATGAGCAATTTCGAAGAGGCAAGAGCACCGGCGGGGAAAAGGGTCAGTTCATTCATAACGTCGTAAATGCGGTCGGCGCCAAAAGAGACACCCACACCCGAAACACCGGGCAGTCCGAACACCCCTGTAAGGTTATCGTAGCGTCCGCCTCCGCATATACTTCCGATTTGCACCCCTTCGGCTTTAACTTCGAAAATGGCACCGGTATAATAATTCAGTCCGCGGGCAAGGGTTTGATCTACTTCGATTTTTGCTTTTATATCTACATTTTTCAAATAACCGAGAAGCTCCTCGAGTTCAAGAATACCCTTGCTACCCTCTTCGGTGCCTCCTATCAACTCTTTAAGACATTGTAACTTTTTTTCGTTTTCGCTGTCAAGGTTTATTATCGGTTCCAACTGCGATATGGCATCGTCGTCGATACCTTTGCTGCGAAGCTCTTCATAAACATTTTCAATGCCTATTTTATCAAGTTTATCGATGGCTACGGTAATATCGGTCAATTTTCCGGGGTAACCCATAACCCGGGCAATACCGCTCAAAAGTTTTCTGTTGTTAATTTTAATTACAATGTTGATGTTGAGTTCCGAAAAGACTTCGTCTATCATTCTGATAAGATCGAGTTCGTTGAGCAACGAGTCTGAACCTATAATATCAACATCGCATTGATAAAATTCGCGATAGCGGCCCTTTTGAGGACGATCGGCACGCCAAACGGGCTGTATCTGATAACGTTTAAAAGGGAATGTTATGTCGTTTCGATGTTGTACCACAAAACGCGCAAAAGGAACGGTGAGGTCGTAACGTAAACCTTTTTCCGAAATCTTGAGCGCCAGCTTTGACGAGTCGGCTGTTAACAATTCATCTCTACCGGTTTTTGCAAGAAAATCACCCGAGTTTAAAATTTTAAACAGAAGCCTGTCCCCCTCTTCTCCATACTTGCCGAGCAAGGTGCTCAGATTTTCCATTGCGGGAGTCTCAATAGCTTGGTAGCCGTATTTTTCAAATACTTTGCGTATGATACTGAAAATATAATTTCTGCGAGCCATCACCAGTGGCGTAAAATCTCTTGTCCCTTTCGGTATCGACGGTTTTTGTGCCATAATTTTAAGATGAATTTATTTTTCTGCAAAAGTAAACTAATTCCTTGTTCTTTGTTATTTTGCCGGAGCAGCTTTTAAAAAACCTGCACCGAAAAACGGCATTTAAACATTATAAAGCGTTTCCTTACAATAAAAACGATACAAAAAGCCGTAACAGGTATGTAAAATACCTTTCCGAAACGTCATCCTCAATCACACGGGTTGTAACCGTATCATTTTCCCTCTTTTTTCCTACTTTTGCCGCCTGAAAAATCACAATCCATGATAGATAATATTATTTCAACAGGAGTGGCAAACGGCATTGAAAGACTGTACAACGAAAAGATAGATGCCGCACAAATTCAGATACAAAAGACGAGGGTCGAATTTGAAGGCGACTATACCGTGGTTGTTTTTCCGTTTTTAAGGCTATCCAAAAAAAAACCCGAGGATACGGCAAACGAACTCGGCGAATTTTTGAAAAACAATTTAAAAGAGATTAAGGGCTACAATGTGATAAAAGGTTTTTTGAACCTTGTGGTTTCGGACGAATATTGGATATCGGCTTTTCAAAATGCCGTTAACGAAAAAAATTTCGGCATTAAAACCAAAACCGGCGGCACACCTGTTGTGATAGAGTATTCTTCGCCCAACACAAACAAACCGTTGCACCTCGGACATGTTCGTAACAATCTGTTGGGTTGGTCGCTTGCCGAAATACTAAAAGCATCGGGCAAAAAAGTTTACAAAGTAAACCTGGTAAACGACAGGGGGATACACATATGCAAATCGATGTTGGCATGGCAAAAATGGGGGAACGGGAAAACTCCGCAAAACAGCGGAATGAAAGGCGACAAACTGGTAGGCGATTTTTATGTTCTTTTCGACAAAGAGTATAAAAAAGAGATAGCCGGACTGGTTTCGCAAGGCATGAAAGAGGAAGAGGCGGCACAAAAAGCGCCGTTAATACTCGAAGCTAAAGCCATGTTGAAAAAGTGGGAAGAGGGCGATCCCGGGGTACGTAAATTGTGGGCAATGATGAACGGCTGGGTTTACGAAGGATTTGACATTACATACAAACGCCTGGGAATAGATTTCGACAAAATTTATTACGAATCGGATACGTACCTGCTGGGCAAAAAGCTTGTTGAAGAGGGGCTTGAAAAAAAGGTCTTCCATAAAAAAGAGGACGGCTCGGTATGGGCTGATTTGCAAGATGAAGGTTTGGACGAAAAGTTACTGCTGCGAGCCGACGGAACTTCGGTATATATTACACAGGATTTGGGAACGGCGCAACTTCGTTACGACGATTTTAAAGCAGGAAAACTCATTTATGTTGTGGGAAACGAGCAAATATACCATTTCGACGTGCTAAAAATTTTACTTAAAAAACTCGGAAAACCTTTTGCGGAAAACATTTACCACTTCAGTTACGGAATGGTGGAATTACCGCATGGAAAAATGAAGTCGCGCGAAGGCACGGTTGTGGATGCCGACGATCTTATGGACGAAATGGTGGAAACAGCACGTAAAACATCGGAAGAGTTGGGAAAATTCAAGGATTTCAGCCCGGACGAATCAAAACGGCTTTTCGAGATGATAGGTAAAGGTGCTCTTAAATATTATATTTTGAAAGTGGACCCCAAAAAAACGATGATGTTCAATCCTCACGAGTCCATAGATTTTAACGGTAACACAGGACCTTTCATCCAGTACACTCATGCACGTATCCGTTCGGTAATGCGCAAAGCGGCTTCACAAGGCATTGATTTAAAAAACGAAATACCGGTAACGGCACTAAACGAGTCGGAAAAAACAATTTTAAAAATCATTTACGATTTTCCGCAAACCGTAATGCAAGCCGCCGAGGCATTCAGTCCTGCACAGATTGCCGGATACGCTTATAATCTTGCCAAAGAGTTCAACCGTTTTTATCACGATTATTCCATATTGAACGAACCTGATGCGGAGAAGCGCAATTTCAGGCTGTCTCTTGCAAACTTTACGGCAAAAGTATTGAAATCGGCAATGGCACTGCTGGGCATTGAACTTCCCGAAAGGATGTAACCTGAAATTATCTGATAAAATTATAGGTTATTGTTCCCCGTTGCAGCTCTGCGGCTTCGGGGTCAGCCACAAAGGTTGAATTGAGTGCGGCATCGATGGCAATACGCCGCAAGCCGGAGTCGATAATGGTTGTACCCTTCTCTTTTATCAGGGCTTTAACCACTTTGCCGCTGCGATCGACCCAAATAGAGACAACAATTGTACCCGCTTCGGGAAACGACGACGGAGGCTTGTCGAGGTATTTGGCACCACGTCCTCCCAAATCGTATGCCGGACCGTTTCCTTTTCCGCCTTGGCCGTCGTACTTGTTACTGTTTTCAAAGCCGTGAGGTTTTCCTTGGTCGCCCGGCTCTTTTCCCGCACCTTGATTTGTACCTGTACCTTTTCTGTTTTTTGTCCCTTTAAAGAGCGCTTTCCTGTTTATAACGGGTTTAGGTTTGGGAGCTGGTTTCTTTTTCTCCTTCACCTCCTTTTTAGCAGGCTCTTTTGTAATCTCTTTCTTCTTTTCCACCGGTTTTTTCTTTTCGGGCTCTATCTTTTCGGGTTTTTTCTTATGGGGCTCAACCACCGGTGTTTCTTCGATGTTTTGTGTCAGTGTTTTATCCTCTTGCTGCTGAACTTCTTTGGTTTTTTGGGGTTCGGGAGGCGGTTGTTTCGGCATTTTTTCCTTTTGTTGTTCAGGTTCCGATTGTTTTTGCGGAGGGGGTACGGGGCTTTGTATATTTCCGCTACCCGTTTCGTCGTATCCCAGGTTAACTTCCACACCCTCTTCGCCGGGCAAAGGCAGGGGTGTTCGCAATGCAAGAAATACCAAACTGATAACCAGTATCAGGTGAAACAGTATTGTACCTATAATTCCGCGTTTTTTGTCTTTGTCAAGTTTCATAACAACCGGTAATTACCTCCGTTTTGGTTTTGTTGCAAGTATCACTTTGTGTTTTGTTTTATACTTTTCGTTTATCTGATTTACCGCATCGATTACGGTAACAATATCTTGAACGGGTACGGTTTTGTCAACCCTTAGGACCACCGAACCGTTGTATTCGTTTTTTAATAATCCGTGAAGAATATTTTCGAGATTTGCGGGATTTACTTTCCGCTCTTCCACATAAATGTTACGCGCTTTGTTAACATACACCGTAACGGTTTGTTTTGCCATGGTTTTGCTGTTGCTTGAGGGCAAAAGAAGTTTTATGGCATTGGGTGCCACCAGAGTGGATGTCAGCATGAAAAATATTAAAAGCAAAAAGACCAAATCGGACATGGAAGCCATGCTGAAACTTGTATCACGCTTGTTACGCATTTGTATTGCCATAATTTCTCCTTTTATTTAGCGGGTTCATGTAAAACGTCCATAAATTCCGATGCTCTTATTTCAAGGAGATAGACCACTTTTTCGATTCGTGCCACAAGGATATTGTAAAAAATATAGGCTGTTATCCCCACTATCAAACCACCCACGGTAGTAATCATAGCCTGGTAAATACCCTGTGAAAGCAGTTCTATGTTAATATTATTTCCTGCCATCGACATGTCGTAAAAAGCCCTTATCATACCTATTACCGTTCCGAGAAATCCCAACATAGGTGCAGCTCCGGCAATTGTAGCGAGCCCCGCCACATTTTTTTCCAAACGCGACACCTCAAGTTTGCCCACGGTTTCTATAGCGGCATTAATATCGTTCAAAGGCTTTCCGAGCCGCGCAATACCTTTGGCTATCATTCGTCCTATGGGAGAATTGTTGCTCACGCATAATGCCTTTGCCGACTCCAATTGGCCGCTTGTAATAAATGTTCTTATGTTATTCATAAAATTTTTATCCTCGCGCGATGCTCTGGATATTACAAAATAGCGTTCAATAAAAATATAAACCGCAATAACAGACAATACCCCGAGGATTGCCATTATCCAACCGCCCTTCATAACAAGGTCGATAACCGGCAATGTTATTTCACCTTTGTCGCCGGTGTTTCCCAGTACGTTTGACGCCTGCTGCATCTGTAATACAATGAATGATACCATATCCTTTTTTTATTTGTTGTTTTTTATGCTAATATACTTTGTCATCGGAATAAAAAATACCGTTCCTCCTCAATTTGTAAACAAAATTTTGTTAATGCACGGTAATAGTGTTGACATTTATCAAAAAGGTTTTGTTGCACCAGTTATTAAATTGCAGGTTGCAAAACATATAACTTAAAAAAGTCGAAATTATTACATACGGGATTATTGATAATTTAGAAACCATATAAATTTGTTAGATAATAACACATTTACATTCAAGTAAGATACAACCTGTTTTTCTTTGGTTATTTTTGCGCCCGATAAAAAAAATTTTTAAAAAAAAGATAAAGATATGTTTAGTTTTACATTGATGGTAATAGTTTTCGTGATTGGCTATACGGCAATTGCGTTGGAACACCCTATCAAGGTTGACAAAGCAGCCTCGGCTTTGATACTCGGCGTATTGGTATGGGTAATTTTCATTCTTGATGTTTCGGGAATTCTTTCGTTGGGATTTAGCGATGCATGGGAACATTTTCTAAAAAGTTCGATTCTTTCGGATTTTACCCATAAACATCCCGAAGCGGGATTGCTTGAACAGATGAGATATTTTGTTGTGGAAAACGAAATAGTTGACCACCTGGGCGAGATTTCGGAGATACTGTTTTTCCTTTTGGGGGCAATGACCATTGTTGAAACCATAGATCAACATCAAGGTTTTAAACTGATAACCGACAAAATTACAACATCAAGCAAAGTAAAACTCTTGTGGATATTGAGTTTCCTTACTTTCTTTATGTCGGCATTACTGGATAACCTTACCACAACCATAGTTATGGTAGCGCTGCTTCGCAAATTAATCCACGATCAAAAATTACGCTGGTTTTTTGCAAGTATGATTGTTATTGCCGCAAATGCAGGAGGTGCATGGTCGCCCATAGGTGACGTAACCACCATCATGCTATGGATAGGTAACCAAGTTACTGCCGGAAATATCATAGCAATGGTATTTGTTCCCAGCCTTTTCAATATGATTATTCCGCTTGCCGTGGTTTCGCTTTATATGAAAGGGAAAATAGAAAAACCCGCAATAACCGACGAAAACGAAAAAGAGTTTACCACTCCTTTCGAGCGCAAATTAATGCTCTTTATGGGTATAGGCGCCTTGCTGTTTGTTCCGGTATTCAAAACCACAACGCACCTGCCTCCTTATATGGGGATGTTGTTCGGATTGGGAGTATTATGGGTAACGACCGAAATTATGCACCGCAATAAAAATCAAGAAGACAAAAGAAAACTTGCCATAGTGGGAATATTGAAAAAGGTTGATGTTCCCACAATATTCTTCTTCCTCGGAATATTGTCGGCTGTAGCTGCTCTTGAAGTTGCAGGGCATTTGCACCTTTTGTCGCAATACCTCGATGAACATGTTCACAACATTTTCGGAATTAATGCTGCAATAGGACTTTTGTCGGCAATAGTTGACAATGTACCCCTTACAGCCGGAGCCATGGGAATGTACCCCATTATGACCGAAGCCATGGTACACGCATCGGCCGAACCGACATACCTTCACCATTTTGTACAAGACGGCGCCTTCTGGGAATTATTGGCATACTGTGCAGGTACGGGCGGAAGTATTCTTATTATAGGTTCGGCAGCCGGTGTTGCAGCAATGGGATTGGAAAAAATAGACTTCATCTGGTATATGAAAAAGATCAGCTGGCTTGCTTTGATAGGTTACTTCGCCGGAATTTTTGTGTATTGGTTACAAGATATTATTCTTTTCCACATGTAAACCCCGGGAAAAGAGGTTATAAAAAAAGAGGCTGCTTTGACGAAAGGCAGCCTCTTTTTTTTATAAATTCCCGAAAGCGGATTAATACTCAAAAACACCATGCCTTGATTTTATGGTCAATTTCTTTTTTTTGGAACTTTCAACGTGTCCTATAATTTTGGCATCAACATCAAAACTTTTTGAAATTTCAATCAAATTAACGGCATATTTTTCAGGCAAATAAATTTCCATACGGTGCCCCATATTAAAAACTTTGTACATTTCGTGCCAGGGGGTTCTACTTTGGGTTTGAATCATTTCGAACAGAGGCGGCGTGTCAAAAAGGTTGTCTTTTATTACATGGAGATTTTCAACAAAATTGAGGACTTTGGTTTGTGCTCCTCCACTGCAATGAATTATTCCGTTAATATGCTTTTTATACTCTTTAAAAAACTCTTTTAACACCGGGGCATAAGTTCTTGTGGGCGATAGCACTAACTTTCCGGCATCAACTCCCTCAACCGGCGAAGATTGTGTAAGCGACATTTTACCGGAATATACCAAATGGGACGGGATAAGCGGGTCGTAACTTTCGGGATACTTTCCGGCAAGTTGTTTCGAAAAAATATCGTGACGGGCAGAAGTAAGACCGTTACTCCCCATGCCTCCGTTATACCTGTCCTCGTAACGTGCTTTTCCGAACGAAGCAAGTCCCACAATAACATCACCTACTTGAATATTATTTTCAATAATTTCACTACGTTTAGCACGAGCCGTTACCGTGGAATCGACAATAACGGTTCTCACAAGGTCGCCAACATCGGCGGTTTCCCCGCCTGTAAGGTGTATATCAATTCCCCAATCCCTCATCCTGCTCAAAAATTTTTCCGTTCCGTTAATTAATGCCGAAACCACCTCACCGGGGATTAAGTTTTTGTTTCTTCCTATTGTCGAAGACAACAAAATATTACCGGTAACACCAACGCAAAGCAGGTCGTCGGTATTCATCACAACAGCATCTTGGGCAATACCTTCCCAAACGCTCAGGTCGCCTGTCTCTTTCCAATACATATATGCCAGCGACGATTTGGTACCCGCACCGTCGGCATGCATAATATTGCACCAGGCATCATCACCGCCGAGTATGTCAGGAATAATTTTACAAAAAGCGTTGGGGAACAATCCCTTGTCCATATTTTTTATTGCAGCGTGGACATCCTCTTTGGAAGCTGATACGCCACGGCTATCGTAACGCAAGTTATCACTCATCACCTCTTTTCTCCGATTGTTAATACTTTTTTATCGTCGTCAAAGTTAAATTTACCGAATTTACGCAATACCTCTTCACCGAAAATAAAATCGTACTTCGACTTGTAATTTACTCTGACTTTAATATCGTTAACCGATTTGTTGGCAATGGTAACTTCGCGTATATTCAAAACAGCCCTGTTAACCAGTTTATTGTCCTTTATCAACTTGGCGGGGTCGCCTTCCAGGTCGTCTTTGGTAATTACACCCTTTTCGAGCAACTCCATTGCTTTATCGATAGATATTGTTGCAGGGGTTGTTCTGTCGTAGGCAAAAATTTCATCGTAACCGTTTATTATACAATGTACCAGACGTCTTCCCGTTTTTGGTTCCACTTTAAAAGGCACGGTACTGTCGTTGGGGTTAAGAGCAATTCTGACGGTAGTATCAACAGCAATATTTGCGTTTTTTGGGATGTAATCTTTACGCAAAACTCTAAATTCGGTACGCCGGTTGAGGGCATGCGCCGCCTCTTTTTCCGCTTTACTACTCAACGAATTGATAAAGTCATCGTCAAGCACCGTACCCTTTTTAAACAGGAAGCCGTCTTTTACAATATCTTTTTTTAGTTTTCGCGGAACCCGTTCGCCGTAACCTTTAGCTATCAGTCGTGCAGGATCGATGCCCCTCAGAATAAGGTAATCAACCACTGATGTGGCTCTCCGTTGCGAAAGGATATCGTTTCTCTCTTCGGTATCGCGCGAGTCGGTATGTGAAGCGAGTTCAATAACAATATTGGGATTGTCGCGCAAGGTTTGGATAAGTCCTTGCAACGAGTCTTGATATTGCGGTTTCAAATCCCATTTAGCCAAATCGTATAAAATATCAGGCAAAACGACAGGCTCTTCGGGAATCGGCTTTAAAACAAAATCTTTGGTAAAATCTTTACTGAACTCAACACCTTTTGTGGTTATGCTTCCTTTCGAATTGAAATAATTTTCTTTGCTAACAACAATGTCGTAGGTTGTATTGGGTTTTATTTGGCTTTTCCCGAATGTATAGTATCCTTTGTCGTTGGTTATGGTTGATAACGAAATTCCGTCGGACCCTACAATTTTCACTGTTGCATCGGGCACAAGCAAAAGGCTTCGTTCGTCGGTTACCGTTCCCGAGAGTGTAAATTCCAAAGGAGGTTCAATAAAATACCAGATATCCTCTTTTCCCTTTCCGCCTTTTCTATTAGAGCTGAAATAACCCCACTCTTCCTCGGGATGAAAAATAATTGCAAAATCGTCTCTGCTTGAATTTATGGGGTATTTGAGGTTCTGCGGAGGTCCCCAATTTCCTGCGCTGTCGACGGTAGTAACAAAGATGTCCAACCCGCCCATTCCGCCGTGGCCGTCCGAGGCAAAGTAGAGTGTTGTATCGTTACGCAAAAAGGGGAACATTTCGTCGCCTTTGGTATTAACAACGGGGCCGAGATTCATGGGACGTTTAAAAGGTTCCGTCTTATTATCACGTGTTGTAACCCAAATATCTTTTCCTCCCATTCCGCCTTTACGTTCGGCCGAGAAATACAAAATAAGTTCACTTTCAGACATTGTGGGTTGTCCTATGGTTGACAAGGTGTCTATTCCTTTTATATCCACCATTTTCGGCTTTCCCCAATTTCGTCCCGTGCGTTGCGACACATATATTTGACAGCCCGATTGCACTTGCGGAGTGTTGGGACAACGTGTAAAATAGAGCCTGTTGAATTTGGCATTCATTTGAGCGGCACCCTCATTGGCTTTTGTATTAACGGTTTCCGATTTATCGAGCAAAACGGGTTCGCTCCATTCACCTTTCCTGTCTTGTTTTGTAATAAACAGGTCGCTGAAATTTTGTCCCGTCCACTTATCGGTCTCTTTTCCCATGGCGCCGTCGCGAGTGGATGTAAATATCAACTCGTTATAATTATCACTTGTAAAAGCCGGGGCGAAATCGGCTTCGCGCGAATTGATTTTTTTCACATTTGTAACCTGATACTTTGAAGGATTTTCTATCCAGTTTTTCACTTGTGCCGCCGTTTGTGCGCCGAGTTTTCCTCGCGGGTCGTCGGGGACGAGTTCCGAATAAGCGTTGTATTGCGATATGGCATCTTCGTATTTGCCGTTTATTTTTAAAGCGTCGGCATAGTGTAATAATATTTCGGGATGTTTTTTGTACCAACCGTTCCTAACCAGCCGTTTGTAAGTTATTTCCGCCCGTTTATAGTTTCCCGTAAGCCGGTAACATTCGGCCAGTTGATACGAAATTCGATTTTTCTCTTCTTTGTTTTTTTTAACCTTTGTATAAGCCTTTTTATATTTATCAATGGCAGCCGAATATTGTTGTTTGTCAAAAAGTGCGTCCGCCGCCCGCGCAGGATTGCGCTTTTGAGCGGTCACCACAGCAGGTAAAAGAAAAATAAACAGTAGTAAAAAAGAATATTTTTGTAATATGTTCATTTTATACGTATATTTCAATGATTGATAACGCAAATATCATAAATTTATTGGTTTTTTGGGTACCGATGTTTCCGGCTCTTCAATCTTAACCTTATCAATTATATCACTTCCATCACCGGGGTCAGCCTTGTCTTCAATGTTTTGCCGCTTATCGTTAACAACGGTTTCGTTTTTCTCTTTTTCGTCATTCTCTTTTGCGGAAACATTGCCGTTATTTTCAACCTTTTTTTTGTATTCCGACAATTTTTTCTCACGCTCTTTACGTTCGGCTTCACGGTTTATTTCGTATTTAATATCTTCGGTGGCACGTTTCATCTCATTTATAAATTTTCCGAGATTGCGTGCCAATTCCGGTAGTTTTCCCGGTCCGAAAACCAAGAAAACGGCAAGCACTATCAAAAATATCTCTCCCGAGCCGAAATCGAAAAAAAGTAATGTCAATTTTCAAGCTTTTTTATTAAGGAACAAAAGTACTAAAAAAGAGTTTCGGTGTAATATAATATTTTCCCTATTTGGGCAAGGCTTTTAACCTTTAACGGCAGTTAACAACCGGGCATAATTTTTAAAATAAAACTTTTCGTTGAAGCCGGCAAAACCCTCTTTTTTCAGCATTCCTTTCAAATCGCGTTCAATAAAGTCGAAAGCATACGGACATTCGCCCCATTTAAAAGGGATACGGTAATAAAAAGGCATTTTTGACATATCGAATTCGGCAAAATCGAGAATTTGAAATTTACCTCCCGGTTTTAAATGACTGAAAGCGTTGCGTATAATATTTTCACGTATATTTTGCGGAAAGCCGTGTAATACAAAGCTAATAAACACTTTGTCGTATTTTTTTCCAAGGTCGAAAGGGATGTCGATACGTTGTTTGATAAACTCGGTATTGGGAAAATTGCCGCAGTTTTTTTTGAATTGACTCTCCATAATTTCCGATATGTCCAAACCGGTAATACCGCCTTCTTCCGAAAGATAGTTTATCATTAAACAGGCATTACTTCCCGTACCGCAACCGAAATCCAAAATTTTGTCACTATGTTCGATATTCATATCTTCGATAACCCTTTTAATAAAACCGCTGTATTTTCCGGCCGACAAAATTCTCATCAACTTGTCGTAATATTTGGAAAGGAAAGGGTTCAGCTCGACACCGGATTCAGGATATAGTTTATTCATTTTTACCGTTTTTTTTTTTCGAAATTATAAAAAATAGACTAATAGATGAAATATTTTAAAAATAACAGAAACAACTTATAACAAATCTTTAAGGGTTAAGGCGGCAATCTGTTTCAACTTGCAAAACAAAAATCAATAAAATACCACCTTCACGTCAGGGCGCATGTTTTTGAAGTTGGCAACTTTTTTGGGTCTGACAGGAGTGTTATAACACTTCAAAAGTCTCAGTTCAGGCAAATCCGTAATATGTTTCAAACTTTTCACACGGGTATTGTCAATGAAAAGCACCTCCAGATTAACAAGATGTCGCAACGGTTTTAAATTACCAACCCGTGTTCCCGAAATATCAAGATATTTTAAACCGTAAAGTTCCGACAAGTTGTAAATATCGTCAATAGCGGTATTTTTCAGGGTAAGTTTTTTGAGGTTGTGTAAATTTTCTATCCCGGCGAGTTCCGATACAGGACTGTTGCTTATGTATAAAGTTTCCAAAGTCGTCAAATCGCCTATCGGTGCAACACCGGTGAACTGTGAATTTTCGATATAAAGTGTTTTTATTCTGAAAAAAGGGCTTAAAACATCCAGCTCGGCTTGCGAGGGCAAACCCTCAAGGTATAAAGAGTCTTTTTCGACCAGCGAATGTAAAAGCTCTGTATGCGAAACACCTTTTGTTGCCACCATTGCGCCGAATATGTTTTGCCAAATATCGGGAAGGTTATTCCACCAAAAGTTAAGTTTTGCGGTTTCGAAAATCACAAGACATCCCGGCAAAGAGTCGAGCAAACGTGCCACTTGCTCTTCACCGGTTGGTGTATTATCGCAATAAACCTTTTTGAGAGTTTTACTCGATATAAGAGGTTTTACATCGGAAACAGGTGTGCCGGAAAAGCCAATCTCTTTCAAGTTATGTAAGTTTTTCAAACAGCTAATATCATCAACCTTTGTATTATCAAAATAAATTGTGGAGAGTTGCGACAAATCTTTCAAAGGCTCCAACGACGATACGGATGTGCCGCTAATATTCAGGTTTTCTAATTTATAAAGCATTTTCAAGGGTTCCAGATTGTCTATTTCGGTTTTTCCCGACAAATCCAATTTGGTAATATGCAACAGTTTGTGAAGTGTCTCTTTTGTGGGATTTTGCTCTTCACCGATATAGGGTAAAAATATTTCTTTCCAATGATGCGGTAATGATTTCCACCAGTTTTCCAATTTTTCGGAGTTAAATATCACAAGACAACCCTTGTTCAATTTATTAAATTCGTTGGCTTTAACCAAATCGATACCGCTGTTATCGCAATATATGATTTTCAGGTTTTTTAATTGCACCAAAGGCGTGAGGTCTGAAACTTTAGTATTGTTTATTTGCAAAATATTCAATTTTGAAAGTTTGGACAGCGGAAACAGATTTGAAATTCCGGTACTGTCCAGATTGAGTTGGCGCAGATTAACAAGCTTGCTTACGGAATCGACACAAGTTAAAGGATTTGAATGCAAATCGAGGTTTTTCAATCCCGTTAAACCATCTATTGAATCCAAAGAGTTGATATTACAACCTGCCAACTGCAAATTTTCCAACTTGTTATGAAAATTGAGCGGATACAGGGAAGAGACTTTTGTATTGTTTCCCTTTACCGATTCCAAATCTGTCAATCCCGACAATGTAGTAATGGTGTTTACCGCGGTATTTGAAAAATCAATATTTTGCAAGTTCCACAAAAATTTCAGAGCCGACAAATCGGACACCGTCGTTCCCGCTAAATTCAACGATACTATCTTACCCAAATTATGCAAAGGTTTCAAATCGCTTACCGGGGTATTGGAAATATTGACTGCGGTAAGACGGTTCATTCCTGCAAGCGGCAACAGGTTGTCTATTGTCAGATTGCCGGATATATCGATTTTTTCGGCTTTTTTCAACCTGCCTGTCAAACTATACAAAATATATGTATCGGCACGTAAAGTATCGGACACCTTAACGTAAGAAAATCCGTTTTGATTTTCCGCCACGGTATCCGTCGCATTTTCGACAATGGTGACAGTATCGGCAAAAGCGGCTTCCGTTGTATCGGCGGTGTAAAATCTCCTCCAAACATCAACCACAATAGTGCTGTCGGTAAAAGCCGCAACGGAAGCAAGAGGCAAGGTATCGTAAACGAGAATGGAACGCCCGAAATATTTTTTCCACGAAGCCGGCATGTTGTTCCACCAAATCCTTATATTGTCTTTTTCGTTAAGTTTTGTGGTATATATACTTGCTATTTTCAGGCTTTTCTGAGCAACGTTTAAATTCACCTCCATGTAACGTATCCGGTTGTTATCCACCGTATCGTTATTTACACCTACACCTTTCAAATGTCTGTTAAAAGATATTTTAAAAAAGATTTTGTTCGAATCGGTTTCGAAAAGTTCTATCTGTGTAATTTCAAATGAAAATTCAACCGACTTGTAAAAAAACATTATATCTTTCAAATATGCCTGAACATCCTTGTAATATGTCGCTATACGGTTTTCGTCGAGGTCATCTTCTATTTGGACTTTATCGTCAACAAAAATTTTGGAATAACTTTCGTTGATGATAATCTCTTTTTCGGAAACAGGTTGTTCGGGGTCACCCAAGAAGTTAAATGTATCTTCGAGGTAAAACAACAACTGTTTTGTTTGGTTTTTATATTGTTCTATATCTTGGGGAGACAAGGCTTTTTGCTGCGAAAAGCCCGCCACCGGAAATAATAACAAGAAGAGTGTTGCCAGTATGATTATTGATCGGTGGAGCATGAGCGGTAAAATTTTATCAGTTCCGATTTTTCGTTTTCGTCGATATATTTCAAATTCGAAATAAGCCAACCCGAATTATTTTCATTACGATTGAACCAGCTAAGTTCGAAATACCAATTTTTAATTTGTAAAAAATGGAACTTAACTTTGTTAATCTGCCCGAATTTTAAATCGCCTTTTTTCATAAGATAGAAAAAGAGGCTTAAATAGTCGGGCTGAAATCCCGTGGAAGCATAATATTCAATATTTTCGGGATTATTTAACGCTTTACGCAAATTCATAAAATCGAGTTCATGACTTTGTGGGTGTAAAAAATATTTGGCTTGCTTTTCGGTCGATTCAACCGGAAAAAGGCGGTGCAAATCAGTATCGTAAACATTGCTTATAATCCACTTTGAGCCCTGTCCCGCCTTTTCGAGTGTCAAAAATATTATTAAATCAACGGGGTCGTTATATCTGTTGTAAAATGTCGCCGACACTTCGGCATACCAGTTTTTATCAAGAAAATTAAGGAAAACCGGATGTTTTGGATTTGTAACATCATCGATAAAAAACTTTTTCAACTTGCCTGAAGTCCGGGGATTGTGGACATCGAACATCAAAGGTAAAATCTTTTTTCGCAATTTGTTGTTATGATAATCGGCATCCGTTGGTTTCAGGGGTTTGCCGAATTTGTCTTCTTCCATGTTGAAACGCCGCACAAACTGGTTTACCTGCTTGTTCATGGCATACAGGACGGTTTCGTCTTGGTGTTGACCGGCAGGCAAAAGGGTTTGTGAAAAGCCCTGCAAAACCGAAAAAAGAAATATCAATGCTGTTAACCCCCTCATAGGCTTATGTTCTAATCAATAACTATTCCACGGTAACCGATTTGGCAAGGTTTCGCGGTTGATCCACATTGCAACCCCTCATTACCGCAATATGATAAGCAAGTTTTTGAAGGGGAATTGTTGCCAATAGAGGCACGAACATCTCGTCGGTTTCGGGAATTTCAATGGTATAATCAGCCATATTTTTAACCGTTTTATCACCTTCGGTAACAATGGCTATTACCACACCGTTACGCGATTTCACCTCCTGAATATTGCTTACTACCTTATCGTAAATACCTTTGCTTGGGGCTATAAAAACAACAGGCATATCTTTATCGATAAGAGCAATGGGACCGTGTTTCATCTCCGCTGCGGGATAACCTTCGGCATGAATGTACGAAATCTCTTTAAGTTTGAGGGCACCTTCGAGGGCTACCGGGAAGTTAAATCCCCTTCCGAGATAAAGAAAGTTTCTTGAATCTTTAAATTTTTCAGAGATGTATTTTATTAATTTACCGTTTTGCAATGTTTTTTCAACTTTTTCGGGAATTTGTTCCATTTCGTGCAACAACCTGATATATTCCGATTTCGGCAATGTTCCTTTCAGTTGAGCCAATCTGAGTGCCAACAAAATGAGCACCGTAACTTGTGCCGTAAAAGCCTTTGTGGAAGCCACACCTATTTCAGGACCGGCATGAGTGTAAACTCCCGCATGAGTAACACGTGCTATCGATGAGCCCACAACATTACATATACCGAGGACGGTTGCTCCCTTATCCTTGGCCAGTTCTATTGCCGCAAGTGTGTCAGCTGTTTCGCCCGACTGCGAAATGGCAATCATAACGTCGTTTTCATTAACAATGGGATTACGGTAACGGAACTCGGAGGCATACTCCACCTCGACGGGAATACGTGCTATCTCTTCCAAAAGGTATTCACCAACCAATCCGGCGTGCCACGATGTTCCGCACGCGGCAATAATTATTCTGTCGGCATTAAGCAGTTTTTGTTCGTAATCTATTATTCCGCCAAGCGACACAATACCTTTCGAAGCATTTAACCTTCCCCTGAAACTGTCTTTTATGGAATGGGGTTGTTCGTAAATCTCCTTCAGCATAAAATGCTCGAATCCTCCTTTTTCCAGTTCGTTCAGGTTCCACTCGAGTTCTTGAACATAGGGGGTTTTTTCTTGGTTTTTTATGGTTTTAACTTTCAGTTTTTGCCCTCTTTTTATTATTGCCAACTCTTCGTCGTCGAGGTACACTACATTTTTGGTGTATTCTATAATGGGGGTTGCATCGGAAGCGAGGAAAAAGTCGTCTTCTCCGATACCTATCACCAGCGGGCTCCCTTTGCGGGCGGCAATAAGCATGTCGGGGTACTCTTTGGATAAAATAACTATGGCATAGGCTCCAATTACCTGATTCAAAGCAATACGTACAGCTTCCTCCAAATCCACATCCTCTTTCAACTGAATATCTTCAATAAGATTTACCAAAACCTCGGTATCGGTATCGGAATTAAACTTATAACCGCGATTTATCAACTCTTTTTTCAGCGTATTGTAGTTTTCAATAATTCCGTTGTGTATTAAAGCTATTTTTTTTGTTTGCGAATAGTGAGGGTGTGCATTTGCGCTGTTAGGTTCGCCGTGTGTTGCCCATCGTGTATGAGCTATACCTATTGTTCCCGTTTTATCCTTCCCCTCCATAAACTTTTCCAAATCGCTCACTTTGCCTTTTGTCTTATTAACGGTAACATCACCATTAAGCAATGCTATACCAGCACTGTCGTAACCGCGGTATTCCAAACGGTGTAAACCTTTTATTAAAATAGGATATGCCTCTTTATCTCCTATATAAGCGACTATTCCACACATGTCAAATAGTTTTAATTAAGAAAAATATTTGGTGTAAAATTAAAAAATTAATTGTATTAGTCGGTATCGGTGTATACAATTTTCAGGCGCAAAGCATTTAATGTATCCGAAGCGGGATGAGGACCGTTAAAAACAAATCGCTGAGGATTTGCCGTGCCACCGTTTACGAAAAGATAAAAACCGTTATTAACCGCCGTCGAATCCAACAAAAGCGATTGAATATACCTGGTGATACGAAATTCGTAAACGTTTCGCGAAGCATTATAAAAGCCGCCGAAGTAGTGTTCGCCCTCAAACTGATCTATCAACAAACCTACTTCATTACCCTCAAGACGTTGTATCAAAGCCATCTTATCGGGAAATTGGTAAAAAGGCTCCGTATCGAAACCGGGGAGTTCCAATATGGCCTCATTTATGCCAATTGTACCTAATTTTGCATAGTTTCTGATAAAAGGAATGGTCAAAACCGTTTTTACACCTCCCAAACCCTGAACATAAAGCAATTTATCCCCGAGAGTTGTATCTCCGTTTACCACCTGTTGCTGAAATTCTTGAGAAGCTTTTGAAAAGTCGTGTTCAAAATGGTTTATCCTGGCTGTTTTACCGCTCATAACAAAGGTGTATTTCAACGAATCGTCTTCGGCATTCCGGTAGTAAACTGTAAGGTTCGAATAATGAGAAGAGAGGTCGAAAAACATCAAAACACCACCCTCCGTTACAGGTTCGGCAACGACATATAAGCCTTTGAAATATTCCAAAAAATGGTCGTTATCTTGCAAATCGTCTTGGCCGGCACCAATAATTTTATTTCCGAGGTCGGGATATATGTCGGTTAGGTTTATCCTTAATATTCCCTTTATTGTATCTTTCCCCACGGGGATGCTGTCGTGAGGTCGCGGTTTAAATTGATAATTGCTGTAATCATTTCCGTAAACCGGCACAGTAAAGTCGGAATAGTATATTGTATCGTAATAAATCGGCTCTTTCATTTCGTAGGTATGAAGCGTAACCAGGCTATTTGTATCGCCGAATGTTTTTGAATAACGCAGTTGCAAAACCAACGAATCAAGAACCGGATTTTCGCCGAAATCGTGGCCGTTGGAAGTCATTAAAAATTGTGTATAAAAACCCGCCGTTGTTATGCCGAAAACGGGGTCTTTTATACTTCCCGCAATATTTTCTTTGGCAGCTGCAACATCGGTACGTACGGAGTCTATCTTTTCGGAATGGGCAAAAACCGTAGTGGTATCGCTGTAAAAGATTTTCAACTTGCTGTTTTCGGGTAAAATTTCAGCCCCGAGTTGTTTCGGGCTTTTATAACACGAAGATAGTAAAGAGGTGATAAAAAACAAAACCGCCACCCTTTTCAGGGTTTTCAAATTAATTTTCTCCGATAATTTTATCATAAAATTCGTCATATGCATCAAAATAATCTTCCTCGCCTTGATATTCAAGCACAGGTTTTCCCGATGCTTTTACCAAATCCGAAATTCTTTCGTCTATTTTTTCGTGCCCCATAATGAATGCATCGGCAAAATCAATAGCTCCTTGCATTAATGAAACGTAATCGGCGTCTTTATAGTATTTGAGGTCGTCATTCGAAACACCACCCATAACAACTTTTTCGTGAAACTTCTTATCGAACTTTTCGTCAAATGCCTCATCATAAAGCGATACTATAATTTTTGCATCCGTAAAAATGGGGTTTTCCCTGTAAGCAGTTTTTAGAAAAAACGGCACCATACCTGTAAACCAACCGTGGACATGAACCACATCGGGGGCCCAGCCCAATTTTTTAACGGTCTCCAAAACCCCTTTGGCAAAAAATACGGCTCTCTGGTCGTTATCATTGAAAAATTTGCCGTCGCCATCCCGGAACAAAAACTTTCTATGGAAAAAGTCTTCGTTTTCAATAAAATAGACCTGCATCCTTGCTTGTTGTATCGATGCTACTTTAATTATTAATGGGTAATCGATATCATCAATAATGAGGTTCATACCCGAAAGCCTGATAACTTCGTGCAACTGGTTACGTCGCTCATTTACCAAGCCGTAGCGTGGCATAAAAACTCTGATTTCCTTGCCTTTTTCCTGAATTTTTTGTGGTAAATAACGTCCGATCTTACTCATCGAAGTCTCGGGTAAATAGGGCATTATTTCTTGTGCTACATAGAGTACCCGTTTCTTTTCCATAATAAAATTTTTAGCGTTTTTTTAGAGTTGCAAAGGTAATTAATTTTTGGACTTGTTTAATCAATTATTTTCAGACAAATTAATTTTTAACACAAAAAGGCAAAACCGTTTTATATGAAGCCGTTATTGTAAACACATAAAAATCCTAAACGGGATGGAAATTACTTTTTGCATTTGGCAATGGTTACAATCCGAGTAATTTTTCAACGGGGTTTTTGCCGCCAAAGAGCATTCTTTCCGGATTTTCGAGCATCTCTTTAACTTTTACAAGAAATCCGACCGATTCGCGTCCGTCGATAATTCGGTGGTCGTACGAAAGGGCAATATACATCATGGGGTGTATTTCCACTTTGCCGTTTACGGCAACCGGTCTTTCAACAATATTATGCATTCCGAGAATGGCACTTTGAGGAGGATTGATAATAGGTGTCGACATCATGGAGCCGAAAACCCCACCGTTGGTAATGGTAAATGTACCTCCTTGCATATCGTCAAGCGTTATTCTGTTTTCGCGTGCTTTGTTTGCAAGTTCTTTTATTTTTCGCTCAATTTCGGCAAGCGTCAATGTTTGGGCATTTCTTACAACAGGTACAACAAGCCCTTTGGGAGCACTGACGGCGATACTCACATCAACATAGTCGAAAGTTACAATTTCGTCGCCATCTATTTGACTGTTTACCTGCGGGAAAAAAGCAATAGCTTCGGTAACGGCTTTTGTAAAAAAAGAGACAAATCCCAAACCTATTCCGTGCCGCTCTTCGAAAATAGTTTTATATTTTTTCCGTATTTCAATTATAGGGGTCATATTAACCTCGTTAAAGGTAGTCAACATTGCAGTTTCGTTTTTTACCGAAACCAGCCGTTGGGCAAGTTTTTTACGTAACAAACTCATTTTTTGCCGCTTCGATTGACGGCTATCCTCTCTTTTTAAAGGGTGTATTTGTTGTGCCGAATTTTTATTATTTCCGTTTTCAAGATAATATTCAATATCTTTTTTCCCGAAACGCAAAGTTTTAAAGAAATCGAACAGGTCTTTTTCCGAAATGTTATTTTCGCTCATAATTTTTCGTGCAACAGGAGAGATAATGAGTTCCGTTTTTTCATTTTGCACATTTTTTGACGAAGGCTCCTCTTTTATTTCTTTTTCACCTTTATCATCATCCTTTTTTGTCTCACCGGTGTCAGACGGTTTTGTGGTAACGGGAGACTTTTTGTTTTTTTCTTTACTTGTCCCTTCGGCAGCGGTATCGATACGGGCAATAACGGCACCCACTTCCAAAGTATCGCCTTCATGAGCCAACAATTCTATTTTTCCCGAAGCTTCGGCCGCCACGGCAAGTGTGGCTTTATCCGAATCTATCTCAACTATCTCCTGGTCCTTTTCAACATGCTGGTTATTTTCCACAAGCCAAGTTGCAAGTTGAACTTCATTTATCGATTCTCCCGGACTGGGAACTTTAACTTCTATTATCATTGTTGTAATTTTTCCGGTTTATAATATTTTCATACCATTTTACAGTACACAAAACAGGTGTTATCAAAATTATTTTAACGGATTAACACCCGAATGGTAAGTGCTTTTGATATTATCAACGTTCAATTTTTTCAATTCTTTTTCAAACGATTTCCATTTATTTCCTATACAAGCCATTTCACATTCATATTCCAAATAGGGACAAACACACTGTTCAAAAACTTTATCAATGATTTTACGCTGACGTATTTTATGAAATTTCGACGAACCCGTTGCCGTACTTCCGCTTGCGGGACGGGCAATATGTTTAATATCAATTTTGCCTGCAAGTTCCCTTTTCACAAACTCCCACGCACCCATATTTGCGGGCTCCTCTTGTGCCCAGATATACGTTTTTGCATTTTTGTATTTATCTTTAATATTAAGGATTTGCTGTTCGGGAAAAGGATAAAGTTGCTCTATCCTAATCAAGGCAACGGTTTGGTTTTTCAGTTTTTCTTTTTCTTCCGACAAATCATAAAATATTTTCCCTGAGCAAAAAACGAGTTTTGATATTTTCTCGACATCTGCCGAAGCATCATCCAAAACCTCTTTGAATCCTCCGTTTGTAAAATCTTCGACCGGCGAAACCGCTTTAGGATGCCTCAAAAGACTTTTGGGAGTAAAAACCACAAGAGGTTTACGAATGTTACGTTTCAGTTGTCGTCTCAGGATATGAAAAAAATTTGCCGGCGTTGTACAATTTGCCAACTGCATATTGTTTTCGGCGGCAAGAACCAGAAACCTTTCAATACGAGCACTCGAATGTTCAGGACCTTGCCCCTCGTAGCCGTGCGGAAGGAAAATCACCAAATCGTTCATTACGTTCCATTTCTCTTCGGCACTGCTCAAAAACTGGTCGAATATAACTTGCGCAACGTTTGAAAAATCGCCGAATTGTGCTTCCCAAATGGTCAAAGAATAGGGCGATGTAAGTGCATACCCGTATTCAAACCCCAACACGCCGTATTCGGAAAGCGGAGAGTTGTAAACATCGAATTTTGCCTGTTTTTCGGAAATATTATTCAGGGGGATATATTTCTCTTCAGAATCTTCAACACGCAATACGGCATGGCGGTGCGAGAAAGTTCCGCGCTCCACATCCTGTCCGCTTAGTCTTACGGGGAAACCTTCGTTCAAAAGGCTCCCATACGCCAACAATTCGCCCATAGCCCAGTCGAGATAACCTTTGTCCAAAACCATTTCGCGACGGCTCTGCTGCAGTCTAACCGTTTTTCTGTAAAATTTTTTCGACTCCGGCAAACGGGTAATACGTTCAACAATGTCAAACAGAATTTCCGTTTTTATTGCCGTAACAGGTGAAACAAGAAAATCGTCACCGGTAGCACGTTTGATGTCTTTCCACGTTTCCAGCAAAAAACTGTCGATATTCTCTTTTTTATGTGTTTTAGCCTTTTCGAAATTGAGTTCAAGTTTTTGTTTGAATTTTTCTTCGTTATCGGCACACTCCTGTCCTGTGATTATATTTTGGGCAATAAGTTTTTCTTTATAGAGTCTGTAAACATCGGGGTGTTTTTCTATTATTTTGTAAAGCAGGGGTTGCGTAAAACGGGGTTCGTCGCCTTCGTTGTGTCCGTAACGCCTGTAAGCCAAGATGTCTATAAAAACATCTTTGTGAAATTTATTACGGAATTCCATTGCAAGTTGAATTGTATAAACAAGCGCTTCGGGGTCGTCGCCGTTTACATGAAATACCGGAGAGAGGGTTGTTTTTGCCACATCGGTACAATATGTACTTGAACGGGCATCGAGATAATCGGTCGTAAATCCTATTTGATTGTTAATCACAAGGTGTATTGTTCCACCTGTGGTATAACCTTTAAGGTCTGACATTTGAACGACCTCGTAAACAACACCCTGTCCGGCTATGGAAGCATCACCGTGAATAAGAATTGGGGCTATTTTGTCACTGTCGCCGGTTTTAAACCGGTCGATTTTTGCACGTGTAATGCCTTCCACAACGGGGTCAACGGCTTCGAGATGCGACGGATTGGGCGAAAGTGTAAGTTTTATCTTTTTGCCTGTTGATGTCTCTCTGACCATTGTATATCCGAGGTGATATTTCACGTCACCGAGCAAACTCTCGTCTTCGTACTCTTTACCCTCAAATTCTGAAAAAACATCTTCGTAAGGTTTCCGCAATATGTTTACAAGGACATTTAATCTTCCTCTGTGCGACATGCCAATAACAAATTCATCAATGCCGAGGGCGGCACCTTTTTCCATAATAGCATCCAATGCGGGAATTAATGCCTCGGCACCCTCAAGCGAGAAGCGTTTTTGTCCCGGAAATTTCTTTTGCAAAAACTGTTCGAAATAAACGGCTCTGAGCAATTTTTGCAGAATATATCTCTTCTCTCCGGCAGAATACGAAGCTCTATTACCCGTTTTTTCAAAGCGGTTTCGCAACCACGAAACGATTTCCACATCGCGAATAAACATATATTCCACTCCAATGGCTCCGCAATATGTCTTTTCGAGGAATGCTACAATCTCTTTCAACTTTGCAGCGCCAATGCCAATTTCGTTTCCCGCCTCAAAAACCTTTTCCAAGTCGTCTTGAGTGAGTCCGTAGTTCTCTATGGCTAGTGTAGGCTTGTACGAACGTCGTTTCCGTACGGGATTTGTTTTTGTAAAAAGATGTCCCCGGCGCCGGTAATCATTTATCAAATTAATAACCTTGAACTCCCCTGTTGATATTTGCGAAAAAGAAGATTTTTGTGCGTAATTGCGAATTGCAAAATCGAAACCAGCAAAAAAATTGCGCCAACTCTCGTCAACCGACTGCGGATCGACGAGGTATTTATTGTAATATTCCTCTATTACAGCCGGTTCCGTACTATTCAAAAATTGATAATTGTCCATTTTGCTTTGTTAATAAAACATCTGCAAAAGTAGTAAAAAAAGAGATTATTTAGAATAATTTTAATTTACCGGTTTCCCAATAGAGATGTTTTTTCAGTTTTTGCCCTTTTGAGCCGCTACGGCAAGTAAAATACCGAGAATTATTCCGAGAAAAGCGGCAAAAACAATACGATACTGCTCGGGCATGAGAAATGTAATGGTATGAGCCGGTATCCAAAAAAAGGGAATTGTACGTTTGAACACAAAATCCCACTGTACCAACCAATTTAAACGCGGAAAAATGGTTTTAAAATGAATGGGGGTTAAAAATCCTTTAAGTGTGCCGCCATTGTCCGTTATGTGGGTATCGGTAATTTTGTGCAGCGTCATAAATACGGGAGCAAAAATAAGGTTCATAAATGTACTTATGCCGAAAGCGGTAATTATCCGCGCTGTTGTAAGTCCGTTTTCTTTGGCATCGAAAATACTGTCGAAACTCATGGAAACAACGGCATTTTTTATTCCAAAATACTTTTGCAAGAGGACAGGTGTGCCTGAAGCAAAAATTACAAAAGCCATCTTAATTCCTATTCCAAGAAAGCCCCACACTATAAATCGCGGTAAATATCCGAAACCCTTTTGATAATAGCTACCTGTTTTTATTCTCAACCCTATGGCTTCACCCATTGTGGATAAAATACCGAACTTCAAAAAACTTGTTGCAATCCAAAAATGATGATTAAACAAAAAATCTTTATGAAAATTTTTTAAAAACGGAAATGGAAGAAAAAAAGCAATAACAAATATTATCAACAGGCTAAACACCAAGTCTTTTTGTTTCATGTTTCGAAATATTTGAATTTTGCAAATGTGATAAAATTAAATGACTTGATGAATACGTTGCAACAATTTGTTCCAAAATTATCCGACATGAAGCTGATTGCCAAGAAAAACCCGAGCAACATATTTACATATCGCTCCTATTAAACAACTTCCGTGCATTTTCGACAAAAAATCATATGGGAATTTACCCGCGGCGACCCCTTCTTACATTTTAATCAGTTTTTTTACACCTGCTATTCCGCCTTCGGTTTTCAGTATTAAATAATAGATACCTGCCGGGCAATCGGCGCCGTTTTTGGTTTTTCCGTCCCAATAATATTTGTATTCTCCGGGAGATAAGGGTTTGTTTACCAAATTGCAAACAGGTTTGTATTTATTGTCGGTTATAAACAGTTTAACCGTATGTAAATGTTCGAGTTTAAAACTTATTCCCGTGTTATTTACAAAAGGATTGGGATAACTATTATTCAGCACAATTCCATTATTAGCTTTCCTATTATCGCCAACACCTTCCATGCTTCCGTTTTGCATTGTTTTTACAAGTATCACATCGTGTCCGTCGGTGTATCCCGTAATAATAAGTCCGTTGTCGCTTGTTGTGGTAATTCCCGTATATTTGGGATATTCGGTACCTAAGTACGATGTTCTGGTCCATAATGTATCGCCCGTACTGTTGTCCACTTTTCTAATGGATGCATAAAACGAATTATCGGCAATCACAATATTGTTATCGGAAGTTCGGGTAGCCGATTGTATTCCCGAATTAAGCTGTGAATCGTATTTGTAATTCCAGACTTCCAAACCGTTAGATGAAATTTTATACAGAACATTTTGTCCGGCTTCCTGACCTCCGAAAATCATGTTTCCGTCCGAAGCGTTAATAATAAAGTTAAACGAACCGCCACCGAAAAAACTGTAGGTCAATTGATACCCCAAATTACCTCCGGCATCAACGGTAAACATGTTAGGATACCACACACCTCCCGAAGACATTTGAAAAGCACCGGCAACAGCATAAAGATTGTCGTCAATTTTACAAATGGAAGAAGTGCCCGAATTTTTAGCGGGAAAATAGGACTGTTCCCACAACACATTTCCTTCGCCGTCTATTTTCAAAAGATATGATTTTGTGTTTAACGTGCCCGACACCAGATAGGCATTGTCACCGGTTTCGACGATTGAGGAAGCCGATTCGCCTCCCAAATTTGTACCGAAAAGATATTCCCAAACAATTTCACCTTCCGCATCGGTTTTAAATACCCAACCGTCTCCGTATTTTCCGGGAACATCTTTGGTTGCGGTAATTATAAATCCTCCGTCACCGGTTTGTATTAAACAATAGCCTTCATCGTTTCCTGTTTCTCCGTATGTTTTTGTCCATAATGAATCACCGTTGGCATCGGTTACTATCAACAACACATCGTATCCTCCAGCACCTCGCGAATTGGTGGTACCCACAACGGCATATCCTCCGTCGGAAGTTTGAATAACATATTTCCCAAAATCATCTCCGGGAAAATCATATTTTTTATAAAAAGTGCTTTGCGCCGGCAAAGTTTCCGAAAAAAGAAACGCAATTAACGTAACCGTTAAAGTACAGAATAATAAACATTTTTTCATGATAAATTATTTTATGTATATATAAATTTGGGTTTCAATGCCTTATGTTTATTTATCACCCGTCGGTGAAATTACACTTTTCATTGAGGAGTTAAAGATAGGGAATTTTACAAACAAATGAATAAAAAAGCAAAAACATTTTAGAGCCAACATATATAAATTGAATAGAATTTGCGGAGAATAACTATTCATCAACAAATTCTAAAATTCATACAATAACTTCACTGTTTGATTTCAACAAATGTTTAATCAAATTATCATACCGTTTTTCTACCGGAAGTTCAACAGGTTTACAGGATTACACACTTAACAAAAAGTTTTTCCCTAAAATCTTGATTAACTTAATATCAATTCAAAGGGATTGTTAATATATTTTTGTCCGAATATTTCTAATCATTACTGTCCGATAAAAATACAAATATTATTAAAACTGTTGTTATAGCCCAATAAAATCGTTAAAAACTTTAGATTTACAAATAGCAAGGTGTCTAATCAAATAATTTGAGTTGAATATTTGGAGGTTTAGTAGTTAATTCGGTCCAATTTTTATCCGGATTTTCAAGAAATTTAAACAAATTTATATAAGTCATCAAATGAAATCGGATAACAGAGACCATATTTGAATAAGCCCAATTTCTTTTAATCTTTCTTTGGATAACAAGCATTATTAGTTGAACAATTAAAGCTGTCCATATCTGAATTTCAATGGCATTTTGATTGTCGCCAAGAAAATATTTTAGCGGAAAATTTTGTTTTAATCGCTTAAACATTGTTTCGATTTGCCATCTATGCTTATAAATATCGGCTACTTTATCAGGAGATATATCAAGATTGTTGGTGATAAATTCATATACTTTTTCTTTTTCACTATCCCAATAGGCAACTCATCTTATTTCAATGGATTTACCTCCTTTTTCTATTAAAATAAGCTCATCTTTTAATACGGCATCACTGGTTTTATCATCTAAATCGAACTCTTTAATGCTTTTATAGACAGCATTGTCTTTTTGACGGGTTACAAGATAGATATCATCAAGTTTCCTTCTTTGATTTTAAAGATTTTAATTTTTTGTTTGCTTGTTCAATGCTTTCGATAAATTGTTTTTCCACTTCCGATAGCTCATCGGCGGATTTTTTTCGATATAATTCATATTCCGCTTCGGCTTTCTTTTTGGCAAGCTCTGTTGAAATTTTGCCTGCATTTGTCAATACTTCCTGCCGGCTCATTTTGATAAAACCGTCTAAAATTTCAATCCAATCTTTCATATACATCGGTTTATGCTGCATAGCATTTACTTCTGCAATGTCGAGATAAGCGGATACCAAACGATTAAGAACGGTTAATTCTTCTTCGGTCAGATAATTTTTTGCAACGGCTATCTCTTTTTTAACCGGTTTTTTACCTTTAAAGGCGGTCATCCCCATAAATGGTAATTGGGCATTGGCTCTTTTATAAATAATTTCCGCTGCCGTGTGTCCGTGAGCCGCCCAATGCAATTTGTTCTGAACGGTTTGAAAAAACTTTTGCGTTATTTCAGAACGAGGGTCGTAATCTATACTTGTGGCATATATTTCTAATACTTTGCGGTAAAATACTTTTTCCGACGAACGAATATCCCGTATGCGTTCGAGCAATTCTTCAAAATACCCGCCACCTTGTTTGAGCAGTT
>CAZJUQ010000024.1:0-50789 GCA_964549335.1 uncultured Lentimicrobiaceae bacterium | reverse complement strand
GGACGAAAATTCGACCAGCCTGCCACCGTAGGTATTATCTATATGCTTAAACTACACCACCTTGTGGACGACAAAATGCACGCCCGTTCCATCGGTCCTTATTCTCTTATCACCCAGCAACCTCTCGGCGGTAAAGCTCAGTTCGGAGGTCAGCGTTTCGGTGAGATGGAGGTTTGGGCACTCGAAGCTTTCGGTGCGTCAAACGTACTGCAGGAAGTGCTTACCGTTAAATCGGATGATGTTGTCGGCAGAGCCAAAGCTTACGAAGCCATCGTTAAAGGTCAGAAATTCCCCGTACCGGGAATCCCCGAATCGTTTAACGTTCTGGTTCACGAGCTTAACGGCTTGGGTCTCAATATCAATTTTGATTAGTTCTAGTTTTTTTTGATTTGGAAATGTTTGTAACAATATAAATATGGCTTTTAAAAAATATTCGGCGGAAAGAAAGAGTTTCAACTCTATCACCATAAGCCTTGCTTCTCCCGAGATGATTCTCGAAAGATCAAGCGGTGAGGTGCTTAAGCCCGAAACCATTAACTACAGAACATATAAGCCGGAGCGCGACGGTTTGTTCTGTGAGCGTATTTTCGGACCGGTTAAAGATTACGAATGTCATTGCGGTAAGTACAAAAGAATCAGATACAAAGGTATTGTGTGCGACCGCTGTGGTGTTGAAGTTACCGAAAAAAAGGTAAGACGCGAACGCATGGGACATATCGAACTGGTTGTCCCGGTGGTTCATATCTGGTTTTTCAGATCGTTGCCGAACAAAATCGGTGCTTTACTCGGACTTCAAACCAAAAAATTGGAATCCATAATATATTACGAAAGATATGTGGTAATAAATCCCGGTGTAAAAGAAGCCGACGGAATTAAAAGAATGGATTTCCTTACCGAAGAGGAATACCTCGATATTCTTGACTCGTTGCCCGAAGGTAACCAATACCTCGAAGATAGCGACCCGCAAAAATTTGTTGCCAAAATGGGCGCCGAAGCTATTCACGACCTGCTGGCGACAATCGACCTTGATGCCATGTCGTTTGAACTCAGACATAAAGCAAATACCGAAACTTCGCAACAACGTAAAGCCGAAGCACTGAAACGGTTGCATGTTTTCGAGGCCTTTCGCGATGCGCGCAACAGAGCCGAAAACCGTCCCGAATGGATGGTGGTTAAAATAGTTCCGGTAATTCCTCCCGAATTGCGTCCTTTGGTGCCTCTCGACGGCGGACGTTTCGCTACCTCCGACCTGAACGACCTTTACCGAAGGGTAATAATTAGAAATAACCGCTTGAAAAGACTTATCGAAATAAAGGCTCCCGATGTAATTATGCGTAACGAAAAACGTATGTTGCAAGAAGCCGTGGATTCGCTTTTCGATAACTCCAGAAAATCGAGTGCGGTGAAAACCGACTCGAACCGTCCGCTAAAATCGCTTAGCGACAGCCTTAAAGGTAAGCAGGGACGCTTCCGCCAAAATTTGCTCGGTAAACGTGTCGATTATTCGGGACGTTCGGTTATTATCGTAGGCCCGGAACTCAAACTTAACGAGTGCGGATTGCCGAAAGCAATGGCCGCCGAACTTTTCAAACCTTTTATCATAAGAAAACTCCTTGAAAGAGGTATTGTTAAAACGGTAAAATCGGCCAAAAAAATTGTTGAACGCAAAGATGCCGTAATATGGGATATTTTGGAAAATATTCTTAAAGGCCACCCCGTATTGCTTAACCGTGCTCCTACGTTGCACAGGCTCGGTATCCAGGCATTCCAACCCAAACTTGTCGAAGGAAAAGCCATTCAACTTCACCCCCTTGCCTGTACGGCATTTAACGCCGACTTCGACGGTGACCAAATGGCGGTCCATGTTCCTTTGGGTAATGCGGCAGTACTCGAAGCACAAATACTTATGCTTGCTTCGCACAATATTTTAAATCCTGCCAACGGCGCTCCCATTACGGTTCCTTCGCAAGATATGGTACTGGGACTTTATTATATTACCAAAGCAAGAAAAAGTACCGATGAATTTCCCGTAAAAGGTGAAGGAATGAAATTCTATTCGCCTGAAGAAGTGCGTATTGCATACAACGAGGGGGTTGTGGATTTGCATGCAATTATCAACGTTAAAGTAGATATTAAGGAAGACGGAAAGCTTGTTAATAAACTCATTGAAACAACGGTAGGAAGGGTTATCTTTAACGAAAAAGTACCCCAAGGATACGGTTTCATTAATAAACTTTTGACGAAAAAAGCGTTAAGGGATATTATCAGTGATATTCTGAAAAGTACCGGAACGGCTGTTACTGCACAGTTCTTGGACGATATTAAAAACCTCGGATTTTTAATGGCTTTCAAAGGTGGTCTCTCCTTTAACCTGAACAATATTATTATTCCGAAAGTTAAAGAAGAACTTATAGCCAAAGCAAACGAAGAGGTTGAAGAGGTTCTTGCCAACTATAATATGGGGGTAATTACCAACCGCGAGCGTTACAATCAGATTATTGATATTTGGACTCATACCAACTCGCATCTGACGCATGTGCTTATGAAAGAGTTGTCTGCCGACGCTCAAGGATTTAACCCTGTATTCATGATGCTCGACTCGGGTGCCCGTGGTTCAAAAGAGCAAATCCGTCAGTTGTCGGGTATGCGTGGCTTGATGGCAAAACCTCAAAAATCGGGTGCCGCCGGAGGCGAAATTATCGAAAATCCTATCTTGTCCAACTTTAAAGAGGGACTTTCGGTGCTCGAGTACTTTATCTCCACGCACGGTGCACGTAAAGGTCTTGCCGATACCGCTCTTAAAACCGCTGACGCAGGTTACCTTACACGCCGTTTGGTAGATGTTGCCCAAGATGTCATCATTACGGAGAAAGATTGCGGAACACTTCGCGGCTTGACGGTAACAGCACTTAAGAAAAACGAAGAGGTTGTTGAAACACTTTACGACAGAATACTCGGACGTGTTACCGTTCATGATGTGTATCATCCCCTGACAAACGAACTTATTGTTAAAGGCGGTGAGGAAATTACCGAAGAAATAGCAGCTAAAATAGAAGAATCTCCTATCGAATCTGTTGAGATCAGGTCGGTACTCACTTGCGAATCGAAACGCGGTGTATGTGCAAATTGTTACGGACGGAACCTCGCCTCGGGACGCCTCGTTCAAAAAGGTGAAGCCGTAGGTGTAATTGCCGCGCAGTCTATCGGTGAGCCGGGAACACAGCTTACATTGCGTACATTCCACCAGGGTGGTACAGCTTCAAATATTGCGGTAAGCGCAAAAGTGGAAGCTAAACACGACGGTATTTTTACCGCCGAGGAGTTGCGTACCGTTCCTTACGAAAAAGACGGTAAAAAATATGAAATTGTTGTGGGACGTTCGGCCGAAATGAAACTTGTTGACGAACAAACAGGTATAATCCTCTCTTCGGCTAACATTCCTTATGCTTCGAACCTCTACAAAAAAGAGGGCGACAAGGTTAAAAAAGGTGATATTATTGCCGATTGGGATCCCTATAACGCCGTTATCCTTTCGGAAGTGGAAGGTAAAGTTGCATTTGAAAATATTGTCGAAGGTCAAACTTTCCGCGTGGAATCGGACGAACAGACGGGCTATTTCGAAAAGGTTATTATCGAAACCAAACAAAAAGCGAAAAACCCGCATATCAAAATTCTGGATAAAGATGGAAACCTGATACGTTCGTACGACCTTCCCGTTGGAGCTCACATCCTTGTTGAAGAGGGTGACGACATAAAAGCCGGTGATATTTTGGTTAAAATTCCGCGTTCGTTCGGAAAATCGGGCGACATTACAGGTGGTTTGCCCCGTGTTACCGAGCTTTTCGAAGCACGTAATCCCTCCGAACAAGCTGTGGTTTCCGAAATTGACGGTGTTGTGTCGTTTGGTAAAAAATTGAAGCGTGGTAACCGCGAAATTATCATTACATCGAAAACCGGTGAGGAAAAACGTTATCTGGTTCCCACTTCAAAACAGATATTGGCACAAGAGAACGACTTTGTTAAAGCCGGAACTCCTCTCTCGGACGGCGCCATGACTCCTGCCGATATTTTGGCAATTAAAGGTCCTATGAAAGTACAGGAGTATATAGTAAACGAAATTCAGGAGGTTTACCGTTTGCAGGGTGTGAAAATAAACGACAAACACTTTGAAGTTATTGTCCGTCAAATGATGCGTAAGGTTCAGGTTGAAGATCCCGGCGATACGCGTTTCCTCGAAGGCGAACTCGTTAATAAAATAGATTTTCAAGAGGTTAACGATGATATTTTCGGTAAAAAAGTCATTGTTGATCCGGGTGACTCCGAAACATTTAAGGCCGGACAGATTGTTAGTGCACGTAAATTGCGCGACGAAAATTCGAGGTTGAAACGCCGCGATATGAAACTCGCCGAAGCACGTGAAGCACAACCCGCTACGGCACGCCAAGTATTGCAGGGTATTACAAAAGCGTCGCTGCAAACAAACAGCTTTATTTCGGCGGCTTCGTTCCAGGAGACTACAAAAGTTCTTACTCTTGCCGCAATTGCTGCCAAAACCGACTATCTGACGGGTTTGAAAGAGAATGTTATTGTAGGACACAAAATACCTGCCGGTACGGGTTTGAGGGAGTACGAAGATATTATTGTGGGTTCAAAAGAGGAATACGAAGCAATTTTGTCGTCGAAAGAAGATGACCAAGAGACCCAAGATTAATTTTTTAAAACAGGGAAAAGGTTAACCTTTTCCCTGTTTTTTTACTTTATAAAATTTACTGCCATGGAAGAACAAAAAAACAAATTGAACATCGAACTTAGCGAAGATATTGCAGAAGGTATTTATTCGAATCTTGCCGTAATAACTCACTCCCACGCTGAATTTATTCTCGACTTTTTGAAAATGATGCCGGGGGTTCCCAAAGCAAAAGTCAAATCGAGGATTATTCTTACTCCCGAACACGCAAAAAGATTATACAAAGCTTTGCACGATAACATCAGGAAATTTGAATCGATGCACGGACCTATTAAGGAGACCAAAGACGGAGGTATGCCCCCGTTTACGCTCGGAGGTCCTACCGCCGAAGCATAAAAATATTTTAGTGTATTGTATTGTTGGCAGGGGAATTTTTATTCCCCCTCTTTTTCTTTTTTTACATGTAAATCGAGTTGGGGGAACGGTATGGTAATGCCGTTCTCTTTCAGTATGTTGTAAATCCCTATCGCAACATCGCTTTTTGTGCTGAGTCCCACATCGTAAGGCACCCAAAACAGTACCCTGAAGTTTAACGAACTTTCGCCGAACTCATTAAAATATACTGCAGGCTCGGGCTCTTTAAGAACATTTTCGTGCGACATGGGTACCGATTTCAGGAGTTCTATCACTTTGTTGGGGTCGCTGCCGTATGCAACGCCTATCCTCAAATCAATCCTCCTTTTATTGTCCGACAATGTCCAGTTAATAAGTTCGTTGGAAATGAGATTTGCATTTGGGACAACAACCTCCGAACCGTCGTAAGTGCGTACATTACTTGCCCTTATACCAATGTTGTTTACCTGTCCCAAAAGATTTCCCACCTCAATGGTATCGCCCACCTCTATGGGGCGTTCGTAGATGAGTATTAATCCAGAAATGAAATTGTTGACAATATTTTGCATACCGAAACCTATGCCGACACCCAAAGCACCGGCAACCAGTCCGAATTGCGACAAATCGATACCCACCGCCGAAAGGGCGAGAATAATGCCGAGTGTGGTGATAAAATATCGAACCGTGACCGAAACCGCTGATACCACACCTTTGGAAATGCCTGTTTTTTTCAGTATCCCTTGTTCTATTACTATTTTGGTGAATTTGGTGATATAGTAAGTTGCAAACAGAATTACTATAAACAGAAGTAACCCGCCTATGGATAGTTTAATGGTTCCTATGGTCCATTTGGTTGAAAGAAAATTGAAAAGCCAATCGAAAAACGGCTTTGTCAGATGAAAAACATTTAATATTGATATTACCCATATTGTAAATCCGCCCCATACAATAATTTGAATTATTCTTTTCTCGAGAATATCCCAGTAATTATCGAAAAATTTCCTTTTACGTGAACGTCCGACAAGAATTATTCCTATTACCAGTCCCGTCAATATCTTTATCATTCCGTAAGTAACAATGCTTACTATCATAATGTTTACCGAAAACTGCATTGCTATTTGCGAAAGCGATAAAAATCCGAAAATGTTTACTACAATGGCAAATCCGAAAACGTATAACAGAAAATTGCTTAATATGTGACCGTACCTGTAAAATTCGGAGGTGTTTGATGTGATGCTTATTCTGAAACGTGGACGTATGACAAAAAAGGTAAGCGTAAAAGCAACAATTAGTTCAAACAATACGTAGTAACGGTAAAACAGGCTGAAATTCCAAAATATTATTTCGAGTTCGCTTAAAAGAAAAATGACAACAAGCGGAAAAATAAGTCTCTTTTCCTGTCTGCCCACAAAAACCGGTAAAATATGCAGGATTAGAATTACAACAATAAAAAAGGTGAAATCGAGAAATATCAAGGGTATGTTGCGTCCGAGAAGTACCGTGAAAAAAAGCAATATGGAGATAAACGATTTTACCGGATGAATGACAAATACCCGTTTTGCCATTTCGTAACCACGGATTTCGCTGCTGAGTTCCGCCTTTATAAATCGTTTACGGTACCAGAAAAAAAGCCCGAAGAAAAGTAGAAATACGAAAATTATCCTTCCTATTTTCGAACTCACGTCTTTATAAAAGGCGAGCGACGGATTTAAAACGTCCAACCAAATTTTTGAAAAGGTGGTGACAAACGACTCTTTTTTTTCTGATATTTCGGGAAGTTGCCATACTGGGGGCGCATCAAGGGCAAAAATCTTTTCGAGCGATTTTGTTTGAAATCCGGAAACGGTTTCCGTAACATTGTTTATGACAATCATATCCGTCGAAATTCTATTCAACAGTACCAGAAGGTTTTTTTTGTGTTTGTTGAAATCGGAAATGTAACTGTTGTAATCCTTGATGATGCCGTTTATGCTTGTCCTTACCTCGTATGGTATGTTTTTCTTTCTTGCTTCGGCAAGTGTCAGCTTCCACGATTCGAGCGAAAATTTCATCTCTTCGATGACCGAGTTGGTTTCGTCGAGTTTTTGTTTTATTTCGCTTTTTAAATCTTTTAAATCTTTTTTGTAAAGCGACCATTGGCGCAGGGTCGATTCGATAAAATAGTTCGATACATGACCCGGATTTTGCGAAAGCACTATTTTTTCGTCCGATTTAAGTTTTTTTGTAAAAACCGTTAATGTTGAATCTAAGACTTTTGTCTCGTCGAACGACTCTTTTTTCTTTTTAAGTTCCACAAAATATTTTTTTGCCGACGATAACATATCTCCGATTTCGGACAACCGGTATGCTTTCGGTACATTTGCTTCAATAGTGTCGTTTTGTTTGTCGGCAAAAACATTTTGCGTACTAAACAAAAAGAGTGCGGCAATAAGTAATAACTGGAAATAATAACGGTTAAAATACTTTTTCTCCATATATGAATGTTTTAAAAGCCGGTTTTTATAAAGAAGAAATAAACGAAGCCATTTTATTTAAAACTTTTTCGCGAACCTCTTTTTTCGAAAGAACCAAGTCGTGAAGTCCGCCGTCAAACTCTAAAATATCTGTCTTTTTACCTAATCCTTTGGCATACTTTTTAATGTGTTTTACATTCAAAACACTGTCGGCACTTTGCATTTCGGGACGGTAATTCCCGGGTTTTACACTTTTGCCCGAAACCATAACCAGTACGGGACATTTGATGTCGAGCCCTTTTTGAAGCTCTTTTTGAGCGGTGTGTATTCCGCCAATCCATCCGGCGTAAATTTTAAAACCTTCGATGGGTTTCAATTTCAGGTCGTAATCCCATTCACCGTGATATTTTTTGTGCAAACTGTACCCGTACCCTTTATCCAAACCTTTGGGCGACGGTAAATAAGGAAACCTTTTTCCTATTGAAGTCATTAGCGGAACAAAACTCTTTAATAAAATTCCGGGTTCGTTAAACTCGAAAAAGGGGCTGTTCAAAACAAGGGCGTCAATAATGTTTTTATCGTTTTTGTGGTGGGCATACAGGGAAAAAAGCAATCCGCCCGTCGAGTGTCCCATAAGTACCAACATCTTGTTCCCGTCCCTCTCTTTGACAATCTCTACGGCTTTGTCTATATCCTCGAAATATTCATTATGGTTTTTGAAAAAGTTGGGCGATTGGTGGGGTAGTATGGAACGTCCGTATTTGCGTAGTTCAAGAGCATAAAAATTAAATCCCGCTTCGTTTATCTTGTCGGCAAGATGTGTTTGAAAAAAATAGTCGTTAAAACCGTGAAGGTACAGTAACGCTTTTTTGCTGCCGGTTGATGCATTACGTTTGAAAATGGTGATAATTACTTCGCCTTCGTAATCGGGTTTCATCTTTACGGTCTCTTTTGTAAAACCGAATTCTTTTTCCAAATCCATAATTCTGTTTTTTTAGTTGTTGAAGATTGACATTATATTTTTTGCATTAAGAATAATATGTTTTTGTTTTTTCCGTGTTAAATTTCACACAAACATATGAAAAATATTAATATGAAACGAGTTGTCGCATGTTGCCTGTACCAAAAGCTTTGCAAATTTTCATGTCACCTCCTTTTTTATAATAAAAATATGTGAAACTAATGTCACCGTTTGTTTTTTTATTATTTTTGGAAAACCGGAAACCCTTAAAACAATATCCGATAATTTTTTTATACGCATGCGTATCTTTTTGAATTTTTAGTGTCATATATTAGTTAAAGATTAACCGGGTTTTGAGCGTATAAAAAGCCGGGGGCAGGAATTTACGGGTTGTTTGATGCCGGTTGGTATAGGTAAAGGCCTGATAAATGTATGATACGTTGCGGAACCTGTTTTTGAAATTTATAGGATGTTTTAACCGAAAAACAAAATAAATATTAAATCGATGAAAAGAGTATTTTTATTTTTTATTGCGGTATGGATAAGCACAACCTTATCCATGGCACAAAATGATGCCCGCTTGTTAAGGTTTCCTGCCGTACACGGCAACACAGTAGTATTTACTTATGCGGGCGATTTGTACGAAGTTTCGATAAAAGGTGGTGTTGCCCGCCGTCTTACTTCCGACGAAAATGGATACGAGATGTTTGCGCGTTTTTCACCCGACGGGAAAAACATAGCCTTTACGGCGCAATACGACGGCAACACCGAGGTTTACATTATGCCTGCCGGTGGAGGTTCTCCCGTGCGTTTAACCTACACCGCAACATTGCATCGCGACGATGTTTCCGACAGAATGGGTCCCAACAACATTGTAATGACTTGGTTCGACAACAATACCATAGTTTACCGTTCCAGAAAACAGTCGTTCAACTCTTTTAAAGGTCAACTTTTTAAGGTGTCGAAAGAGGGAGGACTCTCTGAAGAACTGCCCCTGCCTTCGGGAGGTTGGTGTTCGTTTTCGCCCGATAAAAAGAAAATGGCATACAACCGGGTGTTCCGTGAGTTTAGAACGTGGAAATATTATAAAGGCGGCATGGCCGATGATATTTGGATATACGATTTTGAAACAAAAAAGACCGAACGCATTACCAATACCGTAAACCAGGAAATTTTCCCCATGTGGTACGGCGATAAAATTTATTTTTTGTCGGACCGCGACAGGACGATGAATCTTTTTGTTTACGACCTCAAGACCAAACAAACTTCAAAACTGACCGATTATACCGAATACGACATAAAATTTCCTTCGGCGGGCGACAAGTCGATTATATACGAAAACGGCGGATACCTTTATAATTACGATTTGGCTTCCGGTAAAATATCGAAAATTGAAGTTTATATCGAAAACGATTTAATAACCGGACGCAATGCTTTAAAAGACGCTTCTAAGATAATCCGTTCGTATGCTTTGGCTCCCGACGGCAAGCGTGTGGCTTTCGGTGCCCGCGGCGATATTTTTACGGTACCCGCCAAATCGGGCATTACGAGAAATTTAACACAAACGGCGGGTGTGCACGAACAGGATGTGGAATGGTCGCCCGACGGTAAATATGTGTCTTATGTGAGCGACAAATCCGGTACCGAGGAGATTTATATTCAAAATCAAAACGGGAAAGAACCTGCGGTTCAACTTACTTTTAACGGAGATACATATAAGTACAACCCCGTTTGGTCGCCCGACGCTAAAAAATTACTGTGGTCCGATAAAATGGGCAGATTGCTTTATGTGGACATCGATACCAAAAAGGTTCATACCGTTGTTGCCGATTCCAAAGACTGGGAAATTCGCGATTATTCATGGTCGCCCGACAGCCGTTGGATAGCCTACACATTGCCTCATAACAATACTGTAAGCCAAATATATATATTTGATACAAAAGAGAAAACCTCACACTGTGTTACCGGTGACTGGTACGATGCCTCTTCGCCACGTTTTGGTACCGGAGGAAAATACCTGTTTTTTGAATCGTCGCGTGATTTCAACCCCATATACAGCTGGGTGGAATGGAACTATGCATACCGCGATATGAATAAAATATATTTTGTTACACTGCAAAAAGATACCCCTTCGCCTTTTGCTCCCGAAAACGACGAGGTTTCGGTGAAAAAAGAGCAGCCTGAAAAAAGTAAAGGAAAAAAATCGAAAAATAAGGGCGAAAAAGAAAAAAATTGCAACCAAGAGAAACCGGTAAAGATAGACTTCGACGGTATCGCCGACAGAATAATACAACTTCCGGGCCAAGCAGGAAGCTATTGGAGCATTACGCCTGTGGACAACAAGATTTACTATTGCTTTGCTTCGTCCAAAAGCAACGGCTCAAGTTTGAAAATGTACGACCTGAAAAAGAAAAAAAGCAAAGAACTGGGTAAGAATATGGGCTTTGTTGTTTCGGCCGATAAAAAAAAGATGTTAGTAGGTACAAATGGGAAATATGCCGTTATCGACTTGCCCCAATCGAAAATAAAGCCTGAAAAGTATCTCGATTTAAGCGGTATGAAAGTTATGGTTAATATTCCCGAAGAGTGGGCTCAAATATACAATGAGGCTTGGCGCCAAATGAAAGAGTTCTTTTATGCCCCGAACATGCACGGATTGAATTGGGAAAAAATCAGGGAAAAATATGCCGTTTTGTTGCCATATGTAAAAAACCGTAACGATTTGAATTATGTAATTGGTGAAATGATAGGAGAGTTGAGCGTGGGACATGCTTATGTTAACGGGGGCGATAAGCCCGAACCGAAACGGATAAAAACAGGACTGCTCGGCGCTAAAATCAGTCGCGACAAATCGGGATATTTCAAAATAGACAAAATTTTGCCGGGCGAAAACTGGACGGAAAATACACGCTCCCCGCTTCGTGCCGTTGGCGTTAATGTTAAAGAGGGAGACTATATATTGGCTGTTAACGGAAATTCCACTTTGGATGTTAACGACATATATAAACTTTTGGTGGGTACAGCAGGAAAAGAGGTTATGCTGACGATAAACGACAAACCCGAAGCGGAAGGAGCACATGACGAAATAGTGATTCCCGTTGCCGATGAGTCGGGATTGTATTATTACGACTGGGTAATGCGAAATACCGAAAAGGTAAACAAAGCTACTAACGGACAGGTGGGTTATATACACATTCCCGATATGGGACCCGAAGGACTAAACGAGTTTGTGAAACATTTTTATCCCCAACTGAACAAAAAAGCATTGATAATTGACGACAGGGGAAACGGTGGCGGCAATGTGTCGCCTATGATAATCGAACGTTTGAGCCGGAGGTTAACATTGTACGGAATGTCGCGTAATAACAGTGTGACTACCAAGCCGGCTCAAATAATGCTCGGACCTAAGGTGCTTTTGGTAAACGGTTACAGCGCTTCGGACGGAGACCTGTTTCCCTATCAATTTAAAAAACTCAAATTGGGTAAAATCATCGGTACCCGTACCTGGGGTGGTGTTGTCGGAATACGCGGCTCGTTACCCTTTATCGACGGTGGAGACCTGCGTAAACCCGAATTTGCCCCCATTGATACCGAAGGACACTGGGCTATTGAAGGTCACGGTGTTGACCCCGATATAGTTATTGAAAATGACCCCGCAAAGGAGTATGCCGGCGAAGACCAACAACTCGACAAAGCTATCGAGATTATTTTGCAAGAACTTAAAAATTACAAGGAAAAACCCGCAATACCGCCTTATCCCGACAAAAGCAAATAAAGGGAAAAATATGTGAATAATTAAAACCCGCCCCTATGGTTTTAAACTGCCATTGGGCGGGTTTTTTTATTGTTTTGAAATTCAAAAAACCTAAAAACCCAGTGCAAGCGCACCGCCACCAACTAACAAGCCCGTAAGAATATTCAGCAGTTTTACAACGGCAAAACCCTTTCGCGATTCGGCAAGCAGAGGTAAACTTCCGTGTCCGTCCTGTACTATTGAACTCGCCAGCAAAATACTGAATGGTATTGTGCCGTTGGCAAACAATAATACAAATATCATATGCGGTCCCGACTCGGGAATTATTCCTACCAAAACGGCAACTATTAAAACCCAAAACAGATTCCGTCCGATAATTTCATGCAAATCGTAAAATTGATTGATGACGGATACAAAAAGCAAAGTGCCGAAAGTCCAAAGAAAAATTTTTAAAAAGTGTTTTTTAATTATATGACCCCACAAATGTTTCTCCAAAAAGTGATCGTTTACCGTCAATACCACAAACAACGAAAACAGCAGAACCGACAGGAAGGTTATTTTTACCCATTTGGGATGTTCGTGATGTTCGCCCTGTGCACCGATAGACATTATTTGGTGTAGTGTGCTTTGTTCGTGACTTCCTTCCAAAAACAGTGCGGTAAACGAAAAAACAATTATAAACAGCATCAATGCCCTTACGGGTGTCATTTCCAATATCTGTTTAAAAACGGTATTTCTTTCAAAGCAGTTACATTCGGGGACTTCGTGGATATGAAAATGCTTTCCTGCAACTTCAATGCCTCTCTCTTTTTTGTAAAAAAAGTTGACTGCAATTCCCGCAACTATTGCCGTAGCAAACAGCACAACATGGAGTATAAGAGCCTTTTGCGGAATTACCGAAAACATTAAAAATGCCTCGTCGCCCGAGGTGGCAATCATTGTACTTACCAATGCACCGATGCCGAAAATATTATGAACATAAAGCGAAACCGCCGTGTATGCCCCCAAACAGCCGGGAATAATTCCGAGGACGGCTCCCAGAACCACCTGCTTCCATTTGTCGTTTTCAACACCCTTGCTCCACAGTCCTTTGGTGAATACGTTGAGATACTCTATTATCAACATCATCGACAATACAAACAGTGTGATTACAGAAGTCTGTTTTAAAATAGCAAACAGGTCTATTGCCATTTTTTCCTCCATTTTTTATTAATCAAAAATAGTAAAAGTTTTATATGTAAAAAACAAAAATATGTTTAATATGTTACTTTTTAGAATAATAATAAATAGGGTTTAATGGTATTTTTTCACAATGGAATTATCATAAAAAGATTAATTTTGCAATTAATTACTTAATTAGTTTAAAATTATTTTTTAATGGGGAGGATTGTAAATATTTCTGAAGCCGTATCCATAGGGTTGCATGGCATGGTGATAATTGCACAGAGTAAAGAGGGGCAGGTAAATGTAAATACCATAGCCGAACGTACGGGGAGTTCCAAATTTCACGTTGCCAAGGTTATGCAGAAATTGGCGAAGGATGGTTTTCTCGGTTCGAACAGGGGACCATCGGGCGGTTTTTTTTTGGCCAAAGCGCCTACGGAAATCAGATTGATTGACATTTACGAGGCTATTGAGGGTAAATTAATAGTTACGCGTTGCCCCATAGCGAGACCTATTTGTCCTTTTAAGACCTGTATTTTCGGAAACATAACCGTAAAGATGGTAAAAGAATTTAAGAACTATGTTGAGTCGAAAACTCTTGCCGATTTTATTAAACATTATTAATTTGCCCGTTTTGTATTCCGCTACTATTTGTTAACCGTTTGCCCGTTTGCGGTTTAGGTTTTTTTAATTCTTTTGTTTATCTCATTTTCCTTTTTCAATAGCTTTTTCGGCGATGCTATCCACCAGTGACGGGGCTATAAGTTTAAGCCATATTCCCAGTTTGCCTCGTGTGGTCATAACGAGTTCCCGTTTTCGTTTGGCAATGGCGGGCAAAATCAGAGAGGCGCATTTTTCGGGGCTCATCACCTTTTTCTCTTTTACCGGGCTTTTGCCGAGGGGTTTTCCGTCGGGACCCAAAGCGCGTTGACGCACCTCGGTGGAAACAAAGCCCGGATAGACCATGGTGACGCTTACCCCGCTGTTTTTAAGTTCGATACGTAAAGTGTCGAAAAACCCCGCCATTGCATGTTTGCTTGCGGCATACCCCGAGCGTGTAGGTACGCCCGATTTGCCTGTCAGGCTCGAAATCCCGACAATACGTCCTTTGCTTTTTTTCAAATAGGGCAGTGCGTAATGAGTGCAATAAACACTACCCATATAATTTACCTGCATGATGTGGTGTAGAATATCCATGTTTTTTATTTGGTCGAAATATGCCCACATGGTAATGCCGGCATTGTTTATCAAAACGTCTATCTTGCCGAAAGTTTCTACGGTCTTTTTAATGAAATTTCTACAACTCTCTTCTATTGCCACGTCAACACTTACGGCAATAACTTCGGCACCGTTTTTTTTACACTCTTTTGCCGCTTCTTGTAGTTTTTCCTGATTTCTGGCGCCCAAGGCAAGTTTGGCTTTGTGTTGCGAAAGTTGTAAGGCAAGAGCTTTCCCTATTCCGGCCGAAGCACCCGTTATCACAAAAACTTTGTCATTAAAAGTAAATTTGTCCATGTTTTTACATTTTTTATCCTGTAAAAATAAAATCTTTTTTAACCTGTAAAATATTAGCCGTTTTAATATCTTTGAAATTCAATATGAAAAAGAAACTTTTAAATACGACTGAAAACCGGTTCGACACTGTTTTTTATCTGATAATACCCCTGCTGTTGTTTTTCTATTTGATGCTTAAAGCCCTGTTAATGCCTGTTACTCACGACGAAGCCGCCACATTTTTCAATTACGTGCACAACGGAAATATTTTTCAAAAGCTGTCGCGCGAGTCGGCAAACAATCACTATTTAAATACCGTGTTGACATATCTGAGCTATCTTGTTTTCGGAAGCGGCAAATGGGCATTGCGTCTTTTCAATGTTTTATCTTCGTTGCTTTTCTTTTATTATACCGTCAAAATTTCGAAAATGTTAACGGTTCGCCTTATGCGTTACGGATTGTTGACCACCCTGTTTTTTTGTTTTAATTTCATCGATTTTTTTGCATTGTCGAGGGGGTACGGAATGTCTATGGCATTTTTTACCGCTGTGTTATATTATTCCGTAAAATTTTTGAAAGGAGAGGGTAATTCATCTTTGTTGCCGGCAACCCTCTTCCTTATTCTTATGTTGGCGGCCAATTTGTCCACTTTGATACCCGCAATATCGGTTGTGATGTTACATGTTTTTGTCGTCTTATCAAGGCTGAAAAGCCGGCGTAATATCCCGGTATCTTTGTTATTAACCGGTTTGGAAATACTTGTTTTATCCGTGGCAACCTTTATGTTGTTAAAGTTGAAAAATTGCGGCGCCCTTTATTTGGGTACCCCCGGTGCAGACTTTTTATTTACCGTTAAAAGTTGGATAATTCTCGTTACCGGCGGTTTTTCCGTTGTTAAATTGTTGTTTTTGCTGTTTTTTGCGTCGCTAACGGTTTTTCATACCGTTTTCGCCATTTATTTCCAAAGGTTAAGGTATTTCGCATCACCACTCTTTGTTTTTGCTTTTCTGTTTTGGTCGTCTTTGGCGGGTATTATTATTGCCGTAAAACTGTTTGGGGTAAACTATCCCGAGGGGAGGGTAGGTTTGTATCTTTTCCCCCTGTTTATTTTTTCGCTCTTTTTTACTGTTGACGGTTTCGGTGAAAAGAGGTGGCAACCAGCGGTTCTTTTGCCGTTGATGTTTATTCCGGTCAGCTCTTTGGCGCATATTAACTTTTATTATACAAGCGAATATAAAACCGAGGTTATCCCCGGAAGGTTTTACAATAAAGTTGTCCCCGTAGAGTCGGGGGTTATTCCCACAATAGCCGGTTATCATATGGAGACAACGGTATGGGGATACCTCAATTTTCAAAACGGAGGCAAATCGAATTTGTTAGATTGGAGACAATTCCCCGATACTTTGCAAGATTATCAATTGTTTAACATAGAACTTTATCCCGGTATTTTGAAATTATATGATGAACTGGATTACGAACCGGTTTCACACATTTCGTTGATGAAGCGAAAAAGGAGTGTAAAAAAAAGATTGCTGGAAACCATAAATATAAAAGCGCAGGACAAGTTTAGCGATAAACCTTTTATCGGATTTTGGAATATTAAAAAGGGTTTTGAAAACAAAACATATTTTTTTCATTTGAAGCTGACATTGTTGTCGAACCGTAAACCGCTGCGTGCATGGTTGGTTTTTCAATCAATGGCAAAAAACGGTAAGAGCAACATATATAAATACATTCCCCTCGACTGGCTGAAAGATGTTTGGGACGGAACAAAATACAATTTCGAACAGAGTCTGTTCTCGGGGAAAATACCTTCCGGCACCAAAGAGATAAAGTTATATCTTTGGAATATTGAAAAAAAACCGGTTTTAATAAAAGGCGGAGAATTAAAAATTTACGAAATAGAATAAGGAATGCTGCCCGAGAAAAAATTTTACCGCTATCTTGATTTGTTGACTTTGGTAATAATAGTGGTTATGTTGTTTCTGAAGTTGTTTGTGGTGAAATGTTCCCTCTTGTTTTGCGGTATTTTTGTGCTTGTTGTCGTATCCTGGTCGGTTTTGTCAGGTCATGGGACGCGAATGGAAGATAAGTAGCGGGATATCGGTCATGAATAGGAATTTCTTTGTCATACTCGGTTTGAAAACCTTTTCAAAGAGGTTGCGTTCGTGCGTTGTCATTGCCAATATGTCCATACCTCTCTCTTTGATAAAACTTTCGAGTCCGAGTTGTATATCCACCGTTTCCAATAGCCCGCATTCCAGATTGTAAATTTGCAAAGTATCGGTAATAAAGTGTCGTATTTCGCGCATTAACTCCTCGTGTTGTTTGTCGATTTCCAAATCCACGTGAACACAATAAACCTTTGCTCCGAAAGGTTTAACAAAAGATACCAGTTTGCTTAGCGCCCAGTAGTCGCTCTGCCGGAAATCGGTTGCATATAAAACTTTTTGGGGCAGGCTGAACTTTTTAGAATTGTATCCTTTTGGAATTGCAAGTACCGGAATTTTCGCCTTTTCAATTATTTTTGCCGTAATACTACCGAACGAACGCAACCCCGATAACTCTTTCCCCCGTGTTCCCATAACCAAAAGTCCGGGCTTGTAAATATCGCAATACGACAATATCTCCTCCTTTGCACTTCCCATAATCATGTCGTATTTTATATTTACCCCTTTTATGTTTTCTCTCTTTTGAACCTCTTTTAATTTTTGCGACAGCTCTTTTAAATTTTCTTCTACAACTTTTTCCGTTTGACGGTTTATATCTTCGAAATCGACCGAAAAAGCAAAAGACTCGAGAGGCGTATAGGCCGGTTGTGCGGGGTCGAAATAAACATGCAAGAGCAAAATATCGGCTTTAAACTTTTGCGCTATGTTCAAAGCGTAGAGGGCTGCGTTTTCGGAATAGTCGCTAAAATCGACAGGTACCAGTATCCTTCTTATGGTTTTCATGTAATCGGCTGCCACTTGTTTTTTTTCGCCGTAGGCATTTTTAAAATCTTCAAATACCTTTTTAGCCTCTTTGAAATCCGATTGGTTAATAATAATATTGACTCCTCCCGCCGACTCCTTTATGCGGTTTATGTTTGTCATAAAGTTCTTAATGCCTTTTTGTTCCAGCATTGCCGACAAAAGCTGAGCCCGCATATAGGTTAACGTGGCAAGTGTGATTATTTTTTGTTTTTTCATGCCGCAGTTTTTTTTATCAGGTAAATATATGAAAAATTTGCGGCATATGCAAGACGTTATCTATTTTATTAACTTTGCACGCTCATAAATTGTTAAAAATGAATACAAAAAATAATCCTGAGAGGTCATACAAAAAAATAAAAACCGGTAACAAAAAGAGACCTAAAAGCGGTGATGAGGGTTTGATACGTTTGAATAAATACCTTGCCGACGCCGGGGTTTGCTCGAGGCGTGAGGCTGACGTTTTGATAGCTACTGGTGCCGTGTCGGTAAACGGTAAAGTGGTTACCAAACTGGGAACCAAAGTAAAACCATCGGATAAAGTGCAGTACGGAGGACAGACCTTGAAACGTGAAAAGCCGCAATATCTGCTTCTTAACAAACCCAAAGACTATATTACAACCTCCGATGATCCGCAAAACAGGAGAACTGTAATGCAATTGGTTAAAAATGCCTGTCCCGAACGAATTTATCCCGTGGGACGTCTTGACAGGAATACGACAGGGCTTTTGTTGTTTACAAACGACGGTAATTTGGCGAAAAAACTTATGCATCCCAAAAGTAATATTAAAAAAATATATCACGTGGTGCTTGACAAGAACCTGACAAACAGGGATATGCGAAAAATTGCCGAAGGAATAAACCTTGATGACGGCTTTATTCAGGTTGACCAAATTGCATATGTTGCCGATGCAAAAGATAAAAAAGAGATAGGGGTTGAACTCCATTCGGGAAAAAACCGTATAATACGACGTATTTTCGAACATCTCGGATACAAAGTCGTTAAACTCGACAGGGTTTTCTTTGCAGGGCTTACCAAAAAAGATTTGCCGCGTGGAAAATGGCGTTTTTTGTCGCCAAAAGAGATTAGAATGTTGCAAAGACTGTAATTACCGTACCTTTAAGCGGAGAAAAAATTTTTCATAGCGCATGAAACATTACACCATTCCCGTTTTTATACCTCAGTTGGCATGCCCGTTTCAGTGTGTGTTTTGCAATCAGAAAAAGATATCGGGACATATTCATATTGCCGATACCGGAGAGGTGAAAAAAACAATAGAGCTCTATCTTTCGGGATTTAAACATAAAGAACGGCATGTGGAGGTGGGTTTCTTCGGTGGCAATTTTACAGGTATTCCGTTAGCGGAACAGGAAAAATATCTTAAAGCGGTACAACCTTATTTCGAAAAGGGTTTGGTACACGGCATTCGTTTGTCAACACGTCCCGATTACATTAACGGGAAGGTGCTCGATTTGTTATCGGAAAATAATGTTACAACGGTGGAACTTGGCGCACAATCGTTAAACGACGGTGTATTGAAAGCTTCGTTCAGGGGGCATACGGTACGACAGGTAAAAGAGGCATCGGAGATGATACTCCGGAAGGGTATGAAACTCGGTTTGCAAATGATGATAGGATTGCCGGAAGATACTTTGGAAAAATCGATGGAGACGGCACGCAAAATAAAAGATTTCGGTGCAACAAACACGCGCATATACCCTACCTTGGTAATAAAGGACACCGCTTTGCATGTGTGGTATAAACAGGGGAGATACAAGCCTTTGTCGCTGGACGAAGCCGTTTTGTGGTCGAAACACCTTTTGCGCTACTTCGAAAAAGAGAACATCAACGTAATTCGCATGGGTTTACATCCTTCCGAAGGATTGATTTCGGGTGACGAACTTGTGGACGGACCTTTCCACCCCTCTTTCCGCGAACTTGTCCTCACCGAACTTTGGTGGGATATATTAAAAAAACTTATCACCGGTGAAAACCGCAATTTTAACCTTATCCTTAAAGTCCCCGGGCGGCAAGTCAACTATGCAACAGGCTACGGTGGAAAAAATAAAAGGAGACTGCTGCAACATTTTAAAACCCTTAAAATACTGCCTTCTGAACATTTGACGGGCAGGAATTTTGTTGCACAAACCGCCCTTTGAAAAATAATTAACAGGCAGCTCAATCCGTTGTTCGGCAAATTCCTTTATCTTTGCATTGAGTCGGATACAAAAAATGTTTGCACCATGAAAAATGCGATACTACTGCTTCTTTTTATTATGGCATCAACGGCTTTTGCCCAGCAAGAAGAGAAAATAGACCTGCCCATAGACCCCGAAACAAAACATATTAAATTTCAGGAAGTGGTTCATGAGCAGGGCTCAAAGCAAAAACTGTTCAACCGTTGTGTTTATTGGCTTTACAAATATTACAAAGACCCCGACAGGGTTTTGTCGATACGCGACCCTCACACGGGAAAAATAGCCGGACAACACCGTTTCAGGGTTTATTATTGGGACAAAGACAGTATCAGACACATAGGCGGAACAATAGATTACACCTTTACCATAGAATTTAAAGACGGCAGATACCGTTATACCATAAATAAACTTTTGCTGAAAACGGCTTCGAAATTTCCCGTCGAAAATTGGCTCGACAAAAATTCACCCGATTATGATCCCCGTTGGGACTCTTATCTGAAACAGATTTCCGAATTTATCAATAAGTGGATTGATACTTTGAAAGAGAACATGAAACCCGAAGAGCCGAAAAAGACCGATGACGACTGGTAAATTTGCCCCCATTCGCACCGTCCTCTTTGTTGAGGAAAATGCTCTATCTAAAAGCCCGGAACAAATTTAACATCAGGTGTATTTAATTAAGAAACGGCATATTGAAATAATGTTAAACCCGACTGATTTTGGTGCGGATAACGTATGTTTCACCCCTGTTTGCACGAGACAACAGGAGGCTGCCCTAAAAAGTTGTTTTAGCGGATTGTAAGAATTATTACTTTTGACCGGTAAAAAGAGTAAAAATGCCAAGACGCAGGAAACGCGATTTAATTATCAAAGGATTTTCGAAACTCCTGAAAGAGGACAAGCTCAGAATTGTTGCCGAGCTTATGGATAATCAGGTGGAAACAATAGAGCTTTTGAAAAGTTTTTGGCATTCCGACGACAGCAAACAAAAGATTTTCGACGAGTTTAGCGAAAATACCATTTCCAATTTTTACATTCCTTACGGAGTGGCACCAAACGTGATGATTAACGGTAAAACATATTTGGTGCCTATGGTTATCGAAGAGAGTTCGGTGGTGGCGGCAGCCTCGTCAAGTGCAAAATTTTGGTCCGAACACGGAGGTTTCCACTCGCAAGTTGTCGATGTTATTAAAATAGGTCAGGTACATTTTCTTTGGAAAGGCGACGGGGACAAACTCCGTGCAAAATTCCCCGAACTTACAAAACGGTTTCGCGATGCGGTAAAAGATATTACTGCAAATATGGAAAAACGCGGCGGCGGAATTGTGGGTTTCGAACTTTTGGATTTGAAAGATAAACTGAAAGATTATTACCAAATAAAAGTATCATTCAATACTGTTGATTCCATGGGGGCAAATTTCATAAATTCATGCCTCGAAGAGTTTGCCGAAGTGTTGAAAAAATTTCTTGCCGCCGACCCCGCTTTGGGTAATGAAGAGTGTACCGTGATAATGTCGATACTTTCAAACTATACGCCCGAGTGTTTGGTAAAAACCTGGGTGGAATGTGATTTTGACGAACTCGAAAATATCGACGAAAACCTTACCGGCGAACAGTTTGCTTTTAAATTTCAGCAAGCGGTAAATATTGCCGAAATAGATATCTACCGCGCTACAACACACAACAAAGGCATTTTTAACGGTATTGATGCCGTAGCAATAGCCACCGGAAACGATTTTCGTGCCATTGAAGCAGCAGGACATACTTACGCCGCCAAAGAGGGACAATACAAAAGTCTTTCTCATGTGGAAATAAGCGGCAACAGGTTTAAGTTCTGGATTGAAATACCGCTTGCCGTGGGTACCGTGGGAGGGCTTACCTCGTTGCATCCGCTTGCAAAACATTCGCTCGAAATGCTCGGCAAACCCGATGCCAAAGAACTTATGATGATTGCCTCGACAATGGGACTTGCCAACAACTTTGCCGCTATACGTTCGCTTGTTACAAAAGGGATACAAAAAGGACATATGAAGATGCACCTCTTTAATATTCTCAACCACTTTAATGCAACACCGGAAGAAAAACAACAGGCACAAAAGTTTTTTGCCGATAAAAAAGTCTCTTTTGTGGCGGTAAAAGATTTTTTAAACAAAATACGGAACCGTTAATGACAAATACGAAATTTTACAAAGCCAACGGCAAATTGCTTATTACCGGTGAATATCTTGTTATGGAAGGTGCCGAAGCTTTTGCGGTTCCTTTAAATAAAGGTCAATCGTTGAAAATAACAACGGTGCAGGAAAACAGAGAACCCAAACTTCTTTGGAACGCAAAAAGCCCGTCCGGTTTATGGTTTAATGCTGCATTTTCATTGCCTTCAATGGAGGTTATTGAAGCATCGGATAGGGATAAAGCCCTGTTGTTAAAAAAGATTTTTAAAAAGATAAAAACCAAAAACCCCCTTTTTCTTTCTGCCGCTGAAACCGTTATTGCCGAAACTAATCTCGACTTTCCGCCCGGTTACGGTTTCGGCTCCAGTTCCACACTACTTGTTAACATGGCAACGTGGGCGGGTGTGAACCCTTTCGAATTACAACTGGAACTATTTGGCGGCTCTGCATATGACATAGCCTGTGCATTATCGGGGAAGCCGCTGCTTTACAAACTTGAGAACGGAATACCCTCGTACCACAATGTGGATTTTAATCCCGGGTTTGCGGAACATCTCTATTTTGTTTACCTCGGCAATAAGCAAAATTCGGCACAAGGAATAAAATATTTTAAAGAAAATTCACACTTTTCGAAGTCCGATGTGCATACTGTTACCGCTTTGACCCGGCAATTAATTGCATCTCCCGATTTGGAAACCTTTTCGCAAATTGTTGACGAACACGAAAAGGTTATGTCGCGAATACTCAAAATGCCGACGGTCAAAGAGAGATATTTCGGCGATATTGAGGGCAGTGTAAAATCGTTGGGAGCCTGGGGAGGCGATTTTGTTTTATTTGCAGTGAAATTAAATCGTGAAAAATTTATCAAAAAGTTGAAATCAAAAGGATTTTCGGTTATCTTCGCGTGGAACAATTTGGTAAAAAACCCTTAAACATCAAATTTCATGTTTTTTAAACGGCTTTTATTTACACTATTGCTGGTTGCTGCCGTATTGCGGGCGGATGCTCAAAAAGTATTTGCCCTGCCTGATGTTTTGTGTAAACTTGCCTATAAAAACGTCTTGGCGTTGAATTTCCATAAAGCCGATTCGTTATTGGCATTGGAACGCGAGAAATATCCCGGAAATTTATATGTCGATTACATTGAAAATTACAGGGATTTTCTTTCGGTGTTTTTGAGCGAGGAAGAAGACAGACTTGAAAGACTCGAAGTAAAAAAGGATATGAGGCTTGAAAAGATGGACCTTTTGCCCGACGATAACCCCTATAAAAAACTGATGATGGCGAATATAAACCTCCAATGGGCTTTTGCCAGAACAAAGTTTGAACAATTTTTTACCGCTGCGCTTGAAATTAACAGGGCATACCGTCTTATTACCGGCAATGCCGAACGGTTCCCCGAATTTGTGCCGAATAGTATTGCTTTGGGTGTTATGCACATTATGATAGGGCTTGTTCCAGACCAATACGGTTGGATATTGTCGCTGATATCCATGGAAGGAACCGTGGAACAAGGTAAAGCCGAACTCTATTCCGTTCTTGAAAAAGGCTTGAGCGACAGCCGGTGGAACTATCTTACTCCGGAAGCCCTCTTTTATCTCGGTTTTATCGAACTTAACCTTTCGCCCGATATTTCGGCACTAAACAAATTAAAACCTTACCTCAATAAAATAGGCTACGAAAATTTGATAATGGATTATTTGAAAATATCCATCTTTATGCACACCGGACAAACCGACAGTGCAATTATTGTTTTGTCTGAAGCCGAAAAAATCGAAAAAAATTATTTCCCTTTTTATTTTCTCGACTATTTGCATGCCGAATGCCGTATCCGTCAACTGAATCCCGAAGCAGACCTCTATTACGGATACTTTTTGTCGAAGTTCAAAGGTAGAAATTACATAAAAGACGCATGGTACAAACGGGCGTTGCTCTCATATCTTAATAATAATACTGCCGGTTATTACGGATATATGGATTCGGTTTTGACACACGGCTATACTATTATTGATGCCGATAAAAATGCTCAAAAAATGGCGGAACAGTGTAATATTCCTCCAAATAAAACATTGCTGAAAACACGTTTCCTGTTTGATGGCGGGTATTATACACAAGCCCTTAAAACATTGTCGGAGATAGATACCGCATATCTCGACAGTGATGATAAACTTGAAATGTTTTACCGTTACGGTAGAATATACCACCGTTTGAAAAATTATCCGGAAGCGGAATATTTTTATAATACCGCAATTGAGAAACGCGGAAATTCCACAAGATATTTTGCCGCCAACAGTGCACTGAAACTGGCTCAGATATATGAGTCGGAAGGACAATATTTCAAAGCCGAAAAATATTATCTGTTATGCCTTGATATGGATTTTGACGAGTACAGAAACAGCATTCGCGGCAAAGCAAAAGACGGCCTTGAACGTGTGGAGGCTTATTTGAAAAAATAGTAACGGCACTTTAACGGATTTTGCTTCAAACCTGAAAATCTTGTTTTGTCGAACCGGTTGTTGATGTGTGTTTGAAAGAAACCTGCGGAAAAATCCCCCCCGGTTTCTTAACCGCTAATACTTCAAAACTTATTTTTTAACCTTTCATATTTACGAATATAGTTTAACTTTGCTTGCTTTTATAAAAAGATGTGAATACCGTAAAATATTTTTTGGATATTTAAGTTAATGTATCAAATCTGATAGTTTGAAGCGCTTTTTTAATAATAAAACCGGTCTCTTTTTGTCAACAATACTGGTATTGTTGTTTGCCTTTTCGTGTTCTACAAAGAAAAACAGTTGGACGCGAAGAGCTTACCATAATGTTACATGCCATTACAATGTTTTTTGGAATGGTGTTCAAAGCCAAATCGAAGGAGTTGATAATCTAAAAAACAAAGTTGAAGAAGATTACAGCGAAATACTCAGGGTGTACAACTACGGTACCAAACAAGATGCCAAAGAGTTGAACCCCAAAATGGACAGGGCGATAAAAAAAGCATCCATAGCCATTCAACGGCATTCAATGTATTTTGGCGGTAAAGAACTTAACAGGTACGTAATGCGCAGTTACCTTTTAATGGGCAAAGCATATTTTTACAAACAGGAATACCTGAGTGCAAGACGCGTTTTCGATTACATTGCCAAAAATTATTCGTACGACCCCATTCATTACAAAGGAATGCTTTGGCTTGCAAAAACCTATATTCAGATGGAGCAGTACCAAAAAGCCGAAGCCGTATTAAATATGCTTGCCACAAAACAAAACGAAAAAGATTTTCCCGTTGATGTTTATAACGAAATGCCTTTGGTAAATGCCGATTTGTACCTGGCTCAAAAACGTTACGATGCAGCATATTCTTACCTCGAAAGAGGGTTGGAGTTAAACAAAAACAGGGAAATAAAAACACGTCTGAACTTTATTCTCGGTCAAATAAATCAAAAAGAGGGCGATTTCGAAAGAGCGAAACAGTATTACAGAAAAGTTATTAAAAGTTCGCCCCCCTTTAAAATGGATTTTGAAGCCCGTCTTAATCTTGCCAAATGTTACACGGGAAACGGCGACGGCAGCAAAGAGATAATAAAGGTGCTCGACAAAATGTTGAGAGATGTTAAAAACCAGGATTATTTAGACCAAATTTATTACGCACTTGCCGATGTGGCCTTGAAAAACAAAAACGATTCCCTTGCTGTTGATTATCTTAAACTTTCGGTAAGTACGAGCACCAATAATAAAAAACAAAAAGCACTTTCGGCATTGAAACTGGGTGAAATGTTTTTTGATGCGGGCAACTATGTTTACTCACAGGCTTATTACGATACGGCAGTATCTTTTATGCCCGAAAATTTCCCCGGTAAGGAGTTGATAAAAAACAGAGCCGCTACACTCTCGGTAATGGTAAATTACATTCAAACCATTCACGATCAAGACAGTTTGCAAAAGGTTGCGAAAATGGACTCGACCGATATGTTGGCTTTAATCGATAATAAAATTGCCGAATACAGAGCCGAAAAACAGCGGAAGCAAAAAGAGGAACAGGAGATGCGTGAAGCCGGTGGCGTGCAATTTGTTTCGCCCGGAAGTCAAAACAGGGGGGTTACTCTCGGAGGCAGCCGCGACTGGTATTTTTATAATGCCACTACCAAGGCAAGAGGCTATACCGAGTTTTTGAGAAAATGGGGACAACGTAAATTGGAAGACAACTGGTTTTTGTCCGACAAAAGACAAATGCTCTCATCGTTTCAAGAGGGAGAAACCGCCGATACCACGGCTAAGGATACCACCAGTATTCCGGGTGCCAACGATCCTGAAAACAGAGCCTACTACTTGAAAAATCTACCCAAAACCGAAGCCGATTTTAAAATTTCGGACTCTTTGATGATAGAAGCATACAATAAATTGGGATTCCTTTACCGCGAAGAACTGCACGATACGGCAGGAGCTTTTAAAACTTATCTGGAATTTGAAAAACGTTTCCCCGGTAACCGTTATCAGTTGGAAACATGGTTCTCTCTTTACCGTCTTTACAAAGCCAAACACGATAACGATAATGCCGAACACTACAAAAACCTTATCCTCGGAAATTATCCCGGCAGCGATTATGCCAAACTGATTAACGACCCCGACTATTTCATAAAAAAAGCGACAAACAGAAATAAAGCGGAACAACTGTACGAAAAAACTTACAAGGCTTTTAAACGAGGACAATACCTCCGGGTTATTACATATGCAGGAAAAGGTATGGAGCAAGCCGGAAACGATACCGCACTCATGCCGCGTTTTATGTATCTTAATGCCGTTGCACTCGGTAAAGTCGATGTGCCCGATACAATGTACACATTACTTAATGCACTGGTACAACAATATCCGCAAAGCGCCGTTACACCATTGGCCAAAGATATTATTCAGGTTCTTGCCGAAGAATACGGAATAGGCGATACCGCTACATTGAACAAATTGTCGAAAAATAAGGAAGAAGAGAAAAGCCCTTATGTCTTTCAACCCGATTCCCCACACTTTGTTATGTTTGTGGTATTGAGCGATAAAGTCAAAATACGACCTCTGAAAGTCAGAATTTCCGATTTCAACAGAAAATATTTCCGTTTGAAAAGCCTTAAAGTGAAAAGCCTTATGCTCGACAATCAACGTGTTATTGTTACCGTCGGAAACTTTTCAAATAAAAACGATGCCGACAATTACTTTCAGGCTATCAAAAATGATGAGTACGTTTTTTCGGGCGTCAGCCCCGACGGAATTTTCCCCTTTACAATATCGCTGAAAAATTATCCCGTTTTTTATCGCGAAAAAGATCAAAAGGGGTATCAAAAATTTTGGGATAAATATTACAAGAAATAGAATTTTTTTTCCAAACAGGAAAAATATTACTATTTTTGGAGTTTGTTTTTATTCTGGGAAGAAATAAATGCTTAACACTTAAAAGTTTAAATAAAAAATGAGTTCAAAATCCAAAGAAAACGGACATAATCATATTGCCGCGGGTACAAAAATTAACGGAGAAATCGAATCGAAAGGCGATTTACGTATTGACGGACGTATTTCGGGCAGTATTGTTACCCAGGGTAAAATTGTGGTTGGCACCGAAGGTTATGTGGAGGGAAACATAAAATGTAAAAATGCCGATATTTCGGGAACCGTGAAAGCGGACATGGATATTGAAGAATTGATAGTTTTGAAGGAGACGGCTAAAATGAACGGCAACATCGTTACAAAAAAAATATCTATAGAGCCGGGTGCCGAATTTTCGGGAAATTGCAAAATGGGTGACAAAACCTCCCCCAATGACGGAAAAAAACAAAAATAACGACAGTCCCCTGAAATTTTATGCCAAATACTCTTCGCTCGCTTTTCAAATGATAATTATAGTGGTGGCGGGAGCCTTTGGCGGAAAAGCCCTGGACGGTTGGCTCAAGTGGGACTTCCCGGTTTTCACGGTCTCATTTACCGTGTTATTCGTTATTTTATCGGTAATTTACGGTATGCGTGAAATATTTAAAAACAATAAATAACACAAATCCATTATGTTTGGTAATACATTTAAAAAATTTATACCCGGTTTTAGTATTTATTCTCTCGTGTTATTAGTTGCAGGTTTTATCTTTTACGCTTACTTGCCCGGAATTAACATCAACAGGTGGTATTGGGCTATTTTGTTGTTCCTTTATTTTGTAACAGCAGCTTCATTTCTGGTATTGTCGAACAGTATCGAAAAGAAGATATCGCGTTTTGCAAATGTTTTTATGTTATTGAACTTCTCACGATTGATTATTTTCACGGCAATAATTTTTGTTTTTGCCTATACCCATAAAGAGCAAGCGGCCTCTTTTACCATCACCTTTTTTGTTTATTACCTCCTTATTACCATATGGGAAGTAGCCTCGTTGCGCAAAACAAATAAATAATTAAAAAAGTTTTTAAATAAGCGTACCACCTTTAAACACAGTACGTTAAGCCGAATTACCGGTTTTTACCTGCCGGTTGAAAAAAATTATTTATATAAAATGGTGTAGGTATTTTATAAATTTCTATTTTAGTGCTTTCAAAATTTTCATTAAAAGATGTTAAAAAATTTTGCGTCGGGAGATTGGTTGTATGTTTTGCTTGGCTTGGTTTGGCTGGGGGTTTCGGTGTATAAATCTTCGCAAAAAAGAACGGAATTTAATGTAAAGAAAAAGGCAAATCAGCCGCAAAAACAATCCTATTTCGATACATTATTGCAAAGTTTGGATAATGCAATCGGGGATAATATACCGGGACAGGCAACGGCAAATGTTTACGACGAAGAGGTTCCCGCGGCTTTTGATGAAAATGTTGAAAAAAACGGATACGACTCGGACGACGATTACGAAACTCTTGAGACCGCTTTTTCTTACGACGACATGGTTTTGCAAGAGGAAAACAAAAATCCTTTCGACGCAACTAAAAGCATGTTTAATGAGTCATTAACTGAAAATTTGAATAATTATAATGTAAAACAAAACGGAGAAGACAGAGAGAAGAGAGTTAAAATCGATATTCGTAAAGCATTTATCTACGATGTCGTTTTAAATCCCCCCTCTTTTTGATTTTGTTTTATTAAATTGTGAATAAATAAAGTTTTAAAAAAGTAAGTCAAACATAAAATAGTTGTTATGTTAAAAAAATTACTCCTAACCTTTGTGTTAATTCTCACAACAAGTTTGTATATGTATGCCCAGCAAGGAGCCTTGCAGGGTAAGGTTATTGATAAGAAAACCAAAGAGCCTATTCCCTTTGCCAATATTATTTTGGTTAATAAGGGGACACAGGTGGGAGGTACAACCTCCGATTTCGACGGTAATTATCAAATAAAACCTATTCCTCCCGGAAAATACGATTTGAAAGCGTCGTTTGTGGGGTATAAAACGGTTGTTATTCAGGGCATTAATATTGCCGCTGATAAAATCAGGTTTTATAACATTGAAATGACGGCAACTTCCGAAACATTGGAAACCGTTGAAGTAGTTGACTATAAAGTGCCGTTAATATCGAAAGACGAAACGGCAACGGGAGCTTCCGTTACGGCAGAAGAGGTGGCAAAAATGCCGCGCCGTAATGCAAATGCCGTGGCAACTACGGTGGGAGGTGTTTTCTCTGCCGACGGTGAACGCGGAAGTGTACGTGGTGCCCGTTCCGATGCCACCGCAATGTATATCGACGGTATTCGCGTTATCGGTAGTTCGAGTGTGCCACAGTCGGCTATCGAACAAATTGATGTGGTACTCGGCGGTTTGCCTGCTCAATACGGCGACGTTACTTCCGGTGTTATTAACGTAACAACTAAAGGACCGTCACGTCAATTCGGTGCCGGACTCGAACTCGAAACCTCCGAACTGCTTGACGCCTTCGGTCACAACAGGTTGGGATTTAATGTTATGGGACCCTTAATAAAAGGTAAAAACAAGAATAATACCGCCCTCCTCGGATTTTTTATCGCCGGCGACTTTAATTATAACCAAGACGGTGCCCCTGCTATTACGGGACATTATTACGCAAAAGACGATGTTTTGGACTATTTGAAGAAAAATCCGTTGCGTCCCTCCGGCTTGGGTTCGGGAACTTTCCCCAATGCCGCCTTTATCAGGGCAAGCGATATTGATAAGCTGCCTTATTCGAAAAATACCGCACGATACAGTGTTAACGTGTTGGGTAATATAAATGTTAGAACTACAGAAAACATTCAACTTACTCTTGGCGGTAGTTTTTATGCCTACCAAGGAAAAGGTTTCTCGTACCGTGGCAGCATGTTCAACTACGAAAAAAATGCTTTGAGCAAAAATATGACTTACAGGGGTTACGTGCGGTTTACCCACCGTTTCCCCACCGACGCCAAAAGCAAATCGGCATTTAAAAACTTCTATTACACTTTACAATTCGACTTTACAAAAACTTTTGGTGAAAGAGGTGACGAAAACCATTGGGACGATCTGTTTAAGTACGGATACCTCGGTAAATTCTCGACTTATAAAACTCCCACTTACGAGTTGGGAAGCGACACCGTAAACGGCCATTTTTACGACAATGTCTATGTCCTTAACTCGTGGGATTTTGACACCCTGACAACATGGAAACCCGAGGACTACAACCCCTTGATAGCCGAATATACCAATAACTATTACAACATCTTTGCCGGGCAGCCGCAAGGTAATTATCAAAATATCGACCAAATACGTCTCGGCGGCGGTTTAATGAACGGCGACAGCCCCGGTAGTATTTACGGCTTGTACCAGGTTGCAGGCGTAAATCAAACCGGTTACAGCAAAAACGAAAGCGAGCAATATACCGTAAAAGCTGATGCTTCGCTCGATATAGGAAATCATGCTTTGAAATTCGGTTTTCAATACGAACAGCGCGTGAGCAGGGGTATTGGTTGGGCTACCAACGGACTTTGGAACCTGATGAGAGGTTTGACAAACTTCCATATAAGAGAGCTCGACAAAGACAACCCCATTGCAATAAATCACGGCGGTTATGTTGACACCATAATATATTACAGAAAATACGACGGCGACCGTCAGAGGATTTTCGATAAAAGTTTGCGCGAAAAAATGGGACTCCCCACCGACGGCCTCGATTTTATAGTTATCGACTCCTATGACTACGATGAAGGAACTATAGAATATTACGACAAAAACGGAAACATGCACTCCGTTAATGTGGGACAAAACCTTTTCGATATAGGAATGTTCTCGCCCGAAGAACTTTGGAACGAGGGTAACAGCTATATCAGTTATTACGGTTACGACTACAAAGGAAATAAAATAAAGGGGCAACCTTCTTACGAAGATTTCTTTAATAGTCCCGAAAAGCTGATAGGTGCATACCAGCCTATTTATATGGCAGGATATGTTCAGGACAAATTTGCTTTTAAAGACCTTGTGTTTAACGTGGGTGTTCGTGTTGACCGTTTCGATGCCAACCAGAAGGTTTTGAAAGACCCCTATCTCCTTTATCCCGCTAAAACGGTTTCGGAGGTTACCGAACTTGAAGGTCAACCGGTAAGTCATCCATCTAACATGGGTTCCGATTTTATAGTTTATGCCAATCAGGTTAACAACCCCAGCAGAATAGTGGGATACCGTAACGGCAATATTTGGTATAATGCCGAAGGAGTCGAAATTCAAGACCCGACGGTATTGGATGTGGGTAGCGGTATTTCTCCCATATTGCAAAACCCCGACCAGGACAGGGTAGATATAAATTCGTTTAAAGATTACGACCCGCAAATCAATGTTATGCCGCGTATCTCATTCTCATTCCCGATTTCGGACGAGGCATTGTTCTTTGCCCATTACGATGTATTGACACAACGTCCTACAAGTAATGTGTTCTCAAGTCCCGCAACATACTACTATTTTAACACTGTCGGAGGAACAATTAACAATCCTTCGCTTAAACCTACCAAAACCATTGACTATGAATTGGGATTTACCCAAAAGTTGACAAATACCTCTTCGCTGAGTATTACCTCTTTTTACAAAGAGATGCGTAACATGATTCAGTTGTTCCGTTTCAACGGTGCTTACCCGAAAGATTATACATCGTACAACAACCTCGACTTCGGAACCGTAAAAGGTTTGACCGTGGAATACGATTTGCGCCGTACCAACAATGTACGTTTAAGAGCGGCATATACCTTGCAATTTGCCGACGCTACAGGTTCGTCCACCACGACGGCTGCCTCGCTTATTGCGGCAGGATTGCCTAACTTGCGTTCAACATATCCCATGCCTTGGGACAGACGCCATCAATTTAATATAGTTCTTGATTACCGTTACGGTGGCGGCAAAAAGTATAACGGACCGCGTATCAATCGCGATAAAAAAGATAAACCTCCAATAGATTTGTTGGCCAACACGGGATTTAACCTTACCGTTACCGGCGGTTCGGGTACACCTTATACGGCTGCTTTACATCCCACTTCTCCAATTTCGGGAGGTACGCGTTTGTTAAAAGGTACTTACGGCGGTTCACGTTTGCCATGGCAGTTCCGTATGGACTTCCGTATTGACAAAGACATTTATTTCAAGAAAAGAGAGAACGGAAAACAATATTCAATGAATGTTTATTTCCAGATTCTTAACCTTCTTAATACCCGCAACGCCATTCATGTTTATCCTTATACCGGTAACCCCGATGACGACGGTTATCTTTCGGCTCCCGAATGGCAACGTGAAATTCACGACCAGCTTGATCCTCAATCGTTCATCGATTTGTACAGCATTTATGTTGACAGCCCGTATAATTACAGTGCTCCAAGACAAATTCGTTTTGGTATGATGTTTAACTTTTAATTGATGAAATAGGTTAACAGACTTATAATAAAAAGAAAATATATTTGTTATGAAAAATATTTCCCGAATTTTAACTCTGATAGTTTTAACGGCTTTTGTTTCGGTACATGTTTTTGCCAGGGAATTGGTGACCGATACCGTTAATTACAAAAAAGCAAGACTAAAACAAACCACGGCGGGTTGTGCACCCGCTGCAAGTTATGAGTGGCTTGATATAAACAATGTGCGCGCACGTATCAATACAGGCGGCGATATGTGGTGGGACCTCCCGGGAGGTACAGGCTCAAAATACTTTATCCCTAAAAACGGTTCCGCTACATCTATGTTTTCGGGTTCGTTGTGGATTGGTGGCTTGGATATTAACAACCAGTTGAAACTTGCCGCTTTGCGTTACAGGGGAATAGGTGTCGATTACTGGACGGGACCTCTTACCATAGACGGTACTGCTGCCATTGACAATGATGTTTGTGCCAAATACGATAAATTGTTTAAAATGAACCGTGCAATGGTGGATGAGTTTTTGTCGCACACCGATCCTGAAACAGGCGTTTTTGTGCCCGACGAAAATTACACCATTCCCAAAGAGATTATGGATTGGCCTGCACACGGTGACCCGAGCCGGGGACAAAGTTACTACCTCGCTCCTTTTTACGATAATGACGGTGACGGTGAATATAACCCGCTGATGGGTGATTATCCCTACTATGATATTGCTAATGAGCTCTGTCATACCAAAACCCCCACAATGGACGAAGAGATAGAAGGAAGTATTTACGGTTCCATTCTTGCCGACCAGGTTATTAAGGGTGACCAAACACTGTGGTGGGTTTTCAACGACAAAGGTAATATCCATTCCGAAACCAAAGGTTCGGCTATCGGTATGGAAATCCGTGCACAGGCTTTTGCTTTTGCCACCAACGATGTTATTAACAACATGACATTTTACAGTTACGAAATTATTAACCGTTCTACTTTTGAACTGACACAAACATACTTCTCGCCGTGGGTAGATACTGACCTTGGTTATGCTTGGGACGACTATGTGGGTTGTGATGTTGCACGCGGTCTGGGATACTGTTACAACGGTAAACAGGTTGACGGAAACGGAGAACCCGAATCGTACGGCGACCAACCTCCTGCAATCGGTGTTGACTTTTTCCAAGGACCATACATGGACCCCGACGGAATTGATAATCCAAAATATGAAAAAGTTTATGACCCCAATACCGGAGAAGTTATTTATAAACAGCTTTGTGACGAAAGTATCAACGGAGTAAACTTCGGAAACGGTATTGTTGACGACGAACGTTTCGGTATGCGCCGTTTCGTTTACCATAATAACAGTACCGGTCCGCAAGGCGACCCGAGAATTGCTCCTGAATATTACAATTATTTGCGTGGTTTTTGGAGGGATGGAACTCCTATGATGTATGGTGGAACTGCCTATGTTGGTGGACCTGGTACGGTTGGTCCTGTTTGCGACTTTATGTTCCCCGGCGATTCCGACCCCTGTAACTGGGGTACCGGCGGTATTCCGCCCAATGGTGGTTACACGCAAAACGGCTTTTACTGGACCGAACTTACAGGAAACAACGGTGGGCCCAATCCTCCCGGAGACCGTCGTTTTATGCAGTCGGCCGGACCTTTTACCTTGAAACCCGGTGCCGTTAACTATATTACCGTCGGTATTCCGTGGGCAAGGGCAACTTCAGGCGGTCCTTGGGCTTCGGTTGAATTGTTGAGGGTTGTTGACGATAAATGCCAGGCATTATTCGATAACTGCTTTAAAGTTATCGACGGTCCTAGTGCTCCCGATTTGACATTCCGTGAGCTGGACAAAGAGTTAATAGTTTATTTGAGCAATTCGCCTTCGTCGAACAACTATCATGAATCATATTCCGAATATGACCCCAATATTTTGCAACCCGATCCCAACGATCCCACAAAACGTAACGACTCCATATACCGTTTCGAAGGTTATCAAATATTCCAATTGCGCGATAAAAACGTATCGGTTGACGAACTTTTCGACCCCGACAAAGCACGCCTTGTTTTCCAGTGCGATGTGAAAAACGGTGTGAAAAAAATTGTTAACTATACATACAACGATGCCATTGGGGCAAATGTTCCTCAAATAATGGTTGAAGGCGGCGATAACGGCATAAAGCATTCCTTTATCCTTAAACAGGATGCTTTTGCCAAAGGTGATGTAAGCCTTGTTAACAACAAAGTTTATTACTATATGGCTTTGGCTTATGCATACAACGAATACCTGCCTTATACCGACGACCCGGGAGTTTTGAACGGTTTGTTCGGTCAGAAAAAACCATATTTGGCGGGCAGGAAAAATATTAAATTGTACAAAGCCATGCCGCACAAAATAGTGAATGGTATATTGGCTCACGGTAATTACGGTGACCAACCGCAAACAACGCGTTTGGCAGGTACCGGTAACGGAGGACAAAATCTTGAACTATCGAAAGAGACCGTTGAGGAAATATTGTCAAAACCTCCTGCCAGTGAAACCAATGTTTACGGTAGTCCCGATTACCCCATATCATATAATCCCGTTTACAAGGTTAACGGAGGTCCTGTAAATGTTTCTGTGATTGACCCGTTAAATGTGGTTGAAGCCGATTTCGAACTTTTGTTCGACTCGTTGTATTACGTTAAGATGGATAATGTAACCGGACGCCCCGAAATTCATGGTGATACGGCAAGCAAATTGGTTAGTAGATGGGTTTTAATAAACAAAACCACAGGGGAGAAATATTACAGCGACACAACTATTCAGATTGACAATGATCAATTGTTCCTCGATTTGGGTCTCGCCGTGGAAATTTACCAGCCATACAATCCGGGTCCTTACAAGGTGGGTGTTAACGGAAGTCAACGTTCCATGTATGCTATTCTTGCAAAGGATAACGGGTTTATAAATTCAAGCGTTGTGTATTCCGATACGTCGCACCAATGGTTATCGGGAATACCGGATATGGATATTCCCGGTTCGCCCTTGAACTGGATACGTGCAGGTGTTTACAAAGCCGGTGCCGGCGGTAATCCTGCCGATGACGACTGGAATATGTCAACTGATCCCGACAGACCTTGGGACCCCAACGAATTTTACGAAAAGATAATAGGAGGTACTTGGGCACCTTATGCATTGTGTTCGTACGGAAACAGTTTGAACCTGCCGGGTAGCGGCGGTACCCAAAGCGAATTGGGTCCTGCATTGAGCCTTACCTCAAAAGGAACAAACATGAATGATATTTCAAGTGTTGATATTGTTTTAACACCTGACAAATCTAAATGGACACGCTGTCCCGTAATAGAGATGTGTTACGATCCTTTACTTGCCCAAGGCAATGCCAACATGTTCGGTTTACGTTCGGCTCCTTCGGTTGACAAAGACGGTAATCCCGCAACTATAGGTTCGGGACCGAGTGATAACCCCGAAGATCCAAACTATATTATGGACCACGGTATGGGTTGGTTCCCCGGCTATGTTATTGATGTGGAAAGCGGAGAACGCCTTAATGTTATGTTCGGTGAAGACTCATACCTCGATGACATGAACGGACGCGATATGTTGTTCAATCCTACTGCAAGAGACCCCAAATTGAGTCCTTTTGCCGATCCTAATATATACCGTTATCCCGGTGGTGAACCTGTATTCGGAGGTAAACATTTTGTTTATATCATGAAACACGACTATACCGAAGCGGGACAAGGTGCGGTATTCAATTCGCCGGCATACGATGCCGGAGCATATGCGGCTCATGTGCTCGACACGATATTTAACTCGGTTTACAAAGTCTTTCTTAACAGTTTTTATAAACAGGTTATGTATGTCGGAATGCCTATGGGTGTTAAAGGCGAGGATTGGTTGGCAAACGAAGTTACTTTGAAAATACGTGTATCGAAACCTTATGCAAGATACTTTAACGGTTGGGCACCCGATTCGTTGTACGACGGAATTGATTACAATAACTTCTATCCTGCATATGCCTTTTCGACCAATGGCATTGCCACCGAATATTCGAATCCGGAAAAACAGGAGACCGATTTGGATTTGATAAATATTGTGCCCAATCCCTATTATGCTTATTCCGATTACGAGCATAATGCTCTTGACAACAGGGTTAAACTTACCAACCTGCCCGAGAAATGTGATATTACCATTTACAACGTTTCGGGAGTAAAAGTTAAACAGTTTACCAAAGATACCCCGTTGACAACAATAGAGTGGGATTTGAAAAACTTTGCAGGTGTTCCCATTTCGGGCGGTGTGTATTACATTCACATTAAAGCGCCTGAAGGCGAACGTGTTATTAAGTGGTTTGCTGTTCTCAGAATTCCTGACTTGAATACATTCTAATAACAATGAAATTGATAATAAATAAGAATTAAATCATAGTGATATGAATGCTCTTTATAAATATTTAACAGCGGTTTTAATTACTGCAATGGTATTACCGGTAAATCTTTTTGCAGGTAACAAAGACAGATCGGGACAAGCCGGTGCCTCCGAATTATTAATAAACCCGTGGACAAGAAGTTCAGGTTGGGGAAGTGCCAATATGGCTCGTGTACGTGGTCTTGAAGCCATGTGGGGTAATGTGGCCGGAACGGCGTTTACCCGTAAAACACAGTTGATTTTTTCGAATGTGCAATGGTTGAAAGGGAGCGGCACAAACCTGTTTGCTTTCGGGCTTACACAGCGCGTTGGTGACGACGGGGCACTGGGAATTCAAGTTATGTCGATGAATTTCGGTGATATACAGGTAACCACAACCGAAAATCCCGACGGCGGTCTCGGAACATTCAGCCCGAGCCTTATGAATTTCGCCTTGTCATATGCAAAAGCATTTTCAAACAGTATATACGGAGGTATGGTTGTTAAGGTTATTTCCGAATCCATTTCCGACGTTAGTGCTTTTGGTGTGGCTATCGATGCCGGTATTCAATATGTGACAGGCGAAAACGATCAACTGGCGTTTGGCGTATCGTTGAAAAACCTCGGGCCGCAAATGCAATTTACCGGCGACGGACTTTCGTTAAAGTCGGTAATTCCGGGACAGAACAACCAGTTTACTCTGGAGCAACGTTCCGACGCTTTCGAAATTCCTACACAGTTGAACATAGGAGCCTCCTACGATTTTCTTTTTCCGAAAGATTACCGTTTAACAGTGGCTGGAACCTTTATCTCAAACTCCTTTACGAAAGACCAAATTGCCGTAGGGCTTGAAGGCAGTTTGCACAATTGGGTGATACTCAGAGCGGGATATATTTTTGAAAACGGCATGTGGGACGATGTGCTTTCGCCCGAAAACAATAACGTTACCACAGGATTTAGTGCCGGAATTTCGATACAAGTGCCGCTGAACAAAGAAAACGGCTCGTACATAGGAATTGATTATGCCTACCGTGAAACGGTTAGTTTTAACGGAACACATTTTGTAGGGATAATATTCAATTTGTAAAAATTATATTAAAGCAAAGATATTCTTTATTATCTTTGCCGTCTCATAAAAAGGACCCTTAATTCTTTAAGGGTCTTTTTCACTTTTATTGTAAACAAAAAGAAACAAAAAAATTATGGCTGAAACAGGATATTTCACGGAAGAGGGTTTACAAAAACTTCGCGACGAAGTTAACTATCTTATTACAAAAGAACGACCGAAAATTTCAAAAGCAATAGCGGAAGCAAGAGATAAAGGCGACCTTTCGGAAAATGCCGAATATGATGCCGCCAAAGAGGCGCAAGGGTTGCTGGAACTTAAAATAGCAAAACTGCAAGAGCTTATTCGCAATGCTAAAATTATTGACGAATCGAAACTCGACAGTTCAAAGGTTTTAATTTTGTCAAAAGTGAAAATCAAAAACCTGAAAAACGGCGCAATGATAAACTACATGCTTGTTCCTGAAAAGGAGGCTAATGTAAGAGAGGGTAAAATATCGGTAAATTCACCGATAGCAAAAGGATTGCTTGGCAAAAAAGTGGGTGATAAAGTTGAAATTCAGGTTCCGGCCGGAAAGATGTCGTTCGAAATTATTGATATATCACGATAGCAGTAATCTATAACAAATAGAAGATAAATAAATGGTATATTGTATCAATGAAATAAGACTTAAAACAGAACTAAATATAATTTATTAACCTAAAAAATATAATATTATGAAACTAAAAAACAAATTCTTTTTCATTATTATTGTATCAATTATTACATTGTATAGCTGTAAAAAGGACGACTCAGGTGAAGTAATCCCTGAACCAACAGCTGATTTTATTTATACTGGCGCAAACACTTACGCCCCTGCAAGTGTTACCTTTTCTAATAATTCAAAAAATGCTAATAGCTATTATTGGGATTTTGGTGATAACAGTACTTCTAATGAAGAAAATCCAAGCCATGTATATCTTAATGGAGGAACTTATACTGTAACTTTAAAAGTTACAGGTGATGGTGGAACAAAAACTGTAACAAAAACTGTAAATATATACAATAAACCAACGAAATGTAAAATAAAAAGACTATATGTTAATTCAATGCCATTTATTGATCCTTCAACAGGATCTAGTTGGGATAGTTACGATGGTCCTGATGTATTTTTTAGATTTCTTGATACAAATACAAATAATAATACTGTTCTTTTGGGTGATGAAAGCATAAGAATAAAAAATGTTACTCCATCTATGCTTCCAATATCTTGGCGTTGGAATTCTGGTTCATATTGGCAAGTTCCTACATTAAATGAATATTATTTTATTGACCTGATAGATTATGACCCTTATAATAATAATGATTATATTGGTTATGTTAGCTACAAAATTGAGAACTATATGACGGTTCAAAATCACTATCCTACTGAGATAACTTTAAAGCAGAATGACATTACTATAAAACTAGAAGTTGAATGGGATAATTAAAAGGATAAAAACGCAAAACTCAACAATTTTGCTATGTTTGGGGTAAAATTAATGGTTTATACGTTTTATTAAGATAGAAGTTATATACGAAACGATAAAAAATATTACCATGTCATCTCTCTTTACAAAAATTGTCAAAGGCGAAATTCCGTCATATAAAATTGCCGAAACCGATGATTATTATGCTTTTTTGGATATTAATCCTTTGGCTAAAGGACATACTCTTGTAATTCCGAAAAAGGAGGTGGATTACCTTTTTGATATCGAAGACGGATACTATGCCGGTTTATTGGTTTTTGCCAAAAAAGTTGCCCGTGCAATTGAAAAGGTGGTGCCTTGTAAACGTATGGGAATGACCGTTATAGGGCTTGAGGTTCCTCATGCGCACATTCACCTTATCCCCATTAACTCCATTTACGATATGGATTTTAAGCAACCGAAACTCAAGCTTACAACCGAAGAGTTTGAACAAATTGCAGCCGATATCAGAAAAGCTTTTCAATAAAATGTTTTTTTTCTGTCGCTTTGCATTACCGGAAATGAAAAAATCAGTATATGTAGCTCTTCTTTTTGTTATTGTTTTGTCATCGTGTAACGACAAACCCTTTTTTGAAAAAGAACACGATTTTCCCGGAGATACATGGAAACGTTTCGATTTTACGGTTTTCGAAGTGCCTGTTAACAAAGGTGATATTCTTGATTTTTCGCTTACGGTAAAATATTACAAGAAGTTTGGCGAAACTCTGCCTTTGAACATAACTTTATACACTCCCGAAGGCGAAATGCGCTCTCGTGATTACAATATTAATCTGAATAGAGGAAAAATAAAACGCGAAGAGGTGCAAGGCACATCGGTGTACACAAAGACATTCTCCATTCACAAAGGAATTAAATTTTACAAAAAGGGTAAGTGTAAAATACGGATAGAGCAAAAATTATCCAAATACGAAACGGAGGGGATAAAGAGCATAACCTTAAAAGCCGTTAAGAGCAAAAATTAAAAGTGTAGTTTGTGGTAGTCGTAGGTTTGATTGTCGCGGTAGTCACGTATTTTGTTTGCCAAAAGAAGGAAAATTTCAAGATGGTTATCAATAAACCATTGTTTTGCCGCCGGTTTTTCGTTAACGGCATCGGCAAAGACCAACAGAAAATCGTATCCGTATTTTTGAAGCCACGCATAAGCTCCAGCCTGTTTGTCAATAGCGCCGTCGAGAGCAGCCAGGTGGGGATATCCCTTTTTCAAAAGCCAATTTTGAGCTTCAACACTGCCTCTTATGGCGCTGCTTAAAGCTGCCAATTCGGGATAGCCGTTGTCGAGCAGCCATTTTAAAAATGCTCCGTCGGTTTCGTTGAAAGTTTCGCCGAAGGCTAATAATATTTTTGCCGGATAATCAAGCATAGTGCAAAATAACAAAAAAAACGCAAAATACAGAGACATAATTCAAGGGAATTGCAGCGGGCTGAAAGTTGCTCTTTTTTTGGTAAATGATTACCCGGCGGTTGTGTTAAATTACTACTTTTGCGGTATAACAAATCATGGAAAAAAATGGAAAAAATTTTGGTTATAGGAAGTTCGGGACAAATAGGTTCCGAGCTTGTTATTGCTTTGCGCAAAAGATATGGTAACGATAATGTTTTTGCCACCGACATAAAAAATCCTCCCTACGATGTGAAACACAGCGGTCCGTTTCAAATATTGGATGTTCTCGATTTTAAAAATTTACTCCACTTTTTGGTACGTCATAAAATCACACAGGTTTATAATCTTGCGGCGGTGTTATCGGGAAATGCCGAAAAAATTCCGTTACAAGCATGGGATATCAACATGAAAGCTTTGATGAACACTCTCGAAGCCGCCCGCCAGTCTGATGCCAAAAAATTGTTTTGGCCCAGTTCGATAGCGGTATTCGGACCCACAACCCCGCGTTACAATACGCCGCAACTCACGGTTATGGAGCCCAATACCGTGTACGGAATTTCGAAATTGGCAGGCGAACGTTGGGGAGAGTATTATTACAACAGATTCGGGGTTGATTTCCGCAGTGTACGTTATCCGGGGCTTATCAGCTATAAAACCGAACCCGGTGGCGGCACCACCGATTATGCGGTGGAGATTTTCTTCGATGCCGTTAAAAAAGGTTCTTATCAATGTTTTCTGAAAAAAGATACGGCTCTCCCAATGATGTTTATGGACGATGCAATAGAAAATACAATAAAATTGATGGAAACAGACCCCGCAAAGCTAACCCTTCGTTCGGCATACAACATGGCGGGAATTTCGTTTAGCCCCGAACAGCTTGCCGGTGAGATAAAAAAACTTAAACCTGATTTTAAAATCAGTTATAAACCCGATTTCAGACAAGCCATTGCCGATACATGGCCGGCAAGTATTGACGACAGCGTGGCTCGCAACGATTGGGGTTTAAATATTAAATACGATATTGTTAAGCTTACCGGTACAATGCTTGAGAAGGTGGCCGAAAAATTATCTTGAAATAAAAAGAGTTAAAATTTAACCGGGGTCGGTTTAATAACGTAATTTTGTGAAACATTTTAATTCCGTATTTGTCGGTAATGAATTTGAAACGACCCGGAGTTTTTAACAAAACTAAAACTTAAAACGTATGAAAATAAAGATTTTGTCATTAATAATCATGCTGTTGGGCAGCAGTTTGTTGAGCGCTCAAAGTAAAAACACGGTAATTACCGACGGAAAGTTGCACAAAGATGTTTTGGTGGGTTTTTGCGACCGCAACGGACTGAAATGGGGGCTGTTCGGAAAATACTTTGTCACCCAGTACGATGCATACAAACCCTCACGGAAAATTATCGATAAGATAAAAGATAAGATAGATAAAACCAAAATTGTGATTATCTTCGGCAGTTGGTGCAGCGACAGCAAAATTCAGGTTCCCAGGTTTTATAAAATTCTTGATAAATCGGGTTACAATGAGAATGACGTAACACTTATTGCCGTTGACAGGGCAAAACGTGCCATGACTACCGATATCGCCAAATACGAAGTTACGAGAATCCCCCTGTTTATAATTTATCAAGACGGAAAAGAGCTCGGCAGGATTGTTGAGTCGCCCAAAAAGACATTGGAAAAAGATTTGTATAAGATATTGAAAAAGGCGCATTAATAATATTGTGATTTTAAAATGGAAATATATACAACCAAAGCGGATACTGCCGCTGCAGTTGAAAAACTAAGGAAAGAGGGAAAAACCATAGGTTTTGTTCCTACCATGGGAGCTTTGCACCGCGGCCACCTCAGCCTTATGGAAAAAGCAAAAGCTGAAAACGACATCCTTGCCGTCAGTGTTTTTGTCAACCCCATTCAGTTTAACAATAAAGCCGACTTGGAAAAGTATCCGCGAAATTTGGATAAAGACATAAAACTTTTGGAAGAGGTGGGGTGCGATATTCTTTTCAGTCCTACCTCCCAAGAGATGTATCCCGAGGGTGAAGCAATAGAAAAATATGATTTCGGCGAACTTGAAAGAGTTATGGAAGGGAAATACCGCCCCGGGCATTTTAACGGAGTGGCGGTAGTGGTTAAACGCCTTTTTGACATTGTTTCGCCACATAAAGCCTATTTCGGAGAGAAGGATTTTCAACAGCTTGCAATAATTAAAGAACTTGTCAAGACTGAAAAACTTCCCGTTGAAATTGTTCCTTGTGCCACTGTCAGGGAAGCCGGCGGATTGGCAATGAGTTCGCGTAACGAAAGGCTTACTCCGCAACAGCGTAAAGAGGCCTCTTTTATTTACGAAACATTGCAACTTGCAAAAAAACGGAAAGACGATATTTGTCCCTTGCCATTAAAGCAAATGATTTATAATATTTTTGACGCGAACGAAAATTTCAAACTCGAATATTTCGAAATTGCCGACGAAGACACCCTTAAACCTGTTACGGCATGGGGTCAAACCAAAAAGCCGAGAGCCTTTGTAGCTGTTTGGATGAATGATGTAAGATTGATTGACAACATAAGTTTAATTTAGTATTTTTGCAGCGTCTAAACAGAACACGATATTATGACAATAGAAGTTTTAAAATCGAAAATTCATAGAGCTAAGGTTACTGAAGCGGAACTCGATTACATCGGCAGTATAACTATTGACGAAGATTTGATGGATGCTGCCAACCTCATTGAGAACGAAAGAGTCTATATATATAATATTAACAACGGAGAGCGTTTTGACACCTATGTGATAAAAGGCGAAAGGGGTTCGGGATGTATAGGGCTGAACGGTGCAGCCGCAAGAAAAGTTATGATTAACGACCTTATTATTATAGTGTCGTATGCGGCAATGACACCCGAAGAGGCTGCAAACCACAAACCTGCAATCCTTTTTCCGGACGAAAATAACAGAATAAAATAGTACAAAAGTGCCGAAAAAGAAAATATTAAAAATTCTGGAATATATAGCTTTTTTGCTTTTCGGCATAAGTTTATTGTGGCTCAGTTTTCGTAAACTCGATCTTAGTGTGGTTTGGCGAAACATTGAAGAGGCCGATTACCGCTGGCTCTTTTTAGCACTTATTTTTGCGGTGTTGTCGCATATTACCCGTGCAGCCCGTTGGAACCTCCTCATTAACAGTATGGGATATAAAACCAGGTTGTGGACAACGTTTTTTGCAGTAATGACGGGCTATATGGCAAATACTGCCGTCCCCCGCATGGGTGAATTTATGCGATGTGGCGTGCTGTCAAAAAAAGAGAACATCCCTTTCAATTCCCTTTTCGGTTCGGTGATTTCCGAAAGACTCTTCGATATGTTGGTGTTGATTGTACTTATTTTTCTCGTTATAATTTTTCAACTTGACCTGGTAGGCGATTTTTTACAAAAAATATTCGGACCGGTAGCCGACTCCATTTTTGACAATAAATGGAGTATTTTGATTGCCGTAGCTTTTGTTCTTCTGCTGGTATTTCTTTCCGTTCTGTTTCTGAAACTATATTGGCACCGGATAAAACAGTTGTCGTTTTATAATAAATGGAGCGATTTTGTCAAGGGGTTACTGGACGGTATTAAAACCATAAAACGGATGAAGCAAAAATGGCTGTTTTTGTTCTATACGGCAGTAATATGGTTTTTTTACGCTTTAATGGTTTATTTGCCGGTTCATATGCTGAAAGATACGAGTCATCTTGATTTTGTTGACGGATTGACAATACTTGCCATAGGAAGCCTGGGAATTGTAGCTCCCGTTCCGGGCGGTATAGGGGCTTATCACTTTATTGTAAAAGCAATATTGTTTGAACTGTATCATATAAATGCCAATGCCGCAGGCTCTTTTGCCGCCATTCTTCATGCCGGACAAACATTGCTGAATGTTGGTGTTGGCGGAATGTCTTATCTAATACTTGTTTTAACAAAAAATCAAAAACCGGTAAATGAAAAGTATAGAGAGAATTGAAAATAAAATTTTCAGTTATGAAAGACTGAAACAACAAATTGCCGTATGGCGTTTTCAAAACAAGAAAATAGTTTTTACAAACGGCTGTTTCGACCTTTTACATCTTGGTCATCTGGTATATTTGTCCAAAGCGAAAGATTTGGGCGACATATTAATTATAGGGCTGAACAGCGACAATTCGATACGGCGCATTAAAAAACCGGGACGTCCGATAACAGAAGAGAAATCGCGTTCAATGATGTTGGCCTCAATGCTGTTTGTCGATGCCGTTGTCATTTTCGACGAAGATACTCCATACGAATTAATAAAACTTGTACAACCCGATATTCTGGTAAAGGGAAGCGATTACAAGCCCGAATACATAGTAGGGTACGACATTGTAAAAAACCGCGGCGGCGAAGTGCATACCGTGGATTTTATTGAGGGATATTCGACCACCGTAATCGAAGAGAAGATAAAAAACTCCAAATAGCAATTTTTTACCACTTGGAGTTTTAAACCGTATATTATTCTATTATAACCTTTTTTGTCGTTCTGTAATCTTCTGTCGAAACATTTACAATATATATTCCTTTTGGCAGATACGAAACGTCGAAGCCCTGAAAATTGCCATTTGTAAGTTTTACCTCCTTTTTCAATACCTCCATGCCGGTTTGCGATACAAAAGTGATAACCGCTTTTGCCGTATTTGAGTTGCCCGTTGAGATGTTAATATGACTTTTTGCGGGATTGGGAAATATTTTCAGATTGCCGTTATCCGATACGGGCTCTTTTATGTCATCGTAAATATCTTTCACGTAAGTGGTTGTAAAAAATCCGCGTCCGTGGGTTGCCGCCAAAACATGGTTGTCGCTTTTTCGTATTTTGAGCATATCGACGCGGACATTTGCCATGCCGTCAACGGCGGGAGCCCACTCCGTTTCTTCCACTTTCAGGGTATTTGTTGCCCATACTCCCAGTTCGGTGGCAAGCAGTGCCTGTCCCGTATTTTCGGGATGATAAATAGCCCAGCGAATTGGCATGTCGGGAAGGTTTGCCTCTTTTTCCTGCCATGAGTTGCCACCGTCGTAACTTTGCCAAACCGATGATACTCCGTAATTGGAGAATGTTACCAGTAAGGTGTCTTCGGAATTTCCCAGGGCAATACACGATATATTTCCGTCGGGGAAATCGGGGCTTCCTATTTCAGTGCTTGAGGGGTTGTTTTGTGCATTTACAACCTTGAATAGTCTGCCCGATACCGTACCGACAAAGAGGGTGCTTGTGCCCGGTTGCGAATAGGGAGAATAGGTTACCGCGCTGAACGGTACGGTTACGCCCGTATTTATGTTGATTAATTGCGATGAGGGGTTGAGCGGGATGTTTTTTGCCCTTAAAAGGGTATTTGAGTTATATCCCGAAAATTTTACGGCGTTGGAATACAAAATATTGTTTTTGTAATCGTAATCCGCCGGGCTTATGAAAGTCCCCGAATTTCCGCCGAACCAACCTGTTACATTACCGTTCAGATAACTTTTGTACTGATTGTAATATACCGAGGTGATAAAAACCGAGGGTTCGTCCTGATCCCAAAAACAAAAAGCCCCGTCGCCGCCGTCTATCATATCAAACAAATCGAAGGGAGTGCCGCTGTATTCAAGGGTTCCGTTATCTTGCAACCCCCCAATGTATTGGTGCGAGCCGGCAGTGGGATTTATGCAACAGGTATAAAATTGTAAAGTTGCAAAACCTTTGTTACGCTCCATAAATACAGGTTGTGTTTGATTTGCGGTGTTGGTTAAAAAGACACCGCCGTCGCTTGAAAAAACAGCCGTTTCGGGATGATTGGGACGGTATATTATGTGGTGTTGGTCGGCATGAACGTAATCGTCTCCGCCTCCCGAGTACATCAAACTCCAGTCGGAGACTTTTCTCCAATAATTGCCACCGTTGTTAGTCCGCCACAAGTCGAGTCCGCCGGTAAAAAGGATGTCGGGGTTGTTTGGCGATATTGCCAGGTCGAAAGCGTGCCAGGCCAATGTCGACCAATCGGGAGCGGGAATATTTACATTGGTCCATGTGGCGCCGCCATCGTTCGATTTGGCCATATACCTTCCCCTGTAATAAATAAATTCGTCGTTTCTTCCTCCGGCAAATTGAGCGTAAACAATATCGGGATTGGAAGGTGCCGAAGCTATTATTGTACGTGCCGGTATTGTCCAGTCGTTATCATTGCTTATTACATTATTGTAATGATCATATACCGTCCAGCTGCCGGACAATCCGTTGTCGGAATAGAGGATTGTGGCTCCTCCTTTCAGGTTGAGGTTTTCCATTGTTCCCACGAAAATTCTACCGTTTGCAGCAAGCTCTATATCGGCAACGGCATAAGGGATACCCGGTGTTCCGGGAATATCAGGCAAAACTTGTGTCCATGTATTTCCGTTATCGTCAGAGCGGTAAAGCCCGTCGGAGGGTTCACTTTGGTGGTTTTGTCCCTCATATGTTCCCGAAACCACACCCGCGTAAATAACCGAATTTCCGTTTTCGTTTTTTACAACAATATCGGTAATATATTTAAAACCTCCTGTTGTGGTTAATAAATTCCATGTTTCCCCGCCGTCCTCGGTTTTAAAAATTCCGCATCCCACTCCCGACGATTTACGGTAGATTATTCTTGCCGTTTGGGCTTCGCCGGTGCCTATGTACATCACTTGGCTGTTGTTGGGGTCGTATGCCATGCAACTGATGGCAAGGTTGCTCCAAAAGTCGCCCACGGGTACCCAACTGCTTGTTGCGTCGGTTATGTCGTTGTTGTACCATAACCCGCCTGTTACTCCTCCCGCCCAAACTTTTTTATGACCGGGGTCGTTGGGGTCGAACATTATCATGCGTGTGCGTCCTCCCATATTGCTGCCCAATTGGTTCCAATAGATAACCGGAGGGTTGTTTCTGTCGGTTTTCTGTTTTTGTTCCAATTCAACGGTTTGCTTGTAAGCATCTATCAACCTTTCTACAGGGACATAACCCACCCGTGGGTCAACGGTTTTGAAAAACTCTTGCATTGCGGCGGCGGAGGGGTCATCGGCCACGGTTTCGTTGCCGCTCTTTTCACCCTCATTTTGAATTTTTAATGCCGTATTTAAAATGTATTTCTCATATTGCATACGCCTGTTGTCTCTTTCTGAATGGAAATAAAAGAGGGACGTAATAGTTATTATCAATAAGACAATAAAAGGGAAAATCTTTTTCATGATTAATATTTTTTTCTTTGATACTTCAATTTATTTAAGTGACATTGTTATAATAGGTTTAGTTGCCATTTTATAAGAAATATGCCGTAAAAGCGGCGAAAAGTAACAATTTTATTGTTCATGTCAGTATCCGGCAGGAATTTTTTTGTTTAAGCAAAAGGGGCAAAGATAATTTAACGGTTCGAAAAAAGGTTAATAAACCACATGTAACATCGTTGTGTTTAAGTTTTGTTTGGATGATATATGTCAATCAACTGACCTCGTTCATGATGATTAAAAATTGTTTTCAAAAGTAATTTCCGTAAAGGGATTTGCTGTTTTTATGAAATTTCGTATCTTTACTCCGAAAAGCCAAAAAACAACTCATTGCAAAACGCATTTAAACATACCGGAAACGACAACCGTTACCTCTACAACGGCAAAGAGTTGCAGGACGATTACGGGCTGGATTGGTACGATTACGGGGCGAGGTTTTATGATGCCGGTTTGGGGAGTATTATAGGTATTACGCAAAATATATAATCATTGAGTAAAATAATATTTGTTACTTTGTAAAAATCACTTTCTTTTCCCGGATGCTTCCGCCCGCAATTATTTTTATAATATAGATTCCTTCGAGAACATCCAATCCGTTTTCGCCGGTTCCGTTCCATGTAAAATGAAATTTTCCGCGCGGGCTTTTCCCCTTATTCAGTGTTTTTATTTTTATTCCATAAAGGTTGTGAACGGTTATCGAAAGAGGAGTTTCGAAACAAACGTTCAAATCAATATTCACTGTTTTTTGAAACGGATTGGGATATACACCGATGCCTGTCAATGGGTTTGAGCGGATGTTTTTCTCGGCAATATTTACAAAGGTAGTATCAATCAAAATAACCGCACTTACGGGAGCTATTTCCAGACCGGAATTTTCCAGGGGTTCGTAGGTAAGCGTACCGTCGTAAAATGCAGTGGTATCGATGATGCCTCCTCCTTGCGGAATGATTTTTACGAAATTTTTCGCTGCTTCGAAACTCTTGCTTTGAACCGAATCGGGATTTACAACTACTATTCCTTTTTCGAAGTGTCTTATAAACAGTGTGTCGTCTCTCATTATATATTCTTCGAGGGCATCGCCGAGATCGATTTCATATTCCGGGTAATATTGCATTGTGTTTTGAAGTGAATAATCGGAAAGCGAAAGCACAGTATTTTCGTTATTTATCAGTAAAAAGCTTGCCACGGAAAAAACTCTGGCTTGCAAATCGTTAATCAATCCGGGTTTTTTTACCACCAATACAAGCGAACTGCTGTCGTGGTTGTTTTCAAGACATTCGATGGCTGAAAACCATTTGGCAATACCTTTGTAACGACCGTCGTTAATGTCGTAGGCAAAATCTTCCCACATTCCTCCGTCGGTAAAAGTCAAGCTCGAATCGGCTCCGTTATCCGAATGTAATCCGTTAAAAATAACAAGGTTGCCGGGTAATTGTGTTTTAATGTATGAAAGTGCGGCGTAGCGGCCGTCACGCCACGAATCATCGGAATAATCGAAAGGCATAACTCCGTAAACGGCATTTGGCGATAACCTGTGCCCTGCCGAATCGATAAACAATCCGTCGTAACCGAATGCTATTACCTGTCCCGAAGCTGTTATGGCATAATAGTTAATCCAATGGTTCATGGCACCGGGTAATGCAGGATCGACAAAGTCGTTACCATCCATTAACCATGAATCCCAAATGGTAATGATACGAGTTCCTGACGACTGGTTCAGGCTGTCACTATGGCAAAACATATTTTCGTGGTTGTTGATGTGATTCCAGTCGAATTGTTCGAAACCTTCCCACGTTCCTTGAATGGAACGGTACAACAAAAGAACAGGACCGTTGATTTTATCGCGGATGTCCTGCGACAAAAACGGAGTGATTACATATTGGAAATGGGCATTTAGGAAATCGATTTGTGCATCGTTGACAACATAGGCAATTCTAATGCCCCGTTGAATGGGTTGTCCTTCTATTCGAAATAACATAAAGGATAAAAACACGAAGATGATAAAAGTCTTTTTCATGACAATAAGATATTTGTTGAACATTATATTACCGTGCAAATACGGGTTTACCCTAATTTTTAATGTTCAAA
>CAZJUQ010000023.1:0-41934 GCA_964549335.1 uncultured Lentimicrobiaceae bacterium | reverse complement strand
GGCGAGCGAAAGCGCTTGCGTTTCGGTTGCAAAACCGACTCTTTTGCCGTCCGCTGTTGCCTTCCGGCAGAGCGCGCCGAAGCATCGTTTCCGGGCGTTTTCTTTGTTTCGTTTCTTTGTCGCCACAAAGAAATGAAAAGGGAAAAGTTTAGAGTTTTTAGCTTTTAAAAGCAGTTTTAAGTAAAAAAGCAAAAGTTGCGGCAACAAAAAAGCCGTGCTTTTAAAGCACGGCTTTTTTTTGTTGGTGGGAGTTATAGGATTCGAACCTATGACCCTCTGCTTGTAAGGCAGATGCTCTGAACCAACTGAGCTAAACTCCCTTTGTTTTTTGGAGCTGCAAATATACAGCTAAAAATATTTCATGCAACTTTTTTTGAACTTTTTTTTAAAATTTAGCCAAGAAAAGTGCGGGACTTTCCTAATGATTTAGAACACAGTTAAATGTGTTTGCGGGATAGAATGTTGATGATAATAATCATGGAATCAGGCATTGATGTAGCGATATTGGAGGTGTAGCCTGGGTGCAGGTCAAAGACCTGTTTGCTCGAAGTTTAGGGTAAAAAAATAGTATAGCTGCGATTATGTTTGATATATGCCGTCAATTTGGTTTTATTACACGAATTAACTTTAAATTTGCTGAAAAATTTATTCCTCATGAAAAACTTTTTAAAGAGATTTATTGCATTACGGATGACAAGGAAGCGAAAAGAGACTCGAAATCCCATAACTTTTCTGGAAAGGCGTCATTACGATAAAAATCAAAGCGACTTTACCGATGGTATTTATTTTGCGGGGGTGAGCAATGACGATTTTTCATTTGTGACGCGGTTGGGTTTTCGCAATGGAAAACCCAATGAAAATTGGCTGAAGGTTTTTGTGCCCGGCGAGGGGGTATGGGGGTTTGAAAATATGGATTTACCCGTGGGAGAGTTTTTTGAACAGGGAGATTTGAAATATGTGTGTCAAGAGCCCGGGGAGTTGTGGAAAATAAGATATCACGGTCCTGTATATCAGGGTAAAAATCATTATCAGTTAAAAATGGAACTCGACTGGCATTCCCTTGTGCCTGTTGCCGATTTTGACAATACCGGGACGTCGTACGAACAACTTGCTTTTCAAATTGCCAAAGAGAAGTGGAATGTCGATTTTTTTAAAAAGTTGAAAGAGATTCATCAAATACACTACGAACAGGCGGGAAACATAACGGGCACCATTACTTGGAAAAGGAAAAAGTATGATGTTCAATTGACGGGGGTGCGTTCGCACAGTTTCGGCAAGCGTAATTGGAATGACTGGGGAAGGCATCTCTGGTTAACGGGAGTTCTTGATGACGGTCAATATTTTAATATAAGCATTATAGATTATGATTTTGTAAAAAATCTGAAAGCCGGTTTTTTGTGGGACAGAAAGGGGTATTGTAACTTTGAAAAAACCCCTTCGTTCGGCGATTTGAAAATTTTGGAGCCTTTACCTAAAACACTCTCTTTTCCTTTAAAGGTAAATCCTGGGGATAAAACCATTGTTGTAAATGTGGAGATGAAAGTGTTTTTCCCTTTTACTATGGATAATGTTTACTACATAAGGCAAGCAAAAGCTGTTTTTGATTTTGGTGGCATTAGGGGAACCGGCATTGCCGAAATGGGTATTAACCTTAAAAAATACAATGTGATACTCTGAAACCCCGCGGATATTTTACTACTTTTGGTTTTTATTTTACCTTAAAATATGATAAAAAAAATAGCAGGAACAGCCGGAACCCGCATCTTAAATGCTTTATTTACCCTTGTTATTCTTTGGTTGTTTACAAATTACGTCGGCAGTAAAGGATTGGGAATAATAGGGCTTGTGATTTTGGATATAACAATAATTCAACTTTTTTACGATTTGCTTTCCGGAAATCCGTTGGTATATTTTGCATCCAGAACCCAATTAATAAAACTTATTATTCCAGCTTATGTATGGATAATTATAGTTTCGCTTGCTGTTCCGGCACTGTTCATTTTGATATCCTGTTTTTTTCCCGGTCTTGCAAATGCGGTTGTTCCTTCCGGTTTCGGTACGCATATAATAATATTGGCAACCGTTAACGGATTTACGCAGGTGCATTATAATATATTGATAGGTCAGGGGAAGATAAAGGTTTACAATATTCTTTTCACCCTGCAAATCTTGTTGACGCTTACGGTATTTTCATTCTTGGTTTTTGACGGCGGAACGGTAAACGATTATATAACGGCGATGTATGCAGGTTGGGGTTTTGTTTCGCTAATATCCATGATTATTGTTTTGCGAAAAATGGAGATTACTTCTCTTAAAGGTTGGATTGTCGAAAGCAAAAAGGTTATACGTTTCGGTATAATAGGGTTTGCAGCGAATATTTTCCACATAGGAAACAAAAGATTTGCTTTTTATTTTATCAAAGCATTTTCGGGATTGTCGCCATTGGGGGTTTACAATGCAGGAGCACAGCTTACCGAAGGGGTGCGCATTATTGGACAAAGCATATCGTTGGTGCAATATTCGGCTATTTCGGGGTCGCGCAGCGGTACATATGCCCGTAATTTGACAATTAGTCTGATGAAGGTTTCGGTTTTTCTGACTATTTTCGCATTACTGATTTTAATATTGATACCTTCCGGTATTTACGAATTAGTGTTGAGTAAAAATTTCGCACAGGTAAAGACGATAATAGTTTTTCTCTCGCCAGGAGTATTGGCGCTATCGGCAAATACCGTTTTCAGTCACTATTTTTCGGGTATGGGGCGTCCTTCGGTTAATTTAAGAAGTAATATTTACGGATTTGCCGTTACTATTGTTTTTGCTTTGCTTTTGATACCCGATTTCGGTATTTACGGTGCAGCTTTAACGGCATCGTTAAGTTATATTACATCCGTTGTTTATCAGTTTTATATTTTTAAAAATGAGACGGGGACAAAACTCCGCGAGTGGAAAATCACGGTTGCCGATTTCAGAAATCTTAGACTGTTGATTTCGAAACATAATAAAAAATCAGGGGGAGATGAGTGATTTGAAAAAGGGGAGTGCCGTCAAAGGTATTTTTTTGGCACTTGCGGCGGCATTGGCTGTCAGCAATGTCTATATATTCAGCAAAGCCGCTCTCAAAGAGGTGCACATTGCACAATTCGGAGTTTACTGGTTCGGGTTGGGAATTATTTGGAATTTGATTTATATTTTTGTTTTCGGAAAACAGCGGGGATTAAAAAAGTTATCAGGAAACACATGGCTTGTTTTACTTTTGATTGCCGTGTTGGAAATGTTCGGAACGGTTTTGTTTTTTATGGCCATAAACAAAGTTGAAAATCCCGCAGTGGTATCTTTTCTTGCCAACATTAACCCTTTGCTGATAACAACGCTCGGAATATTAATGTTACACGAGAAATTTAACGGAACCGAATTTTTAGGAATGATAATTACCCTTACGGGTGCCGTAATGATTTCGTACAAAGGGGGTGCTTCGTTGTCGAAACTGTTTATCCCCGGAACGGAATATGTGTGGCTTTCGGGTATCATATACAGTTTTTCGAGTGTGATAGCCAAAAAAAACATTGCCAAAATAGACCCGTCGTTTCTGGCAATGGCACGTATTTTACTCTTGTTTGTTTTGTCGTTGGTAATGGTTTTGTCGTTGGGGTTATCTTTTAAAATTCCGGTTTCGGCATTTAAAAATGTGGCAATTGGTTCGGTGTTGGGGCCTTTTTTAACAGCTCTGCTCGGTTATCTTTCAATGAAATACATTGAGGTGTCAAAGGCGTCCATTGTTCGCAGTGTAAGGAGCCTTTTTGTGCTTACCGGCGCCTATATATATTTCGGTTCGTTTCCCACGCAAATTCAAATTATAGGCGGTTTGTTTACAATTTCGGGAGTAATTTTTATTTCGTTGGGTAAATTGAAAAAAAGGCAGAATTAAAAAAGCCGTTTTAATGGCAGGCCGGGTTACGCGGCATCTGCACCTTTTTTTGTTGATATTGTTAACTTTTTTGTAAATGTAGCATGTTGTTAGTCAAATTATAAAAATAGGGAGACACTGTTACAGTAAATACAAAATATCAACGGCGGTATAATATTTCTTAAAAAACAGCGTAATTTTAAATTAATGTAATGTTTGTTTGTTAAAAAGTTATACTTTTGCGCCATGCTAAAAAAAGGGCTGTTTTATTTGTTAATGATTGGTTTATTTGCACTTAGCAACGGGTGTAAGAACTATACCAAGATATTGAAAAGTGCAAATAACGATTTGAAGTACGAAACGGGAATCGATTTGTATGAAAAGGGGGATTTTACACGTGCTTTACAGTTCTTTGATTTGTTGCGTTCAATACATCGCGGAACGGAGAAGGGTGAAATATTAACTTACTATACGGCAAACTGTTATTTCCAGTTAAAAGATTACGATATAGCAAGTTATTATTTTAAGCAGTATCAACAGATGTATCCCCGGGGTAAGCATGCCGAGGAGGCCTCTTTTTTAAGTGCCTATTGTCAATATTTGGATTCGCCCCGTCCCGAACTGGACCAAACCAGTACATATACCGCCCTGTCCGAGTTGCAAATGTTTATCGACAAGTTTCCTAAAAGCGACAAGGTAAAAGAGGCAAACCGTTTAATGGACGAGTTGAGGCATAAATTGGAGCAAAAAGATTACAATATAGCAATGCTTTATTACAATATGGGTGATTATCAAGCTGCAATAACATCTTTTGAAAATTTGCTGGACGACTATCCCGATACCGATTACCGCGAAGAGATTTTGTATTACACAACAAAAGCATATTTCGACTATGCCGAAAAAAGCATATACAAAAAGAAAAAAGAGAGGTACGAAAAAACCGTGGAAGCATACAACAATTTAAAGTATCTGTTTCCCGACAGCAAGCATTTGAAAGAATTGGAAATGTATAATATAAAAGCGAGAAAACATTTATAATTAACAGAAAATATGGACTATAAAAAAGTTAAAACGGAAACCACTGCCGTAACACGTCAAAAGGACAGATTTTACGAACAAACGGGCAATATTTACGAAACCGTGGTTATTTTGTCGAAACGCGCAAATCAGATTGCCGCCGAATTGAAACAGGAACTCGACCAAAAAATTGCCGAATTTGCAACCACCAACGACAATTTGGAAGAGGTATTTGAAAACCACGAGCAAATAGAAATTGCCAAGTATTACGAGCGTATGCCCAAACCCACGCTTCTTGCCATTAACGAATTTTTAAACGGGCAAATATATTTCAGAAATCCCCACAAAGAAGAAAGAACCGAGTTTTAAACACGGTTTGCAATAATGGAATATGCTTCGCAACAAAAACATTATAATTGGCATTACCGGCGGAATTGCAGCATACAAAATCCCGCTTTTGATACGCCTGTTGAAAAAGGAGGGCGCCAATGTTAAGGTTTTGGCAAGCGAAGCGGCTCTCGATTTTGTTACCCCTTTAACCCTTTCGGTGGTTTCTGAGAATCCCGTTCTCACCTCATTTTTTGATGATAAAACGGGAGCCTGGAACAGTCATATAGACCTTGGAAGGTGGGCCGATATCTTTTTATTGGCTCCGCTTACGGCAAACAGTATGGCTAAAATTGCGGCCGGTATGGCCGACAGCCTTTTGCTTGCAACACTTTTGGCGGCACGTTGTCCCGTGTTTTTTGCTCCTGCAATGGATATGGATATGTTTTTGCATCCCTCAACCGTGCAAAACATTGAAAAACTGAAGAAACTGGGTTATCGTTATATTAAACCCGTCGAAGGAGAACTCGCAAGCGGTTTGACAGGCCCGGGAAGAATGCCCGAACCCGAAGAAATTTTTAAAATCGTCACCGGTTTTTTTGATGCCGGTACCACTTTCAAAGGAAAAAAGGTGCTTGTTTCGGCAGGACCTACCCACGAACCCATTGACCCCGTCAGATTTATCGGTAACAGCAGCTCAGGAAAAATGGGTGTGGAACTGGCAAAAGCATTTGCCTCTAAGGGTGCCGAGGTAAACTTGGTGCTGGGGCCCGTTGATATTGATGCCGGATTTGAGGGAATTACGGTACACAAGGTTACCACTGCAGCTCAAATGGCACGAAAGTGTAAAGAGTTGTTCAAAAAAAGTGATATTGCTGTTATGGCTGCCGCAGTTGCCGATTTTACCCCGGCAGAACCCATGACTTCCAAAATAAAAAAGGAGAACAATCCGGGTGTTATTAAGTTGAAACCCACCGAGGATATTATCGCCTCGCTCGGAAAAAACAAAAACGAAAATCAAATACTTGTGGGATTTGCACTGGAAACCGATAATGAATTGGAAAACGCAAAGACAAAATTGAATCGTAAAAACCTTGATATGATTGTGTTAAATTCGTTGAAAGATAAAGGGGCGGGGTTCGGATACGATACTAACAAGATTACCGTTATTAAAAACAATGGCGATACTGTCTCTTTCTCTTTGAAAAGAAAAAAAGAGGTCGCCCTTGATATTGTTAATGAAATTTCGAAGTTTTTAACGGATTGATATGTTAAAAAAAGCACTTGTAATATTGATGTTTGCCGCTTCCGTAGCAACGGGATACGGTCAGGAATTTATCTGTCAGGTGCAAATTAACAGCCGGAAGGTGCAGGGTATCGATCCGGCAACCTTTTCCACAATGAAAACGGCCGTTTTCGAATTTATTAACAACAGAAAATGGACAAATTATAATTTTAAGTTCGAAGAACGTATTAAATGGACAATCCTCATTACAATAAATCAAGCCGTCTCGTCCGACGAATTTCAGGGGCAGTTCAATGTCGTTTTGCAACGTCCGGTTTACAACACCGATTACAATTCACCCATATTAAACATAATTGACAAGGATATATCTTTCATTTACCGTCCCAACCAACCCCTTAATTTTGTTGAAAATACCTATACCGACAACCTTACGTCGTTGTTGGCTTTTTATTCCTACTTTGTTTTGGGGCAATATTTCGATACTTTTTCGCAAGACGGCGGTACCGACTTTTATCAAAAAGCAATGTCGGTAGTTCAGTCGGCACAAAATTCAAACCGTAAAGGTTGGCAGTCGTTCGAAAGCCAAAAAAACAGATACCACCTTGTTGATGAGTATCTTAATGCCGCTTACGAACCCCTTCGGCAGTTTTTGTACGATTATCACCGTCAAGGACTCGATGTGATGTACGACAAAACCGAAATGGGACGTTCGGAAATATTAAAGTCGTTAAGTTACCTGAAAAAAGTTAACGATAAACGTCCCGGAATGTATTCCATGCAGGTGCTCCTCGATGCCAAACGTACCGAGATAATTAATATCTTTAAAAAAGGAACTCCCATCGAAAAAACCTCAATGATAAATATAATGAAAGAGATTGATCCGGGAAATTCTTCACGCTATCAGGAGGTGTTGCAATAACAAAAGTGGTATGGCATTATGACTTCTGTAAAGCCGCGAAAAATATTTTCATAAACCGCTAAAAATCAATTTAAAAATGCACTTTGCACGTTATTAAAAATGTTTGTTTTACAATTACCAGGCAAAAAAGTTGACAGATGAAAATTATTATTATTGGTCCCGCTTACCCTTACCGGGGAGGAATAGCCGATACAAACGAGTCGCTTTGCAGGGCATTGACGGCAAGGGGTGACGAGGCTTCAATAATAACCTTTCAATTGCAGTACCCCGAGTCTCTTTTTCCCGGAAAAACGCAATATTCCACAGGAAAAAAACCGGACGATCTCTCGATAACCAGGATGATAAATTCAATAAACCCTTTCAATTGGATTGTTACGGCTCGAAAAATAAATAAAATGGCACCCGATATTGTGGTTTTTAGATATTGGGTACCCTTTTTGTCCCCTGCACTTGGTACCATTGCACGTTTGCTGAAAAAGAATATTGTAAAAATCGCATTGTGCGACAATGTTATTCCTCATGAACATTTTGCGGGAAGTAACCTGTTAACCTCGTATTTCATAAATAAATTTGACGGCTTTATTACCCTTTCAAAAGCCGTATTGAACGAACTGGAACAGTTTACCGAAAAACCGCGTATCTATTTTCCCCATCCAATCAACGATAATCTCGGCGAAAAGCTGGATAAAATCCGGGCACGTGAATTTTTAAATCTGGATGCCGGTGGTAAATATATTCTGTTTTTCGGACTTGTAAGAAAATATAAAGGGCTTGATCTATTGCTGAAAGCAATGGGCGAAGATGCAATTAAAAAATTGAATGTCAAATTGATTGTGGCGGGAGAGTTTTATGATTCTCCCGCCTATTATTACGACATAATGGATGAGTACGGAATAGGCGGAAATGTGATAGTTCGAAATGAATTTATTCCCGCCTCTGAAATAAAATACTATTTTTCGGCCGCCGATTTGGTTACACAAACCTATCATACCGCCAGTCAAAGCGGTGTTACACAAATTGCTTACAATTTCGATTGCCCCATACTCGTAACCGATGTGGGCGGACTTTCCGAAACGGTATTGCACAACAAAACCGGTTATGTAGTGTCGAAAGAGCCACGCGAAATTGCCAAATATATTGTCGATTTTTTCGAAAATAAAAGAGGTGTCCTTTTTTCGGAAAATATAAAAGCCGAAAAATCGAAATACAGTTGGAGTGCATTTGCCGGGGCGCTAATGGAACTTTATAAAAAAATTGTTTGATTATCACTTCAACTGTTTCCGAAGCGCATTGTTTTCGGCCTCTTTTTTATTATGCCCGTTTATTGTTCCTCCGATTATTATGGTCCCTTTAACGGTGATATGTCCTCCCTTTTCTATAGTCAGTTTTTGGCAATAGGCGGTATCTGAAACTGCTATTTCGGGGAATACGCCGCCGGTGGGAGATGCGGGAATTTTGACGTTGTATGCCTGCGAAGGAATTTTTCCGTTAATCCAGTTTCCGGCATTATTCCAGTTTGCCGAGTCGGATGCTGCTGCTCCCGTCCATATGTTAGTAGCGGGATATACGGTTACCGAATAGTCTTCCACTTCGCCGTAGTACCAGCCGTTGCAAGGGTTACCGCAATCGGAGTAGTAATATTTTGTGCGTATTCGCAATCTTGTTTTTCCGCGGTCGGCAGTGGAAGGAACGGTAAAACTGAAAGTTTTTGTTCCGCCTCCCCCGTCTATGTCGCATACAACATCTTCCCCCGTATCGTCAAAATCGCCGTCTCGCGTCCAATCTATCCATATGTTTATATCAATGCCTGCCTCGGTATAGGCGTCGGTAACGGTAATGTTGTATGTGCTGTCTATGATTAGTCCTGTGGAGAGCGATGTGTAATCGCCGTAAAACAGTGTGTCGTTATTCATAAAAAGAGTATCTATTCCGGTGCTGTTGTCAATGCTGTCCAATTGAACCCTTGTAATGTATCCCCAAGGGTCGTCCGACCATGCATAACAATACCCCGAAGTTTTATCGTTAACGGTAATGTATCCTGTTTTGGTTTCCGAATCGCTGCCGTTTTGGTTTGACGATGTTAAACTTACCGTGTAAGTTCCCGTTGCGGTAAATTCCACTTGCGGATTTTGCGAAGTGTTATTTGTGCCGTTTACATAGTTGAAGTTATGTGGTGTTATTTCCCAGTTCCAGCTTGAGGGAAAATTTGCCGTCATGTCGAAAAAATCAACTTCTTGGTACAATCCCGGAGATATGTTGTTGCAACTGAAGTCGGTTTGAACCGTGCTGTCGCTTTTAATTCCCCACAATATCAGCGAAAAAGCCTGGTGTCCGTTTTGTAACGTGCCGTCGTGACTGACGGTTATTGTGTAAACAGAATCGGCGACGGGGTTCGAAACAGTTACCGACTCCACATTGTCAACATAGTTTTTTCCGTTGTTTGTGGCGGCGTTTGACGGATTATCTTTATCAAGTTTCCACGGATAATATGTATTTGAACCTTGCGTTATTTTCAGGTCCAAATCGTTTATTAACATTGTATCGGGAGGGTCAACCGCCGGCTCGGGAGGTATTCCCGGGGGGTCTGTCCAAACAATGGTTGCTTTTAAGGTTTCAAGTCCGTTTGCCACCACCGTACGTATATAGGTTTGATTTTCGGTAAGGCAATATTCTCCTATGACATCAACGGTTTGGTCTCTGGTAATAAGTGCGGCGGCACTGTCGGTGTTCATTAGTCCCCAGCCGAATTCATAATCGGGACCGTTGTCGCTGCCTGCTTCATCGGCGGTATGTATTACCAGTGCTTTTATGGTTGCCGAACGCATTTCGGCGTTGCTTCCGTTAAGGTTTTTGTAGTGTTGAATGAGTAGGGCAATAGAACCTGCCACCGAAGGTGTTGCCATTGATGTTCCGCTCAGCGATAGATAGGCCGAGTCGTTGGTGCTGTATGTGGAAAAGAGTCCTTCGCCGTTTGCCGATATGTCGGGTTTTATTCTTCCGTCGTCGGCAGGTCCCCACGAACTGAAACTTGTCATAACGACGTCGGAAGGTTGTGTATATCCTCCCGGGATGTCTTTTACGGCACCTACCGTTAATATGTTTTTTGCCACTCCCTTTTGCGGAATACAATCGTATGGCCCGTCGGGGGGATAGGTGCCGTCGCCCACGTCATCCCTGTCGTTGCTTGCCGCTTTTACGATTAAGTAATATGGTGCATCGTAAGCCGTTTGGTCCCAGTCGCGAGCATTTTCATCATAAAATCCGAATCTGTAATCTTCGGTTTTGCTTATGGTGGTATCGCCCCACCATGTTGAACCGTTCCAGCCCCTGAGGTAACTGTATGAGTGATTGCTTACCTGCATTCCTTGTGCCGCTTGCGATGCCATTTCCGATACGTCGTTGTTCCAATCGAAACTCAACAACGAAGCAGCAAAAGCCATTCCTTTGGCATTGGCGCTGTCGCCCGAAGCAACAAGGGTTCCGGCAACATGAGTGGAGTGTCCCGATATGGAACTCGCGTCAATATTTGTTACTCTTGTGTCAAATTCTTTATGGGTACTTCTGACGCTCCCCGCATCCCATTCGCGTATTGTAATTCCCGTGCCGTCGAGGTTTAATCCGGCACTACCCCCGGGATGCACCTTAACGGTGGATATGGTTGCAGCCGAAACGGCATTGTCAGTTACATAATATTGTGGTCTTCCCTTTTTGTCTATATACTGAATTTCATATGTAACACCCTCTTTCTCAAACCTTACCGGTATTTGATGTGAGGCGGCATATTTTTCAACTTCCGCCCTCTGTTTCAGATAAAGTTTTGACTTTAACCCGGCAAAGTTTAATAATTTCTCTCTCTTTGTCGTTGTTTGGGCATGTATGGCCGGCACAATGACATTAATAACTAAAAATACCAGGATAATATGTTTCCGTAAGGCTGTCATATTTCCAAAAGTAAAAAAAAGCTTGATACAACCGGCTAATTATGCAAATATTTTATAGAGGTAATATCCTAAAAATAGAGCTGAAAGAAGATAAATAATAAGAAAATGTCTTATTTGAATCTTTTCGTTTTGAAATGTAAAATAGTAACGCGACTTCCCTTTGGGTAATCCGAGTGAGTTTCTCGGTTGTCTCTTTTCGATAGTGCCAAACAACAGAATTATCAACAAAATAAGAGATAGAGTGGCAAAAATGAGAATGGCAATGTTGTAAATGATTACTTCCATTTCGGTGGTTGGTTTTATCGGGTAACAATGCAAATGTACAAAAAAATTCCAAATATTGGAAAACAGACAAAAAAAAGAAAAAATATTTTTTTGAGAAAAAAGAGCGGCAAACGGGGCTCGAACCCGCGACTTCCAGCTTGGGAAGCTGGCGCTCTACCAACTGAGCTACTGCCGCTTCTTTTATCGTAAAATGGATGTGGAGTTGATGTTGCAAAAGTATAAAATATATTATTAACATTAAAAATTAAAGAGGATATGATATAAGCCCTATCTTTGCAAAAGTTAATGATTTGAACAGGAGACGGATGAAAAATAAACCACTTATTTTAGTTACCAACGACGATGGTGCCGATGCAAAAGGTTTGGCGAAATTAATAGAGTTGATGCGTCCTCTCGGCGAGGTTGCGGTTATTGCATCCGAGCAGGCAATGTCGGGAATGAGTCATGCCGTTACAGTGAAGGTGCCATTGATGCCGCGTCTTGTTAAAGACGAGGATGACTTTACAATGTGGATTACGAACGGGACACCTGTTGACAATGTAAAATTGGGAAAACACACTTTGCTTTCGCGCAAACCCGATATTGTTGTCTCGGGAATAAATCACGGTTCAAATGCCGCAATAAACATAATTTATTCGGGTACCATGGGGGCTGTTTTGGAAGGTGCAATAGACGGAATCCCGGGGATAGGTTTTTCGCTTGACGATTATTCGCCTGATGCGGATTTCAGTCATGTTGAAGAATTTGTCTTAAAAATAACACGCAAGGTATTGGACGAAGGACTCCCCGAAGGAATATGCCTTAATGTGAACTTTCCCAAAATTTCGGACAAACCCCTTAAAGGTATTAAATCGGTAAGGCAGGCTAAAGCCCGGTGGATAGAGGAATTTGAAAAAAGGAAAGACCCCTTCGGAAGAAATTACTATTGGATAGGCGGTTCGTTTGTAAACGGAGATAAACGCAAAGATACCGATGAATATGCGCTGTCGGAAAATTATGTTGCCGTGGTTCCCGTAAAAATTGATTTTACGGCACACGAATATGTTGATAAACTTCAATTCCAATAGATATCCGTTATGAAAAACTTTTTTACTAAAAACAACTTTTTTGTAGGGGTATTTGTAGCCATTGTGGCACCCGTATTGTTTTACGGAGTACTGTATGTAGTAAACATGTTACTTGTAAATTACGGTCTTTGGAACGGTTTTGATCCGCCCGAGAATATCTATCTTTTGAGTGTTTTGGTAAATATGGTGCTTTTAAAAACCTATTTTGTCAGACTGAAGGTTGAAAAGACCGGACAGGGACTTTTAATTACCACAATAGCCTTAATTCTTCTTTTTTTCTATCTCTATTTCGAAAATCCCAAATGAAATATTACATAATAGCGGGAGAAGCATCGGGTGACATACATGCAGCATACCTGATGAAAGCCATTAAAGGTAATGACCCTGATGCCGAGTTCAGGTTTTGGGGCGGCGATAAAATGTCCGAACAGGGTGGAACACTCGTGAAACATTATCGCGATTTGGCTTTTATGGGACTGGTGGAGGTGCTTAAAAATTTGAGGGTTATTATAAAAAATTTGTCGTTTTGTAAAAAAGACATTGCGGAATATTCGCCCGATGCGGTGATTTTTGTGGATTATCCCGGCTTTAATTTGAAAATAGCAAAATTTGCACATAAAAAGGGTATTAAAACCATATACTATATATCGCCGCAAATTTGGGCGTGGCACCGTTCAAGGGTACATAAAATAAAGAGGATAATCGACCTTATGTTGTCGATTGTGCCTTTCGAAAAAGATTTTTACGAAAAATACAATTATCCTGTAAAATATGTGGGCAATCCGCTGTTGGACGAGCTTTCGTCACGCGATTATTTGTCGTATGACGGTTTTGTGAAAAAGAACAGACTGCCTGCAAAACCAATTGTGGCTCTGTTGCCCGGAAGCCGGACGCAAGAGATTAGAGCGATGCTGAAAACCATGGTTAAAACCGCTGAAAATTTCAAAGATTATCAATTTGTTATTGCTGGAACAAAATCTCAAGATGACTCCGTTTACGGAAACAGGGGAAATATACCCGTTGTTTACGGGCAAACGCATAATTTGCTTGCCGTTGCAAAGGCAGCACTCGTGGCTTCGGGTACGGCGTCGTTGGAAACCGCAATTATTGGCACTCCACATACGGTATGTTACCGTACCAGTTTTTTAACCTACCGCTTGGCAAAGTCGTTGATAAGAGTAAATTTTATCTCTCTTGTCAACCTTATAATGGATAAAGAGGTGGTAAAGGAGTTGATACAAAATGATTTTAACGTTGAAAAACTGACATTGGAGCTGAAAGGCTTGCTTTTTGATAAAGAGAAAATAGACCGGATTAAAAACGACTATTTATTGTTACGGAAAAAACTCGGTAACAGCGGCGCATCGGTAAGGGCAGCCGCTGCAATACACGAATTTCTTACGAAAAGTTAAATGTTTTTTGCCCTGCTGAAAGGCTTTTCCCTGTCAAAAAGATAGCGGTAGGTAATGTGGGTCTTTCTTATCTTGCCACCTATTTGTTCCACAAGTTTCATCATGCTTTTGTTGAAATCCCCTATCCAATTCATTTCGAGGTCGGTAAATGGAAAGTCTTTCTTGACGGTTTCCTGTTCAAACCTTGTTATCAATGCCGATTCGACACCTTTACCCTGTTGCTCGGGTACAACTCCGAAAATCAATCCGATAAGCCTTTTGCTCTTTTTCAAAATTTTCAATCCCGTAAAGAGTCTGATTTTATTTATGAAGTTCATCTTGCCGTTAAAACTTTTGATTACCGGATTTAAATCGGGAATCATAATGAAAAATGCTATGGGTTCGCCGCGGTAATATCCGAACAAGACGGTGCGTGGGTCTATTACCGGTTTGAGACTGTCCAGCAGGGCTTTGGCATGTGCTTTTTTAACGGGTTTCACGCCAGGAAATTTTGCCCAGGCTTTATTGAAAATAACCGTGAAATCCTCGGCATAGCGGTCAATAACTTTCCTGTTTAAAGTTTCGAATATATACCCTTTATCCTTATTAAGTCGTTTTGCTTTTTGCCGTACCACATCCGATTTCACTCCGGCGGAAAGATCCATGTGGTATGTGTATTGTTTGAAATATTCTTTAAAACCGTAATTCTCAAACAATTCGTTGTAATAAGCAAAATTGTAAGGCATATTATAAACAGGTTCGTAAAACCCCTCTTTTAAACATCCCCAGAAATTATCCCTGTCGCCGAAATTCACCGGTCCGTCCATTGCCTCCATGCCTTTTTCCGAAAGCCATTTTTTGGCGGCGTCGAAAAGGGTGTTTGCCGCTACGGAGTTGTTTATACATTCGAAAAAACCTATTCCTCCGGTGGGTTGCTCGTTTTTAGCAGCGGTTTTTTTCTCGTAAAATGCGGCTATTCTTCCTGCGGTATTACCTTTGCTGTCAATGGCTATCCAACGTATTGCCTCACCGGTTCTAAACATTTTGTTTTTTTCAGTATCGAAAACCTTTTCTATTTCTTTGTCAAGGGGGCGTATCCAATTTTTGTCGTCTTTGTACAACTCGGCGGGAAATTCCAAAAACTTTTTTACATATTTGGCATTTCTTACCTCTTTTAATGTAAAATTGTTAGCCATAAAGTCTTTTTTAATGAAAACTTTGGAAAACAAATATATAAAATGTTACAGTTTTAAAATCCAGGCATCTTTAAATTGCGTTGGGAGTTTTTGTTTTGCCGCCATAGCCTCTTTCAGGGTGTCGAATTTTGAAAGGTAGAGTCTGAAATGGTTGTTTTTAGTGATAACTCCCGCATGTTTAAAACCTTCGGCTTTTACTCTTCTGACAGCCGATTTTGCATCCTTCATTTTGTTGTAGCTGCCGAAAATCAAAAAATATCCTTTTGTTTTGTTGTTACCGGTTACCGTTTTGGGTTTTATTGTTTGGTTAACGGTTTCTTTACACAATGCCGGTTTTCCCGCTTTGTCGGCGCGTTGTCCGAACCACACTGAAACATAATTCCCGCTCATTGCCACACCCATTGCTCTCCAGCTTTTTTGGCTCCAGTCTCCTTGTGTTAAAATAAAATCGAGTACTTTTCGCGAGTCGAACCAAACGTATTCCAGGCTGTCGGTTGATACGCCGTCTTGAAAATATGCCGCCATTTCGTATCCGCGGTATATGTAGCCGGTCAGCTCTTTTGGTTTTTTCCACATACAATCGTGGTTTACCACATATTTGTTGTAACAGCATGGTGTCCATTTTCCTTTGTCCGACCAGCTCGAAAGGTTGCATATGGAGGTGTCGGGATGGTTTTTTTGCAAGTCTTCAACATGAAGTTTGGCAACGTATGTCAACGATTTGCTAAGCGGTATTGCTCTTTTGCCGTACTGTTTTCTGAGGTTGTTTATTTTTTCGGCAAGCAAATGCTCATTAACGTTAATACAGATGTCAGCCGGAACTCTTTTGTTTTGTGCCGTCAGCATGTTATTGGTAAAACCGTATATAATAAACGAAAAAAGTAAGATGTTAAGTTTGTTTATTTGTTTCACGGCCTGATGTTTTTTACAAAAATAGTTTTTATTTTCCATACGGTAATCAAACCTTTTCGAAATCGAAATTATTCAGGTAATTTTTTATCTCATTATCGTACCACAACATAATGTTTCGCAACAATTTGTTGTCAGTGTTAAAACCGATGCCGTCCAACGATTTTACAGGTAGTACTTTCGGCGATGTTCCTGTAATGAAGAATGAGTTGAACTCTTCCGTATGCCGCAGTGTGATATTCTCTTCAATAATATTGATGCGGTTTTTTGAGCAAATGTCAAAAATCTTCATCCTTGTAATTCCGGGAAGCACAAGCGACAGGGGAGGGGTATGTACCGTGCTGTCTTTACTTATGAAAAAAATATTGGAACGGCTTCCTTCGGTTAAGTAACCTTTGTCGTTCTTCAATATTACTTCGTAAACATCTTTTTCTTTAATTATTTTATCGGCTTTGTCGCGCAGGTTGCGGTTATAAGCTTTGGCGTTGGGATATTTACGTACGGCTTCCATTACCGACACTTTTACACCGTTTTTGTACATCTCGCCGGTTGGATAAAAATATGGAATTACCATGGCGACGAAACGTTTTTCGCCGTAAGTGTCAATGTGTACCAAAAATTCTATGTTTCCGTTTACCAACCTGTTTGCTTCAATCAAAGCCTTTATCCTGACGATTATATCCTTGTCGTTTACGGGTAATGATATACCGCTTATTGCAGCCGATTTGAAAAAACGGTTGAGATGCTCCCGCATAAAAAGCGGTTTGCCTTCAATAATCCTTATTACTTCGTAAACCTGTTTTCCGTTTTGTAACTGATAAGGGTTAAAATCGCAAGTGCTTCGAAGTTGGTCGTTTAATACAAAGAAAGACAACAGTGCCGATTCGCTCATAAATGTATATTGCGAAAAAATCTATTTTTTATCCCTGTTTCTGAAATATTCATCTATTATTTGTTTTGCCTTTGCGGCAAATTCCGTTTCCACCTGAATTTGAACAGCATTTTCAGGTAAAGAGTTAGCCCAGCCGCCGTCAACACTCTCTTGTAAAATATCGCGGTATATAGAACCTATACCGTTTTCCTTTAAAATTTCCGCTATAAATTGTCCTTCGACACGCGAACCCGAATATACTACCGTTAATTCATTTTCCATAATTTTATCTTTTTAATTGTATGGTAAAAATAATAAAAAATCCGCTTCGTGTTACAAACCTGTAAAAATCCGTTATACGGTTTTTAACTTGTTTGAAACATATTTATTATTCTTTTTGAAATTTTTGCAAAAAATCACCTCTTATTTCTTGACTTTAAGACAAATAGTTTATCTTTGCAGCCAATTTTTTTGAAGTCAAGGAGGGACAATGATAAGTATAACATTACCAGACGGTTCGGTAAAGAAATATGACAATCCCGTAACGGCATTGGATGTTGCCAAAGAGATAAGTGAGGGGCTTGCACGCAATGTGCTTGCCGCAAAAGTTAACGGCGAAGTTGTAGATGCAACCCGTCCCATAGAAAACGACTGCACACTCCAACTTCTTACCTGGAAAGACAACGAGGGTAAAGCTGCCATGTGGCACTCATCGGCACACCTTATGGCAGAAGCCATTGAGCAACTCTATCCCGGCGTAAAGTTTGGTATCGGTCCCGATATTGAAAACGGATTTTATTACGATATCGATTTTCAAGACTACGACATATCGGACAAGGATTTTCCCAAAATTGAAAAACGGATTCTGGAACTCGCCAAGCAAAAACAGCAATTTATCAGAAAAGAGATTACCAAGGAAGAGGCCGTTAAATATTTTACGCAAAAGGGCGACGAATACAAACTGGAACTTATTGCCGATTTGAACGACGGCGAAATAACATTTTATGAGAGCGGAACTTTTACCGACTTGTGCCGTGGTCCCCACATTCCCCATACCGGATTTATCAAAGCGGTAAAGCTTACCAAAATTGCCGGTGCTTACTGGCGCGGTGACGAAAGCCGTAAGCAGTTGACACGTATCTACGGAATAACTTTTCCCAAGAAAAAAGAGCTTGACGAGTACCTCGCTATGCTCGAAGAGGCAAAAAAGCGCGATCACCGCGTTTTGGGCAAGGAACTCGAACTCTTTACTTTTTCGCAAAATGTGGGTCAGGGATTGCCTCTGTGGCTGCCCAAAGGTGCCGAATTGCGTGAACGTTTGGAGCGTTATTTGAAAAAAGTTCAAAAAGAAGCCGGATACGAACCGGTAATTACACCTCACATTGGAAATGTAAATCTTTACAAAACTTCCGGACATTATCAAAAATACGGTGAAGAGTCGTTCAAACCCATAAAAACACCCGTTGAAGGGGAGGAGTTCTTTCTGAAACCCATGAACTGTCCCCACCATTGCGAGATATATAAATTCAAACCGAGGTCGTATAAGGATTTGCCGGTACGTTTTGCCGAATTCGGTACGGTATATCGCTACGAACAGAGCGGCGAACTCCACGGCCTTACACGTGTTCGCGGATTTACTCAGGACGATGCACATATTTTTTGTACTCCCGACCAAATCAAAGATGAGTTTAACGGCGTTATTGATATTATTGAAGAGATATTTAATGCACTTGAATTTAAAGATGTATTGATACAAATATCGTTGCGCGATCCCGGAAATCCTGAAAAATATATCGGAAGCGACGAAAATTGGGAACGCGCAGAAACGGCAATTAAAGAGGTTGCCCAAGAGCGCGGACTAAATGCCGTTATCGAATACGGAGAGGCTGCTTTTTACGGACCCAAAATGGACTTTATGGTTCGTGATGCCATTGGACGTAAATGGCAGCTGGGAACAATCCAGGTTGATTACAACCTGCCCGAGCGTTTCGACCTGACTTATATAGGTGCCGATAACGAAAAACACCGTCCGGTGATGATACACAGGGCTCCTTTCGGCTCCATGGAACGTTTTGTGGCGGTTCTTATAGAACATTGCGCCGGAAATTTCCCCCTTTGGCTTACCCCGCAACAGGCAATTATTCTGCCAATTAGTGAAAAATACGGCGAATATGCAAAAAAGGTATTAAATTTGCTGAAGAAAAACGATATCCGTGCCGAGGTGGATAACCGGAGCGAAAAGACGGGAAGAAAAATTCGTGATGCCGAAATTAAAAAAATACCCTACATGATTATTGTGGGAGAAAAAGAGGAAAAAGAAAATACTATTTCGGTGCGAAAACATAAAGAGGGAGATTTGGGAACATTTGCAATTGACGATTTTGTAAAGAAAATTAATGACGAATTGGAAGTGAAATTCTGATTATATAATTAAATAAAAGTTTAACTAATCGATAGGAGGAAAAAAAATAGCACAATACAGAGGCAGGGGACGAAACCCCAGACGACCAATGAAAAAAGAAGATCCGCACAGGATTAACGAACACATTACCTCTCCGGTGGTAAGACTGGTGGGCGACAATGTGGAAACAGGCATTTATCAGCTTAGAGATGCATTGGCAAAAGCTGACGAACTGGAACTCGATTTGGTGGAAATCTCACCAAAAGCAAATCCGCCTGTTTGTAAAATAATGGATTACAGAAAGTTTCTTTACGACCAAAAAAAGAAACAGAAAGAGATAAAGGCAAAATCGGCTAAAATCGTGGTTAAGGAGATTAGGCTCGGTCCAAACACCGACGAACACGATTTCAACTTCAAGCTGAAACATGCCATTAAGTTTTTGCAGGAAGGCGCAAAAGTAAAGGTTGACGTTTTCTTTAAAGGAAGGTCGATTATTTACAAAGAGAAAGGAGAATACGTTTTGTTGCGTTTTGCACAGGAACTTGAAGAGTACGGTAAAGTTGAAAAATTGCCCGTTTTGGAAGGAAAACGGATGATTATGATAATTGCACCGAAAAAGTAATATTTTAACAACATAATTTTTATTTTTAATTAACTAAAATCATTTGAAGCAATGCCAAAAATGAAAACAAAATCCGGAGCCAAGAAGAGATTTGTGACGACGGGAACCGGAAAAATCAAAAGAAAACATGCGTACAAGAGTCATATCTTGACGAAAAAATCGAAAAAACGTAAACGTAACCTCGGTTATTTCACAATTATTGACAAAGCTGATGAGAAAAACATCAGAAGCATGATACGCAGTTAGTAAATTTATTGTTTAACTTTGCCATAGCCGGTTAAGTCTCCCTGACGAAGGAGCGCTATGGTGGAAAAATTTTAAAAAAATGCCAAGATCAGTAAACACAGTAGCCTCAAAGGCAAGAAGAAAAAAGATCCTGAAAAGGGTTAAAGGCCAATTCGGCCGTAGAAAAAATGTCTGGACGGTCGCAAAAAATGCTTATGAAAAAGGTGCTCAATACGCCTACCGCGACAGACGAGCAAAAAAACGCAATTTCCGTGCTTTATGGATTCAACGTATCAATGCGGGAGCACGTTTACACGGTATGTCTTATTCGGTATTTATGGGTAAATTGCATGCCAAAAACATTCAATTGAGCCGTAAAGTGCTGGCAGACCTCGCAATGAACAATCCCGAAGCTTTCAAAGCTATCGTTGATGCGGTGAAATAAAGCCGGCTTTAAAATATTACTTTTTAAAAGTCCTGTCTTGTGTTTTTCAGACAGGACTTTTTGTTTATACACTCTCCTGCTCCCCGGGTTTATCCTCCGGTATTTTCCTCTTGACAACGGCTTTGTTTTTCCACTTACCGGTTTTAAAATACAACCACGACATCGAAACCCCTACTGTCCATGCTATCGGTATCCCCCACCATATTCCTTTTGTACCTATTTCCGTCGATAAAAAATAGGAGACAGGTATCCTTATTACCCATAACGACAAAATTGTGAAAAACATCGGCATTAGAGTGTCGCCGGCACCACGCAATACACCGCTGAAAGCAAACATTACCGAAAACAGAATATAAAAAGGTGATACTATATAAAGGTACTGTTTGCCCAGCATTATAACTTCGGTGTCGTTTGTGAAAGCATGCATAAGCGGGTCGGCAAAAATTATTGCCAAAGTGCTTATAAATATAGAGGTGGTTATTGTCATTTTTAATGTGGCTCTTAATCCCTCCGAAACGCGGAGCATTTTGCCCGCACCGATATTTTGCCCCGTAAATGTGGATAGTGCCGCCGAAAAGTTCATCGCCGGCATCACCGCAAACGAGTCGATACGCATGGCAATGCTGTATGCCGCTATGGTGGAAGTGCCGAACATGTTTACTATCCTGTACAATGCCATAAAACCAACCGCAACAATGGTTTGCTGAATGCCCGCCGGAAAACCTATTTTCAATGCCTTTTTGAACATTTGGGTACTGAACCGCATTTTGAGCGGACTGAACGAAACAACAGAATGGTATTTGTTTACGTAAACAACAATGGAGAAAAATGCAATAGCTTGCGATAAAACGGTTGCGCCGGCAACACCCTCGATACCCCAATGAAATTCGGCAACAAAAAGAATGTCGAATATTATGTTTAAAATTGTTGAACCGGCAAGAAAGTAGAAAGGTGTTCTCGAATCGCCCAACCCTCTCAGAATGGCACCGGTGCCTTGATATCCGAAAAAAAAGATAAACCCCAGGGCATAGATTTTAAAATATTTTACCGCAAGCGGCAATACATCTGCAGGAAGACTTATCAACCCGAAAATACCGTTGCTGAAATATATCCCCAAAGTTGTCAATGTTATTGAGGCGAAAAACATAAATATGTATAATGTCTCTATTGCCTGTTTTACCTTATCCACCTCTTTGGCTCCGAAATATTGAGCTATTATCACCGTGGAACCTATGGCAATACCTATAATAAACGAAACGAGCGCAAAGATGAACGGGAAACTTGCTCCTACGGCGGCTAAAGCCTCTTTACCGATATATTGACCTATGACAATGCTGTCAACAACGTTGTATAATTGTTGGAAAATGTTTCCGGCCAACATAGGCCAGGCAAAATGCAGGATTTGTGTGCCGGGCTTACCTTCGGTTAAATTTTTCAAACGGCCTGTTCAATTAGAATTTATTTTTTGCTTTTATTTTTCCCACCGGAATTTTGTTCCAATATCTTTTTCGGATTTATTTTGTCCACATCGTTTTTAATATCCTTGATCTCCGATGCAATATCCTTTATGTTTTCCGTAATCTCCGTATCTTCGGTGGCTTTTTTAAACTCTCTTATACCTTTTCCCACACCTTTTGCAAGCTCGGGAATTTTTTTCCCCCCGAAAAGCAAAACCACGGCAACTATTATCAAGGTTATTTCAGTGGGGCCGAACATTCCGCAATGGTAAATCATGTCGTATTAATTTTTATGCAAAAATAAACAGATTTCGGTATGAAAAATAATTGAATAAAAACTTAAAAATTAATAATAATTTAACTATTTTTGCGCCCTTGTTTTAAAAGACCCGGATTTGGCGTAAAAACTTATTCGTCAAATTTTTAAAACATGGTGAAATATATGTTTAACAGGTTTCATTTCACAAGAACCGGGTGGTTGGAATGAATCGCAATTATTTTTTATGTCTGAACAAGAAAAAATTAATGCCGAAACTCCCCAAGAGGAGGTGAAGGCTGAACAAACCCAAGCTGAAGCTCAGGAAACTAAACAAGAAAAACAACCCGAAGTAACCGAAGAGAAAAAAGAAGAGGTTGTTGACGAAGCTCCCCAAGAGGAGAAAAAAGAGACCGGCACTGTTGAACAACCCGCACAGCAAGATGTTGAAGCGGCTGATGATACCGCTGCTGACGTTGAACAAAAGAGCGAAACCGCTGTTGAAGAAAAGAGTGACGAAGGTGAGGCTAAAACCGAACCCGAAGAGTTCGACTGGGATTCCATTGGCAAAAAACAGGAAAATTACTCTCCCGAAGAGCGCGCCAAACTGGAAGACATTTACACAAAAACCATGAGTTCGATTACCGAACATGAGGTAATAGAAGGTGTGGTGGTATCAATTAACAGCCGTGAGGTTGTAGTCAACATCGGCTACAAATCCGACGGTGTTATCCCTTTTAACGAATTTCGTTACAACCCCGATTTGAAAGTAGGCGACAAGGTTGAAATTTACGTGGAAAACCAGGAGGATGCCACGGGACAAATGAAACTTTCGCACAAAAAAGCCCGTATCCTCAAATCGTGGGAGCGTGTTAACGAAGCTTACGAAAACGACGAAATTATCAAAGGTTACGTCAAAAGCCGTACCAAAGGCGGTCTTATCGTTGATGTATTCGGTATAGAGGCTTTCTTGCCCGGTTCGCAAATTGATGTTAAACCCATTCGCGATTACGACGTTTTTGTTGATAAAACAATGGAATTTAAAGTTGTTAAAATCAACCACGAATATAAAAACGTTGTGGTATCGCACAAGGCTCTCATCGAAGATGAACTCGAAGCACAAAAAGCCGAAATTATTGCCAAACTCGAAAAAGGACAAGTGCTCGAAGGTACCGTTAAGAACATTACTTCGTACGGTGTGTTTATCGACCTTGGCGGTGTTGACGGACTTATACATATTACCGACCTTTCGTGGGGACGTATTAACCACCCCGAAGAGATTGTGGAACTCGACCAGAAACTCAAAGTTGTTATCCTCGATTTCGACGAAAGTAAAAAACGTATTGCTCTGGGACTCAAACAACTTACCCCTCACCCGTGGGATTCGTTGGATCCTAACCTGAAAGTGGGCGACAAAGTGAAAGGTAAAGTTGTTGTTTTGGCCGATTACGGTGCTTTTGTCGAAATTTCTCCCGGTGTGGAAGGTTTGATTCATGTTTCGGAAATGTCGTGGTCGCAACATTTGCGTACTGCTCAGGATTTCCTGAAAGTGGGTGATGAAGTTGAAGCCGTTATTTTGACGCTTGACCGTGAAGAGAGAAAAATGTCACTGGGCATGAAACAACTTATCCCCGACCCGTGGATTAATATCCGCGAACGTTATCCCGTTGGCTCAAAACACAAAGCAACGGTTCGAAACTTTACCAATTTCGGTATTTTTGTTGAAATTGAAGAGGGTGTTGACGGATTGATACACATTAGCGACCTCTCGTGGTCGAAAAAGATTAAACATCCTGCCGAATTTACTAAAATAGGTGAAGAGATAGAGGTTGTCGTTTTGGATGTTGACGAAGAAAACCGCCGTTTAAGCCTCGGACATAAACAGCTTGAGGAAAATCCGTGGGATGTTTTCGAAACGGTATTTACCGTAGGCTCGGAACACGAAGGTACTGTTATTAATAAAGTTGACAAAGGTTTTGTGGTATCGTTACCGTACGGCGTTGAAGGATTTGTTCCTTCGGCACATGCCAAAAAAGAGGACGGTACAACCCTTAAAGTCGATGATACGGCTCAGTTTAAGGTGATTGAATTTTCCAAAGAGAACAAAAAAATCATCTTGTCGCATAAAGCCACGTATCAAAAAGAGAGTCCCGACGCTAAAGAGGCTAAAAAATCTGCCGGAAAACAGGCAAAACGCAGCGTTCAAAAGCTGAAAGAGAGCCTCGAGAAAACAACTCTCGGCGACCTCGATGTTTTGGCCAACCTCAAATCCGACTTGGAAAACGAAGAAAAAAAGAAAAAATAACCTTTCTTTTTCATTAAAAAAAAATCCCTTTTGCCGTGTGTGAAAGGGATTTTTTTATTTTGGCTTAAAATTATCTTTGCAAAAATGAAAGAGTTTTCGGTAACAATACTCGGTAACGGTTCGGCTATGCCAACTCCGTATCAAAATGTTTCGGCACAACTTGTTAAATATAACGGACACCGTTTTTTGATTGATTGCGGCGACGGAACACAAATCCAAATGTTAAAATACCGTGTCGGGTTTAAAAAATTTAACCACATATTCATAAGTCATTTACACGGCGATCATTTTTTCGGACTAACGGGTTTGTTGTCAACACTTCATCTTTTGCAACGCAAAGAACCGATGAATATTTACGGCCCTCCGCAGTTGAAAAAATTTATAGATATATCGCTCGAAACCGCCAATACGAACCTTTTGTTTCCGTTGATTTTTCATGACACTTTGGGCGGTAACCGGTTGTTGTACGACGAGGGTGGACTTCAGGTTTATACCGTTCCTTTGAAACACGGTGTTCCCACCACGGGGTTTTTATTTGTTGAAAAGGAGGGCAAAAGAAAAATCGATAAGGCATTTGTTTCGGAATACAATCCCACGTACGGACAAATAAAAGAGATAAAAGAGGGTGCCGATTTTGTTGCCGGCGACGGCAATGTGATAAAAAACAGTGAAATAACAATTGACGGAACTCCGGGAAGGAGATACGCTTTTTGTTCGGACACTGCATATTTTGAGGATATTATCCCCCTAATAAAAGGTGCCGACTTGCTGTATCACGAAGCAACTTTCGACGAAAGTACAAAGGTGGAGGCGTTGGCGAATGTCCACTCCACGGCAAAAGAAGCGGCTGCCATTGCCAAAGCCGCCGGTGTGAAAAGGTTGTTGTTGGGGCACTTTTCAGCACGTATCAACGGCAATTTCTCAACTTTGGAAAGAGAGGCAAAGTCCGTTTTTGAAAACAGCACGGTTTCGGAACAGGGCAAAACATACGAGGTTTAGCTCAGTGCAGGTGTCTGTCGATATCAAGCACCTCCAAATCTTTTATTTCGTAGCCGTCGATAACAAACTTTACCATGGTAATTTTTTTGTGAAATCCCGAATTGCCTGCCGCTCCGGGGTTAATGTGCAAGAGTTTGCGGCGGGAGTCGAACATAACCTTTAGTATATGCGAATGTCCACTGATAAACAGTTGCGGACGGTGTAGTTGTATCAGTTTGCGTGCCCGGGGAGAGTAACGGCCGGGATAGCCTCCCACATGAATCATCAATACCTTTACCTTTTCGATTGTAAATGTCAGATATTCAGGAAACATTTGCCGCAATAGGCCGCCGTCTATGTTTCCGTAAACCGCACGCAGGGGTTTAATGCTTTGAAGTTTGTGTGCCGTATCGACGTTGCCTATGTCGCCGGCATGCCATATTTCGTCGCAATCATTAAAAAAAGAGGACACCCGCGGATGAATTGTACCGTGGGTGTCCGATAAAAGAGCTATTTTTTTCAAAACGGTTTAAAAATTATACGACAGTCCTACCATCATCAATTGCTTGAACTGGATTCTCGGACCCGTATTGCCGTCTTTGTCGGTTATCATTACTTGATCGTCGTAAAGCATCTGTGTGGAGATATCCACATTCAGCCATTTGTTAACCTTCATTCCGAGGAGCACTTGCCAGTCAACATCAATATTTTGGGGAGTATCCAAATAGTCGGAAAAGAGCTCGAGTTTGCTGGCTATGTTAACATTTTTTGCAATATCGTAGTTGAGAACGAAAATAAGTTTGCTGCCGAACATGCCTTTTGTCTTTTTAGCAGGGTCAATAACTATTCCGTTGGTATCGGTTTTTGCGGGTTCCAGCCCGAAAGCCCCCTTGTCGGCAAGTCCTTGGTCGTTAACAACAATTAACCGTGCTGTGGCGGGCGAATAGTTGACAAGGACATGGTCGTTCGGTTTATACTGGATACCGGGGCCCAAATCGATATATGCAGGGGCAAGAAACTTTGAAGTGTAAATCGTGGTGTCGTTTGAGTAGTCGTATCCCTTTGCAAACTGCGATTTAAAACTGCCGACTATTGAAAATTTAATGTTTTTTGACAAATCGCGAGTGTATGAGGTGATGTATTCTATTTTGTCTTCTGTTTTTTTTGAGTCGTCATCACCTATTACGGAGTAACCCAAAGCCATATCAAGCCAGTTTGTCCACGAATTTTTATCTTTCTTGTAATCTGCTTTGAAAGTAAGTTTTCCGATAACACCGTATGAGCTTTCGCCTCCTGCCGACCAATTTGAGAAATAGTTTTGGTTTGCGTTTACTGAAATTTTTCCCTCTTTTGTCCAATTGCTGACAGTATCGGTTTGTGCACTAACCGTTGTTGCAATAAATAAGAAAATAATAATAATTGATTTTTTCATTTTTTCAGGTTTTGATTGATAAAAAATTATTCATTATTCATGTTGTATTTTTGTTCTTTATTGTAAGCGGCAATGGCAACGGCAATTATTATGCCAATTGTATAATAGACAAATTGCGGTATTGGTGCTGGGTCGCCTTTGGCATATGAGTGTAATCCGGACAGGTAGTAATTTACCCCGAAAAAGGTCATTAATATTGAAAAGTAACCTGTAAGCGATGCCAGGTTAAAGGCAAACCTGCTTTTCAGTCCCGGAATGAAACGCATGTGGACAATAAAGGTATAAACCAATACGCTTATTAACGCCCAGGTCTCTTTCGGGTCCCAACCCCAATATCTGCCCCAGCTTTCGTTTGCCCAAACTCCTCCCAAGAACGTTCCTATCGTAAGCATATAGAGACCGGCAATCAACGTTCTTTCGTTAATGGCGGTTAATTCGTTTATACGCCGGTTCATCTTGGCAATATTTTTTTCTCCCGTTAATATCATCAAAACAAGATTGATGAAACCGAGCAACATGCCGAGAGCCAAAAAGCCGTAACTTGCAGTTATTACCGATACGTGAATGGTAAGCCAGTACGATTTTAAAACGGGAACGAGGTTTGTGATTTCGGGGTCCATCCAGCTGAGGTGTGCCACCATTAATATAATTGAGGTTAAAATTGTAGTTGCGGCCACGGTCATTAACGAGCGTTTCGAAAAGAGTAATCCCGCGAGCATTGTAACCCACCCTATATATATCATTGATTCGTAACCGTCGCTCCAGGGAGCATGCCCCGATATGTACCACCTTAATCCCAGTCCTGAAGTCTGCAACAAAAATCCCGCTATTATTATCCATAACAGGATTTTTACCGTAATATTAATAAATTTTCCTCCTTTGAAAATCTGAATAAAAAGAAGGAGAATCATAACAAAACCCAATATGCCGTATATCATTGCCAGTCTGTCGAAAATCAGCAATTTGTTGTATAATATTTCGGCTTTGATTTTTTTCTCGGGCGGCATAATTGCAGCTCCGAATTTCTTTTGGTAATTTTTCAATCCGTTAAGCAGTTCCGATGCCGTTTTGTAATCCCCGTTTCTTATGGAATTAAGGTATTGCGGAATGATGGAAGTTACCATTAACGAGTCTTCGTATGAGAGTCCCTCAGGTGTATCGGTAAGATTGAACCACCGTGCCGAAGGGTCTTGCGGATTGGGTACAACATTTAATATTTTTCCCGTATATATCAAATAACATATGTTCAAACGTTCGTCAACTTTCATTATCTCTTTGTCGAACATTCCGCGTTTTGAAGGCTTTTTGGCATAAACGGTTTTTACAAATCCACTCAATTTATAAGTGCCTTCCCGCATGTCGATAAAATCGAGATATGAAGCGTATTTCCCCTTGATGCCCAAGACTTTTGCAACCTCTTTGTTGCTTATTTTTATCATTGGTACCGTCTGCCAGTACACGGGGTCGGCAAGCATTCCCAAAAACACCTGATCGGGGGTAAGTCCGCGGAAGCTGCTTTTACGGGTCACTTTCCTCAACACTTCGGAGGCAAGAGTGTTTACGGGTTTTAGTCTTCCGTCGCTCGATTGCACCATAAGTTCACCGAAAGCTTCGGCTTGTGTTTTGTCTATTACGGGAGCGGAACCGGGCGAAACGTTTTGGTGTTGTGCCTGTGTAAAAACCGGAAGTGAAGAAAATAACAATATGGCGGTGACGCTTGCAACATGTTTTTGTTTTAAAAGTTTTCCGAGTTTCGAAAACCGTGTTTTTCCCGTGAACAGTGCCAATGCCATTCCAAGAGTCATTAAAAGGTATCCGGCATAAGTAAAAAATGTGCCCCAATAGTCGTGGTTTACCGAAAGTACGGAACCCTTTTCGTCGGTATCGTACGACGACTGGAAAAAGCGGTAACCTTTATAATCGAGGACATGGTTCATATATATTCTGTAACGAAAACTTGTGTTTGCCGTTTTGTCCGTTAAGATTACTTCGCTGGCATAGCTTGCCGGACTCATTGAGCCGGGATATCTTTCCAGTTGAAAATCGAGCAGCTTTATGGAGAATGGCAATTTTATCTCTTTTGAGCCGAAACTCATGGCTACCGGTATGCCGTTTATGCTAAATTCGGAAATGTCTCCTTTGTATCCTTTTCCTCCCCGCAAGTTTACAATTTTGGTTTCGTTGCCCGATTTTACTTCAATAACGGCAACATCCATGAAATTTGCATTTTTGTTTTCGTACGGAACGTATGATATTTTGCCGTGTTTGTAAAAATCGGTAAGTACCAGGCTCAGGTTTCCCACCGAAAACAATTTTCGTTTCACGAATTGTCCGTTTTGGTAAGGCGGGAATTTTTCGCTTTTACCGTCGCCCGACATGGGAGTTGAGAATATTGTGTCGGGAGCTGTGATGATAAGGTCGTTACCCAACTTCACAATGTTTACCGCACTGCTGTCGTATCTGCCCCCAAACCTGATGTTGTAATTTCCCAACTGTTGCGATTCGCCCTCCTTTAAAAGCATATTGTAGCGTCCAGTGCCGTCGGAAGTAACCACCGATATATAAGGGCTGCCTTCGTCGCTTCCGGTTATTATTTGCCGTGCATTGGGAATGAAGTCGATAGCTTTGAAATGTATTGTTTTGCCCTTGACGACGACATTGTCGGCATAATTTCCGGGAGTGAGAACCGACAACAATACTGCTTTCGATTTGTTTTTGTCACCCGCATTAATTTCGATGTATGTTTTGTCCGATAATATAGTGTTTCCGGTTTCACCTTCGCGCAAATGCATCATCCCTTCGAAACTTATAAACCGTGTTATGGCGGCACCTATTAATATTACAACAAAGGCAAGATGAAAAATTAACAGTGGCAGTTTTTCAAGTTTGTACATTTTGTAAATAAAAGTATTGGCAATCAGGTTTACCGCCAGTAAAAAGAGTAATATGTTGAACCAAGTGGCGTTATATATCAATGCTTTTGCCGCATCGGTACCGAAATCGTTTTCGATAAAAGTGGCTGCCGCTAACATAATGGCAAATACCGACAACAACACCCCCATTGTCGTCATCGAAAAAAATATATTTTTGATTTTATTCATTGTATTAATCTTTGCTTTTTATCACCACGTCGATGGCTCCCACGCCGAACTTGCTTATTGAAGCCATATGGTGTTCCGTGTTTGAATAAATTTCCAACTCTTTGATAATGTTGTTTTTCAGGACACCGTTTCCAACGCCGTGAATAAAGGTTACTTTGCGGTACTCTTCGGCAATGGCACTTTCCAATGCTTTTCTGAAATAGTTCATCTGCAACATTAACATGTCGTGGCTGTTCAATCCGGCTATGTTATCTACTATTTCGCCTATGTGCAAATCTACGATTGCTTCTCCCGGTGCCGTCCGGTGTTTTTCAATAAAAGGTTTCTCCCTTTTGATGTAGCTTTCCCTTGTTTTTTCCCTTTTACCGGTTTTGCGTTCCGTTTCTGAAAAGCTTGCCGTTTCGAAGGTGTTTTCCAAAGCTATTACCGATAAAACCGCCTTTTTATTTATCAAACTGTTTTGTTTGTAACTGCCCTCTTTGTAAAAACGGGCCGGGCGGATATCTATCACGCTGTGTAAGGGATAGAAAATTTTTTCGGGTTCGTCGTCGTGAATCAATATTTGAATAAATCCGTGTACGTAATTGTCGATATCTTCTCTCTCGATAGTGTCGATAACTATTTTCGATTCAGGCGGGACGGTATTATAATCAATTCCTTTAAGAACGCCGTTTTGTTCCAAAAAGAGGCTGTATATTATTTCGTGTTCCGTATGGTTTACGAGAATTACGTCCATATCGCCTGTAAGTACCCATTGTTGGTCGTGAGGTTCGTAAACCATGTAAATACCTTTTTCCTCTTTTATTTTTACCCAAGGATTCAAGTCGGTTACGTTACTCTCTTCGACAGGCACTCCGGTATCTTGATGCTGTTGTGTCCCAATGTTTGAAGGAGTTGTATTTTCGTAGTCCGGTTCGGAGCGGTAATCGGGTATTAAATCTTTCGACAAAACAGGCATTTCAAAACCATCATCCGTTTCCACTTTAACAACTTTGCTGTCGATTACGGCAATTACGGTACCGCCCCCTTTTTCGTTTAAAAACTTAACTTTGTCGCCTGTTTTAAATCTCATCTTCTTACTCTTTTTTAGGCGGCTAAAATAGTTAATATTTGTCTATTAAAATCGAATATAAATAAAAGAACCCGGATTACTTTTAAAAAAAGCGACCCGGGCTGTTTTTATCAAACCGTGAAATAAATCGTATTGTTATTTGCTGTTGTTTGCCGGAGCGTACCGCTCGAAAACGGATTTGTCGAATATCAAAAATGCTTCGGGACGGTTTATTCTTTTTATCTTATTGTGAATGAACGGGGGCATTTTTGCGTTTGTTTTATTGAAACGGGTGTTTTCAGAAACAATACTCATTATCTCCTCTCTCCAGTGCGGGATATTCTCTTTTATGGCTGAAATGTGTTTTTCTATTTCGCTATAATGTTTCAATGCTATTTCCCTCACGGGGAGCATGGCTTTTTGCATCTCTATTTGCATGGCAAGGCGTGCCGAGTCGCCGGTTTGAAATCTTGAACCGTTGTCGTTCCACATGGCAAATACGGCATCTTTGCGTTTTGCTATCAGTTGCCGCGCCTCCTCAATCTTCTTTAACTCCTTTTTCGACAAGGTTTTTTCAAACTCTTTTTGCTCTTTTTCTATCACGGGAATAATATTTGTTTCGGCATATTTCCTTATTTTTTCTTTTGTTTCCGGCGTAAACATCCGGTTTTTCATGCCTTTCCGTGCAGCATGCCGCATGTTTTTTTGTCCGTAGTGCCAAAAATTGTTGTTTTCGTTCCAAAGCAGCGCATACGAGGGGTTTTCCAACCGGGGTATAATTCCTCTTTTTGCCGGAGCGCCGTTGCGGTTAGGCATTATATCGGCCAAATCTTTTTCCCATTTTTCTTTTTCGGCCGAATAGGCTTTTTTGTATGCCGATACCGCTCCGGGATGGTTGGCAAGCAACGAGTCTGCACGTGCAATGATGGCATTAAAACTCTTTTTCCGTAATTCGGCCATCGATTCATTGTAATTTCCTTTCATGCTTTCTCTTATCTGCTTGCCTTGATTTCTGAAAGCTTCCAAATCGTTTTCAATATTTTTTAAAACCTCTTTTTCGTTTTCGTTCAACGAGGCGGTAAGCGACTCCTTTTGTGTTTTGATAAACGGTAACACGTTTTTGTTGATGTATTGCTTTATTTGAATGTATGGACGTTGTTGAACGTTTTGTTGGGCAAACATCGTGTTTGTGTTTGCAAATATCAAACCTGCAATAATGATTAATAGTGACTTTTTCATCTCTTTTTGTTTTTAAATTTCAACTGTTTGACAAAACGGAATTGCGGTTTATTCCACTATTTATAATAAATGTGACTAATAAAATAAACTTTATTTATCACCGTTATTTTTTTACTTTTGCAAATTCATAAATAAAGGGTTTAAAACCGTTTTTGCTTTAATGAAAAAAAGAGTCCATAAATTAGGTGCGATAATCTCTACGGCGATAATTTTATTCACGGGTGGTTTTGCGGTTTCGCAACCCAATTGCGATATTTCCATAGATGTTCCGCAACCTGTATGTTACGACAACTATTTTGAGTTGAGTGTACTTGAACAGGAGGGATTTTTGTACTATTGGACACCCACGGGCGATACCACTTCCGAAATAGTTGTGAAAATAACCGAGCCCACCGATTTTACGGTTAGGGTTATAGATACTTTAAACCATGATACATGTACTTCGGCACCGTTTCATGTGGATGTACGACCTGAAATCAAAGTCACTTTTACACAACTCAGGCTGACCTGTACCAACGGTGACGAAGATAACGGAAATACCGCACAAATAAAAGCTGCTGCCGGTGATGAATTTCCTGCCGGCCAATATCACTATTTTTGGCAAATTCCCCCGATACATATTGCTCCCGGCGACTCGTCGCTCGCTTTGGGATTAAAAGCTTATCAAAATTATATTATTAAGGTTACCGACGATTACGGTTGTTCCACTATTGATACTTTTTATACAAAAGCATATTACAATCCTGTGGTTGAAATTAATGCCGACCCCGATACCGCATATCTTGAAAATCCTCATATTAAATTCAGCTATACCAATTTGTCGTCCGATACCATTAGCATAACAAACAGTTTTTGGGAATTCGACAAAGATGACAACTCATATTCCGAGCCGGAGTTGCGTTACACGTTTACGGGCGACAGTGCCGATACTTACAATGTTTATCTCACGGTTTTTAACGAACACGGTTGCGATACGGTATATACCACAACGGTGGATATTTTGCCCGTAAACCTTTTTATTCCTAATGTTTTTACTCCTAACGGCGACGGCGTTAACGATGTTTTTGTTATACGCGAAGGTAATCAGGAACAAAACGGTGACAACAGCGGAAGGTCGGGCGGCGGTAATTACAAAACAATTAATGAGCTGTACGAAAGATCGGAACTGGTTATCTTTAACAGGCAAGGCAGGGTTGTGTACAAATCGAGTAACTATCAAAACGACTGGGACGGCGGAAATTTGCCCGACGGAACATATTTTTATGTTTTGAAATGTCACGGGTTTAAAACGAAAAAGGCGGTTTACAAAGGTTCGGTGGCAATTTTCGGAAGCGGAAAATAAAAAACGGGGAAGGATGCCCCGCTTTTGCAATATTTGTAAACAAAGAAGGTGTAAAAAAGAATTTTTAAAATATAAACGGTTGATTTGAAAAAAGTAAAACAATGAAACAGTTAAGCACAATTTTGGGTTTGTTGTTGTTTTTTGGATTAAGCTCGTGTAATAACGGCGGCAACAAAAAAATAGATACTAATGTGGTTAAAAATCCCGCATCGGCACAAAAAAAGGAGGTGAAAACCGACGATAATCTACCTGTTATGACTTTTGAAGAGACGGTTCACGATTTCGGGCAAATGATACGCGGCGAAAAGGTTCATTACAGTTTTAAATTTAAAAATACCGGGAAATCCGATTTGATTATCACAAGGGTTTCGACAAGTTGCGGTTGTACCGTGGGGCATTATCCCCATAAGCCCGTTAAACCGGGAGAAAGTTCCTCTATAGACGTAACGTTTGACAGTACCCATAAACGCGGATTTCAAAACAAGTCGATAACAATATTGGCAAATACAAACCCCAATCGCACGGTTTTGCGTATAAAAGCCAATGTTATATCACCCGAAAAAGATTAAAAATTAATTATTAACTAATATCAAATTAAAATGAATTTACTGTTTTTATTACTTCAAGCTGAAAAGAGTCAGAATCCTTGGGCATCGTTATTGCCTCTTTTGTTGATTCTTGTTGTCTTTTATTTCTTTTTTATTTTACCTCAAACGAAAAAGACAAAAGCGCAAAAAAAATTCAGGGAGAATTTAAAGAAGGGGCAAAAAGTTGTTACCATAGGTGGTATTCATGGCAAAATAGCTGAAATTAAAGAGTCCACTGTTGTTTTGGAAGTGGGTAACGGTACGAAAATGACCGTTGAAAAATCAGCCATAGCCATGGACACACAAGATGTGGGTACACAGCAAAAATAACTTTTGCTTAACGGTTTAATAACAGATTTTTTTGTTACGAACCCGGTTTTTTTTGTTTGAAACCGGGTTTGTTGTTTTTTGATATATATTTGTCATGTAAAAGCAGGTGTAACTATGGAAGATAAGAAATATTACATGAAAGAGGCTATTGATATTGCTTTCGAAAATGTTGTTAACGGAAAGGGCGGTCCCTTTGGGGCCGTAGTGGTAAAAGAGGGAAAAATAATAGGAAAAGGGAGCAATAGAGTGACTAATGACAACGACCCTACGGCTCATGCCGAAATAGTAGCCATACGTGAGGCGGCAAAAAATCTTAACAGTTTCGATTTGAGCGGATGCGAAATATATTCCAGTTGCGAACCTTGTCCAATGTGTCTGGGTGCAATTTACTGGGCGCGTCTGGACAAACTCTACTATGCGGCTACCAAAGATGATGCGGCAAAAGCCGAATTCGACGACTCCTTTATTTATAAGGAATTTTCGTTGCCTAAAGAGGAGCGTTCCATACCTTCGCTACAAATGTTGCGTGAAGAGGCGGTAAAGGTTTTCGACGAATGGTTGAAAAGCGAAAACAAAATTAAGTATTGAAAAGGATACCTGCTGCCGGGCAAAGATAACAACGCCCCTTTTACCGCTGTTGTATCCTTAAAGAGCCGGTCTTAAACGAACCCGGGGAAAGATGCCGTTTTGACCGCATATTTTTAAAGCAAAATAAAACCCCGCAGGTTAAGCCTTGTTTTGTAAGGCTAAAATCTGCGGGGATATTTGACGATACAACGGAGTATCAGGCTCTTAACTTTCCAAATCCTCTTTTTCGGCCGAAAATAAGTTATAGAGTTTTTTGCCGCCGTATGCCGCACCCAAACCGAGCAAAACAAAGAGGCCGCTCCCAATGGGAGCACTTCCCCCGTTTTGATTACCCGTAGCTCCGTGACCGGCACCCGAGGGTGGCGGCGGCGGCGCTTGACAGAAACCGTTATACGCAAATAGTGTGAACAAGGCTGTAATTGCAATGGTTATTATCCCTTTTTTCATAATATTTATTTTTTATTGTTTCTAAATTAGTTAATTACAACTTTCCCGGTTTGCAAAGAGCCGTCATCTTTACGGTAACGGACTATATAAACACCTTTTTCGCCGGAAATTGCAACGGAGTGGAAAGACCCGTTAACAGTATGGGAATATATTTTTTGTCCCAACAGATTTACAATATCTATTGTTCCCGATAACTTTTCACCGTTTGATTTAACAATAACTCTGTTGCCGTAAGCATATATTAATGCCTCTTTTTGCTCATTCATTGCAGGAACACCGGTAACATTGTAAAAATGAAGTACGAAACGGTTGGTATTATCATCTGTTTTTGCTTCGAAATCGTAAACCTGTTGTTGTTTCAGGTTTATGGTTTTGTTTGTGAGCTTATCTTCGAGGAAAAGGTCGCTTGTGTTGTAAAAACTGTTTACCCCGTTGAAAGCAAGATGATATGTTCCGTTAACACCGGCTTTAAAAGACAACGGTACCTCAATATTTTCGGTACTGTACGGAATATAGTTATCCGAAAACATTTCCGCATCCTCATTTTCCCACAACTGGGGTGCTTCGGCTACTCCGAACATTTTATGCGAATCGAATGCTATATCATAACCTCTTGAGGCTCCGGCTTTAAACCCTACTACGGTAATGTCGTAATAGCCGTTTATGTCGTTTGAAACCTTAACCGTTAAACGCTCTTTTATTGCCGTTTGGTTTTTGTAGTTATTGGTATTGTCGTGTGTACGGGCACTAAGCGGAATGGTAATACTGTTGGTGGCGTTTGATACCTCTACAAAAAAGCCGTTTGTTGAAGGTATAACATCACCGGAGTTGATTGTCTTATAATTTCCTGCCGATTCGTCCCAGACTTTTGCTGTTCCCGAAACATTGTTAAGGCTCCAGTCGGCTGAAGGAGAGTTGTATGTAATGGCACACGGAAATGGATTGCCCAAAAGGTGAAAGCCGGTGTAGTTTGTATTGGTTGTTGTATAACTCAAGTTGTTGAAACTAATTGCCGAATTGTTCAAAGTTCCTTCCATGGTTCTTGATTCGGAATATTCGTCTGCCGTCAAATACCCTTTGCCCGGCTCGAAATCAAAAGAGGTGGTTTGGTAGTTAATCCACAATTCCTGACTTTCATCCCAATAATACAAATCGCTGTTTGTTCCGGTCGGGTCCCAGCTTGTTCCGTTTACCGTAAACGACGTCAACGGACAGGCTATTTCGTGCCAACCGTCATTGTCGGAAGTATAAGCGTCAAAATAGCGTTCCACCTGAATACCGTTACCCGAGAAACTTCCTTCAACAATGAGCGAACCGTTTCCTGTATTGTCCGATTTTATTGCAACACCGAAACCGCTTAGTCCAGTATTGTTGTTGGTCAAGTCGCCCGAAACCGTTAAAGCTTTTCCGGCGGGAATTTCAATGGAAGCATCTTCGCCGATTGTAAGGTTGTTACACTGTGCAGGTGAAGCCGGCGTACCGTCAACCGACGGGAAATTACCTGCTCCTTGAGGGATTTTAACATTGTCGGATGAACCGGGAGCCGTATTGCCTACCCAGTTGCCCGTTGTGCTCCAGGTGGCATCAGTGGTACCGTCCCAGGTAATACAGTCGCCGTGTGTCCCGGGAGTCATGTCGGCAACATTTGCCGAAGTTATTGTCCACTCGGAGGATGTCCAAACAGTGTTTGGAGTACTAATACTGCTATTTCTAACGGCATGTTTATCCTTATATTCCCATGAAGTACCGGTACCATCAGTATCAAATTCACCATAAATATCTACTAAAGTACCGGAGGTATTGTTACCATCATAATATAATAAATAAGCGTCGTTACCGTCTCCTGCAATATCTCCATCTTGTTCATCCGCATAAAAACTATAAGCACTGATAAAATCTGAATTGTCTGTTGCAGTAACATATGTCATTCCTGCATAAATAATGCCGTTAAGTTTGTTTGATCCATAAGAGCCTCCATTTACTTGACGGTACAAATACCAGTTTCCTGCATCTAAATCAACATCTGATGAACTTGCGTTGTATATTTCAACAAACCTGGCGTTTGTATTATCCGACGGGTCGGAAACTTCTGATATTATCAAGGCCGGAGGTGTTGATATAACATTAAATGTATTACTTGTATAGGTGCTTGTTGTAATTATATCGTTAACATCATCAGCTGTGATAGTTATTCCTGTTCCCGTTGCACTGTAAGTGATATCATCAAAAGTAGAAACTCCGCTGACAGCTTCTTTTGTGGTTGTAACACCGGCGCCAAAAGTTCCGGAAGTTGTAATTGAAATATCAAAACCTGAGCCTTCAAAATCAATGTCAATATTTCCATTTTCATCTGTGGCAGCAACCTTGACAGGGGGATTCATTGTTTTGTTGATTATTACATTTGTAGGCTGTTTTAAGTAACTTAACTGTGTGCCTTCAACTGCAATTGTCATGTCGTTGGAATTAAAATCCCCAGTGAAAGTTGCGGCAAATGTGCTACCTGACGGATCAGCAACAAATCCATGATCGTCGGCATCTACCATAAAAGACAAAATTTTTCCGTCAGAAATATTTGATGAGTTAAGATATATCCATAATGTTACAGTAATTGCATCTCCATCAGGAACTGTTAAATCTCCAACATTAAATGTTAAATCGATGTAAGAATCTTCTATGGTTACTGTTGGATAAATAAAATTTGTTCCATCATCAACAAAAACGCTTTGTATTGTTTCTGTCCAGTCAGCAGTATTTGTTGTATAGGGCTTTACTCTAATATTTGTGATTTTTGTGTCTAAACCGTCTGATGTCCCATAATCCCAGATGTCCATTACAAAAACATCTTCAGCTTCGCCATCTGTATCAGCAGTTGAACTAATGTTTTTTGCTGCAGGTTGACTTGTTGCGCCAGGATCATCAACCTCGGAATCATTATCATTTGCAATAACATTAATTGCAAAGAAAAGAAAGACAAATAATAAAGGTATAATTTTTTTCATAATTATTAGAATTTAATTAATTTGACAAATTTTCGTTTTCATTATTTTTTTCATCATCGAACAGGTGATACAACTTTTTTCCGCCGTAAGCTGCACCGAGTCCCAGCAGGATAAATAGACCGCCACCCACGGGTGCACTTCCTCCGAGGGGTGGTTTACCTATTGGGGCGCCGCCGGGGTCGCTCGGAGAGGTGTATTGTGCCTTTGTATGAAAAGGATTTGCAATAAGCAGTCCTATGGCTGTTAATAACATTATTGTCTTTTTCATGGTTCTGTTTTTATTTATTGTTTTTTTTCTTTTAAATATTTATTAAAGTTTTGCTTTTGGTTTTCTCAATGGAATAGTTTTATTCAACAAAAACCTTTTTAGTTTCGTTATGTGTTGGTCCGGTAACATGAACAATATAGTATCCCGGATTGTTTATATTGTATCTTTGGTAACAATCGCTTGTTTTGTTTCCTGCAATTTTTCTGCCCAGCATATCGTAAACCGCAACTTGCATTTTGTTTCCGGAAGGTTGCAAAACCCTTATAATGCCTTTGCCGCCGTAGATTGTGTAATAATTTCCGGCGGTTTTGTTTTCTTCCGTGGAAGTTACGGTGAAGCTTACCGTAAAACGGTCAGTAACGTTTTGAACATAAACAAATGAGTAGTTGCTTCGTGTGAGGTCGGTAGTAATTCCGTTCAGTTTGTCGGTGAGGTAAACATGAGCAAAACCGTTATAACTTGTAGCTTTGATGGTCATATTGCCGTAATTTACTCCGCGTACATCCAATTCAACGCTGCCTGTTTCGGGCGGGATTGAATTTATGGACATAAAACCGTTGGCAGTGGAGTATATTTGCGGACGGTTTGTGTTGAAACTGAACAGTTTGTGTGCGTCCAGGTTTTTGTCCCATCCTTCGGTGGCGGAGGCTTTAATTCTGATAACCGTTTCGTCGCTCAGTGAACCGTTATCCACTTCCAGGCGCAATACTTCGTTTTCGTTACCGGCTTTTGCCGATTTAAGAAAACTTACATTGTTGTGAACACAAGCATCGCGCGATATTATCAAGGTTCCGTATTTTGGGAAAGAACTTCCGGTAGTGTCCACCCTAACAAAAAATCCCTGGTTCATGGCAATATACTGCGAGCCCCCGTTTGCACCTGTTCCGGAGACATAGGTAGCCCAATTTCCGTTGTTGTAAACATAAATGGCATCTTCGAGGTTGGTTTTGGTCCATCCCGAGGAAGCATCCCAGTCGAGTGCGGAAGTATATGGGTTACCTACAAAATTATAACCTGTGGTATCATATGTGCAAACCATATTGTTGTTACTTCCCACGGGACCTGAGCGCAAAGGTCCGTTTAAGGTAAATGTCTGTGCCGTAGAGCCGTCTATCCAAATCATCCACCCCTTCATATCTCCGAGGGGTGTTGTCAAGTCCGTTATGTAAGTATACGAATTTGTTGCTTCGCTGTACTCTTTCAGCCATACATCGGGGGAACCTCCGAGATAATATGAATTGGCGGTGGTGCTGGAAACCGGCGAGGTAATGCTATGCCATTTTCCCGCGGTGACGTAAGAACGTACGTAGGCATTTCCGCTGATACTTCCCTCAACGATAAGCGACCCCTGTCCCGTATTGTCGGATTCAATAATAAAATCGGCGGCAGCCCTGCTTTTGGAGGTTGCTATGCTTAAATCGCCGTAAACCGTTATTTTTTTTGTGGGGTTAACGGTCAACTGTCCCAACGAAAGCAACGACAAATCCCAGCATTCTGCAAAACCGTTTACTTCGGGCGGAAAAGTGGAACTGATATCGGGAATGGTTACGTTCATACTGGCATCCGGAATAAAACCGTTATCCCAGTTCGATTTGGTATCCCAATACTGATCGGTACTTCCCAGCCACGAAACGTAATTGAAATGTTCTCCTGGGGTCATATTTACGGTATCCGCGGAAGTAATAACCCATTCAGAAGCCGTCCATATGGTGTTGGGCGTAGCGACGGAACGTTTCCTTACGGCTTTACTGTTTGTATATTCCCAGTCTTTACCTGTGCCGTCCTCGTCAATGACACCGTATGCATCAATGAGTGCACCCGACGTATGGTCGCCACCGTAATAGAGGAAATAGCCGTCGTCGCCGCTCCCTGTAATTCCTCCGTCGGCCATATCGGGATTTATTCCGTAACTGTTATGAAATTCAGTAGCACTGTATGCAATGGTAAAAGCTTCGCCGCTGTTAATTGTTCCGCTTAACTGTATGTCGGCCCATGAACTGGAACTTCCGTTTGCCTGACGGCAAATGTACCATGTTTCGCTTGAAAAATCAATTGTATTGGCACCAACATTATAAATTTCCACGTATCTTCCTTTATAATAGTCGCCCGGATCGGCCACTTCTGAGATAATCAAATCGGTGCTTGCCGAAGTTGTTGTTTCGTCTGCCGTGGGTACGGCTCCGTCGGTTTTGTAATCAATTGCCGAACCGCTGTTTGTATAGGGATAAATGGTAAAATAGTAGTGTGTATTTTGAGAAAGGCCTGTCCAAATGTATGCCTCGGTACCGTGGGCGACATTTACCTGTCCGCTTCCGTCCGAAACGTCTGTATCGTCGGCCTGGGGTGTTCCGTCAACGGGAGCCGTGAAATTGCCGGTTGTATTAATCATAATGAGGAACGAGTCGGCTACAACGGTTCCATCGTTATCCATCCATGTTAAAGGGATTGAGGTGGGGGTTGGCGTTCCCGTTGTAAATGCCGAAACATGATTGCTGGGTTCGTTTTTGTATGTGGAAGCCGAATCCGCAACACCTGACGAATAGGTAAGCGAAGAGTTTACCGACCATGCTTTGTAATGCCACATTTCGCCTGCATTAAGTCCCGTATGCTGATAGGTTGTGTCGGCATATTGGCGGCAGAGAACGGTATCCCCTCCGGGAATTACATCTCCGGCCGCATAATATTCACCGTCAACCGGTGTGCCGAAAACATTGTCGTACGATTTGACAACCATTACACTGTCAAGGTCGGAGTTTCTCGTCCACGACAGGTCGATTTCGGATGT
>CAZJUQ010000022.1:0-28704 GCA_964549335.1 uncultured Lentimicrobiaceae bacterium | reverse complement strand
GGATTTTTATCGGACAGTAATGTTATGGATTATTTCCTTTTCGCACAAAAAAGCAACCACTCTCTCTGTCCAAAACAACCAACCTGTAAGGTTGCCTACCGCAAAGCTGCGCTCGACCTGACAGGTTTTAGTACCCCCCCTCCCTCCCCTGCCAATCGCCAAAACTCCTGCAAAACCCGAAACCCATTAAAAACTTTTTCTTATCTTTGTGGAATAAACGGTGTACTGAAACCGTGCCGGACAAAAAACCAATTGATTTTGAAACGTTTTTACATACAAAAGAGCACTATTCATTACGGACAGGGCAACTGTGTAAGCGCCCCCACCGCCACCAACTATTATTACACCAACAACACCTTTCCCGGTGCTGCCATGAGGCACATTAGAGAAAAGGCGGAAAGACTCATGTATGGTCAGGATAATTTAACGAAAATCCTTATCGAAAAATCAGACAAAGGCTCTGAACTCGCCAAAACATCAAGGACATTAGGACTTTTGTAAGATGCTTTGTCATTTTAATTAAAAATAGATATGAAAAAAGTGAATTAAGGTTTTACACGAAAAAGAAAACATTTTACACTGAAAAAAAACTTCGTTATTCCCCAACTTCGAGGGAATACAATTACAGGTTAATGAACAAAAGTGTTTTATATACTGATTTTTAAAAAATTTATATTCGCATCCATTAAGTTAAATTAAAATATCTTCACCATGAAAACAAGAATTTGCCCACTGTTTTTTTCCGTTCTTTTTCTTTTTAGTGTTTCTCTTTCCGGGCAAGAGGTTAAACGCTCTTTTCTAAACAAAACAAATCAGCATAGTATTGACGTACAATTTGCATCAATTGGTTATTCCTATGCACACAAGTTTAAACCGAACCTGACATTAGGTATCGGTGCTCATTTTCGCTCCGGAGTGCAAATAATATTATTGGCTTCCCCCATTACGTACAATTTCGGTTATAGTGATAATGATGTTCCCAATAAATTTAGACCAACCGGGTATTCATTCGAATTATTAAAATTGCAGCTCTTTTATCGCAATGCTTTATCAAAGCATTTTTATTTTGATGCAGGCCCTTTTTATTCAATAGTGCTGTTTGAAAGCGAATGGGACAACGTTTACAATGCAGGTATCGAAACGACATTGAAATACATGTTTTGGAAAATGAGTATTGGAGTCCGGTTAAGGGTAGCTTATAGTTTTGATAATCCCTTTGATAAAGTGCATTATCATCCTGAAAAATCTTATTTTGCTTTGTTTTTAACTCCTTTGGTAATCGGTTTTAATTTTTAAAATTTATAATCATTACCGTCCAAATTATTCACGTTAAAAAGATAACGGCTGTTCATCTTTAATTTTTTTGAAAAAAATGATATTTTTACACGTGAAAGTTTGTAGGTGACAACAATTGTAAAGGAATGGCATTAGTTAAATTAAATGACGGATATGGAATTACGGTTTCAAAAATTATAATAAAGTAGGGGGTTATTATGAAAAAAACACCATTATTAATCGCTTTAATTGTTTTGTTGGGGGTGTCGTCTCTTTCGGGGCAGAATTCTCTCAAACCCAAAAAAAATATTTTGTGCAACGTTAATATTGAAACCCAGCTGTTTTACAAAAGCTGGTATGAAGAAAAAGGAGATTTATTTTTTGTTAATTTCGAGTTGTTACGAAAAAAAGAGAAGAATTTTACAAATATCTTTTCCATTGGTTTTATACCTCTTCGTTACTATAATAACAAACTTCATATTCAAAGAAACTCCTATTTACTCTTTAAATTTCAATATACAGCCGTTTTTGGCAAGAAAAATCATTTTTTTGAAATGGGTGCGGGATTGGTTGTTATGCAGTCTTTATTAAACTTAAGAGTTGGATACATGTTAAACCTCGGCAAAAGATTTCTTTTTCGCGTTGCATACACCCCCTCAATTTATCTTGGATTCCACATCGATTCCGAACTATATTCTACATACGAAAGCTATAACGGTTTATCATTGGGTATTGGTTACCGCTTCGGCATTCAAACAAACAAGGAAAAATGGGACAACAACTGGGGCTGGCTATCAACCGTACAATTCAACATGCAGCCTTTTTTCAGCCATTTTGAGGGATACAGCGGCTTTTACTTTACGATAGGTCCCGAGTTCAAGGTTTTTAACACCGGCGATAACCTTGCGGTAAAGCCATGGATAGCTTATGCTTACGGTCCTGTTTATTACCCTTTGTACGGTTTATCAACCGGTGTACGGGTCACTTACGGAAAAGGAATGCACCTCTTAGAAGCGGGTATCGGAACGCTTTGGTTTCCCGGAGATGTAATATATAAGGGCAATTACTTCACTCTTCAGCCCGAAATAGGCTACCGCATCCGGTTTTGGAAACGGCTTATGGCAAGGGTGGATTATACTCCTTATTGGTGGTTTTCCGATAAAGAAGGAAAGGAAAATATTAAAAAGGATTTCCTAAACGGTGTTACTGTGGGAGTGGGTTTACGGCTTCACTAACCGGAATGAAAATAGCACACTACCGGTTCGCGCAACCACTTTTCGCCCATGTATGTGTGTAAACCGGCAAAAATCAAATTCAAAAAAAAACGGAATTACAGCCCGTAAGTAAATATTCTAACGGATAACCGAACAAATGAACCGGCAATAATTTTTCATTTTAGACCATGAAAAACAATCCGGCATCACCGCATCCGAACGGAAAGCCTAATAACATCAAAAATATCAATACTATTTTCCGGTAAATATCAACTTCTTAACAACAGTATTGTTACCGGCAGATATTTTCACGAAATATAATCCCTTTTTCAGATTATTTTTGTCTGCATTCCATACAATGCGTTTTTCTCCTTTACCGGCTGTTCCAGCAAACAGGTCAGCCGTTTTTCGTCCTGTCATATCAAACAATACAACGTTCAAATCACACTCTTTAGCAATATCAACGGTAATATTCACTTGTTTTTTAAAAGGATTGGGAAATACCGAAACATTTAAATCCAAACTTTTATTTTCGTTTATACCTGTCCAAATTATAGGAACATTAAAAAATGTAAGGATACGTGCCATCACCACCTCTTTATTGTTGTCGGCGCTATCTTTAAGCCCTGCAAATTCGAATGACAAACCCACCGTTTTGTACAATTCGTTTTCAAATGAGACTCCCACGCCGTACTCATTGTTTGTTTGTGGATTTTCGAAAATAAGCACACTGCTGTCGTCTGCCGCAATATGGTCGATATAATTGTTATTACCGTTAAAGTCGAATGTCAAGCCGTTCATTATACCGTTATCAAGTCCCCTGACCTTGTATAAATCGCCAAGACCGTCGTCGATACCGGTGATATGGAACATGGGATGTACGGGAGTAACGGTGTCTTGTGTCCATGTATCGGCACCTTCCATATAAACTCTTCCGCCGTTATTCAAAAAAGTTGCAAGTTTTTGTCCTTGTTCAGTGCTTAAAACATAGTTGTCAGGGAATGTGCCCAACAGTACAAACAGCGATTTATATCCTGCGGTATTGTCGGGAATATGGTCGAGCACCTCACAACCGATTCCCAGATTTTGGAGGCAAACCGACATCGAATCAGCCGAGGGTTCTATACCGGCAAGCTTAATCAAAGCCAAAGGTTTAAGTCCTATATTGGTATAAAAACTTCCCGAGGCGGAACGGTTAAAATCGGCAACAATATCCACATCGAAAAAAGCCGTCGAGCCGTCGGGTGCATCACCCGAAACCGAAACTTGATATGTAACGGTTTTTGTTTCATTCTGTTCCAAATCACCCAACGGTTGTTGCGGTTCGGTAACCGTAATATACGGATATAGTGTATTTAGTTGCGAAACAACATTATACGCCGTTGAACTTCCCGTATTGGCAACGGTAATAATAATATCGGCAGTTTCACCGGGGTCTAACCTGCCGTTACCGTTTGCACCGCTGTCGTCTATTTCAAAACCTCCGTATTGCAGCTTGGGAGCATGCAAAATTCTACCGAAACTGTTTGTCCATGCATCACCCGAAACGGTATCCACCGATTTCACCCTGAACACCGCCAGAGTCATATCGCTTATGGTATCGGAAACGGTAAAACGGAACCCATCCTGAACGGTAACGGTATCGCCATCTATGATATCGCCGTAATACTCGGTGCTGTCGGTAACCGAAATGTATTTGCTTGCAATGGATACCGTGGTCAAAATATTTTTAGCGGTATCATATCCTGTATTTGCCAATGCAAGTGTCAAGTCCGCGGTTTCGTGATAATCGAGTTGTCCGTTTCCGTTTGAATCGTCAATAATAACATCTGCCAATTCAATAACAGGCACAATATTGTTTACAATGGGTATCTGAACGATATGGGGGCGGAAATTAAAGCTTGTTATCACAAAATCGGCGGTATCCACCGAGGTCAAAGGGGCAAAAGTGATGGTGGCATTTCCTGTCGAGTCGATTTGTGCGGTACCGAGTATTACACCGTTCAACGACAGGCATGCGGTACCTTCGGTGGTATTTGTGGATATCGTCATGGAGGTATCGTTCAAATACAACTCGCCGGGAGCCGTTACCGTCATATCTTGCGGGGCTGCAGTACGTACAATTACCGAGGGGTCGCCGAAAACCGTCCAGGTATCGGTCATCTCGTCACCGTCGCTGCCGTATTCGTCGCTCATCTCCATACATCCGTTCAAGGCAATGCCGCCGTACGTCCTCTTTATGTTGCCCGAATAGGTCTCCACTAATATATCATTCATTTCATCCTGTCCGCACATAGGGGGATTCCAACTCTGGTTTATTGTGGACATTATGGTGGCAATGGCTCCGGTGGGTTCTCCGTTATGAGTGGCACGCAACCAAGCTTCGGCAAAACAGGTATTGTTTACGAAATTACCGTTTACGCATGCCACCGAAAAGATAAAGGGCAAATGGTTATCGTTTACCAGATTGTTTATATTGTTGTTGCTAAATCCCGAAGTTCCCCAACTTGTGGTACTGCCGTGTCCGCAATAGTTAATTATGGTAGCACCCGAATTTATGGCGTTCGAAATCATTGTGGGGGTGGGATTTCCGGGAGCGTCATTGCCCCCCTGGCTGCCATCGAAAAATTCATATGCATAATTATAGGTAAACGGCAACAATTTATTGTTCCCGATATTTCTGATATGTTCGTAATCGTATTCACCGTCGTCGCCGGGCCCTTGGTCTGAGCCTATTCCTATCGCTTTGGTGTACCATGCAGTATCCGAAGGTGGCGTTTTCTCGTAATTCAAAGTACGCTCAACCATGGTATTTACGTGGTCAACGGTTTCGGCCGAAAAACGCCCGATAAGCAAATCGGGATAATGATCGTTTCCTGCAACATATGTGTAATAGTTGTCGGATGCATTGCCGCCGATATAGCCGGGAGGTACTTGGGGAGCATCGCCCACAAGCAAAACAAATGTCAACCCGTTTTGGTTGTAATAATTTGAAATATATTGCTTTATTTGAGACGATGTATTACCAACAGTGGCAACATCAACAATATCCACGGATATACCCGACTCTGTTTTCCAGTCAACATATGGTTGCATGGCACTCATAAAAGCACCGTAACAAATTACCAGCATGTTGCCGTGTTCATCAACGGGAGTATAGCGGCTGCCTTTGTTATTGTAGTTAAGAAAATGGCGCGAATATATATTGTCAAACCTTTTGTCTGTCTTTTCTGTTTTTTTTGAGTTTACCATAACGTTTACCGTTGAGGTTCCCGTTTTTTTCACTTCGACAACAATATCGTAATATACACGAAGGGTTTTTGTAACGGGATTGTACCTGAAAGGCTGCAAAACAAGGGTTTGCCCTCTGAAATCGCGAAGTATATAGGGTGAACGCAATTTACTTATTTTTGATGGATAAAAGGCATTCATAGAATAGATATCGCCGTATTCATAGGGAACGCTTTCCGGGTTTACCGTTCGCGGCAAATTTCCTTTCGAAGGTGCCACAAGCACATTTTCATAATCTTTGTACTTTGCCGACACAACTTGAACGTCCATATGAGCATCGCCGGGAATAATCAACGAAGTGGCAAACAGAGGCAATTGAGGAGCCCCTTTTTCAAGATTAACACCGCCGCGTGAAGGGATATTAAGCAGCCATGCCTCTCCCTTTAGGGTACTAACGTCGGTTTTATAAAAACCATTAAGGGTAAAATGCACTCGCGAAACGTTGGGCTCCGACGATAACAGTTCAAAGTTTCCGTTTTTTCCGGCACTACCGTCCGCCACTCTAATATAATCGCCGGCATATGCGCCCGCACCAAACAATTGTAACGTAATTAGTACAAAAAAAATCTTTTTCAATTTCAATTTCATATCAAGGGTTATTTTAAAATTAATTTCTTAACAATTTTCTCTTTTGCGTTCTCAATGACAATAAAATACAAACCGCTTTCATTGCCTGTAATATCAAATACCCCTTTCCAGTTATCTTTGAATTTCCCCGTTTCCATTGAAGCCACCTTTTGCCCCAGCTGGTTAATAATGCTTATGGTGTACCGTGTTTCGCGTACCGATTTCAAATTTATTAGAAATTTGCCGGAGGCAGGATTAGGCCAAATGGCTATTGCCAAGCTGTTTTCGGTCATGGCAATTCCCACCGAATTTATCACTTCAATCATCAACGAGTCGGAAAATTCACCTTCGCCGCAACCGTTGACACCTTTCACCTTAATCCACGCATTGCCGAGGAATGTTGTATCCCAAACCACCGTTCCCAGTGTATCGGAACCCGATACGGTACCTGCCGAGTCAGGGTATATTTCCCACACGTAACTGTCGGTATTGTCAACAGGCAAAACAGCATAACTTGTGATTGTATCTTTGAATAAATCGACTAACTCGGGACCGGCGGGAATTTGCGGAGCTGCCGGAGTATTGTTTATCGTAAGCAACATTGTGTCGGAGGCAGGCAGCCCGTCAACATCAATTTGGTTAAATATCAAATTTACCCAACCCGCCGAAATATCATCCTCCGAAGGGGTGTACAAGGCATTGAAACTATTTCCGTTTTCGAATGTGCCGCTGCCGGTTGTCGTCCAATAAAGAGAGTCGTAATTTGTTGCGCTTCCCTGACACTGATAAACACCCGAGGCACACATTTCGTCATCGGGACCTGCAAAAATAGTGGTAACCATCATTATGGGGAGCTTGATATCGTCTATCCAACCGCAATCGGAACCCGAAGATTGGGAATAATCTTTTTCATAGACCCATTTAAACTCATGAACACCGGGAGTTACGTAAAAGGCTTCGCGCCTCCACCCCTCCGATGTCCCCGACCATTGGGCAATCATATTATTATCCATGTAAAAACTCAAATAGTCGTATCCGCTTTCGCTCGACACTTTCCGGTAAAACGTTATACTGTCTTCGTTCATCACCTCGTACTGGATGTAAAGCTCCGACTTTTCATTATCTCCTATACCTCCAGATTTGGCATCGTAAAAACCGTCGAACACATATTGTGTATTAATTTGCCATGGTTGGTCGCCTCCCTGCTGCCAATCGAACTTGTTAAAGTCGCCGGTTTCCCAGTCCTCCATAAGTTCGCCTATTTGCGGATAGAATACATTTACCGTATCGTATGCACCGCAAACCATATGCGAGTGCATTTCGGCGATAATACCTACGGGGGCATTGTCATCAACAGTCACGGTAAATTCGGGATAACAAACCCCTATGGTACTTACCAGCGGGAGAATGGTATCGCCGCTGATGACATTTACATAAGAATTATAGGGTATCAACGAAACATCAACATTATATGCCAAACAATGTCCGTGATTTTCAACTCTCAGAATCATTTTAGCCGTTTCGCCCGGGTCGAGAATACCGTTGTCATTTCCCGATTCGCTATCGTCAATAATTATTTTGGTTGCCGTAACAGCGGGAGCATATGCCGTAATTGTGAAGTTGCTTTGCCACGACGAGTCGTTCTCGTCAACGGCAAAAACATCAACGTTTATAGCGTGCATATCGGGAACATCATCGGCAAGATGAACCAAATAGGCATCGTTTTTCATCACAGGTTGATTTGTAAACAGGGTGTCATAGGTCTCCAACGTATCGGCAAACGAGATGTAAGGGTCTGCCGACGACAGAGTAACATCAACATTGTAAGCGTCGTCATTTCCGTAGTTCACCATCGAAAGGTTGATAAATACATCTTCATCGTATTCAGGATTTCCGTTGCCGTTACCCAACGAGTCGTCGTCGTAGGTGTGACTTTCGTAAATACAATAAGGACCGTTGGGGGCAAATACCTGGATATTCTCGAACCAAGGTTGGTAATTTTGAGCCGTAACAACAAGTTCAACGGTTCCGGGAGCAACAAAAGGCGTAAAGTTTAAAACAGCCTCACCGTTTTCGTCGGCAAGGGCGGCGGCTTTGAGGACCCCGTTGTCGTTCAGTGCCACATACGAGAAAGGAGCGGCATTGACGGTAAAGGAGCCCACACCCACCATAATGAACTGGTCGTGTGTAACCGGATTGACTTCGGGAACCGAATAATAGACCATCAATGAGGGATCGCCCATAAGGTTATATATATCCCAATAATAACTTTCCGAATTGGAACCGCTTTCGGTTACGGCAAGATTTCCGGCGGCAACATGCTGGTCCATCGTTGTAAACCAATCGCCAAACACCTCGCCGTGGTCGTGCCAAGCCCTGTCGTAATTACCGAGTGTGGTCTCCTCGTAAGGGGGAGGATTTTCGCTGATTGTACCAACGCCCACACCGAAGTAATAATCTTCGTCCCAGTAGGTACTGTTCGAAGCGCCTATATATCCCAAAGCGCCTTTGTTTTCGGCGCGCAACAGAGCTTCGGCAAAACATTCCGACACCTGAAACTCACTTGTTGAACAACAGTTGCCTATCAACAACCCGTATTTGCTCTGATTCTGCAAACCGGGAATATCCCCTATGGTAAACGAGGGGTCAGCCCAACCGTTGGGAGAGCCGTGCGCCGTGTAATTGGCAAAACTTACGCCGTCGCTGATGTTTTGTATGATACTTGCACTTTGACTTCCCGACGAAGGATAGAGATAGGTATTGGAATATATGTCATGAGCTTCGTTAAAATAGTTAATGGTACCGTAGTTAATTTGCCCGTTACCCCAGTCGTGTCCGTGTCCGCTGTCCATTCCTGCAATCATGACAACGGTATCGAGAAATGTGGCTTGAGGCATGTTGTATTGCTCATACTCCAATGTCTTATCAATATAAGGTTGCAACTGCGATGTGTTTTGAGCCGAAAAACGTCCGTAATACATTTCGGGATATAAATCGCCGGTAAATTCGCAAGAGTTGCGGTCGGTAACGCCGTTACCGTTGTTCCAAACGGCAACCTGGTTTATATCTCCTACAAAAAGGGCGAAAGATGGAGCCGGGTCATCGGGCGTACCTGCATCGTACAACGATTTCAGCCAGTTTTTGATAGCTGTGGTGTTGTTTCCTATCGAGTCGGTGTATGCCACAACCACGGTAAAACCTTTGCGGCGTTTCCAGGCAATGAATTGCTGTAATTGATTCTCGAACATGCGGTCGGCTACAATGGCATATTTTACGGGATACTGCGTAAGATTTTCCCTGCTTGCGGCGGGAATGTAATTTATCAGGTTTTTATATAACGACACGAAATAGGGGGAATAATAACGCTCTTTGAGTTGCCTTGTGGCTTCAAAGTCGGCATTCTCGAAAACAACCTTAAATTCCAACTCTTCGACAACACGTATCGTATTTGTTACGGGATTGTAACTTACGGCATTTATATTCACGCGTCCCAGTTGTACCGAGCGCATTATACCGAGAACATCAACGGTAACAAGGGGAATATTGCCGAAAGAATTAACTTTGTACACCTCTTTGTCGTAAGCAAATGGAGGAGTAATGCCCGATTTGGGACAGGGAGGCTGCAGCGGCATTACTTTAAAATCAATTCCGTAATCGCTTAGTTTATACTCTTTTACCACTTTGTTCAAAATAACCACTTTGGGTATGGCTTTCAAAGGAACCTCAATGAGTCTTCTTTTTACCGGAAGTTGTGGAGCGCCAATATCACTGCTCTTCGCATATCCGGGGACTAAAAGCTCAACAAAATTTCCGGCAGGAGTCTTAACCGTGCGGGTGGTAATTTCCCCAACGGTACTTTTCATTATAAAACTCCCTTGCGAATTATCAATCAATGATAATGTCGTTTTTTTGCCTGCCGGCAAAATGTTTTTTGCATTAACGGCACCAAAGCCTAACACAAAAACGGCTACACTTAAAAAAAAGAGATGTAAATTACTTTTCATAACAAACAATTTATTTAAATAATATCATTAAATTCATCTATCTGACATCTGAAAAAGACAAGAATATTAATCATTAAGTTGTATTTTTACCATTTTATTCCAATTTCGTCAAAATTACGCAAAAGATACTTTACGGGATACCACGAGGCAAAAATTCCTATCACCTGAACGGTAACAAAAACAGCTGCAAAGTCGGTCCACTCCATTTTTACCGGGTAAGCGTTAATAATAAAAGCTCCGTCGCCGCCTCCCAAAGTTATCAAGGAGAACTTCTGCTGCAGGAAGAGTATCAGGGCACCGAGGAGCAACCCGCCGGCAGCCCCTGTTAAGGTAATAAGCATTCCTTCCAAAATAAATATCCGTTTCACCTTCTTTTTTGCGGCACCCATACTTTTAAGCACCGCTATATCTTTTGTTTTTTCAACAATGAGTATCGAAACAGAACCAATCATGTTAAAAGATGCCAAAATCAGGATAAAAACCAGAATGAGGAAAATTGCAGTTTTTTCCGATTTCATAACTTTAAACAGCGTGGAATTTTGTTGGAAACGGTTCTTTACCGAAAATTTACCGTCCGGCAACAATGCCTGCACCTCTTTTTGCACTTGGTCAACACAAGCTTTTTTGTCGAGATATATCTCCACCGCGGTAATCTCGTTTTTGTAATCGAGCAATTTGCTGACAAAACGCAATGATGTCAAAACATATTTTTCATCAAAATCTTGCTGTATTGAAAACACACCGGCAGGGCGTATCACCATTGTATTAAAGGCATTGGCAATATTAAAAGATGAAGAGTTGCCCCTTTTGGGAACATAAACGCTAACAAGTTTCGATATATCGTCCAAATTGATACCGAGAATCCAGGCGACACCGGCACCAAACACGGCAAAATCGGAATTTCCCTCTTTCAAAACAAAACTGCCGTCAACAATGACGGAGTCGAGCAATCTCATTCCTGCATAATTGTCCGACACCCCTTTTATACGGGCAATAAACTGCTTGTTACCGTATTTAAACAGAGCATCCTCCTCTATCACACTTACAACGGCTTTGACACCTTTAATATTCTTAATTCCGTCGAAAGGAAACTCAGCGGTGTCAAAGGTTTTTCCTCTTTCGGGCGAAACAAGCAAATCGGGGTTAAAGGTATGGTACAACGATTTTATTACCAACTCAAAACCGTTAAACACCGACAACACCGTTATCAATGCCATTGTACCTATTAGAATACCTGTTAACGAAACTCCCGAAATTACATTTATCAAATTATGCGATTTCTTCGAAAAGAGGTACCGTTTTGCAATAAATAGGGGCAGATGCATTTTTTATTCAATTAACGGGCAAAGATAATGTAAAAGAGGTAATGTTTTTTCAGAAGGTTTTTTTCCACATAACCCACATGGATATTCCGCGGGCAAGCAAAAAGAGTTCAAAAGCAAGCCACAAGGCATGATTGCCAATTATATGCGACAACCCGTAATATGCAGGCAAGAAGACAAACAACACCGAAAATATCATGGTATTTCGCATTGTTTTCGAAGCTGTTACCCCTATATAAATGCCGTCCCACAAAAAAGCCGCAAATCCCGTGAAAGGAATAACCGTTATCCAAAAAGAGTAGTTGCCGGCAATGGAGATAAGTTCCACATCGTTTGTCATAATTTTTAAAAACCAAGGCAACCCCGTTAAAAAAGCGACAAAAGCCAAAAAGGCAACCGCCCAACCGTATCTGAACAGATATCTTACGGTTTTGTGCAACAATTGAATATTGCCCGAGCCTTTGGCTTTACCTGCAAGTGCTTCGCCGGCATATGCAAAACCGTCGGCAAAATAAGAAAACAGCAGGAAAAACTGGAAAAGAATGGTATTAACGGCAAGAATTTTTTCGCCGTAATATGCCGACCTGCCAGTAAAAAAAGCCAATACCAATATGAGGAGTACGGTTCTAATAAAAATATCACCGTTAACGCCGAAAAACATCTTTAATTCGCCGGCAGCGGCAATATATTTCAACTTCCGTGGAACGGCATACCTTTTATATTTCACCAAAAGGAAAACAAATGCCAATATCAACCCCGAATATTGTGCCGCCACACTTGCCAATGCCACTCCCTCCGATTTCATTCCAAAGCCCAAAACAAACAAAAAGTTGAGACCTATATTTACCGCATTCACTGTTATGGCGATAATCATTGGAATTTTTGCATTTTGCATGCCGAGGAACCAACCGTAAAACCCGTACAACAGCAGTGTTGCGGGAGCGGCATATATTCTTATGTAAAAATATTGACGTGCAAGGTTTTTTACCGTTTGTCCGCCGTCGAGTATGCTGAAAGCTATATATTGAATGGGATATTGCAACAAAACAAGTAACAGAGCCATGACAAATCCGGCAAGCAGTGAACGTTGCAAGCTCAAAGCCATTTTGTCTTCGTTACCCTCACCGTAAGCCTGGGCGGTAAATCCTCCCGTACCCATCCTCAAAAAGGCGAAACTCACATAAACGACATTAAACACGGTGGTGCCGAGGGCTATTGCCCCCACATAGAGGGCACTTTCGGCTTTCAGGTGTCCCATTAAGGCAAAATCGGCCATGCCGAGCAACGGTACTGTAAGATTGGTTATGATATTTGGAACGGCAAGGCGTAATATTTGACGGTTCATACCGGAAATATTGTTTTGGTCCTATCTTTTGTGCAAACCGCACTCTTTGGTATCGGGATTTTCCCACCACCAACGTCCTGCGCGTATATCTTCGCCGGGTTCTATTGCACGGGTACAGGGCTGACAGCCTATACTAACAAATCCTTTACGGTGAAGCGGATTCACGGGAATCTTGTGCTCTTTCACATAATCTTCCACCCGTTTCAAATCCCAGTCGGCAAGCGGATTTATTTTCAAAATATTATTGTTTTCGTCCCACTCCACCTTTTTTAGGTTTTTTCGCGTTACGGCTTGTTGACGCCGCAATCCGGTTATCCAGGCATCAAGGTTCTTTATGGCCCGGGCAAGTGGACGCAATTTGCGTATTTGACAACAAAATTTACGGTTTTCAATACTATCGTAAAACAGGTTTATGCCCTTTTCCCTAACCATCTTTTCCACATCGGCGGCATCGGGAAAATATACGTTCAGCGTTATGCCGAACTTTCGTGCGGTACGGTCTATCAAATCGTATGTCTCGGGAAACAGCCGTCCCGTATCGAGAGTGAATATATTTGTTTTCTTGTCTATCAGGCTTATCATGTGGGTTATCACCTGATCTTCCATTCCCAGACTGGTGGAAAATGCAATTTTATCGCCGAAATATTCCAAAAAATACTTTATCAACTCCTGAGGAGTTTTGTCTTTAAAAAGGATGTTCCACTCCTCAATTTTTTTATTGTCAACCATAATTATATTTTTCTCTTCCCCAAAAAACACTAATTGCAATGCCACAGTTTGTCTTCAAGATTTTTCCGTCCGTATTTCGAGGCAAGTTTCCAATCGGCACAAGCACCTTTTTTGTCGTTAAGGTAAAACTTAGCCTCCGCTCTTCCGTAATAGGCATCCGCAAATTTGCCGTTAACCGAAATGGCTTTTGTATATTTCTCGATAGCTTTTTTATACTCTCTTTTATTGGCGTAATAATTTCCGAGGTAATACCAGGCTTCGTAATTTTTATCATACAAATTCAGAGCCTCTTCAAAAAGTTTTTTCGCCTCTTCGGTTTTATGTTTGTACAACAGGTCGATACCGTTATCGACTTTTTTAAATGACAATTCCTTATTATCGGTGCATGCCACTGCCGAAATCATTACAAACAAAAAAATAATCCTACGCATAATTCCATACCCTATTTTGCAGCGAAAATAGAGAAAATTTTACGATAATGAGGTTTTACTTTTTCCTTCCCGGAAAATATTTTTTAGCACTATTTAAAAATAGCAGTGCGGGAGGTTTCGAAAGGGGGTGGTTTACAGGCATACGTTCGGGGTGCCACTGTACAGCCATTAAAAAACCTTTTCTGTTTCCGTTTAACCACTCAACCGCCTCGGGGAGGCTGTCGGCCGCACGTGCCGACACCAAAAGGTTTTTACCCGGAATTTCGATGCCCTGATGATGATTGCTTGCCACCGTATCCCGGTCAACTTTACTTACCTCGTACAGTAATGAGCTTTTATTAAGATAAACGGGGTGGTAACAGTGTTTCCAATCTTTTTGACGGTGAATAACAGTGGTTCCAAAATCGGTTGGAATATCTATTATCAAAGTACCTCCGAGAGCAACATTTATTATCTGTTCGCCGCGGCAAACCCCGAAAAGTGGTTGCCGGTTCTCCACGGCTTGTTTTATCAGTGCTATCTCCAAGGTGTCGCGGTACCGGTCGAATCTGCCGCACCGAGCCGTATCGGCAATTTTCCCGTATATGCCGGGATATACATCCTCGCCTCCCGTTATCAAAACGGCATTGCAACCGGCTGCTACCGACAATGCCGAATCGACCGGCATACCATAAAGATTAACCCATGTAACATGCCTGTCGTAACGCAACAACCAGTTGTGATAGTTTTCAAGAACCCCCTCCCTCTTCTCTTTTGAAATTGCAATTCTGACGGTTCTCAATTCCGTTTTAACGGCTCTGTCGCATGAAAAAAGTGCGATAACAATCAGCAACACAAAAAATACTCTTTTCATATAGATACTATTTTACCGATATGTAATAATTTTCAACGGTTTTCAGATACATTTCCGTAAAAGTACCGTTTTCGTTGCGTATGATAAATTTATCGGAAACGGGCTCTTTTTTTTCAAATCCCAACTCCATGTTAACCCTGTTGGGCTCTTTGCACGGTTTGGGAAAAATCAACATCTCCCTTTCGGGAAACAATCCGTAACGGGTACAAATATCCAAAAAATGACGACGTTGTCCGTAAGGCAACACAAGACAAAACTTTCCCGACTTTTCCAGCAAACCGGCGACACCTTTTACCAATTGCACGTACGAAAGGGTTCCCGTATGGCGTGCCATTCTCTTTTTCGGGTCTTCCGGTTTCATGTCGTTAACAAAAAAGGGGGGATTGGAAATTATCAAATCGTATTTTGTCCTGTTTCCGGCGGCAAAGATGTTAAAATCGCCCTTAATCAAATTCATCCTTGCCGAAAAAGGGGAATTTGCAAAATTTTCGCCGGCTTCAATGCAGGAATCATTGTCAGTTTCCACAGCATCAATAATACAATTTCCGTTGCGACTTGCCAACAACAATGAAATCACCCCCGAACCTGTCCCCACCTCCAAAATGCGGCGAACACCTCCCACTTCAGCCCATATTCCCAACAGTACGGCATCGGTACCTATTTTCATGGTGGAACGGTGATGATACATACTGAATTGTTTGAAACGAAACGGAGCAAAAGACATATCCCTGATTTTTATAAAACCTCGTTTGTTACACAATCTGTTGTCATGGCCGGTTTATTTTAATTAAAGGTAAACCGACAACAGTCCGTCGGGCAATGTTACGTACAGCCGACGGTTTTTACGGTCGAGTTTTTTGATAATATCATCGCTAACGGGAATCAAAACCTCTTTTTTATCGCGAAAAACCTGTATAACAGCTTGATTCGGATATTCCAAAACATCGTTAATTGTACCCACCTTGCCAAATTTATCGTCAATAACCTCAAAACCTTTAATCTCGAAATAGTAAAACTTGTCGCCCGACAGCGGAGGCAACATATCCAACGGCAAATAGAGTTCATGATTTACCATTTTTACGGCTTTCTCTTTGTCAACATCGGCAAACCGTACAACGGCTTTATTTCCGTTCAGTTTGAACTCTTCAAAAAAGTAGGGTACCAACCCGCCGTTTTCCAAAACAAAAACACTCTTTAACTCCGAGTATCTTTGAGGCTCGTCGGTATCCAGATACAGTACCAATTTCCCTTCGTACGAATGGAGCTTCGTAATTTTACCCAAATAATAATAGTTGCCGGTTACATCCATTATTTCAATGAATTCAATTTTTTCAAACTCTTTTAACGGTTGTCCGGTTGCAATAATAAAACTTTTATGGCATAGTAGTTGCAATTTTTAAAAAAATAAAAATTCATCTCTTCCATTAATGCAGAATACCATAAACATGAAAAAACACACCTTTATCTTGTTGGCAATTATCCTTTCATTTTCTTCTTGCAAAAAGAACGGCATACTTCCTGACCCGAAACCAATAAATCTTACCGCAAAAGCAAAAAAACTGGTTAAGGCCGACAACCGTTTCGGATTTGAACTGTTAAACCGGCTTGCCGATACCGGTTATGCCGAAAACAATTTTATGATTTCCCCTCTCAGCATTTCGCAGGCACTGTCTATGGCGTACAACGGTGCCGCAGGCAGTACCAAAACGGCTTTCGACAATACCATGCACTTCGACGGCATGTCGTTGAAAGATATCAATCAATCGCAAAAAGAGTTGGTTTCGGCATTACTTCCGGTTGACCCCAAAGTAGCACTAACCATTGCCAACTCGGTGTGGTACAGTAATTCGCTTCAAATAAAAGACGAATTCGTTCAACGTAACGAAACCTACTACAATTCACAGGTAAAAGCACTGAACTTTAATTCCAACGCCAGTGTGGAAAAAATTAACAATTGGGTCAATGAAAAAACCAACGGAAAAATCACCGAAATAGTAAAAACATTAAATCCCCTTGACAGATTGGTACTCATTAATGCCATCTATTTTAAAGGCAACTGGCGCAATAAATTTCATGAAGAGGAGACGGCACCGGGAGAATTTTACACTGAAGATGGCGAAAAGATTATTGTGGATATGATGAAAACCACAGGAGATTTTGTCTATTACGAAAACGTGATTTTTAATTTACTGGAAATGCCTTACGGACGTAAAAATTTCAGTATGGTTGTACTACTGCCCAAGGAGGGATACCGTGTGTCGGATATTCTGGATTCGCTTTCGGCGGAAAATTGGCAAAAATGGTTAAACGAGTCGTACCCTGTGGAAGATGTACCCGTTGTCTTTCCAAAATTCAAATTCAGCTACGAACAGTCGCTTGTTAAAGTGTTAAAAGAGCTCGGTCTCGAAACGGCATTTAACAAAACCAATGCCGACTTTTCGGGAATAAACGAGTACGAACAGCTTTTCATTTCAAATGTTTTACACAAAACATTCATCAAAGTTGACGAAACCGGTACCGAAGCCGCTGCCGCCACATCAGTAGTTTTTGGAACAACTTCGGTGGGTCCTGGAAACCCGTTTGTTGCCGACCACCCTTTCGTGTTCATTATCAAAGAGAAATATACGCAAGCCATACTGTTTTCGGGAGTTTTGTCTAACCCCAACCAAGAATAAAAACAGAAAAACGGGATTAAGACTTACATATATACTATCTTATTTCAAAGCCGGTGTATCCTTTTGGAGGCGAATACTGTTTTTCCACTTTAGAGACCCTTGCCCATTGCGGACCTGTTTCACACCAAAGTACAAACCGCTCCAAAGCATCAGGCTCGCCCTCGGCTTCTATATACACACTACCGTCGGGCATATTTCGCACAAAACCGTCAATGCCATGTTCCATAGCTGTTTTTTGCGTGTAGTACCTGAACCCTACTCCTTGTACACGTCCGTAAACCCTTAGTGTCACAGCCTCTTTTTTCATTTCACAGACATATTTATTATGGTTAAAAATATAAAGGGTGAAAAACAAACCCGTCCTTGTTGTTGTATTCCAAAGTAGGAAACGGCAATTTAACAAAGCTAAACAATTTGAACACAAACCTCAACACATTGGAACCGGTTTTTATTTTTGTCCAATCGATATCGGCAGACAGATAAAACTGTTGTGTTCTGTCGAAATGAGGCAAAGGCTCCCCCTCATATTCGGGAGGGTTGTTGTATGCACCAATCATACCGGTGGCACCGTATCCTGCGGCAATATTTATCCATGCCGGAAATTTTGAGCGCGCGGGCAAAAACGAGTGAATGTTCACCGATAGCCAATATGTATGTCCGTTGTAATCTTTCAAAAGGTTTTCCAAGGCATTTTCACCGAGCAAATCGGGTCGGTACTGCGGAAAACCGGTAGGATGATACGAGAACTTGCTCCTGATACGCTGTTCGTTCCACAGCAACTGTTGCGAAATAAAGAAAGCCGCTCCCGTGGTATTTGCTATAATATCGGCGTACGAAGCACCCCATTCGGCCGACAAACCGTCGAAAAATTCAATTGTTGTGGCATATATAAGCCCCCAACTTCCGCCGAACCATATTGCTTTTTTCCTGTTCACTCCCGCCCAGCGCAACATCCAATAACCGTAATTACCGTTTTGGTACGAATTGTGAAAATGGCTTAACTTATCCATTCCCAACCACTCTCCCACATCGCTCTTCCAGTGAAACCCCGTCAGCGGATACCCCTGATACCAAGCCGTGTATAACCACGATACCGACGCAACGTAAAATGTACTTGCCCCCACGGCAACTATTGTCTTTCGTTTTTTGTACAGTGCCGTCGAATCGCGGGGAGGAGTTTGCGCCTCCGCATTAACAACACTAAACAGGGTAAGAAAAGTGAACAGAACAAATTTCCTCATCGATTGTCTTTATATGTATTCAGAATATTGTAAATAATTTCTGTTTTTTCCTTTAATACATCTTGCGACACCGCTTCCGCCAAAAAACGGAGGTAGGGCTCGGTATTGGAAGGCCTTATGTTGAACCACCAGTCGTTAAACTCGAGACGGTAACCGTCGAAATCATAAATTTTCGACGGAGGTTCGTTCTTTTTGAAATATTCAACCACGGCTTTCATGGCCTCCTCTTTGCGGCTTATCAAAAAGTTTACTTCGCCGGTATTGTGATACGACGATACCGATTTTATCATTTCCGACAGGCTCTTTCCTTCACTTATAAACCGTTTCAGCAAATTGAGCATAATGAGAGCAGCCATCAATCCGCTGTCGGAATAGTAGAAGTCGCGGAAATAATAGTGACCTGCAAGTTCGCCACCGTAAATTCCGTCGACTTCGCGAAGTTTGCCGGCACCGTATGCCCTTCCCACACGCCAGATAATCACCTCGGCATTAAATTTTTTCAAATATTCACCCACCGCTTTCGAGGTTCTGATATCGTGAACCACACGTTCGGGTTTACTGTTATCGTTGAGAAAATAATGTGCAAAAAGGGCAATAATTAAATCGGGGGAAATGAATTTTCCCTTTTCGTCAATAAACATAACCCTGTCGGCATCGCCGTCGAAGATTATCCCTATGTCGCTACCGTTTTTCACAACGGCTTCTTTTATCTGTTTTTGGTTTTCCGGTTCCAGCGGGTTAGGTTCGTGACCGGGGAAATTGCCGTCGGCCACATCGTTCAGGGGATGATATCCCGGGCCGAAAAGGTCGTTTTTAAACAGCGACGACATGCCGTTGGAGAAATCTATGGTAACATTTAACCCCGAATAATCCTCCTTGTACCGGTTTAAAAATTCGAGATAATCATCTTTGATATTTACTTTTCTTACGGTACCCTTTTTATCTGCCGGAACGGGAATTTCGCCGGATTCCACATAGGCTTCCAGTCTGTTCAAACCGTTGTCGTACCCCACCGGGAGAACATTTTTCCCCGAAATTTTAAATCCGTTGTGCTCTTTGGGGTTATGCGAGGCCGTTATCATTACCGAAGCGTCAAAGCCGTATTTGCCGGTAGCCCAGTAAATCATGGGGGTAGTTGTAAGGCCGGCATCAACCACATCAATTCCCGATTCGGTAATTCCCTTAACCAAAGCGGCAAAAATAACATCCGACGAAAGACGCACGTCACGTCCTACCAAAACCTTTTTCGTATCAAGTATTCTGTGCAAAAAATATCCAATGCGGTAAACACTTTTAATGTCGAAATCCTCTCCGAAAACTCCGCGTATATCATATGCCTTAAATGCTTTCATACATCAATTTTTATTGCAAAGGTAAATTATTTTGGGTTTGCCCGCCCCGGCACATATGCGGCAAGAAAGATAAAAACGGAAAACTCCTCTTTTCAATATCATTTTGAAATACCGGCTTTCGAAAACGGTACTACAAATTCGGTAGGTCCTTCCGAAAAGGGTGCTATTTCGTAAACATTATACCTTAACACAAAACCGCTGTCGCACACTCCTATATTCGAAGGCAATTTGAATTTGCCCCCGCTAAAATTGAAACCCGCACCATTTAAATCTTCATCCGGTTTTATCCCTTTTTTCAGACGGAAAATTTTTTCGGAAGCTTCTTTAAACGCATCGCGGTTTGAAACAAGGGTTAACGGAACTATTTTTTTTCCGGAATACCGGTTGACAGTGATAAAGTACTTTCCCGTCAAATCATGTGCACCTCCGCGGTATAAGTCCGATTCAAAGGCAAAACAGAGTATGGAATCGTGTTCGTACAGGGGATAAGATTTCAGTTTGAAGTACCAAACCAGGTTTGAAGTGGGAAACGATTTTTTAAAGTTACCGTAATCGGTTATAAAATCTTTCGCCACTAATTTCAAATCGCCCGAACGGCTTGTCCCCAAGTCGTTATCATACATTAAGTAGGTTATCAAATCGTGTGTAAGCCTGTTGGGTATGGCCGAGTTATTTCCGTAAAATTCAGGATATTCCACACGGACATGGGCACATTTTACAACATCTTTTTTGCACGAAGTATCCTTTACGAGAATATCTTTCATTTCGTAATCAATAACTTCGCGTATCGAAACATTCCTCTTTGTTTTTGCAGCGCTGTTTTTTTCCGTTGTTCTGTTGCACGAAACAAATATTATTATCAATAAAAATAAAAATCCTGTCCTTTTCATAGCTGAAATTTTTTTAAAAATTATTTTTGCAAACCTATGGAAGATATTTTCACATATATTATTGTTTTCGGTTTGTTAACGGGTTTTAGCGCTTTGTATCTTTTTCGCAAAGATAGTAAAAGAAGTTTTCCCTTGTCGGTTAAACAGTGGGGAAAATATATTTTAACGGTATCGGTAACAAAACAAAACCGGAAAATTAAAGATATAGTTCTGGAACTGAATTTTCCTGTTGACCCGAATGATTTTTTTGTGGAATTTATTGACAACAACAGAGAAAAAGAGAGTTATGTAATTAATGATTTTTTGGCGCATGTTAACAAAACAGGAAGCAATAAAATAGTCTTTCCATACGACGATTTCAGAAGTGCATTAAAAGAAAACCGGTTCCGTTTCGGCTGTTTTTTGGAAGATAACAATTCTAAAATCAAATCGCATGAATTGACAATCAGCAAACACTGGAATATTTACCCTGTTGATTCGGGGAGATATAACTAATTGATGTGTTTCCTGTATTTCCGGGAATATCAATATGGTTGTTTTTTTATCTACCGCAAGCGGTCGATGCTTTTCACCAATTTTTCGTCGCTCAAAATACCGCGATAGGCAAACACAAGGAAAACGATAGCCACAAGCGGCGAAATAACACTTATGTAATTGTATTCGGCAATGGAGCCGGTATATTTTTCAAGGGTATCGACGTAATAAAGGAAAAACAAACCGACATAAACCACCACGAGAAAGAGAGTAAGTTTAACGAGTTTCATTTGTGTTTTGCGGTTTTTATATAAAAATATGGTACCGAAACTCATCAAAGCCGCCAAAGAATTAAGTACAAGCAGGGGCAAAACAAAATTAAATGTATAAGGCATTGTGGAATCGGGCACCATACTTGTTATTTTGTACAAAAACAGTGTTATCGAATCGTTTTCGCCGTAAAACGAACATAAAGGGAAAAAATATCCGGTAAGAAGCAACAAAAAGGCTAAAAATAAAAATACCGATTGTTTACGCTGTATCATAATATTTACTATTTTAGTTGCGCAAAAGTAATAAGTTCTTTTACAAAAAAGACTCAAAAAATCATTAATTGTTTTCAAACTTAATAAATATTAAAATTTTTGTAATAATTTTCCCATTTTTCTTGCATTTTAAAAAAATAGATTAGTTTTGCAGTTGCTAAAAGGGATTTACACATTTATTTTATCGAAATAAATACATTTTATTAAATCTTATTATCAGAAAATCTCAATTTAAAATTTTAAATATTAAATATTAAAATCATCAATTTATGTATGATATTGTGGAGCTTAACAGCAAGTTAGTTGCTGAATTAAGAGAAATAGCAAAAACATTAAACATTCCGAAGCCTGAAAAATTGGATAAGCAAAACCTAATTTATAAAATCCTTGATCAACAAGCTTTGCTTCCCCCCGGAACCATAAAACAAAAAGAGAAAGAGGCACAAGCCGAAAAACCCAAAAAGAGGGGCAGGAAACGGAAAACGGTTTCAAACACAGAAAGTTCCGAAACCAAAGAAAACGTATCAGCCGAAAAGACTAAAAATCAAGAGGAAGAGAATAAAAGCGGCGACGAACAAACAAAAACAGAACAACCCAAAAAGAGACGCGGACGCCCCCGCAAAAATCCTCAACCCGTTGCCAGCTCCAATGTTGACACCTCATCGCAATCAACATTAACCCCACTCGAAGACGAGACAATAAGCAAGGTGTCCGAAACGGAGGAGAAACCCGAAGAGAAACCACGGGAAGAAACCAAAAAATCGAAAAGGGGAAGGAAAAAGAAAAAACAGGAAGAGCCTAAAGCCGAAACCGGACAAGCCGAACAGGAAAACATAGATAATACGGACAAAGAAAAATCCGCCGAACCAGAAAAAGAGAAACAGGAGAAAGAACCCGCCGGTAACGAAAAGGGCGAACAAAAAAAGGAGACTGAACAAAAACAGGAACAGGAGCAAAAACGCGAACACCAAAAAAACGGAAAAAACCAACAACAGGACAACAGGGTTTATACCTTCGAAAAAGAGGGAATAATTGTAGCCGAAGGTGTTTTGGAAACCATGCCCGACGGTTACGGATTTTTGCGCTCGTCAGATTACAACTACCTGAACTCTCCCGACGACATTTATGTGTCGCAATCGCAAATCAAACTCTTCGGTTTGAAAACCGGCGACACCGTAAAAGGCACAATACGTCCGCCCAAGGAGGGTGAAAAATATTTTCCGCTAATAAAAGTAATAAGCATCAACGGCAAATCGCCCGAAGAGATACGCGACCGCATCCCGTTCGATTACCTTACGCCGCTCTTCCCGCGTCAAAAATTCAAACTTACGGGACATTCGGGCGAAACATTGTCAACCCGTATAATGGACATGTTTGCACCCATAGGAAAAGGACAAAGAGGGCTCATTGTATCGCAACCAAAAACGGGAAAAACCGTACTCCTCAAAGAGGTGGCAAATGCAATTGCCGCAAACCACCCCGAAGTTTACCTGATAATACTACTTATCGACGAACGCCCCGAAGAGGTTACCGATATGGCGCGCAGTGTTAAAGCCGAAGTAATTGCATCGACATTTGACGAACCGGCCGAAAAACATGTTAAAATAGCCAACCTTGTACTCGAAAAAGCAAAACGGATGACCGAAAGCGGTCACGATGTGGTGATTTTACTCGACTCAATAACCAGACTCGCACGTGCATATAATACCGTTTCGCCGGCTTCGGGAAAAGTTTTGTCGGGCGGCGTGGAAGCCAATGCACTGCAAAAACCGAAACGCTTTTTCGGAGCTGCCCGCCAAATAGAAGACGGAGGCTCGCTTACCATACTCGCCACCGCACTCACCGATACGGGCTCGAAAATGGACGAGGTTATTTTCGAGGAATTTAAAGGAACGGGTAATATGGAGTTGCAACTCGACAGGAAACTGGCAAACAAACGTATTTTCCCGGCTATTGATATTGTGGCATCCAGTACACGACGCGAAGATTTACTGCTTGATAAGGATATGTTGCAACGCATATGGATACTTAGAAACCACCTCGCCGATATGACCCCCATTGAAGCTATGGAATTTTTAAAAGATAAAATGAAATTCACCAAAACAAACGAAGAATTTCTAATATCAATGAACGGTTAACCGCTAAATAATATTTTTTCTGAAACGCCGTTTTGCCTCTTGCCTGACGGCGTTTTTTTTTCGAAAACTTTAAAAAAAACACAATAATTAATATTACTTTTGTGTTAGTCTATCAATATAAGACGATTACAAAAAAGAGATGAAAGAGAATCTGAAATTTCCGTTTATTCTGAGGGCAACGGTATTTTTGCTGTTTGTTTGGCTCTTGTATTTTATGTTTACGGAGTTCAGAAATTACCTCTATCCGTTGACATTGGGAATTTTGTTCGCCTATCTTTTATATCCGCTTGCCCACCGTTTCGAAAAAATAGGCATACCCCGTATTTTGGCAAACATTTTAAGTATCCTGATAGGGTTTTTTATTATTTACGGTTTGGTATTTCTATTGTACAAACAGTTCGAACTCTTCCTCGAAGACATACCGAACCTTAAAGAGACGGCTTCGTCAAACGTTAACAATATCTTTAACACCCTGGAACATTGGCTCGGTATAAAAACAGGTGAGATGAAACAACAATTCAAAGAGCTTGTAAACAACCTGTTAAGCTTCAACGGCGACAACTTCAAATCGACTTTCGGCGCCACCTTCAATACCATGTTTACAATATTTATAATGCCCGTCTATATTTTCTTCCTTCTCTTCTACAGAAATAAATTCAAGGTATTTGTTTTGATGCTTATCTCGGAAAAACAGCACAAACTTGCCGAAAAAATTATAGATGAGATAAATAAAGTTACCGTTCATTATATGAGAGGCATGGTAAGTGTCGTTACAATTCTAATCGTTTTAAATACAAGCGGATTTCTTTTTATCGGGCTTAAACATCCACTCCTTATGGGAATCATTGCCGCACTGATGAATTTCATACCCTACTACGGCACCATACTCGGATACAGTTTTCCGCTATTTTTCGCCATCTTCACCATGGACTCGCCAAGCTATGCAATTTTAGTGGTAATCCAATTTATTATCGTGCAATTTACCGAAAACAATATCCTTACACCAAATATTGTGGGAGCGCACGTAAACATCAATCCTTTTATGATAATTTTAAGCATTACTCTCGGAGGTTTTGTATGGGGATTGCCCGGAATGTTTATTGCGGTTCCCGTTGTTACCGCTTTCAGGGTTTTGGGCGAAAATGTTCCCGGTTTGGAACCCCTGGGCTTTTTATTGGGCCCGCGCGGAACCGAAGAGCACGCCATAACAAGAAAAAAATTAAAACGCCTCTTGACAAAAAAAGAAAACAGAAATAATTAAAACCGGTAAAATTATGCTTCGACACATTGTAATGATGAAATTCAACGATAAGGAACCCATTGACAAGGTTTCGTACGAAATAAAAGAGATGCTTACCTCTCTCGTAAATAAAATAGATAGCCTTAAATCAATGGAGGTGGGATTGAATATCAGCACTAAACCCTCTGCACATCACCTTGTGCTTATCGCCGATTTCGACGATGAGAAAGGATTAAATATTTATCGCGAACATCCCGAACACGTTAAAATTCTCGACAGAATGAAAATGGTTGTGGAAAAAACCGCCGTGGTAGATTATATTGCCTGATAAACCTGCCTTATTCTTATCACCCAAAAGCCTCACCCCCATTAATTGTTAATTTTTGTTAAAATATTTGGTTTATTTTATAAACTTGTTTTATGTTTGCAACATATTTTAAAATTAAATCGTCATGAAAGATGTCAAAATATTAAAACCTCTATTTTTAATTATTGTATTTTCGATGCTACTCAAAGCTCCGGCATTTTCACAGAGCCGGGCGGAAACGGGAGCCTTAACCGGCGGATTCGGATATTTTTCTACGGGTTATACAACCGGCAATTTTAAAGCTTTTAACGAAATGTTGCAAAAAGAGGGATATCCGCAAATAGGGAACGGGGGCATATTCATAGGAGGAGGCGGAGACTTTGTAATTAACGGATTTGTTATTGGAGGCGAAGGCGGTGGAGTAATAAAACCCGAAAAATCGAACGGAAAATACCAGACAGGCATTTCGGGAGGTTACGGTTTCATCAATTTGGGATATGTGATATTCAGCGGCAAAACGGTTTTGGCGTATCCTGCCGTAGGTTTTGGAGGCGGAGGTTCATCAGTGCGGTTTACCGATTTAAATTCGGTGCCGGCTGATTTTGAAGAAATTTTGAAAAATCCCTGCGGGCAAACCGTAATAACAGGCGGAGGGTTTATGCTCGACTTTTCATTTAATTCAAAATGGTTTTTTGCGTCAACAAAAGAGAATGGTTTTACGCGCGGTTGGCTTGTGGGATTAAAGGCCGGTTATATGCTAAGCCTCGGAGAGGTCGAATGGCGGGTTAACAATGTAAATATGCCGGGAGTTCCCGCTGCAAATTTATCGGGCTTTTATGTTAAATTATCAATAGGCGGAGGAGGTATTAAGCATGGCAAATAATTCAAATTCAAATATTAACACAAAAAAATAACAACAATGGAAACAACATTCAACGAACAAGAGAGTTTAAAAACCATTACCGAAATGATAGAAAACTCCAAAGCGAGATTCAAAAACAACGGATTTTTCTTTCTTCTGTGGGGGTGGTTGGTATTTGCAGCTGCAATTTTAAATTTCGTATTTATTGAAAGCGGAATTGAAAAATCATGGTTACCATGGGTTATACTGATGCCCGCCGGACTAATAATATCATTTTTGACGGGCTACAAAAAGGGTAAAAAAGCACATGCCGTAACACATTTCGATAAAGCGATGATATATTTATGGAACGGTTTTATTGTGGTGTTGGCAATAATTATGATAATGGCTGCAAACGGTTTGTACAGTTGGGAAACAGCAAATATCCTGATTGTTTTGTTGTACGGATTGGGTATTTTTGTTTCGGGCGGATTGTTAAAATTTTTTCCTTTGATAGCCGGCGGTGTAGCTTGTTGGATAATTGCCCCTATTATGATGATAATACCCGGAAATTATTCATTACTGCTTTTGGCATTGTCGGTGGTTATCGCATATTTGATTCCGGGATATATTCTTAAATCACGTGTACGGTAAATATTATGCTTAAAGAACTCGACCCTGTAATGCATTCGCAATTAAGATTGCAAATTATGTCGCTCCTCATTAGCGTCGATTCGGCCGAATTTAATTTTTTACTCAAAGAGACAGGTGCCACACGCGGCAATTTAAGCATTCAAATATCAAAATTAAAGGAGGCAGGATATATCGACGTAAGCAAAAGTTTCAGAAACAATTACCCCTTGACAAGATGTAAAATAACCAATAAAGGGGTGGAGGCGTTCGAAAATTATGTGGAAACCATAAAAGAGTATTTGAAATTAAAATAGGTGACAATAAAATGAAAAAAAAACGGCAACTCTTTACGGCTGCCGTTTTTTAATATTTTTTTCAAAATGGAATTTTATTCAACTTCCACCTGAACCTCGTCGCTTTGCCACAATCCGTGTTTGGTACAAAAGGCTTGTGCCACAAGTTTCATGTTTCGTTTCGGCACAATATAAAAATCGACCTCAACATGTCCGGCTTGATTTCCGAGGGCTCCCGGTGTAAAATGGGCTTGAGCAAGCATATTTTCACCGTTCCAAAGCTGAACCCAAGCAATGTAATGGTCGAAATCGTCGGGGTGAGGATACTCGTCGCCCAGTTTCACTTTAACTTTGAATTTCTCGCCGGCTTTGGCTTTCGATTCGCAATGAATAAAAGGTGAATGACGGTCGATATAATCTTTTTTCGCTTCCCTGTCAATTGTCGATATGTCGACGTATCTGTTTATTTTCATGGCTGTAATTTTTTTTTTGATTTAATACTCGATTTTTTTAAACAGTGCAAATATAAACCTTTTTATCAAACAATGTAGAATGATTTTAAATTAAATTTTGTTAAAGAAATGATATTTTTGCATATTCGTTATGTATAAAATTGTTATTTATGAAAAGAATATTTTTTGTTTCCATTATTTCATTAATGGTTTTCGTATTGTCGTCATGCAAAGAAAAAGCATTAACCATGGACGATAACGGAAAAACGATAGAGCTTAAAACCGGCGAAACTTTTACGGTAAACCTGAGGGGAAGTGCAAGCACGGGTAACTACTGGAAAATTGTTGAAATTGACAAGGGATTTGTTATTGAAGACATAGAGCACACATTCAGTGCCGACAATAATAAAACAGGAGCCGCAGGCACATATACATACCACTTTAAGGCTGTTAGTAACGGCGAAAGCACACTGAAAATGGTTTACGGTCCCAAATCCAATCCCGAACTAAAACCCAGGAAAACATTTTCAATCAAACTAATTGTAAAATAATTACATTTTTTTCTTAAAAATGTTTTTTTATATTTGTGTTG
>CAZJUQ010000021.1:0-32537 GCA_964549335.1 uncultured Lentimicrobiaceae bacterium | reverse complement strand
GACCTTTGCGTAAAACATCCCGCCGACTACAACGGCTCGTTGTATGCCAACCAAAGCAATGGCGTGCAAATTGACATGCCTGCCATTTTCCGTATCGACGTTTACCAAAACGGTACTTTTTTCAAATCGTACAACAACGAGTACCATGCCGACGGAAGCAACTGGTTCGGTGAAGGCTCTCCTTTGCATGTATTGTACAACGACCGCGACAACGAAGTTGACACATTTGAATTTAAACTCTACATCCTTGTTGTTGACGGAAGCGATTTCCACTACAAATATTTCCACACTTGGACTTTTACCGACGACAATATGATTCCGGCAGGCAGCGACGGTGTGGTTGACTTTGTTCTCGGAAACTGTCAGGTTACAGGCGCCGATTTGGTTCTTCCTCCTTACATGAATCTCCCTGCAACGTTAACTTACACCATTACTCACGTTCCCGCTCAATCGGGCTTGGGCTACTTTGACGCCGAAATTCAAAACGTACCGGCAGGTTACGATATCACAAACGGAACATGGCCTGCTTTCTGCGGCGATTACGCAACTCTGATTCATGTACATACCTCTTACACCATGGACGTTTACTCGAGTCTGTATCCCGACAACATTCCCCAATTCCCCCATACTAACAAAAACAACTTCGACAAAGTTAACTGGTTGATTAACCACCTTGACAACTATCCAACACACACATGGAGCGATGTTCAGGCTTTTATCTGGAAAATGGTTACCGACTGGGACGGAAGCAACGGACATCTTGTGGGTTCATGGTCAAGTCATCCCGTTGCTCAAGCAATGTATGCCGATGCAATGGCTAACGGCGTAGGTTATCAACCGTTGCCCGGACAATATGCCTTAGTGGTACTCTCGGGAACAAACAACGCCATCCAACTCCAAATAATTTTGGTTGACCCGTAAAATTTTCACCACCATAATTTTTTTGAATGCAATGAGCGGAGCCGTAAAAACGGCTTCGCTTTTTTTTTGAATTTATTTAAAACACTTTACGAAGTGTATAGGCGTTAAGCAACGATTGTGTTTTGTCGAAATCGGTTGTAAATCCCAGCATCATACCACCGCCTCCCGAGCCGCATAACTTCAGTTGATAACAACCCGTATCCAATCCATTTTTCCACACATCCTTTAACGATTCCGGTATCATGGGGGTAAGCTCGTCGTATGTAAAAACGGAAATATCACGAAACAGTTCGGATAATTTACCGAAAGCACCCGACACAAAAGCGTCTATTGCATGTTCGTTAAGCGGTATAAGTTGATGTTGTATCTTTTTCCCGAAAATATCGTCGCCGTTATAACTCTCTATAAACCATTTTACAAGCGGACGGGTTTCACCCGTAACTTTTGAGTCGAGCAAAAAGAGTGTCCCTTTTTCTCCCTTCTTTTTTACCGGCAATGTTATCTGTTTTAACACACCGTTTTTATCCATCAAAACCGGAGAGTCAAGATAACAAACCAACGGATCAAAACCCGAACTTTTGCCGTGAAAAAAAGACTCCATCACCGAAAAAACACTTTTCAGTTCCGCCAAACCGGAAACGCTACCGCCGTACTTCTCGAAAACGGCAGCAACAAGTGCTCCCGAACTTCCCAAACCGTAACCTGCAGGTATGTTGCTTTCAACGGACATGCCTCCGTCCAAATCAGACTCGAAACGTTCTATATCTATTTTTATCAACCTCCTCTTTTCTTCATCCAGATTCTTTAAATATTCCAAAAATTTTCTCAAATGTTTTTCGGGATTGAATCCCTTTTTCGTTTTGTTGTCGATACTCCGTGAAAACCTGCCGTAAAAGTCATGAAAAGGTATGCTTAACGCCTTTGACCCGAACATCAAAGTATATTCCCCAAAGAGTAATATTTTCGAATAAAACATTTTAGACATTTTTACAAATCTATTTTTGCGGGTCCGTATCCGACTTTATCGTCTATATGAGTTCCGTTTTTTAAATATTGCTGCAATTGGCTTTCCACAAACCCTTTTACTTCCCGGTAATACTCTCCCGGATAGAGCAGGTGGACATTAGGACCTGCATCCAAAGTAAATGCAACGGGAATCCCGGTTTTATCACGGTAGCCGGTTATTTTTTCGATAATGGAAATTGTGGATGGTTTCATAAGCAGGAAATAGGGGTTCGAAGTCATCATAAGTGCATGAAGGGTAAGAGCTTCTTGTTCAACAATATTAACAAAAGTATCGGTATCGCCATTTTTCAATGCCGCGATTAAGGTCTTAACGTTCTCTTCCGCCTGTTTATAACGTATTCGGGCATACGGATTATTGTTCATTAGCGAATGACCGGCCCGGCTCGAAACCTTTTTTGCACCTGCATCCACTATTAGAATGGTATCGCGATATTTTTCAAACAGCGGGTTAACATCTTCCACGGGAATTGCGTAATAGTCAGACGAGCCTGGCACAACACCGGTTTCACCCCACACGGTTATTCCTCCGAATAGCGACCGGCTTGCACTTCCCGAACCGAGGCGGGCAACATAAGAGGCTTTTTTGAAAAATTCGCTATCGCCGGTTTCCCGATTGAAATATTTCCGTTCAATATCGCACAAACACAACGCCAAAGCACTCATTCCCGATGCCGACGAAGCTATACCTGCAGAGTGGGGAAAACTATTCGTCGAATCTATTTCAAAATCCAACTGTTTGATAAAAGGGAAAAGGGATGAAACCAGATTGAAAAAGTTGCGTGTCCTCTTTTCAAAATTCATATTTCTTTTACCTTCGAACAAAAATGTTATTTCGGTATCATCACCTTTTTTCGGCGAAAATTTCATCTTTGTTTCGGTAACTGCATTGTTGAGAGTAAAACTTACCGACGGATTTCCGGGAAGTTGTACCGGCCTTTTTCCCCAATATTTTACAAGCGCAATATTGGAAGGGCTCTTCCATGCCGTTACCCCTGCCGGAATTTCTCCTTTGAATAAATTGTTATTGTTTTCGTAAATATTTTCCAAAACTCTATTTTTTCCGGTTTATGCCAAATTGTTTTAACACTTTTATCTTTAAAGATTGTCGCCCGCTATACAGAACATTCGTTTTCGATAAATCTGAAATAATTTTTCAAAACATTGGCGCTTTTATCGCCCTGAGTAATAATTTCGAGTATTCCCGGACGTTTACCGCTTTTTAACAAAACGGGAAGTTGTGCTTTCATCTCCCATTCATTTACTGCACGGAAATAATCGATGCCGAACGTCTTTGCTATTCCTTCGGCGCTCCACGAATGTGAAGTTGCAAAATAGTCGTCAACAAAAGGCGTATCGGAAGGCCCGGGTATAAATCTGAATATTCCCCCTCCTCCGTTATTGATAATTATTATTTTAAAATTCGGTTTCAGGTATTTGTTCATCAATGCATTGGAATCGTAAAAGAAACCCAGATCGCCCGTTATCAAAACATTCGTTTTTTCAGAATACAACGAAACGCCGGCTGCCGTTGAGACTTGCCCGTCGATACCGCTTACCCCCCTGTTCGAAAAACAGGTTATTCCTTTGATGTTTCCGAAAAGCTGACTGTACCTTACCGGAGTGCTGTTGCCAAGGTGTAAATTGCTGTTTGCCGGCAACGATTTCAAAACAAAATCGAACACCTTCAAGTCGGAAAATGGAATTTGATTTATGAAAGCCTCCCCGGCACTTTTTACGTTCTCCTTTTGCAACATCCACTTCTCACCGTAATCGCTCTTTACGGGTTTTAGCCTGTCGATAATTTTTTCAAAAAAATCCCCGGCGGATTGTACAATAACATCTGAAAGCGAAAAATATGTGTCGCGTTTTTCGCCCGAAGGTGAAATATGATAATGCAATGCCGGTTTGTTGTCACGAAGAAATTTTTTAATCTTTTTCGAGACCACGGCATTACCGAAAGTTATCAAAACTCTTGGAGCGTATTCCTTTGGGTGGTTTTTTAGCGAAACCAAAACATTATCAATGGTATCGATAAAATTTTTACCGTAAAAATTGGATGTGGTTTCGGTCAGAAATGCAACTTGAGGCATAGCCGCCAATTTTCCGGCAATATTTTTCAACTTTTCGGATGGAAACTGCTGCCCCGCAATTATCATTATTTTAGAAGTGGTATTCCAGATATTTACAAATGTATTGTCAATCTCCTCTCCGGTATTTTCAACGGTTACGAAATTATTTCGTACTGTTACTGCGGGTTCGTATTCCGTTGTGCCGTAAAGGGGTTCGTCGAAAGGAATGTTTACATGAACGGGACCCGGTTCGGGATACATGGTTGCCCATAGAGCTTCGTTTACAATTCTTTCGGTTTCGGCAAAATCCTTCTCTGTCGTCAATTCGAGGGGAAGGTTATAACTCTTTTTAATAAAATTGGCAAATACGTTTTGCTGTCTTACGGTCTGCCCGTCGCCTACATCGATAAGATGAGGGGGGCGGTCTGCCGTAAGAACCAACAGAGGTATTTTTTGGTAATAGGCTTCGGCAACAGCGGGACTGTAATTCAACGGCGCACTTCCCGACGTACTTGCTATCGCCACTGTTTTTCCGGTATGCTGTGCCACCCCAAGGGCAAAAAAGGCGGCACTGCGCTCGTCAACAATACTGTAAGGTTTAAGTTTAGTATCGTATGCAAAGGCAATAACAACAGGGGCATTGCGCGAGCCGGGAGATATGACAACGTCCCTCAAGCCTCTCATTTTAAAAAGAGCCTTTAAAACCGCAATGTTTTTTTTATCGGAAGTCATGGTGCAAAGGTGCGCAATTTTTTAACAACCGACAACATGGTTTTTGATTTGTCAACGGTCTCTTGCCACTCTTTTTCAGGCAGCGAACCCGCCGTTATTCCGCCACCCACATACAAACCTATACTGTCGCTGTAAATTTCGGCGCAACGCAAATTAACAAAAAGAGAACTCTCTCCGTTCAAGTTCCACGGACCCAAAAACCCGGTGTAAAGACGGCGATGGTGCTTCTCGGTTTTTTCAATCACGTCACAAGCCTCCTTTTGAGGCAGTCCTCCCACCGCCGGCGTGGGATGAAGCAAGCCGACGGTTTTAGCGGTTTTCCCCGTTAAAGCTTCCGCATCTATCTTAAAAACCGTACGCAAATGTGCCAGTTTGCCCGCTTTAACGGTTTCGGAGGGTAGTTTTTCATATTCGGTAACGGCTACCGATTTTAATACGTTTTCAATAAAATCGGCAACAAACCCTTGTTCTTCAATCTCCTTGTTTTCCCATTTCAGATTTGCCGAATACGATTGAGTTCCCGCCAATGCCATTGTTACATACCGTTTATCCAACTTTTTCAAAAGTATTTCGGGGGTGGCACCCGTCCAGAGGCCTTCGCGGGGAATATACAGCAAATACACGAAAGCCGTCGGATAACCGTTTACAAGACCTTTGAAGAGTTCGGCAGTCAAAACGCTGTTGAAAGCAACGGAAAAATAGCGCGACAGCACAACCTTTTTAAGCTCTCCCGAGCGGATTTGAGAAACGGTTTTTTCGACTTGACGCAAATAACTCTTTTTGTCTGTCTCCACATTTTTTTTGCCGAAGTTTATACTCTGCTTTTCTATATTTTCAATCTCGTTTTTCACCTTGTGGAAATCGCCGGCAGAAAAAACAATATCAGGTGAAATAAGATAGAGTTTACCGTCACGGCAAGAATCGAATGGTGCTGCGGCAAACCCTCCGGCATGGTCCAAACAACCAAATGCCTCCCGTTTTACCTCTCCTTCTTTTTGAACGACAAAAGAGACCGTATCGTCGCCTGGAAGACGGTATGCCGCAAAAGAGGCCCCTTTCGACAATAACAACTTCGTTATTTGCATAAATTCCATATGCAAAAATAATCATTATTGACAACCGGCTGTGAAAGGGCGTTTTGTGTAAAAAGGTGAAAGAAGCAAGTTAGCCCTCCAAATTCCCCGGTTATCCCGGTTAAACGGGATTTTATTTTTTTAATAAATATAAATAATGAGTAAGCATCGAATATTTAAGTAATTTTTTTACATTTGCCGACTTATTAACAAAACAAGCTAATTAATTAATAATTTGTGAATTATGAAGGTATATAACACAAACGACATCAGAAACATTGCATTGATTGGCGGGGCGAAATCGGGGAAGACCACGATATCCGAATCTATGCTTTTCGAAGGAAAGATGATTAACAGAAAAGGAAGCGTTGACGACAAAAACACCGTTTCGGACTATCATCCCATTGAAATCGAGAGACAACACTCGGTACACTCTTCCCTGCTGCACACTGTTTACGACAACAAAAAAATAAATATAATTGATGCTCCGGGTTTTGCCGATTACGTTGGCGAAACCATAGCCGCTCTTAACGTTGCCGACACGGCAATGATGATGATTAACGGACAGTCGGGGGTAGAAGCTACTACCGAAACCGCGTGGCGTCAAGCCGAAAAGGTAAACGCTCCCGTATTTTTTGTGGTAAACCAGCTCGACCACCACGGCGCCAACTTTACCGATACCGTAAACTCATTAAAAGACTATTTTGGCGACAAAGTTACGGTAGCCCAATATCCCGTAAATGCAGGCGAAGGTTTCGACACCATCATCGACCTTATTTTGATGAAACAATTAAAATTTAAAGATGGAGGAGGCGAACCCGAAATTAGCGACATTCCCGAAGCGGAAATGGAAAAAGCCGAAGAGCTTCATACCAAGCTTATTGATAATGCCGCCGAAGCCGACGAGTCGCTCATGGAAAAATATTTTGAAAACGACACGTTAACCATCGACGAAATGCGCGAAGGTGTTCGTTTGGGATTAATTTCCCGTAATATCTTTCCCGTATTTTGCGCCTCGGCAAAACACGGCATAGGAACAACACGCATTTTGGATTTTATTTCGAAATCGTGCCCCAATCCCGCCGAAATGCCCGGACGCAAAACCACTAACGGAAAAGAGTTTAAATGCAGCGTTGACGACCCGACGGCTCTTTTCATTTTCAAAACCTCAATAGAGCAACACCTCGGCGAAGTTTCATACTTTAAACTTTACGGAGGCGAACTCAAGGAGGGACAAGACCTGATAAATCCACGCACGGGCAACAAAGAACGCCTCTCGCAACTCTTTGTACTCAACGGCAAAAACCGTGAAAAAATCGAAAAAATCGTTGCCGGCGATTTGGCAATAACCATAAAACTGAAAGATGTCCAAACCGGCGATTCGTTGATGGACCCCAAAGTTGCAGATGCGGGTTTCGAACATTTCGATATTCCCGACCCGTTATATACCGTTGCCATAAAAGCATCAAACTCTGCCGACGACGAAAAACTGGGAGCCGTTTTGAACGAAATGCACAAAACCGACCCTACACTCGGCATAGAATTTTCGCGCGAATTGAAACAGTTGCTGGTAAAAAGCCAGGGAGAGTTTCATATAAATACCGTAAAATGGTACTTGAACAACGAACATAAAATAGAGGTTGAACTCTCAACACCCAAAGTTCCCTACCGCGAAACCATTACCAAAATAGCAAATGCAAGTTACCGTCACAAAAAACAATCGGGCGGCTCGGGTCAGTTTGGAGAGGTACACCTCAGAATTCAACCCTATTCCGAAAACTATCAAGAACCCACCGACATTCCCATCAGAGGAAAAGATGTTCACGATTTGCCGTGGGGCGGAAAACTGGTGTTTAACAACTGTATTGTAGGAGGTGCTATCGACGCCCGTTTTATGCCTGCCATTTTAAAAGGTATTATGGAACGGATGAACGAAGGGCCGCTTACGGGTTCTTATGCCCGCGATATCGTTGTTTATGTTTACGACGGAAAAATGCACCCCGTCGATTCCAACGAAATCTCTTTCAAACTTGCCGGTCGTAATGCCTTCAGCATGGCTTTTAAACAGGCAGGTCCCAAAATTATGGAACCCATGTACAATGTGGAAATTACCGTTCCCGAAGATATGATGGGTGCAGTAATGACCGATTTACAAGGCCGCAGAGGCATAATAATGGGCATGGAAGGTAAAGGCAAAAACCAAATTATCAGGGCAAGGGTGCCTGGCGCCGAAATGGCAAGGTATGCCACTTCGCTCAGTTCCATAACATCGGGACGGGGCGTATTTACAATGTCTTTCGACGGTTACGAACAAGTTCCTTCCGATGTTCAGGAAAAACTGCTTAAAGAATACGAAGAGTCGCAAAAAGAGGAAGATTAACATCCCCTTTTTAAACATACCTGAAAAAAGCCTTGTGAAATTCACGGGGCTTTTTTTATTTTTGCCGGGATGACCGGTGAACTTTTATACCAAATAGGAATCAGTCTTATTTACGGCATTGGCGTTGTAAATGCAAAAAAATTGATAAACCATTGCGGCAGCGCCGAAGCTGTTTTCAAAGAATCGAAAAAAAATTTGTTGAAAATTCCCGGCATGGGCGAAAAGCTCGTCAACAACATTTTAAGTTCGAACACACTGCACAGAGCCGAAGAGGAGATAAACTTCATAATCAAAAACGAAATTACACCTCTCTATTTTAAAGACCCGGAATTTCCGCAACGTCTGTTAAATTGCTATGACCATCCGGTAATGCTATATTACAAAGGAAATGCAGATTTAAACCGGAAACGAATCATCTCAATCGTAGGAACACGCAGAATTACACCCTACGGAAGAAATAATTGCGAAGCCATTGTTGAAGGTTTGAAAGAAAAAGATGTACTTGTGGTCAGCGGCTTGGCATACGGTGTCGACAGTTGTGCCCACCGCAAAGCCGTCGATTTCGACCTTACTACAGTAGGTGTGTTGGGACACGGACTCGACAGGCTCTATCCGGCACAAAACCGTAAACTCGCCGAAAGAATGCTCAACAACGGCGGTTTGCTTACCGAGTACATTTCGAAAACCACTCCCGACCGCGAAAACTTTCCGAAACGGAACAGAATAGTTGCGGGAATGAGCGATGCAACTCTTGTTATAGAATCGGGAAGAAAAGGAGGCGCCATGATTACGGCCGAAATAGCCAACGGATACAACCGCGATGTCTTTGCACTGCCCGGAAACGTGGAAAATAATTTCTCGCGCGGATGTAATTTCCTGATTAAGGTCAACAAGGCTTTTCTTTGCGAAGACGCCCAAGATATAGCTTATTTAATGGGTTGGGACGATAAAAGAATAAAAAAGAAGGAACAACTTGAACTCTTTGTTAACCTGTCGGAAGAAGAACAAAAAATTATTGAACTTTTAGAAAAAAACGGTGAAACCGGCATTGATATACTGGTAATAAAATCGGGATTATCAACATCAAAAGTGGCGGCAGCCCTGCTAAATCTGGAATTTAACGGAATGATAAACAGCCTTCCGGGAAAAAGGTATAAGTTGATATGACAAAAAGGACAAACGGAATTTTACCTCTTATTAAAGAAAATTTATTAATAATTTAACATTAAAAACAACCTATTAACAATTAATGTTTTCAGAACAGATAAGTTTATTATTTTAATTAATCTTATATGAAAAAACCGATTTTTACAATTTTGCTTTTCATGTTCTCGCTTACGGGTTTGCAGGCGGGACCTGGAGATACAATTATAGTACAGACCATTGATTTCAACACTCCCGTTATGCCGGGTTGGAATGCTCCGAGGTCGGGAAAATACCTTTTTCCGCCCGACAGTATTAAGTTCAGTAAAATTTTATTGTCATACACATTGAAATGCGACCCCGATCAAAATCCGCATTGCGGCGAATGGGACTACACCACCCATATTAAATATATTGAACATACGGGCAGATACGACTCCAATCTTTATTACAATCCCAACTATTTGGTAAATAATGTCAGTCCCGACTCTTTTCCCTACATGAACGACACCTCGTGGAATTATTTTCCTGTTTTGGAATACTTTAACAACACACCCCCTTCAAACGAAGCAGAAGTCTCGGACGGAACCTCGCATATGAGTTTGCCTTTCGGGATAAACAGCGGCGACGGCAGGTTTCAGGCTGTTTATTCGGCTTCCGATTTGCTCGAAGCAGGTGTAAAACCGGGACAAATAACAGGCATTAAACTTTTTGTCTCCAGCGGAAAAACTTACCTCAAACATTTTATGTTGAGAATAAAAAATCACGACGGCAATTCGGATAGCGACACATTGATAAATGCCGGATTAACAAATGTATATTGCAGAAATACCGTTCTGGATACGGGATGGAACGATTTGCGTTTTGCATTTCCTTTCGAATGGGACGGCACATCGGGATTGTTGTTCGATTTCTCCTACGTATCGCATTGGGGAACGGCTCAAATAAAAGCCGATACCGTCGATACAAACATGGCCGCTTCCATCAAGGAAAAAGATTTTTTCCTGGATTTCGAAGGCTGGGATTATCTTACGGTACCTCCCGAAGTATTTTCGACGGTTGACAGTTGTATAACAATATCTTTTTGGCAATACGGCAATCCCGAAATTCAACCCTCGAAATCTTCTGTTTTCGAAGCTGTTGACAGTGCCGGAAATCGCGTTTTAAACGTACATTTACCTTGGGTAGATGAAAAAATTTATTGGGACGCAGGAAGGGATAACACTGGACAAGACCGTATTTCGCGTGTGGCACACAACACCGGTGAATGGGAAGGAAAATGGAACCATTGGGTTTTTATGAAAAACGCACACGGCTCGGGGTTGATGCAAATTTTCCACAACGGAGTACTGTGGTTTCAACAAAGCGGCAAACACAAACTTATAAAAAATATAGAAAAATTCAGAATAGGTGCCGCAATACGGTACAATGGCTACTATGCCGGCATGATTGACGAATTCAGAATTTGGGATACCGTTCTCGACTGGGACGTTCTAAAAGAATATATGTACAAGGATGTTGACACCACACACCCCTACTATAAACACTTGCGTGCTTACTATAAATTTAACGAGGGTAAAGGAACATCGGTTACCGACAACAGCCCCAACGGCTTTGACGCTTCACAATTCGGCTTGCCCCAATGGCTCGGTTACAACGGCAAAAACAGATTCAGAAATAGCGTAGCGGAAAACCACCGCCCGCATCTTGTTTTTGAAAACGGAGATTACGACTCCACACTTTTGAGTTCGTCGATTACGGTGGATACCGTTGCAAAAGAGGCTCTAAACATTGTTGTTTACGACTCTTCGGCACCCCAAACTCCCCGCGACACACTCTTGAAATGGCCTCATTATTACAATTACACTTTCGATAATAACGGACATGCCGTTGACTCCACATTGATACCTTACGACGGTATATTTTACCACAACGATTTACCCTATTACGGGAAACCTTACGAAATAAAAATACCGTGGGAAATAGGACGTTTTATTACACCGTACGGTATAGGTTTGGATTTGGGCGACGGCTTTACGTGGATGTACGATGTTACCGATTATGCCCCGTTTTTGCACGACTCGGTACACCTCACCGCAGGGAATTTTCAGGAATTGCTCGACATGAAATTTATCATGATTGAAGGAGAACCGCCGCGCGACGTAAAGAAAATAGAAAAGGTCTATTCGGGATATTACGGACTAAAAAATTTCTCCGAGAATGTTCCTCCCGATACCATTGCCCTTTTGCCCGGTGCCGATGCCTTTAAACTAAAAGTAAGAACATCGGGACACCAGTTTTCAAACCCCGATAATTGTGCCGAATTTTGTTACAGGATTCACTCTATTGATATTAACAACCGTGAAGTTGCACAATGGCAAATAATTCAGGAATGTGCGACAAACCCCCTCTACCCGCAAGGAGGCACTTGGATATACGACAGAGCCGGATGGTGTCCGGGAATGAAAGTTACAGAACGTGAATTTGACATTACACCTTACATTGACGGCGATACCGTTATAATAGACTACAATTCGCAACCTTCGCAATGGGGAGCTTATTCTCTTGTTATGCATTTGATATCATACGGCAAACCCAACTTTAACGTGGACGCCGCCGTGGACGAAATTATCGCCCCCAACAAACTGAAAAGATACGGACGCGACAACCCTACGGCAACAAATCCCGTTATTGTTATTCAAAACAGGGGAGGCGACACTCTCAAATCGGTGGATATTATCTACGGACCCCTTAACACATCCCCGAAAACTTTCCACTGGACAGGCTCGTTACCCATATTGGCAAAAGAGGAAATAAAACTGGAATCGTTTAGCCGTAACGAGTGGCAAGGTGCCGGCGGCATCTTTTATGTAAAATTGGAAAATCCCAACAATACCGACGACGAAAACACCATTAACGATATGATGACATCCCGTTTCGAACTGCCTCCGGTATTTCCTTCGACAATAATAATAAATTTCAAAACCAATAAAACGGCTTATCAAAACTCATACGAAATTTTCGACAGATACGGGAATATCGTCTATCAAAAAGATGACTTTGAAAATAATACAATTTACAACGACACGGTTACTTTACTCAACGGCGCTTACGATTTTTACCTGTGGGACAGCGGCGACAACGGGATATCTTTTTGGGCAAACAACGAAGGCAGCGGCTCGTTAAAATTCTACAATATCAACGGCGACCTGATAAAATATTTTAACGGCGACTTCGGAAGTTTCATCTATCAATCCTTTTTTGCCGATTCCACTCTGTCGGTAAACGAATACGGCTCAAACCAAACGGCTTTCAATATAATACCCAATCCCAACAGTGGCATTTTTACACTTTCGTACGCCTCGAAAACGGGTGGTAAAGCAAAAATTTACGTTATTGACATTCTGGGTAAAACCATTTTTACAAAAGATGTTATACTGTCGAAAAACGGAAACATAAACCTGAAAATTACCGGATTACATTCGGGTATTTATTCCTTGATTTTGGAGAAAGAGGGCATCCGTATAACGAAAAAACTGATAATAAAAAGCCGGTGACATTAATATGAAAACACTCTTTTCAGCTCTTTGTCGATGTTGACAACGACACTTTTCAAAGCAAAAATTTCCATCATAATGACTTTTTGCCTGGCTTGGTCGGTCTCATTTTTCAGTTCGTCTTGATAGGATTTTATTTTGCGCAAAATATTTTTTACACGAAAAGAGGAGACGGTTCTGACAACGTTATTGCTCAAATCGGACTCTTCGGTTTCCACAAATATTTTGTGTTTTTCCCAGTTTTTACTCAATTCGTAGGGCGATGTTACAATATCAATAACGGCTGAGGCAATTTTTTCGTCGTCAACATTAATAAACTCTTTTTCATTTACCGGTTGATCTTCGAAAACTTTTTTAGAAACGATATCAAATATCTTTTGATAGGTCTCATTTTCGAATTTCATCCCGTCTTGTAGTATTTCGTTTACAATATACGACGCAACCCTGTTTTGGGTAACCACACTTTCATCGGTTTCATTATTCCAGTATGTTACTTCTATAATCCTGTTTCCGTAGAGCAATGCAAGGCGCAACACCTCTTTTTCCACATTCCGTGTATCAAAGGGGTCTATCTCTTCTATCTTGGGTGCTTTCCCTTTTTCGTCTGTTTGGTCGAAAACGGGGTCATCCTGTTGTCTCAACCGGTTCCGGTACCTTTGTCTTAGCAGCTTGTTCAGTTCGTTTACAAGGGTCTGTTCGGGAATATCCATTACAGTGCTGCACTCTTTTATGTAAACATTGCGTGCTATACCGTCGGGGATTTTGGATATCGAAAGTATAATTTCGCGAATAAGTTCCGCTTTTTTGGCCGGATCGCCTGCGGTTTCTTCAAGGAGGAGTTTTGTTTTAAAGGTAATAAAGTCGGAAGAGTTTTTTGTTAATAGTTCGTCAACTTCCGATTTTCGATGCGACCTGACGTAGGAGTCGGGATCTTCGCCTTCGGGGAAAAGAACGATTTTCACATTCATACCCTGTTCCAAAATAAGGTCTATACCGCGAAACGAAGCTTTTATTCCTGCGGTGTCGCCGTCGTACAAAATTGTGATGTTGTGAGTAAAACGTTTTATCAACTTTATCTGCTCCACGGTAAGCGATGTGCCCGACGATGCCACCACGTTCTCAATGCCGGCTTGGTGCAACTGAATAACATCGGTGTATCCCTCCACAAGGTAACAGTTATCGGCTTTGGCAATGGCACTTTTGGCAAAATAGATGCCGTAGAGGCTTTTACTTTTGTTGTAAATGTCCGACTCGGGCGAGTTAAGGTATTTTGCGGTCTGTTTTTCCGTGGTTAATATTCTTCCGCCGAAGCCTATTACCTTTCCCGTAAGGTTATGTATCGGAAAAATAACCCTGCCCTTAAATCTGTCAATCAGTCTCCCGTCTTTTTCTATCGAGAGTCCCGTTTTTATAAGTACATCCTTTTTATAGCCGTTTCGTAAAGCAAATTCCGAATATTCCTGCCATGCATTTGCAGCGTATCCCAATTGAAATTTTTTTATTGTCGATTCGCGAAAACCCCTTTCCTTTAGGTACGTCAACCCGATAGCTTTTCCGTCTTCCGTTTCGAAAAGATTTTGTCTGAAATGTCCGGAAATAAAGCTGTTGAGCAAAAACATCCTTTCGCGCTCGTCGAACTGCTCTTTCATCTCGGGAGACATCTCCTCCTCTTCCACCTCAATTCCGTATTTGCCGGCAAGATATTTCAATGCTTCGGGATACGAATAGTGCTCATGTTCCATGATAAAACCCACGGCATTCCCCGATTTGCCGCAACCGAAACATTTGAATATCCCTTTTGAAGGCGAAACGATAAACGAAGGGGTCTTCTCGTTGTGAAATGGACATAAACCGATGAAGTTTACCCCGCGCCGTTTCAAAGGAACAAAATCGTTTATTACCTCTTCTATGCGTACGGCATCAAGAATATTTTGTATGGTATCGGGTTTTATCACTGCTTCGAATGTCAGATAAAATTATACACAAACATATGAAAAAATTCAACGTTAAAACAACATGTCAACTTGCCCCGTAAAAAAATCATATAAAAAAAAGAATGACCGCCAGGACGGCGGTCACCCAAAAACCAACAATTATGAAAACCCTTAAACAAAGCAGAAAATAACAAAATTTCCCTTGCTTTTGTTTATGGCGCAAAGATATACATATTTTTCAAACCGTGATAAAAAAACGGTTTTTTTCTTGTTAATATTTGTTAAAAACCTGTTTTTCAGTCAGATAAATATTTACTTTTGTGGCGTGAAAAAGAATTTAACATTAACGATAATAGCTTTGGTAACAGTGGCAAGCATTGGCTTGTTGCTTATACAGGTAGTTTGGATAAAAAATGCCATGCAGGTTAAACAGGCGGTATTTATAAGGGATGTTGACAAAGCAATGAATCAGGTTGTATTTACAATCGACAAGTTGCGTTACCAGGAAGAGATGAAAAGGAAACAGGATTACTACCGGCAATATCTGCACAGGTTTGAACTTTACGACTCCATAAGCCGCAATATTATGCAAAGCATGTTTCAAGCCGAAAGAGGTCAAGATTTATCGAATATAATATCGCAACAGAACAAAGTTACCGCCGCCATAAAAAGCCTTTGGAACGGATATTCGCACACCGATGAAAACGTGTTTTTCAAAAAAAACAAACAGAAAATCGACTCTTTAATAAAAATTGCATTAAAACACGAAAACATAAAAACCAAATACGAATTCGGAATTTATGACCCGCAAATAAATGCCATGGTAGTTCAAAAAACGGGAAAATATCCCGACGAACTTCTTAAAAAAAGTTTTATTTACAATCTTGCCACAATAAACTCGCCATTCGACTTTCCACCCAAATTATTGATATATTTCCCCAACGAAAAGCTCTTTTTGGTTAGCAAAATTTACTCGCTGTTGTTTATCTCCTTTGTTCTTTTTCTAATAATAATAGGCTCTTTTTCGTTCAGCATAATAACCATTAACAGGCAAAAGAAATTGTCGGAGATGAAAAACGATTTGATAAACAACATGACACACGAATTTAAAACTCCCATTTCCACAATTTCGCTTGCTTGCGAAGCGTTGCGCGACAAAGACGTTCAAAAGTCGGAAGAGATTTACAACAATTACATTTCGATAATTGATGAAGAAAACAAAAGACTCGGCACCATGGCCGAACATATATTGCGTTCGGCAAGTACCGAAAGCGGCAGGTTGAAGTTGAACTTCAGCGAGGTTGACGCCCACGAAATTATTGCCAATGTGGTTAACAACAAAAGAATTAATGCCGAAAGCATGGGTGGCGAAATAAAAACCAGTTTGTCGGCAAAAAACCACCGTATAGTTGCCGACAAAATACATTTTACCAACGTGATAAATAACCTTATAGACAACGCTCTGAAATATACCCTTAAAGCCCCCCTTATAGAAATAAGCACCAAAGATTTACAAGACGGAATATTGATTGCCGTAAAAGACAACGGCATAGGTATAAGCAAAGCCAATCAAAAAAGAATTTTCGAAAAATTATACAGGGTTCCGACAGGCAACCGGCACGATTTTAAAGGTTTCGGGCTGGGACTTAGTTATGCAAAAGCCGTGGTGGAACGTCATAACGGACGTATTACGGTGGAATCGGAACCCGATAAAGGTTCGATATTTTATGTTTATTTGCCAATTAAAAAATTAAACCATGGAAAACGATAAAATAAAATTATTGCTTGCCGAAGACGATAAAAACCTCGGAAGCATCTTAAAAACCTATCTTCAGGCAAAAGGTTACGAAACAACATTGTGTGCCAACGGAAAAATTGCCCTCGAAGAGTTTAAACGCGGCGACTTCGAATTTTGTATCCTCGACATAATGATGCCCGTAATGGACGGGTTTACCCTTGCCAAAGAGATTAGAAAAATCGACAAAAAAGTTCCCATACTATTTTTGACCGCCAAAAACATGCAAGAGGATAAAATTCACGGCTTTGAAGTAGGTGCCGACGATTATCTTACAAAACCTTTCAGCATGGAAGAACTGAAAATGCGTATTCAGGCCATTATGCGACGCTACAAAGAGGCTAATGCAAACAAACCCAAAGACCATGTTTACCGCTTCGGGAAATTTGTGTACGACTACGACAGGCAAATTTTATCAATAAACGGAAAGCAGACAAAACTCACCTCAAAAGAAGCCGAACTGTTGCGCATGCTTTGCGACAACATGAACGATGTGCTCGACCGCTCGGTTGCCCTCAACAAAATCTGGTTCGACGACAGCTATTTTAACGCCCGTTCAATGGACGTGTACATAACAAAACTCCGCAAATATCTTAAAGACGACCCCGATGTGGAATTGATAAATGTTCATGGAATAGGATTTAAACTTGTAGTGCCGTAAAAAACGGAATCACATCCCTTTATTAAAAACATTTTTTAACCATCCGCCGGAACGGATACCCTTGCAGAGAAGGCAACGGTACCGTTTCACGGATTTTGAAGCGTCAGCACGGCCGATATGGAAATTGTAAAAGCAAAAAAGAGAAAAAAGATATTAACGGCTCACGGTCATAAACGTACAGACTATTATTATTGGTTGAAAGACCGTAACAATCCCGAAGTAATAGAATATCTGAAGCGGGAAAACCGATATACCGCCAAAGTTTTCAACGAACCCACAAAAAAATTGCAAAAACGTTTGTACAACGAAATTGTAAAACGTATCCCGCAACGCGACACCACCGTGCCGTTTTTATCGAACGGATACCTCTATTACGTACGGTACGACGAAGGCAAAGATTATCCTGTGATTTGCCGGAAAAAAAACGGCGACAATGTCGAAGAAGTTCTGCTCGACGGAAACAAAATGGCTGAAGGACACGCATATTTCGCTTTCGGCGACTGGGATATAAGCACAAACAACAACCTTATCGCTTATACCGTTGACACCCGTAGCCGGCGCAAATACACACTCTATATAAAAAACATAATTACCGGCGAAGTTTATCAAGATATTATTAAAAACACATCGGGAGAGGTGGTTTTTGCCAATGACAATAAAACTCTTTTTTATGTTAAAAAAGACCGCACACTTAGGGCTGACAGAGTTTATAAACACACCCTCGGCACCGCAACCAAAAAAGACAAACCCGTCTATAAGGAAAACGATACCGCTTTCGAGGTCTTTATCGATAAAACCAAATCGGAAAAATATATTTTAATTGGCTCGGAAAGCACCCTCTCAACCGAATACAGGTTTTTGGAAGCTGACAATCCGAACGGTAAATTAAAAATTTTCCAACCCCGCCTCAAAAATGTGGAATACGGTATCGATCATCAGGAAAACCGTTTTTTGATACGTACAAACCTCAATGCCGGAAACTTCAGGTTGATGGAATGCCCCGAAGATAATACTTCTGCGGAAAACTGGCGCGAAGTTGTTCCGTACGACAAAAATGTTTTCTTTGAAGATTTTGAAGTGTTTAAAAATTTTATAGCCGTTTGCGAAAGGAAAAACGGTTTGATGAATTTTAAAATTATCAATACCGTTACGGGAAAAGAAAATTACATCAAATTCGACGAAGAAGACTATTTTGCATTTTTCGACGACAACTACGAGTACGACAGCAACATTTTGCGCTACGGATACACATCGCTGAAAACACCCGAAACAGTGTACGATTACAACATGCAAACCGGTGAAAAAACTTTAAAAAAACGTCAAAAAGTTGTAGGCGGATACAATCCGGACGAATATGTTACCGAGCGGAAATACTTTACCTCGCGCGACGGAGTGAAAATTCCCGTTAGCATTGTGTATAAAAAAGGCATGAAAAGAGAGGGAAACAATCCGCTTCTTCTGTACGGTTACGGCTCTTACGGCATTAGTATCGAATCGGAATTTCGCACGTCGCGACTCAGCCTTTTGGACAGGGGGTTTGTTTTTGCCGTGGCTCACGTGCGTGGCGGCCAAGAGTTGGGAAGAGATTGGTACGAAAACGGGAAATTGCTAAAGAAAAAAAACAGCTTTTACGACTTTATCGATTGCGCCGAAGCTTTAATAAAAGAGAAATATACATCAAAGGAAAAACTTTTTGCCATGGGCGGAAGTGCAGGCGGGCTTCTGGTGGGCGCAGCGGTCAATTTTGCACCGCAACTTTTTAAAGGGGTTGTTGCCGAAGTGCCTTTCGTGGATGTGGTTACAACAATGCTCGACGAAACCATCCCTCTAACCACAGGCGAATACGACGAATGGGGAAATCCCAACGACAAAACCTATTACGATTACATGCTGTCGTACTCGCCATACGACAACGTAAAAAACCAAAATTATCCGGCAATGCTTGTTACCGCCGGTTTGCACGACAGTCAGGTTCAATATTGGGAACCGGCAAAATGGGTGGCAAAATTGCGCGACATGAAAACCGGCAACAATCCGCTGCTGCTGCACGTAAACATGAACTACGGACACAGCGGCGCCTCGGGAAGATTTAAACGCCAAAAAGAGACGGCTATGGTTTATGCTTTTCTGATTACCACGGCAGGAATGGAAAACTGATGCCGTTATTCCATTTCCAAACTTACAAAATCTATTTTCCCGCCAAGCGGAGGATTCATCTTTCTTATTTTTAAACGTACCGACTTAACCTGTCCGAAAGCTTTCAAAATTTTGTTAATGATACGTCTTCCTACATGCTCAAGCAGGTTCGATTTAATATCCATTTCGTCTTTTATTAACCTGTAAACCGATTGATAATTCACGGTATCGTGAAGATTGTCGGTTTGTTCGGCCTTTGTCGTATCAACGGTAAGAAACACATCAATACGGAATTTGGTTCCTATGATTTTTTCCTCTTCAAAACAGCCGTGATAGGCAAAAAATTCCATTCCTTCTATCGATATTACAGCCATCGTATTACTCTTTTTTACCAAGTTCGTGCAAACCTCTTTCCATTCTGTTTACCGTTTCCTGCTGACCTATCAAAGCAATTATATCAAACAGATGCGGACCTTTCAATGCACCTACAATCAACAACCTGAAAGCATTTAATACCGCTCCCATACCATACTCCTTTTCGGCAATCCACTCTTTTACCACCCGTTCCGTATTTTCGGAGGTGAAATCTTTGCACGAAAGCAACAACTCTTTCAACTCTTCCATTTGATAATAGCTTTGTTGCTTCCACCTTTTTTTTACGGCTTTTGAATCATATGTTTCGGGAGCAACAAAAAAGAAATAACTCTGCTCCCACAGTTCGCTTATAAAATTAACCCTCTCCTTTACCAAAGATATCACACGAATTACAAAATCTTTATCGGCAAGTATCCCCCTCTGTTTCAATACGGGCATAAAAAGCTCAGCAAGCTCCCCGTCGCTCTTTTTAACCAAATATTGATGATTGAACCATTTTGCTTTTTCGGGGTCGAAATGCGACCCCGACTTACCTACTCTTTCGAGTGAAAATATTTCCGACAATTCGTCGAGCGTAAAAAGTTCGCGTTCATCTCCCGGATTCCAGCCCAGCAAAGCGAGCATATTTACAAAAGCTTCGGGGAAATAACCCTCTTCGCGGTAACCGCGCGATTTTTCTCCCGTTGAAGGATCGGTCCATTGTACAGGAAAAACCGGAAACCCGAGCCTGTCGCCGTCGCGTTTGCTCAATTTGCCCTTACCGTCGGGTTTTAACAACAGCGGCAAATGGGCAAACCGGGGAGCTTCCCACCCCAATGCCTTGTAAAGCATAACATGCAACGGCAACGAAGGTAACCACTCCTCTCCCCTTATAACATGCGAAATCATCATCAAATGGTCGTCAACAACATTGGCAAGATGATAGGTGGGCATGCCGTCCGACTTAAATAATATTTTATCATCCAAAGCGGCGGTGTTCACCTCAATGGTTCCGCGAATAATATCCTCCATAACAACCGTTTCGCCGGCAGGCATCTTAAACCTTACGACATAGGGGGTGCCTTCACCCATCAGCTTTTCCACCTCTTGCTGCGGCAGTGCCAGAGAGTTACGCAAAGCGCCTCTTACCTCGTGATTGTATGTAAAAGTCCTCTTTTCCGATTCGTACCGCTTGCGTAATGCGTCGAGCTCCCGGGGCGTGTCGAAAGCAATGTAAGCATTACCCGATTGCAATAACTTGCCTGCATATTCGCTGTAAATATCTTTGCGCTCCGACTGCCGGTAAGGAGCATATTCACCTCCCACGGTAACTCCTTCGTCAAACTCTATCCCGCACCACTTAAGCGATTCTATAATGTAGTCCTCGGCACCTTCAACAAAACGGGTTTGATCGGTATCTTCGATGCGCAAAATGAATTTCCCGCCGTTTTTGCGGGCAAATAAATAATTATATAAAGCCGTGCGAACACCACCTATATGCAAAGGTCCCGTAGGACTCGGGGCAAAACGCACTCTAATACCATCCGGTTTCATATCTTATTTTTTTGCAAAGATATGAGAAAAAGACGGAATATTACCGTCCCCCTTTTGCCCGAAACAACCCGGTTAAAACATTTATTTAATTATATTTGTCGGTGTAAAAAACCTTTTATAACCCGTTTTTTAATTTTCCACGTATGAAAACCGCACAAAATATCCTGAGACTCCTTGATATGCTTTCGGGAATACGAAGCTATTCAAAAGAAGAGATTATGGAAAAACTCAATGTTTCGGAAAGGAGTTTTTTCCGTTATATGGAGACTTTAAAAAATTTCGGATTTGTCGTTGACTACAATCAGGGACGGTATATCATCGAAAAAGAGAATAAAACCATACGCGACATCAGTTCGCTTTTGCACTTTTCGGAAGAGGAGGCTTATATATTAAACGAAGCCATTAACAATATCGACACTTCAACAAAAACAAGAGAAAACCTTGTGAGTAAACTGGCCGCACTCTACGATAACGATCGTATTGCCATAAGATTTGTCACCAAAGAACAATCATCGAAAATAAAACCGTTGCTGGAAGCAATCCGTAACAAAAACAAAGTGCTGATAAAAGAATACAGATCGTCGGGAAGCGGTAAAATATACGACAGAGAGGTAGAACCTTTCGACTTTACACCCAATTACATATCAATATGGGCTTACGAAATAAGTTCGAAAAAAAACAAACTCTTTAAAATCGACAGAATGAAAAAAGTGGAAATCAACGGCGAAAAATGGGAATACGAAAAAGAACACAAAGCCGATTTCCTCGATTGCTTCCGCATGGGCGGAGAAAAACGTATAGGAATAAAATTCCGTATGTCGCTGAAAGCAAAAAACCTGATGACGGAAGAGTATCCCCTGTCGGAACAATTTATCACGGCCATTGCAGATAACGAATATGTATTCGACGGCTGGGTTACAAAATTCGACGGCGTTGCACGCTTTATCCTCGGCCTTCCGGGCGAAATATACGATATCGACAATAATAAACTCAACGGATTTTTGAAAACCAAAATAAAAAAGTTTGATTTTTTTAACCAATGACAAATAATGGCAGTAAACGGATTTAATTTTGCACCATAAAAACCAAAGGAAAACCGTATTTTATTAACAACCCTTGGAAATCAGCGGTTTTTCCGGTAAATTTGGAACGATGAAAGAGAGGCTGAAAAAGTGAAAAGAAACACCGTTTAGTTTAGTAAATAAAACAATAAAATATGTTAGACACATTAATTAAAATAGGTAAATGGCGGGCTGAAAAAATGATGCCTATTGAAAGGTTTCTTACGGAACCCAAAAAACTTAACGAAAATAAAACATATTATGTTGCTGAAATACTTTTTGATATTGACGAGCATGATATCAAAATGAATATTTTAAAAAAATTGGATGTTGAAAAAGATAAAATCGATTTCCTGCTTTTAAAGACTTTACCCGGAAATAATAAAGCCATATATGCAACGACAGAAAAAGACAAAATCGAAGGATTATTAAAATCATTTTTCGGGAAAATAGATAAAACTGATTTACAGACAGCTGAACATGGCGAATTATACCTAAAGTCAAAAGAAACAGGTGTTTCCGAAGATTTTTTAAGAACACTGGATGCAATTACTACACTAAAAGATGTTTTGCTTCAAAAAATCACGGTCAATAAAAAAGGTGAAGAAAAATTAGACCCTAAAAATCTAAACAAAGAAATAAACCTGAAAAAAGGTGAGGATATAGCAATTATTACCGCTTCCGTTAAATATGAAAGAAACGGATATCCCATACCCAAACCGCTTGCTCAAACAAACGAATATATTGATTTTGTCAACAAAAATTTTCTTTCAAGCGAAACAAATCAAAAAGAAAACGTCAACAAATTATGTTATGCTACCGGTGTTTTCGAAAATGATGTGGAAGAATTAAAACTTGAAACCCGATACAGTTTAAACAAAATGTTTGTTACCGAAACCAAGAACTATGCTACAGGTTTCAACAAAAAATTATTCGGTAATAATTATCAGATTAGCAAAACCAATCAGAAGTTTCTTGATATAGCATCAACCTTTTTGCTTAATAATTATGTTGTAAAAATAGCCAATATTAATCACGTTATCATTCCGGTATTTTTTGGAAATAGTTATATTGATTTTGATTATGCCTTAAACGGAATCTCTAATAATTCCGATTTATTATTCAAACACAACCAAATACGCAATCTAAACACGAGTATTACCGACGAGATTGATGACAACACTTATTGGCTAAACTTTGTTTCTATTGATTCGGATGGAAACTACTTTAAATCGAACAATCAGATTAAGGATGTTAGTAAACTTTGGTTTCTAAACATTATAGAAACACTGAATACTCTTAATAATTATTTAGCCGAACACTACAACAGCAATACATTTTTTAACTTTTACGAGTTTTATAAATATATTCCGGTTAAAACGGACAGCAACAAAAACGAAGCTTTGGAACTGTTTAAAGATGTATTTGAACACCGGATGATAGATAAAAATATCTTATTCAAACATTTTACAAAATACCTTATCGTGCAACGGTCGGGACAATTCAAACAAGGAAAACATAACGGCTATCCGAACATTTACGATAAAGGTAATTTTGATTATGCTGTTTCCAACAGTGTTTTGAATTATCTGGTTTTTATAAAGCTTTTGAAAAATTTAAAACTTTTAAATAACAATAATATCATGGAAGAAAACATTAATAAAACCGGTACACAAGTTGCCGGAAATGATTACCGGCAAAGAATAGAACAATTTTTTGACGACATGAATTACACTGCTGCGCAAAAAGCATTGTTCTACCTCGGAAGAGCTCTGAATGATGTGGCATATGCACAATTCAAAAGTAATCACCAAACCAAACCGGTGATGAACAAACTGAATTATAACGGAATGGACAAAGATGCCGTTATGCGTTTGTATCTTGACTTGGCCGAAAAAGTCAGACAATATGCAAGCAAAATCAACATTTCGGGTGTGGAACACAATTTTGCAAGGTTTATCGAAAATTTCAATCCCAATACGCCCGATAATACAATGACTCCGGAAGAAAACGTGTTTTATATACTCTCGGGATATTCATTCGGAATGATAATTCAAGGAGATGATAAAAAAGAAAATGAGGTTACGGATAAAGACAATTAAATAAAGTTATAAACCATAAAAACATAAAACAATGTCGGAAATAATCAAAAACAATTCGGACTTTTTGTTTCTGTACGAAGCAATAAAATGTAATCCTAACGGTGACCCCGATCAGGAAAACAAACCAAGAATGGATTACGATACAAAAACCAATCTGGTAACAGATGTTAGAGTAAAACGCTTTATCAGGGATTTCCTGAAAACACAGGGAAAAGAAATTTTTGTGGATATGGAAGGTGATTCCAAGGTCTCGGCAGATACTAAATTAAAAGCGGTAATTGAACGAAGCCTGAAAGATGTTGACTTTATTAAAACCGTTTTTAAAGACAAACCGGAATTTCTTAAAGCATACGAAAAAGTAATTAAAGAAAAGGACAACGATGTTTCGGAAATATTAAAAGAACTTACAGATAAAAAGTTTAAACCTAAAGAAGCAAATTATTATCTGCTCGAATATTTGGTAAAAGAAAAATTTATTGATATAAGGATGTTCGGTGGTGCTTTTGCTGTAGCAGGATTTACGCATGCATACACGGGTGCCATTCAATTAAACTGGGGTTATTCGCTAAACAAAGTCGAGCTGATGGATTCCAATTCCATTGTTACCATTATGAACGACGACTCAAGCACTTTCGGAAAAGATTACCGCCTGTATTACAGCCTGTTGGCTTTTAACGGCACCATAAATAAAAATGCCGCCGAAACAACCGGACTTACCGAAGATGATTTAAAAGAATTCAGAAAAGCAATTTGGGAAAGCATTTCGGCCATGCCTACAAGATCAAAGCTCAATCAATATCCGAAATTATATGTGGAGATTGTTTATCAAGACGGCTACAATAACGGATATTTCGGTGATTTGAGAAATTATGTCTCCGTTGAACCGAAAGAAGGAATTGATCATAAACAGGTAAGAGGTTTCAGTGATTTGGTTTTTGACGCCGGTAAGCTGAAAAAATTGATTAGTGATAATGATTCTGTAATTAAAGAGGTGATCATCAAGAAAGCGCCGGATATGGATTTGGAAATTTAACGGGAAACTCCTAACGGAGTTTTCGTCTTTGCTGTTTTTTTGTGGTACCAACGGAAAACCCCTAAAGGGGTTATCCAACAAACAATTATAAAAGACTTAAATGAAAAACCCAAAAAAGATTAATATTATGTCTCAAGGTATCATCAATCCCGTTAGGGATTACCCGTTTTTAACGCAACAAAGCGCAGCAACACATAAGGCCCGTAGGACTTTCCCAACACAACAAACTACGATTACATCAGGCACAATCAATCCCGTTAGGGATTACCCGTTGGTAACACAACAAACCATAGCAACACATAAAGTCCGTAGGACTTTCCCAATAACAAACACATAAACAACAAACAATGGCAAACACATACACACAAATCTACCTGCAAATCGTCTTTGCCGTAAAATGGCGACAAAGTTTGCTTCACGACAACTTTCGTGAGGAAGTCCACAAATATATTACGGGTATAGTTGAAAACAGGGGACAAAAACTTATAGCCATTAACAGCGTATCGGATCATATACATATCCTCGTCGGATTCGGCACCAATATAACCATTGCCGACCTCGTTCACGACATTAAGATTGCTTCGACTAACTATATTAACGACCAGCGACTTGCCCTTAAAAAGTTTGCCTGGCAAAACGGATACGGAGCCTTCTCATACTCAAAATCCCAAATCGACAGAGTGGTAAAATATATTCTAAATCAACAAAAACATCATAAAAAGAAAACTTTTAAAGAAGAGTATTTGGAATTTTTGGAAAAATACGAAATAGAATATAATCCCAAATATCTTTTTGATTGGTTTGATCATTAAAACTCATTAATTATGGAAGTATTATCATTTGATATAGAAGGGAAATTTGCTCATTTCAGAAAGTATTATGCAAACAATACCGCTTTTACTTTCGGTATTCCGCCACGGACAACCCTCATGGGCATTATTGCCGGAGCTATCGGTTATGAAAAAGATAGTTATTACGAAGATTTTAAATCGGAAAAAATCAAACTCGGAGCAGCCATACTTTCACCCATAAAAAAAACCTTCCACCGCCTAAACTATCTTATGGTAAAGGGAGATTCCGATTTCAGGGGAAAACTAAAGCACATTCAAACACCATTTGAAGTTATTTCGGGAATAGATCAACGACACGACAATGTGAAATACAGAATTTTTGTTGCTCCCGGCGAGAAAGAAAATAATATTTACGGGAAAATCAAAGAAACTTTTTTGTCGGGAGATTTCCGATATAACACCTCTCTCGGAACAGCAAATTTTTCGGCAACAATAACCAACGTAACAATCTATAAAGATGTTAAATCCCGAGTTTTAGAAAATGAAACAGCAGCTTTAAATTCCGCAGGATTATCGAAAGATATTATGGAGATTGTCTTTGAAAAAAATGATGATTTCAGATATTTTATGATTGAAGAAGAGTTGATGCCGGCAGAATTTAAAGCTAATAAAGACAGGGAAGTGGTAAAAATGAACAGGGTTTTATTCACCACCGGTGGCGTTCCGTTGAATGTTAAAATGACCGGAACGGTGTACGAACTAATTAATAACGGACAAAAACAATTAATTCAATTTTTAGAGTGATGGAATTTTATTCGCACGCAACAGAAATTAACGGAATCAGGAAAGGTTCCAAACTTCTTAAGAATCATCTCCGGGATGTAAATAAAAAAGCCATTGATTCCATTCTATCATCGGTTAATTTAAGTGTTTCCAAAGAACCAAAAGAGATAATTTCTGAATTATCACACTTTCACGACTTGGGCAAATACACAACTTTCTTTCAAAATTATTTACTCGGAAAAGAGAAAGTAAATCAAAAGCTCAAAAACCATTCGTTGATTGGAGCAATTTACCTCTTGAACAAGTTTAAAGACGATCCGTTTTACGCTGCAATTCTTTATTACATAATCATTAACCATCACAGTAGTCTTTCAAACATTTTAGGTACCGGTTTGTTCAAAATTAATATTGAGACGGATAGTTTATCAACCGTCAATTGAATGACATTCATAAAAACAAAGAGTTTATTAACAAAGATATAGACGGAATAGATATTGAACGGTTTCTTATATTTCCTCAAGACAAAGTCCAAAAAAACATCAGAAAAACCATCAAAAAGATAATCATAAAATCGCCATCCGTTCAGCATTATTTTACAATAAATTATCTCTTTTCGTTACTAATAGAGGCAGATAAACTTGATGCTTCGGGCACTTCACTTTACGCGCGTAAAAAGCTTCCTGTAAACGCAGTGGAGAAATTTATCGGCAAAGCGGACTCAAAAAAGTTGCCGCCTCTTGAAAAGATAGACGGATATGAACAAAACACCATTCGCAATTGGGTTCGTGCCTCCGTTTTGGAAAACCTCGAAGACAAAAACATATTAAAAGAAAATATTTTCACTTTAACTGCCCCTACCGGCATAGGCAAAACGCTAACCGCCCTTGACTTTGCTTTGCGGTTGAAAAAACAAATCAGTCAAAAAGAAAACTTCGAACCGCAAATTATCTACGGCCTACCTTTCATTAATATAATTGAACAGGGATTAAAGGTTTATAATGATGTTTTTGACAAAACCGGTGTAAATATTCTCGGACACTATCAATATGCCGATATTTTCGGAACAGACAACAACACCGATAGTTACGACAAAAAACTAATGAAGCTCAACACCTGGCAATCGGATATTGTGATTACCTCTTTTGTTCAGTTTTTCGAAACACTCATCAGCAACCGCAACAAGATGCTGCTCAAATTCAATCATCTTGCCGGTGCAATTGTTATTCTTGATGAAATACAAACACTACGGTTAGAACAACTTCCTTTAATTGGAACTGTTTTGTTCTACCTTGCCAAATACTTGAACACGAGATTAATTTTAATGACCGCAACCAAACCCAAGATTTTTGAACTCGCCAATAAAGAAATAGTTGAAAACGAAGAAGGACAAAAGATAACTCCAAGAGAACTTTTGAAAGATTATGAAAAAGTATTCGAAAAATTTAATCGCACCAAAATTATTCCCCTCTTGGAAAATGATTTGGAAACGGCAGCTGATTTTTACGGGCTTTTTACGGAAAAAAGAAAAAATAACGAATCTTGTTTAATCGTTTGCAATACCGTTCAACGTTCCATTGACATTTTCAATGAATTAAAAGAAAACGGAATAAAAAACCTTTACTATATTTCAACAAACATAGTTCCTGCCGTAAGGCTGAATATTATTGAAAATATAAAAACAGATATTAAAAAAGGTAAAGCTCCCGTTTTGGTTTCAACACAAGTGGTTGAAGCCGGTGTTGATCTTGATTTCGATATGGGATTCCGAGATTTAGCCCCAATTGACTCCATTGTTCAGGTTGCCGGTCGCATCAATCGTGAAAACAACCCCGGGAAAATACTTTCGCCTCTGTATGTGATACAGTTCCGTAAAGACAACACAAATTACGATGCAGCCCTCGTTTACGATTCACTGACAAGACAACAGGCAATTAAGGCATTACAAAACAAAAAAGAGATACCCGAGAATCAATACTTAAGAATGCTTGAAGAGTACTATGCAGGCATTTCCGAAAAAGAAGCTTTTACCGAAGCAAGAAGCCTATTTAATGCAATGAAGACATTAAAATATGACAGTGACGATAATAACGAATTCACCGTACATAAATTTAAAATCATTAAAAGCGCACCTTGGACAAAATCCGTATTTATTGAACTGAACAACAAAGCCAAACAGGCCCGCAAAGCATATACGGCAATGCTAAATGGAGAAATTACAAAAGCGGATTTTGATCGGAATTTCAAAAAAACATTTAACCAATATATAATTGCCGTTCCGGAAAAATATTCCGGAGAACTTGAAAACATTAATGAATATACGGAAAACATTAAACTTGTTAGAAGTGAGAAAGTTAATGACTACTATAGTATTGAAACGGGATTCATACGAGAAACTCCTACATTCGACATTTTATAATTTTAATAAAATGACATACGGACCATAAACAGCTTTCCTCACCACTAATAAAACCCACAAAAAAACATAGTTTTTATCATTCATACTTAACAAAATCATACACTATTTATCATATATAAAAGACAAAACCATGAGTTACCAAATAACCCAAACTATCATCCGTTTTCCCGACTTGCGGTTTCAGACCCGCGATGCGCACAAGTTACGCGGATTTTTCGGCAATCTGTTCAAAGAGTATTCACCGTTGCTTCACAACCATTTCGAAGATGGCAGTTAACGGTATGCCTATCCGTTGGTTCAATACAAAGTGGTGGATAATATACCTATGCTCACAGGTTTCGGGGAAGGCGGACGGTTGCTTATCGACCTGTTTCTGAAAATAAAAAAACTGGATATAGACGGTATTGAATATGCCGTAAATGCAAAAAACATCGAAAACAAAATTATCGGGTTTGGAGAATTATCTACATTGTTTGAATACCGGTTTAAGACATTATGGATAGCCCTGAACCAAAAAAATTTCAACATATATTCTACATTAAAAACCGGCACCGATAAAAACAAATTTTTAAACAACCAATTACAAAACAATATTTTGAGTTTTTATAAAGGTATAGGATTTTTTGTTAATGAAAGAATTATGGTAAACGGACATTTTTTTGAAAAAACAACACATTTTAAAAACAAAAAGATGCTCGCCTTCGAAGGGATATTTATAACCAATGCCATCATACCGGATTATGCCGGCATAGGCAAATCGGTAGCCCGCGGCTTCGGCACGGTAATCAAAAAAAAATAATTCTACACCATGCAATTGTATATCAACACATACGGTTCTTATGTTCATATCAGAGATCAGATGTTTGAAATCAGGATAAAGAAAAACGGCAAAGAGCAAAAACATCTGTTTTCGGCAAAGAAACTCGAATCGATAATTTTGTCGGAAGGAACAGCATTGAGCAGCGATGCCGTAAAACTCGCCATAATGAACAACATCGACATCGTCTTTATAAATTGGGACGGACGCCCGCTCGGTAGAATATGGCACAGCAAACTCGGCTCCACATCACTTATAAGAAAAGAACAGTTAAAAAGCAGCTTGAACAAAGAGGGTTTGGCAGCCACAAAACGGTGGATAGCCGCCAAAATAGACAATGAGATTAATTTCATCAAAAAACTTAAAAAGCACCGGCAACAATATGCCGAATATTTCGACGACAAGATATCAAAAATGGAAGCAATAAACGTTTCGTTATTGCAAATAGAAGGAGAAAACACCGGTGATGTTGCCGGCGTAATACGCGGTTTGGAAGGCACGTCGGGAAGACTGTTTTACGAAACTCTTAGTTATGTTTTACCCAAAAACCACAAATTTAACGGAAGGAGCTCCCGGCCGGCAAAAGATCAATTCAATGCATTTTTGAATTATGCTTTCGGAATACTTTACGGAAAAATAGAAAAATCGCTTATTCTGGCCGGACTCGACCCATATCTCGGATACCTTCATCGCGACGACTACAACCAACTGAGTTTTGTTTTCGATTTTATCGAACCGTACAGGATATATGCCGTTGAAGTGGTTTTTAAATTGTTTTCGGCAAAAAAAGTAAACCAATCGCACACCGATAAAATAACAAACGGTATAAGCCTGAACAAAACAGGAAAAGAATTGCTGATAAGCGCATACAATAAATTTATGGACGGCGACTCCATAAGATACAAAGGGAGAAACCAAACACGCAACAACATAATTCTTGCGGAAGCCAGACAATATGCAAACGAATTGATTAAAAAAGACAATGTAAAACCCTTAAATATAATTGAACTATGATAGTATGGGTTCTTTACGACATAAGCAAAGATAAAACGCGAAACAGAGTGGCAAAACTTTGCGAACAAACCGGTTTGTATAGAGTGCAATATTCCGTTTTTCTCGGAACACTCGAAGAAAACGATAAGGATACATTGCAATTGCAAATAGAAGAATTGATTGACGAAGAAACCGACTCGGTTTATATTTTTCCGATGAACAAAACCGAATTGAAACAAAGTGCATTGCTCGGACAAGCATTCGACAGAGACCTCGTTACCGATGAAGTAAGAGAAATGTTTTTGTAAAACAATAAATTATGACACTTACACCGTCACAAATCATAGAATATCTGTTCTGCCCGAGATTTACATATTTCGAGTATGTATTGGCAATACCGCAATACGAAGAGAAAAACTTTAAGGTAATGAAAGGGCGCAATATTCACGAAATTAAAGCAATACAAAATATCGACTACTTGCGAAAAAAGATAGGTGTAACAAAAAAACATATAAATCAATATTTGACAAACAACTGGTTAAGAGGCGAAATAGACGAAGTGCTGGAATTAAATGACGGCACAATGGCACCACTGGACTTTAAATTTGCCGAATACAAAGACCGTGTATTCGACACATACAAAACCCAAATATTTTGTTATTCAATACTGATAGAAGAAAATTTCGGCAAAAAAGTAAATCGTGGTTATCTCGTATATATCCGCAGCAAAAACAAACTGGTAGAAGTGGAAGTAAACGAAAAATCAAAAAGCAAGGTAAAACATGCAGCCGAAAACATTTTTAAAATAGTTGATAATAATTTTTATCCCAAAGGTACAAACTATAAAAAAAGATGTGTAACTTGCACCTATCAAAATTTGTGTACAAAATAAAAATGCTTTCCGGGTATAAAATTATTTTTAACCTGCGGCAAAAAGGCACTAAATTTATGATAACGTGATTTATATGTTTTCGGAAAACTAAACAAAAAGCATAAAACCACGTTCTTTGACATATTGAAAAAACATAAAAATACAAAACAAAAAAACATAATAAATCATTGATTTTCAAATTCTGATAAAAACAGACGCGTTTATCAGACCATTCCACCAAAACAAGGATTGAAACACCTTAACTTGTCGGCTACGACCGAAGTATCAACGGGGTTTATCAGACCATTCCACCAAAACAAGGATTGAAACTATCC